>JAHBNG010000190.1 GCA_019217005.1 Chloroflexi bacterium TSY
GCTTGGAGACCCAAATGGTATTGCAACTACGCTAGGCGCTTTGGCGCGACTTACACTTCACCTTGGCCATTACAGGGAGGCAGAACAACTCGTACAAGAAAGTGTGCAGATTCTTCGCCAAACAAAGAATCGTAACGAAATTGGGCATGCGATTAATAACTTGGGTTTAATATTTCTGGGGGCAGGTAAATTTCATGATAGCCAGTCTGCACTTGAAAAGAATATAGAATTATGGCGAGATCTGGGTGGCTACCGGGGTGAAACAGTTTCACGATCGATTTTAAGCCAAGTAGTCTTACACCTGGGCGACTATAAACAAGCGACTGCTTATGCAAAGTCATGTTTGGATATGGCACAAAGGTCCAACGACCAATCCGGAATTGGACATGCACTTGTGTCGCTTGCTATGGTCGCTTTGGTACAGAAGAAGTATTGTGAAGCTCAAATGACGCTTGAAAAATGCATCGCACTTTGGCAGGATCATGGCTATCATCTCCTACGAGGGCATGCATTCGCTCTAGCTGGATTTGCAGCGTGGGGCATGGACAACCCCTCTCTGTCACAACAATATTTGTCGAACGCATTAGACATCAGCGTAGAGTATTCGCTTACTTTCCCTCTGATCTATACGCTGGCGGGTTTTGCTCTGTTACATATAGCGGAAGGCCAGTCCGCTTTGGCGATCGAAATCTACGCGTTAGTATCAAACAATCCACACCTCGCCAATTCATGCTGGTTTGCAGACGCTGTGGGAAAACGCATTGCCGATATAGCTAGCACGCTTGCGCCCGAAGTGGTTGCTGAAGCAAAAGAGCTTGGTCGCGGACGCCATTTTTGGGAATATGTAGCCGAGAAGAGGTTTTTATGACACGCTCCACAAGACGGTTTGCCGAGCTATTGCAAGAAGGCATCACCGCCATTGCCGACCGTACTTCCAAACCCAAAGGCGTGGTCCGCGATGAACTCGGCTATGCTATTGGTCGCAAGAGCGGCGGTAGCGCGATTGAATATTGGGCCTTTGGCGACGGTCATATCCCTAAGCAGCAACGTGAGGTAGCCGCGCTGGCCCGAGTGCTCGTGGAACAGGGCAATCTGGACAAGGCGTGGCTTACGACGTTTTTAGAGAGCGCGGGCTATCCCTACCGCGACAATTTGATTGCCAAATTCTTTCCCAAGACAGATCAAGATCGTACAATTTCTGAGCTGCCCAACCATGAATTACATCTCCCCATCGACCCGATTCCCACACCGGCTCTCCTGCCTGTTGGCTCGATCATGCCCTTGAGCCGCAATCCCCTCTTTGTGGGGCGCACAAACGATTTGCGTCTCCTAGCACAAACCCTGAGCACGGACGATGCAGCAGCTGTTAGCCAGGTAGATACGGCCGCCACGACAGGTTTGGGCGGCGTGGGAAAAACACAGTTGGCGTGTGAGTTTGTCCATCGCTATGGCCAATTCTTTCCTGGCGGTGTTTTTTGGCTAAGTTTTGATAGTGCCGAGTCGGTGCCGGCGGAGATCGCTGGGTGTGGCGGTGCTGGGGCGCTGGACTTGCATCCCGATTTTGGCCAGCGCTCACTAACGGATCAGGTGCGTCTGGTCCAGAAAGCGTGGCAGGAGCCAATTCCACGCCTGCTGGTCTTTGACAACTGCGAAGCGCTAGAGCTATTGACCCAATGGCGACCCACCAGCGGCGGCTGTCGCATCCTGATTACCAGCCGACGCGGTGATTGGGAGCCGACATTGGGCGTGACCATGGTGGCCTTGGATGTGCTGAGCCGAACAGAAAGTCTGGCCCTGTTGCGCAGCCACTGCCCAGAAGCTAATGAGGAAATTCTAGATGCCATTGCGGAAGAACTGGGCGACTTACCGTTGGCCCTGCATTTGGCGGGCAGCTACCTCTATTGTCACCCCAGCGTTGAGCCCAATGCCTACTTCGCCCAGTTGCGTGATCCCCAACTGTTGCACCACCCCTCCATGCAGGGCGAGGGCTATTCACCGACTGGCCACATCCAACATGTGGGTCGTACCTTTGCCCTGAGCTATGACCGTCTGAAATCGGAGGACGAGACCGATGCCCAGGCCATCAAGTTGCTGGTTCACGCCGCCCACTTTGCGCCAGGTGAACCGATCTGGTATCGACTGTTAATCAAAACCCTCGGGCTGAATTTGGATGAGCCAAACGATGCCCACAAGGCTGATGGTGCATTTGCCCGCTTGATCGAGTTGGGCATCATTGAACGGGAAGAGAACGATACCTTGCGTATGCATCGACTGGTGGCCCGTTTTGTGCGCCCTATGCCGCTGTTGGCATGGCAACTTCATCTACGCTCCGTGGCTGATATTGCTCAGGTGCGGGAGGATGAGGAGAGCGCTCGGCTTTGTCACGAGCTAGGAAAGCATTTGTGGCAGATTGGGGATTTTGAGGGTGCGTTGCCCTACACCAAAAAAGCATTGAACATACGCAAGACACTATTTGGTAAAAATCATCTGGATATAGCCGAAAGTTTGATCCTTGTAGGACGCATTTATCGTGCACTAGGAAAATATGCCGATACGAAACCCTATTTTGAGACTGCGTTGGAGATTCGATTACAACTGCTGGGGGAAGAGCACGAACTAACAGCGGAAAGCCTGGAGAATTTGGGTCGATATTTTCGGAATGTGGGTATCCTGGACGAGGCTCATGAGTATTTGCAAAGGGCCCTAAAGACTTATCGGCATACGCTTGGTGAGGAACATGAACTGGTAGCCGAATGTCACAACGAATTGGGCAATTGTCTTTATCTCATGAAGGATCGAAACGGTGCATTGATTCATTTAGAATGTGCTGCGGCGATCAACAAAAAAATTTGGGGCCTGGATCATCCTCATGTTGCTGTCAATCATCATAATATTGGGTTTATTCTTCATGAGATGGGGAGATTAGAAAAGGCGAAGTTGTTCTCAGATCAAGCCCTGCGCATTCGGCACGAGATCTATGGTGATGAGCATCCTGATACAATTGCTAGTCTCAGTAGATCCAAATTTGGCGTTTTTGGCGATTTTCAGTCGAGATTGCAGGGATTTTGGAGTCATTTATTCAGATTTCGGTTACAGAAAACAACCTATTTCATATCTGAAAATCGCCCAAATCTAACGCAAAAACTAGATATCGACCGGCAAATTTGTATTTATGTCAACTGTTTAGCCAGAATTCTCTCTCAAAACCTGAAATTTGGATCTACTGAGTCTTAGTCTGAATGGGCTGATTCTACGCGATATGGGTAATCTTGAGCAAGCAGCCACAGTTCTCAAGAGGGTACTTGCTCTATGTTGTCATGTCCTAGGTGAAGAACATATCACAACAGCAAATAACTACAGTAACATGGCCTCAGTTTATCACCACCAAGGCCATGTTGAATCAGCTATTGCTCATCAGGAGCAAGCATATCGCATTTACCTCAATGTATTTGGCTCTAGACATCAATGGACAAATACGAAACTGAATTACCTAAACGAACTGCGTAATTTGCAAGTAGGATAGATACGACAAGAGCGTTAGTCACCACCTCGACTTCCGAGACTAGACCCGCCAGATGAACCTATACCTGTCGCAACAAGCGGATTAATTTGAACATCAAGATTGTTTTTTTCGTGCATCATCCAATTGAATTCGACCTGTATATTAGGATTCTGAAACAAATCAAGTATTAACGGATTTAGGGCTTCAGTTTTTTGCTCGGGCGTTACCTTGTTCGTGAAGTTGCTATCTGCATTGAACAAACAAAAAAGTATATTACCATAGTGAATTACTTTCTTAATACCAGTTTCACTATGGAGTAGATCCGGTTTTAGCAACTTTTCCAGAGGGTATGAATTCATATCGTTCTGGCTAATCTGAGGAATGTGAATGGTTATAACGAGGATGTGGGTGTATGCAATAGACATTTTATTTACTCCTGTTTTCGTTGTTGTACCTATTCCTGCTGCAACTACGCAAGCGCTTTCTACTTCAATCACGCAGCGTATCATCGCTGTAAAAGAACCACAAATAAACGTGCTATACTTAATGTTATATAGCAACACTGCTCGACAGACCAAGCAGACGTTCACACGGAATCAAAATCAGACTGTTCGAAAGTTCGTCGCGCCGCTAGTAAATCTCGGTGTAAATGGTGACACAGATTTTTGGCACATGTTGTCCGAGAGATGGCAACCATTTATACCGTAAGTATTTACGCCAAACTGTACTAGTTATACTCCGCAGCAGCACATTATAACATTCTTTCTCGACTAAAAAGTGTTATTTTATGGCGCTGTTCAGTATATCTAACAGTATAGCATAAGTTGAGACCGAGCGATCCGAGCGGCACTCGGAATCTGCTCTGAACCTGCTCAGTGGCGATGCAACAGGATGGAGCAGGTATGAACAAGCAGACAAAGAAAACGTTCAGTTCTCTCTCCCCACCACCACAGACGCATTTAACCCACCAAACCCAAATGCATTCGACAGAGCGACCTCAATCTGGTGTGCCCGTGCTTCATGCGGCACAAAATCCAAGTCTAACTCAGGATCAGGGTCGGTCAGGTTTATAGTTGGGTGAACAAAGCCATGCTGCATCTGAATGACGGTGGCCACTAGCTCGACAATGGCCGCGGAGGTAAGGCAGTGACCAACGAGAGATTTGGTCGCATTGATGGGAACGCGATAGGCGTGGTTACCAAGGACAGTCTTGAGGGCAGCAACTTCGGCAGCGTCTCCCATGGGAGTGGAGGTGGCGTGGGCGTTGACATAGTTGATCTGCTCCGTCTGCACATTCGCATCGATGAGTGCTTCCTGCATGACGCGGACTTGGGAATCGTGATCCGGATGGGGAAGACGTGAGACATTGCATGTGGAGGCCGCACCCAAAAGCTGCGCATAGATAGGTGCGCCGCGTGCCTCGGCACTTGCCCGCGTCTCTAGCACCACAGCCGCCGCAGCTTCACTGGGGACAAAGCCTTCGCGCCGCGCGTCAAATGGACGGCTGGCCTCGGCTGGCGCATCATTGAAAGACTTGATGGCAAGAGCACCAATCATGGCCCATCCTTGCCGAGTGACGGCATCAATTGGGTTTGCCCCACCAGAAACTACAAGCGCATCTGCACGGCCTGCCCGCAGCAAGTCCAGCGCGCTGAGCAAGGCCAGGTTCCCGCTGGCACAGGCACCACCAACGCTAAAGTTCGGCCCCTGCAGGTTCAGAAGCTCCGACGTAACCGCCAAGACGTCGGTATCCAGATACATGATGCCGTAGAGCGCATCGATATGCTCCGGCTCGTCTTGATAGGTGATAGCGTTTGCGTTGATATAAGGTGAATGAAGATTATGCCCGCTGAGAATATGTCCGATGCGTGCTGGTGGCAGCACTCGCGGTCAAGCGCCCAGAGAGTGGCGTTGTGCGCAACAGCTTACGCGCACGCTTGACCATATGGGCTGGATAGTCTTCGCCCACTCGTGTAAGATGCGCCTTCAAGTCAAAATCACTTAAATCACCACCGATTTGAGAATAGCTTCCCTCATCGGAACGCTTCCATCGCGTGATGCCCGACCGTCCCACCTCCAGAGAATGGCGAATTTCGTTGACTGTTTCACCAATGGGTGAGAGAATGCCCATGCCCGTTATGACAATGTCTTGTTGGGGAGCATCGTGCAAAGGCTTGTCCTGTCTATGTTGAACTGGTCTACTCATGGTTGTTGTTTGTCTTTACGTATTGAGGGGAACAGGATAGCGTTCAGCGATGCGCTCGCGCGTTTCCCGCTGGCTGAATAATAACTGAAGCATAGCCATTTCCGCATCTGCCACGCGTGTTAGCATGGCGTGGCGACGCATGATGAGCTGCCTTTTAGCGAGGACGAGGACATCCCGGGGTGTCTCGGCAATTTCCTGCGCCAGGGATAACGCGTGAGGCCAAACGTCGGCTTTGGGTAAGACGGTACCGGCTAATCCACTTTCGTTTGTTTTGAAGGTACGCCCTTTCACAAGTCGTCCAGTATAGAGCATCCTCTGGGTCAGCGATGTGCCAATCACGTCTGGCAATATCTCTGTTGCGCCCATGATGGGTGGAACGCCTAGCGTGACTGCATTCATGCCGTAGCGGCTTTCCTCTGCCAGCACAGGTATGTCGCACCAAATCCCCATCATGAACCCGCCACCAATCGCATGTCCAGCCATTGCCGCAATCGTTGGTACCGGAATTTTGAGCAGTAGGCGTGGAATTTCGATGGCGCGAAATAGAATGTTGTTGTGTTGGTTGGCCTCGACAAGGGCCGTGCTGCTACCACCCGCTGAAAAATATTTAGGACCACCGACTAGAATGATCGCGCGAATAGACTCGTCGACGCGAATCGTTTGGACAGTAGTCGCCAACTGCTGAATCAGCTCTACATCAAACTTCGAGGATTGGGCAGTAGAAATAGCAACGCACAGAATATGATCATCAAGGTACAACATCGGAAGAGCGACGCTAGAGCCAGGGCTGCTTTCGTTTGTAAGGTTATCAAGATTCATTGCGCAAAGTTAGTAGACCCAAGAAAGTATTTGGACACAGATTTTCAGGATTCTCAGGATTAATATCTGTGTTCATCTGCGTAAATCTGCGTCCTATTTCTGATTTCTTTCTTGGAATCACTTATTACAGCGTAAATTAAGTTTTCAGATGTTTTGTCTGACTGAGAAATGCAAGAAACTTAGTTGACGCTGTACTTATACTACCCAGAAAAATCTTGTCCCGTCTCTGCTCTGGGAGACGTGGTACAAACTTTTCTGGGGATCTAGAAGTTCTTTAAGCATTGTTCAGATTAAAGCCAAACGCTTCTGCCGCGTCTAGAATAACTTCTGCGGCCCGCGTCAGTTGTGCCTTTGTATGCTCCGACGTCACAAAGAAGCGCAACCGTGCCTGGTCCGGTGGTGCTGCGGGATATTGCATCACGCCCGCGTCCAAGCCATGCCGCTGTATGAAATCGAGAACGGGCAGCGTCAGTGCATCTTCTCCAAAGATGACGGGCACAATCCAGCTCTCGCTCAGACCGATATTGACCTTGCCGCGTAACCGATCGCGCAAGAATTGACCATTAGCGTGAAGCCGTGCCCGCCGTACATCCCCGTCTGCATTCCCCGCCATCTCTAGCACACGGGTCACGCCCGCAGTTACGGCTGGGTCTAATGCGCACGAGAACATGCGGCTCTTGGCGAAGAAGTTGAGATACTGGGCAACCTCCCTGGTGGCATAGCACGCACCGCCGATGCCGCCAAAGGCTTTGCTAAAGGTGATCATCAGCAGGTCGACCTCCTCCAATACCCCCATCCCCGCGGCCATGCCTTTGCCTTGGGGACCAATCATGAGCATGGAGTGCGCTTCATCGACCAACACTTTGGCACCATAGGCTTTTGCTACAGGCACAAGCTCATCCAGCTTGCCAAAGTCGCCATCTGCACTATAGCACCCTTCCACACCGACCAGAATCCGCATCTCCTTGCCATCTGGTTGGGTGCGAATCCGCTTGAGTAGTGATGCCAAATGGTCTGCATCGTTGTGGCGAAAGTAGCGGACTTCTGCGCCTGAAAGTTGCGCGCCTTCTTGTAATGAGGCATGGCAGATCTCGTCAAAGACAATAGTGTCACCCGGCTTAACGAAAGCAGCGATGGTTCCCGTATTGGCCCCAAAGCCAGAGGGGAAGATAGAAACGCTGCGATTCGGTAGGCCAAAGAAGTCGATGACCGCCTGCTCTAAAGCCATATGCAATTCCAGGCGCCCACCGATCAGCGGCGAACTACCTGAACCCAAGCCATACTGGTCTAGCGCATCCTTCGCTGCCGCAATCACGTCAGGGTGGCGACTGTAGCCCAGGTAGAAGCTGTAGGAGGCAAAACTCAACACATCTAGCCTGGGTCCATCTATTCGCTGGATTTGCACCGCCGTGTCTTGGGTGTCGGTGCGGTACGCTTCGAGAGGATAGCCATTTTCCGTACGTGCGTCGTGGACCCAGTGGCTGAAGCGGTCGATTTCACCGTAGGCAATGGCGTCAGCGCGGCTGAAGGTGTCGAGCGTTTGGCGAGTATAGTGACGAGGCGTTTCAGACTGCAAATGGCGATGCTGGTCCCTACTGGCGTTGGGCACAGAGCCATTTGCTTGCCGGGCCAGAATTTGGCGTGCGAGTTCACGTTTTTCTTCGATGGTTGGCATGCGCTATTGTCCTTGCAAAAGTGTATCTAGCTCGGCTTCGGACATGGCATCCACGCTTTTGGAGATGGTCGATAGGTCGCCATTTTTCAGGCTGACAGCCTCTTCCAACAGGTTCAGTAAACCGGCTAAGTTTTGGGCGCTATCCAGCTTGGTGCGATCGACCTTCACCCGGAGTGCACGCATCGAATCGGAGACAACCTCCACTACATCGATGGAATCTGCGCCCAGGTCGGCCATGCGATCGGTTTCGTTGATTTTGCTTGTTTCATCAAGGTCGTCGATAATTTCGACCATGTAGGATTTGACAACATCAAAAATTTCGTTGCGGGTCATTCAGAATACTCCTAAATCTTGAATATTGAATTATGTGATATACTTACTGAAATCAGTCGATGGATATAGCTTGAATGGGAAATTCCATATCTCCCTCTGTAGATTCTTTCGATTTGAGCAAGTCGATCGGACTCGCTAACCCCCACCCTTCATCTATCGTGATCACCTGCCCGGTTACCGCATCCATGTATCCCGAACACAACGCCACACACGCCTTGGCCACTTCCTGCAGATCGAGCAGCATTTGGGGGTGACGTGCCTCTAGCTCTTCAAAGACGCCATCACCAAAGGTCGCACGTGCACTGGCTGTATCGAGAAAGCCTGGTCGGATCGCATTGACGCGCGTTCCGTGAGATTTTAGCCGAAAGGCTAGATAGCGACAGAGCGTTTCTAGTACCGACTTAGAAACGCCGATCAAGTCATAATTGGGGTGGCAGACCTGGCCTCCGTCGCTGGAGACGCCAATGACGTAACGTGGGTAGCATCCAAAGATTTCGTACGCAGCCTGAACCAAGTCGACCACGGGCCAAGCAGAATAGGCTAAGGAGCGTTCCAGGGCACGACGGCGTAGGTCACCCAGGTCGGTGACGGTTTTGCCAAAGGCTACATTGCTGATGATGATGTCCAATGTGCCCGACTCGTCTTGAATTGTCTGCATCAGGCGACGCGTATCGTCTATGTTGCTAACATCGCTTTCGACAATACAGGGCGTTTTCAATCCCTTGTGGATAAACTCAGCCATGATTTCGCTCTCGTCGGCACTGCCCCATCGGTGGGTCAGATAGATGGTCGCGCCAACCTTGGCGAATTCAAGCCCAATGGCTTTGCCAAGACCGCGCGTACCGCCTGTAATCAGAACGGTTGGCGCGGTGCTGGTTTCATCTGAATAGGGCGAAGCGGAGTGTAAGTCGATCATATCTAGGCTTATTCAACGTTTTACGTGCATGGTATTATAGATACTGGCGAAGACTCTCCTCAAACAGTGATAATAGATCGCGCGGAGCGTCTGGCCCGTTGTTGTTCGTCAGGTTATCACAAACCGAGCCCGAGCGATCCGAGTTGTACTCGGAATCTGCTCCGAATCTGCTCAGTAGCGACGAGATTAATCGAAAATGACGAAGTTGAAGAGTAAAAGTAGAGAAGGTGGAGGAGAAGCGGAAGTAACTCACCCACGAACCCAATCAGAAAAGAGGAGAATCGTATGGCGCAATCGGCAAAGCGTTTCGCCGAACTGTTGCAAGAAGGTATCACAACCATCGCCGACCGTACATCCAAACCCAAAGGAGTGATCCGAGACCAGCTGGGTTATGCCATTGGTCGCAAAGGTGGCAGCGCCATCGAGTATTGGGCCTACGGCGATGGCCGCATTCCTAAACAACAATCAGAGGTAGCGGCCCTGGCCCGTGTCCTTGTCGAGGTCGGAAATTTGGATCAACACTGGATAATCTCCTTTTTGGAAAGTGCTGGGTATCCCGACCGTGATTCGTTGATATCTATGCTCTTTCCCGATGCTTCTTCCTCACTATCCCACAACCTGCCGCTCCCGCCAACGCCCTTTGTTGGCCGCGAAAAAGAACTAGTCGAGTTGGCCGACTTGCTTGCTAATCCCAACTGCCGACACATTACGCTGGTGGGGCCGGGCGGCAGCGGCAAGACCCGTCTCGCCATCGAAGCAGCCAGGCATTTATACTCTGCTCTGCATGAAAACTGGAGTTCACCACAAGAACTTAGCCAAAATGAAGACCCCAGTTTCCATCACAACCGCAGTATACGTGCCCAAATTTCCAGTGCTGCTGGGAAAACGCACGCATCAAGACGGTTTCAAGATATCTATGGCGATGGCCTCTATTTTGTGCCACTTGCCGCTGTGGAACACAGCGACACTATTCCCGCGGCTACGGCAACAGCCATGGGTATTCCTTTAGAAGGCAGCGGTGCAGTCATCACCCAGCTTTTAGATCGCATTTGCGAACTGAAACTGCTTCTCATTCTGGACAACTTCGAACAGTTTCTGCCCGATACGACTTTCGTCAATACAATGATGGATGCTGCGCCCAGCGTCACCATGGTCATCACCTCCCGAGAGCAATTGCGCCTTTATGGTGAACATTGTTATGAAGTGGCGGGCTTGCCGACAGGAGACGCGATGACAAACTATGCCGATCCAAATTCGGCTGCAATTCGGCTATTTATACAACGAGCAAAGCAGCGGAACGCGAATTTTCAGCCCAAAGACAATGAGTTGACAGACATAGCACAGATCTGTTCCATGGTTGATGGGATCCCCCTTGGCATTGAGCTTGCCGCCAGTTGGGTAGGCGTCTTGAGCTGTCAGCAAATCATAGGGGAATTGGACGCGAGTTTAATCGATTTTTCAACAACCTATAGGGATATCGATAAACGTCACTCTTCGTTGGGTGCCGTTGTCCAACACTCTTGGAAACGTCTATCCAAACAAGAACAAGACATTTTACAACGCCTCTCTGTCTTTCGTGGGGGATTTGATCTGGAGGCTGGAAGGGCTGTTACAGGTGCTTCACTCCCACAGCTTGCGGCTTTGGTTCATAAGTCGCTTCTGCAGTCGCAGACCTCTGAACGATATGAAACCCACGAGTTCATTCGCCAATTTGCCGGAGAGCAACTGCGCAAAAGTGGACTTGAGTTTGATGCACGGGAACGGCATTTGCATTATTTTATAACCCTGGCGGGCAAAGGGGACAAGCGACTGTTAACCGCAGAGCAACTGCCATGGCTCCAGCAGTTCGAGAAAGAGCACGACAATATAAGAGCCGCGTTGAGATGGAGTATCCACTTGACCAAAATGCCTGATAGTGGCATTCCATTGATTGCTAATCTGGGTTGGTTTTGGTACTTCGCTGGCCATTGGCGAGAGGCGTTTACTTGGATCGAAAAATTCCTCCCACCCAATGGACAATTTGCAACCACAAGTGAATATGCCAAGGCCCTCTACAATGCTGGCGGTATTGCCGTTTCTATCGACAGATATGAGCAGGCACTAGACTATTTCAATGCTTCCATCGAGATCAGCCGCCAGCTCAACGATAGAGAGACCTTAGGATTTGCCCTAAGCTTGGTTAACTTACTCTATGTCTACACTGGAGACTATGACGCTGGCAAGTCTGCGGCCCTTGAGAGTATTGCCCTCTTTGACGCCATCGATTACCAGCCCGGTTATTATTGGGCATTGGGTACGCTAGGAGAAGCTCTACTCTATAGCGGCGAGTTTGCCGCGGCGCAGGTAGAATTTGAGAAGTGTGTCCAATACTATAATCACCTGGGTGTCAATTCGCTGCAGCCCTATGCCCTGCTCCACCTCGGCAAAGCCGAATATTACTTGAAGCATTATGATCTGGCCCACGCCTATTTAACAGATGCCATAAAACTCGCCAGGGAGCTGCAAGCCCAGCGTTTTACTGCCCTGGCCCTCCATGGCTTAACCCAAGTTTGTTTGCACAACAACGAATGGAGACAGGCGTCCCAGCATTTGCGAGAGGCGTTGCTCATCTTCCACAGACTGGGCGATCATGTGGGGCTGGCAGAGTGTTTCGATACAACCGCCGTGCTATTCAGGTTTGTCGGTCAACATGCAGATTCTGCCAGGGTGCTGGGTGCATCTGAGCGGTTCCGCCAGGAGATTGGTATCCCTGTGTTTGCCGGAAATCGGTCGGTGCACCAAACTGAAATCAACCATCTGCAAGATTTGCTGGGGCAGAGACGGTTTGAATCGGCTTGGGTGGAGTGGCAGTCTATCCCGTACCAGAGTGTGGTTGATTTGTGTGTTGAATACATGCTCCATAAGACTTAAACTTTACTTTCTGGTAAAGGCTTGAGTGACAAAGGGCAAACCGAAAGGGGCGGAAAAAAGAATCCACCCTGAAAAAACGGGATAAAATGTAAAAATAGTGCTCGGCTAGTTTAAGCAGCGGCATTGAGGCGGCGATGAGCGAGAACGCCTTTAGGTAAATGGTGTGAAACCGGGGGTGGTTCATTTTAGGCGGACAATTAGGTTTACATTTTTGCAAAGAGAAAAGATGTTTATATTTTCTACTTTGAGCCATGCTCAGGCAGAAAATGACCTCAATATAGATTTTTATCTATGTATCAAAAGTGTAAACCTAATTCTGAACCACCCCTGAAACCGAGGCCTTTTTCCGAAAGTCAGGGTCGAGTTGGTCAGGAGTTGGAAAAAGAGCACTCGAGAGAACACGGCGCAGCCTGCCGGGAGTGGATTGAGGCTCTCGATCCCAGTAGCCAGTCGGTATGGGAGGAAGAGAAGCGGCTAAATGGGAAAGAAGATTGCCAGCAAGCAGCCCCAGTTCAGGTAAGCGGAAACAAGCCTCATCGGCATGAACAAATTGACGATGTAAGCCAATCATCTGCTTGGAAGCCAAGGGGGGAGGTTCAACAGGCCAGCGTTCCAGGTAGACAAGATAAATGGTTTCAGGCTGCAAAGTCATAACGGTCGCCAAAACCAAAGGTGTGTTGTAGGCCGGATCCTGAATGACGTAAATCGAGTAGGTACGGTTGGCTGTATCCACCTTGGTTGTTCTGGGGACGAGATTGTGCCATGCTTGATAGCAAATCAGGCGACCACTATAGAGAAAGCGACCAGACGAGTCCGGAGTTGTAGCCTCGAGGCGCTTTCCATAGCTGCGAGAGAGCGGACGCACAATATCACCATATTCAGGTGGTCTGCCTTTTTCTTTGCGTTTGGGTAACTCATTGCGGCGCACTGTGCAGTTAATCGCTTCCCGCAGGACAAATCGGTCTATGCCGCTTTCTAGCATTTCTCTGATTGTAAACCCGGCATCGACCACTGCCACTTCGTCTGACTCCAGTGATTTCTTCGTCTCTGTCAGCAGCTTTTCCGAAACTCACTTTCCTTTGTTCCAACCGTGCATCTCATGATTGCCTTGAGCAGTGGCACTCGCTTCCCGCCTATCTCCCCGAGCTTATCATCACTCCAAAGATGAGCGGGCAATGCCCGACGAGCCGTTGAGTTATAGAGTCGGTTCACTTTCCCTTACAGCTTCGGTCGCCAGAACCCTGTGATATCTATGCTTTTCACTCGGTACCCTTCTAACTTTTTTTGCCTCCCATTCCCTTTCCACTCCCTTCTTCTTACGACCCAGCAGACTTGTGATATCCCATGATCCATATCAGCTCCACCAGCTTCGCCGGGCTCCTCATCTTCAAACCCGCTTTCTTTCAATGCGCTATGGATTGCTCCTCGACTTTTCAGAAACGACCCATTCAGCATTGCCCACATCAGACGCATTACATTTACGTTTGTTCCCATCGGCGTTGCACTACATTCATCGTACTGCTATAGTTATTTCTGGCGCGGTTAGCATTCCTTCCTCCTTTTGGGTTCTCTACCTTTGGATGAACTGCTAACCGCTTTTGTCACATTTCTCACCTCATCTCTTTCTTTTACCAGAAAGTAAAGTTAAAATGAAGTCAGTTTGAAAACG
>JAHBNG010000191.1 GCA_019217005.1 Chloroflexi bacterium TSY
AAGCCCAATTTCTAGTTCAAGTCTGTTTCTAATCTTGTTTGCACCATCTAAGGAGCGGGAATTAAATTGAGCTGTAAACTTATATGGCCATCAGTGCCTTTGAAGCTGAACCGAACCTCACGGCTTTATTTCCGGTTCAGCTCTAATGACAGAAAACTACTACCAGGCATAGTTAAAGTGCGATTTCCTGGCAAAATCCTGGGCAATCTTTATCGCGTTCATCAAGTACATCTCGATAGCTCCGCCTGTCCTTTCTATAGTGATTGCGTAGTGGGAGCGATGGTTTTGTTCCAATCCTATGCGCTGATAGATATCATCCATAGCGTAATGTAGCTCCTCGTACTTATAGACGGTATCAACCACGATCTCCCAGAGAACGTGTAGAGGTTGAACTGCACTGTATTTGTTTCGCCAGACTGGATAAATTCTGATATTGATGGGCGAGGTGTCTTAGACCTATACCGCCAGTAATAGTACGAAATGACTTTATCCCAAGGGGTTTCGTTCGAAGCAAAACTTGTAATAGTTATTCCATATGTCTGGATTTATATACTTCATGATAAATGTAGCAGCAGCATGGCTAATAGAAGTAAATTCGCTTGCGGCGAAATAGTAAATTCAAAATATCTTGCTTTGAATATTTGTTTGGGAATCCTATAGTTTTGGGAACCTCTAAATCCAACTCTTGTCTCTTGATTTCATCTTCAGGGTTTATAGGCGTGATCAGGTCTTCTGATCCACAATATTCTGATAAGGCTAAACCAAAAAATAATTATACTTTACTTTCTGGTAAAGGCTTGAGTGACAAAGGGCAAACCGAAAGGGCGGAAAAAGAATCCACCCTGAAAAACGGGATAAAATGTAAAAATAGTGCTCGGCTAGTTTAAGCAGCGGCATTGAGGCGGCGATGAGCGAGAACGCCTTTAGGAAATGGTGTGAAACCGAGGCCTTTTCCGAAAGTCAGGGTCGAGTTGGTCAGGAGTTGGAAAAGAGCACTCGAGAGAACACGGCGCAGCCTGCCGGGAGTGGATTGAGGCTCTCGATCCCAGTAGCCAGTCGGTATGGGAGGAAGAGAAGCGGCTAAATGGGAAAGAAGATTGCCAGCCAGCAGCCCCAGTTCAGGTAAGCGGAAACAAGCCTCATCGGCATGAACAAATTGACGATGTAAGCCAATCATCTGCTTGGAAGCCAAGGGGGGATGTTCAACAGGCCAGCGTTCCAGGTAGACAAGATAAATGGTTTCAGGCTGCAAAGTCATAACGGTCGCCAAAACCAAAGGTGTGTTGTAGGCCGGATCCTGAATGACGTAAATCGAGTAGGTACGGTTGGCTGTATCCACCTTGGTTGTTCTGGGGACGAGATTGTGCCATGCTTGATAGCAAATCAGGCGACCACTATAGAGAAAGCGACCAGACGAGTCCGGAGTTGTAGCCTCGAGTCGCTTTCCCTTATAGCTGAGAGAGCGGACGCACAATATCACCATATTCAGGTGGTCTGCCTTTTCTTTGCGTTTGGGAACTCATTGCGGCGCACTGTGCAGTTAATGGCTTCCCGCAGGACAAATCGGTCTATGCCGCTTTCTAGCATTTCTCTGATTGTAAACCCGGCATCGACCACCGCCACTTCGTCTGACTCCAGTGATTTCTTCGTCTCTGTCAGCAGCTTTTTCCGAAACTCACTTTCCTTTGTTCCAACCGTGCATCTCATGATTGCCTTGAGCAGTGGCACTCGCTTCCCGCCTATCTCCCCCGAGCTTATCATCACTCCAAAGATGAGCGCGCAATGCCGACGAGCCGTTGAGTTATAGAGTCGGTTCACTTTCCCTTGCAGCTTCGGTCGCCAGAACCCTGTGATATCTATGCTTTTCACTCGGTACCCTTCTAACTTTTTTGCCTCCCATTCCCTTTCCACTTCTTCTTGCCACGACCCAGCAGACTTGTGATATCCCATGATCCATATCGAGCTCCACCAGCTTCGCCGGAGCTCCTCATCTTCAAACCCGCTTTCTTTCAATGCGCTATGGATTGCTCCTCGACTTTTCAGAAACGACCCATTCAGCATTGCCCACATCAGACGCATTACATTTACGTTTGTTCCCATCGGCGTTACTTGCAATACATTCATCAGTACTGCTATAGTTATTTCTGGCGCGGTTAGCATTCCTTCCTCCTTTTTGGGTTCTCTACCTTTAGGATGAACTGCTAACCGCTTTTTGTCACATTTCTCACCTCATCTCTTTTCTTTTACCAGAAAGTAAAGTTATACGCGAACGAGAGAATGGAGAGGGGGAATAAGGACAAACCATTTTTCTAAACCAGGTAAACGTTGGAAGCGTTGTTCCAAACGGTCCATCTCTTTCTGAGTGAGTTTGACGCCGGTCTCATAAAGAGTGGAATTCAGGTGAACGAAGGGTTGTAGTTGGTTAAAGCGAAAAGAACGGGCAAAATTGAGAACGGTCTCAAGAGAATCGAGAGAGAACCGTTCCAGTGTTTTCAAGATGGCCCCAAACCCGTTCGATGGGGTTGTATTTACTGTGATAAGGAGGGTAGCAGGCGAGCTGAATAGAGAGACGATAGTGCTCAACAAACTGAGTGAGACGATACATAAACTGAGTCCGACGGGTATGATTTTCGGGACCATTGTCCTGATTGATCACGAGGTCTTGACGTGAGGAAAGTGTTCACGTACGCTTTCCCAAAATCAATCAGGCAGTCGACAATACAGTCACTCGTCACTTTCGACTGAGTCAAGTAAAGAAAGAGTTCCTTGGTTGAAGGGAGGTAAATGCCAAAGGTGACTTTCTCGGTCTTCTTATCTTGAAAGTCATGATCGAGCGCTTTGACAACCACTCGACTTATCCCTTCTCTCGAGAAACGGTCAAGTAAAATCGTCGCTTTGGCATCCCAAGAGGCGCAGAACCGTCTCGTCTGCATCCGCTTCTTGATTGATCTGATGAATTCTATCAAAGATCGCATCGGTCTCTGGGATCTTTTCACTGGTTGACTTTTTTGACCCGGTTTGAGCCATAGCCTAACTCATTGAGCTTCAAGCGGATGGCCTCTTCGCCAGGCAATTCCTCATCTGTGTATCCTTTCTGCTCGATGAGCTGGGTACGCATTTCGGCGGCGGTTAGTCGAGTGTACAATTGGGGTCGAAAGGTGGGATCGGTCTGGCTGAATTGATCGGCGATTTCAACCATATCGGCCAGTAAAGTGGGGATATGGTCTTCGGCTTTTGCGACCACGTCGGTGGCTTTGGTCGACATAACAGAAGCCGCCTTCTAGTTCTTCCAGGGCTTTGGCTATCGTCGCCCGATTCCAGCCCAACTCTCGTTCTGCTTTCGTCGGACTCCCTTCGCATATCGTTTTGACCGTTTGGGCCATGAAGTGCCTTCTTTCGTATCCACTTAACATGGCCTTCGTCTCTTTCAAGACTTCAACCATTTCTGGCGAGATTGTCATTTTTGCTCCTTTTGGAGAGCTAGTTTAACACCTTCTCGCGTATATTTTATTTTTTGGATTGGCCTTAAGCAATCTCAATAGACGTACTGGCTGTTTTTGCGGTTTTAATAAAAATAAATTGATGTCTATATGAAATAATCATCGGTCTTCTTCGTTTGAATATTCGCTTCAGTATCTCTTTGAACCAAACGATTTTTCTTAGCCGGAATAACAGCTTCGGCGTCATTTTGGGCAATAAACTCAAGGATTTTGTCGCGCGCGGGCAAGTACATCCTGAAAGCAAGGATCCTCTAGATGGCTTAGGTCTAGCTTGGTCGCGTGGCGCACCGTATCCAAGTTAACCTGGAAGCTCAATTCTTGACCAAAGCGTTTGCTCAGGTAGGCCTTCCCTTCTTGAACAGCGCTTTGAACAACCGCGACCAACAGACTGAGTCCGATCCAGATTCCGATCGGCATGAAGGTATCGAACGTTCCATTTGTCGCCTCTACCACTGCATTAATTGTTTCTCGCCCCACAAGTGCTTGGATGCCAGGCATAACAGCAACGATGAGCGAAATGCTTACCAAACCAAATAGGAGCGTGCGTGTATGCATCCAGGCCATATTGAATGCCATGACAGCATTGACGCGTAGCTCGGCCCAGTTGAACGCGTGTGGGGGCGGCGGATTAAACCTGGCGCGTGCAGATCGATCCACACGAATCTTTCGTTCTTTCATATAAGTACAGCATAAACTAGGTTTTTTGGTATTCTGATCCCTCCCTAATCCTCCCCAATTTGGGTTTAGGGGTGGACAGTTTCTATGCGATGTGGTAAATCAGGCGATTTTTGCGGCAATTTGAGTCTTGGTTGGCACCAGCGCTGCATAGCTAAAGATGGGATACAGAATCCCATTACTCGGGCAATTTGTGAAAACCCCATCAACTCCAGCAACAACTAGGCACCGGATAGTCGTTCATGTTGCAGTGGATATCGCGGCAGATTGAGATAGAAAGAGAGTCATTCTAATCTGTACCAAAATCATCTTGGGAAGCGGACTTTTTGACATTTCCACCAAAGAGGCAATCTCCGGTTCTCAAGTTGACCCGAGTATCGATAGAATTATTACAGTAAAAAGAAGATACGGCGGAGTGCAGACAATGGGGCAATGACGCTACGGAATGAACATTGTTCTCATACTGTACTTCGAACTTCTCGAACAGTATAACGACTATTCCAAGAAAAGAATATTTCAAAACACTAACAAAACAAATATGTTCATCTAAGTGCTTATCCGAAAAGCTCTGTGACAACGCATTCTCACCCGAGAAGGTGGTCGGATTCCCAACCACTTTTCGGATAGGTCTAAGCAAAATTTGACTTAAACCACCTATCGAACGATCTGATTCAAAAACAGATGTGTGCCACGCGACCAATCTACAAAAAGGTAAAGAGAGCCACCACAATAGAGTAAAGCAAGGAGTAGAACCTGCATCATCCGATCGGAAGTCGCTTGTAGTCCATGGGCTGCCAGCAGTGCCAGTGCTGGAAACGAGAGCATAAAGTATCGATGATCCGGCAAAGTCAACAGCAAAGGGACCCATATGAGAACGATCCAGGCCAGGATGAACCACTCTGTCCAACCGCGTCTTTTCCAAAAGGCAACCAATCCCAGCGCCATAATCGGAATCGCGTAGACGCCGAGAGCAGAGGGTAAGCGGGTCAGCAGAGTCTCGAGAGCAACTCGCGTGCCATACTTGACACGCAGCCGGAAAAATGAAACCGTATGTTGAATTTTCGGCTTTTTTTCTGCTCGAACCTGAGGAGCTTTTGATGCCGTGTGTCCTTGGGAGGCAGCAATCTGTTGCGTAACTTTCTGGGGTCGAGTCATATGACCAGCAAACCAGTTAAGTCGCTCTTGTTGAGCGGCTAATATCCCTTGCGAATAGGCAAATCCAAGCCAGACAAACAAGATCAGGGTTGCACAAGAGGCAATAATCATCAGTCTGGGAAACGTCTGCATCAGCCTTCTTTGTAAGACAAAATAGCAAAGGACAATCGGTGCCATAAGCAGCATGGTATATTTTGTCACGAGACCGAAGCCCAAGGCGAAGCCAGCGGCAATCGCCTGTCGATACGATTGATTCCGAAGAGCGATGACGCCAAAGTAGAGGCCCAAGAGTGCAAAAAAGGTGACTTGAATATCCAGCATGCTTGTCGTACCAAGCCGCAAGAAGAGAGGAAAAGAGGCCATTGAAACTGCTGCCAAAACCCCTGTTGTTCGGTTGTAGAATAGACGCCCCAATTGATATGTCAAGACCAGAATACCAATCGCAAAAAGCAACGTCACAATGCGTGCGTAGACCAAGTTGACCCCAACAAGATCGTAAACAAAACCGTTGATGAGAACCACGAGAGGGGGATGCTGGGCACCAAGCCAACCGAGTTGTGGATATTGATGAAAGAAGACGCGCAGCCCTTCTTCGGCGATTAATTTGGACGCAGCGTGGGACATTTCCTCATCAAAAGGCCAGATACGTTGGAAGATTGCATAGAGGATGCCGATCAAGAAAACGCCAATCGATAGTCCGATCATCCATCTGACGGGCCGTCTTGCCGTCTGATCCCGCCACGATGTCAGATGTTGTTGACAACGAGCTGGCAGAAATAGAACAAAAAGGCCAACGAGCAGCGTATACGCGATGAGAACAGGCACCTTTGTACTATTGGTTGCGCCAGTGAACCACATGGCGCAAAGCCAACTCGTCTGCAAAAGCATCATCAAGAGGAGCAGATAAAATGTCAGGCGCTCGCTATTTTGTAATTGGTTTATTTTACGGTGTTCCATTTATTCGTTTTGCTCTTTTTTTCTAATACTTCATATTCCGTTCTGACTCCACTTTCCCAGAAAAAACCCAACATATTCGCTACCTGCGAAACAAAAAGCAAGCGTGCTAGCCGCCAGGTTTGCCACCCTAACCTCCGAGTCCAGGGGTAACGTAATAAGTTGAGATAGAACGAAAATGGTTCTGGCATTAATTGCGGCTGACCGCGCTTGCCCCGCAACTGATGAAAGTAGAAAGCACCACGACCATAGTTGAAGTGCTGCCGCCAGAAGCTTCGCAGGTTCATTGCGTGTGAATGATAGACAATCAATTCCGGTGCGTAGGTCATGTTGCGTTCCTCATGCTGCCAGCGGTCGCATAGTTCGCGATCTTCTCCAGCGGCAAATGGAAAATCGGTGTCGAATCCGTTCATCGCCTTGAAGTGGGTCGCAGGCACTGCCAGATTATTTGATGCAAATAGCGTCGTCTTCTTTGGATCTCGATTGAAATAATCGTAAAGATAATCAATCAATAGCTGGCTGGCAGTTGCGTAAAGATTATCTGGCAGTGCATTGATGGTGAGTCCACCAATCATTGCATCTGGTTCGTCCTTGATGCGATGTGCTAATTTCGACAGATAGTCTGGTGCCAGGGCGCAATCATCATCCGTGAAGACCAAATATGTCCCTTTGGCCTTGGCTGCGCCTGTATTGCGGGCCGTAGCGGGTCCAGCGTTGGGTTGTTGGACGAGGTATATGTTCAGATTGACTTGGAATGTCTCAATGAGTGGATTTATTGAATCTGGACTACCATCATCCACAACGACGACTTCAAACTCCTCGACTGGATACGCAAGCCGCGTCAGTGAATCGAGACACTTCTGTAATGCCGCTGGCCGAGAGAAGGTGGGAATGATAATCGAAATAGATGGGAATGAATTTGTCATTTGCTCTTAAACAGACCATCCGGCAAATGGCTGACCGGTCAAACCACGCAACCGCGCCATATCATGAAACAGAGCCTCTTGCAGTCGCCGGCGTAGATTTTCATCTAGAGTGGGTGTAACAACGCGGCGTGAGAAAGGGGTACATAAGAGTTTGATAAGGTAGCGTTGGATGTCAGGATGTTGTGGATGCAGATGTCGTTCAGAAAATCCTCTTATCATTTGCCCGACTCGATTTAATCGTCTTTTTTGACGAGTCGGGTGCTTTACTTTCTTAAACTTCGAACTATCAAAAGACGAATCTACCCCTAGAAAATAAAAGACAATTGCCAGCGTTTCTCGCCGCTGCACCTGGAGGGATTCAGTCTGTAGAACCAGGATCTGATCCAATGGATAGTACTTTAAGTATTGTTCGAGTTGCATATAGTATTGGCTGCGCAAGACATATTTGTTCTCCTCCAAGTTCTGCAATGCCTCGGGTGGTGACTGCTGTTCATGGCCGTTTGTATATAGGTGCAGATAGTGAGAAACGATTCGCTCAATTGGGTCACGGACGAGGTAGATGAGTTTGGCGTTGGGAAGCACGTTGTGCATACGTTGCGCCACATTTTGGAAGCGTGGATATGCAGTATAATTAGGTGATGCTTCATCCCAAATTTTCCCTTGTCCGCCAAAATGGGTGCAATACCAATCACGACCGTACGACCAATTTCGCTCATCTATAAAGAAGTTGAGCTCCTTATGCCGAGACATAAAGATATCAGGGTGCTGATCCAAGTAGTAGTGCAGACTCGTCGTAGCACACTTCATGGCCCCAATGATGATTAGATTTGGCAGATTGCTTGTGCTCATAATGCTTACCGATGAGGGGGTGGTTCAGAATTAGGTTTACACTTTTGATACATAGACAAAAATCTATATGAGGTCATTTTCTGCCTGAGCATGGCTCAAATTAGAAAATATAAACATCTTTTCTCTTTGCAAAAATGTAAACCTAATTGTCCGCCTAAAATGAACCACCCCCCGATGAGAACTATCTATCATATACTCAGTAGATAAACATGCGGTGAGCCAACACAACAGGGGATGAAAAATGTGTTAAAGTGTGGTGGCAGCCGCCGAACAGAAATCGGGAAAGGTCCGTGGTCAAGTAAAGAACGCTCAGTAGCTAGATTGGTGTACACCGACGCACCACGGGATGTGGACGTTCCTCGGGACGAAACACGCAGGGCAGACTGTGCTCACAATCGGGTACACATAAGCGGCTGCGAAAGGAAAGGAAGATGGAAGTGATGTTTCCGAAGTGCAGCGGCCTGGATGTTCACAAGCGGATGGTAGTGGCGTGTGTGGTAGATGAATCAGGGAGGATGGAGCAGGTGCGCAAGCGATTTGGGACAACGACGGTCGAGTTGGAGGGGTTGAGGTCGTGGCTGTCGTCGTATGGGATCACGCATGTGGCGATGGAGAGTACGGGAGTGTATTGGAAACCGATCTACAATGTGTTGCATGAGCATTTTGAGGTCTGGATTGTGAATGCCCGCCATCTGGCACAGGTGCCTGGTCGCAAGACGGATGAGAGCGATGCGGCCTGGATCACGAAACTGATGAGTTATGGACTGCTGGAGCGCAGTTTCATTCCAGATGTGGAGCAAAGGGACTTGCGAGACCTGACGCGCTATCGGACGCGTCTCTTGCAAGAGAAGAGTGCGGCAGTCAATCGCCTGCATAAGGTGTTGGAAGATGCCAACGTCAAGTTGGGATCGGTGGTCACGAGCATCCAAGGTGTATCGGCACGCCAGATGATCGAGGCCCTGATTGCAGATGAGATGGACCCAGAAGCCATGGCTGACTTGGCACAAAAGCGGCTGCGGGCCAAGATTCCCCAGTTGGTTGATGCGTTGACGGGACTGGTCCGTCCTCATCATCGTTTTATGCTGCAAGAAGTTCTGCATCATCTCGATCACCTGAATGTACGCATTGATGCCCTCAATCAACAGATTGGGGTCCTCATGGCTCCGCATGCTGACCTCATCGCACGCCTAGATGCCATTCCCGGTGTGGGGCGAGTCGTCGCCGAGATAATTCTGGCGGAGATCGGTCCCTCGGTCGAAAGCTGGCCCTCAGCTAAGAAACTGGCCTCCTGGGCTTGTGTCTGTCCTGGCAACAACGAATCGGCGGGCAAACGCAAGAGTGGTCGCCGACGAAAGGGCCAGAAATGGTTAGTCACCGCCCTCGTTGAAGCGGCTTGGGCCGCCTCTCGCACCAAGGACACCTATCTCGCCGCACAGTTCCACCGTCTCAAGGCACGACGCGGAGCCAAGCGGGCAGCTATTGCCGTGGCCCATTCCATCTTGACCATCGTCTATCATCTCATCGACAAGCCCGATGCCGTCTTTGAAGAACTCGGCGGCGACTTCTTTCTCAAACGACGCAAGGAGCATGCACAAGCCGGCGCACTCAAAACCCTCGAGTCCCTCGGCTTCAAGGTTTTCTTGGCACCGACCGCCTAAGTACGGTGCTCACTACAACTGATTTGCGTTGGGCACAGGCAACGACGCCACCCACTCTGGCGGGTCAACTTGGACCCGCTTCTTATTAAACGCGGCCTTTAACCCCTCTCTCTTTTCTCTTGCTGCCCTTTTTTTCAGGGCAGACTGCAGCGGAGTAGGTACGCCTCGTGCCTGTCTCGCTCCGCACGAAGGCGTGCTCGCTGAACGATTGCGGTCTACTGATTATGTATGGTGAGACACTAGCGTAGGGTTTGTGATGTTGAAACCGTTGGGGGTCAACACAACAGAATCCTGTAAAAGCTCCACGCGTGGCAACCCTTTCATATAGTCAGGAGCAGGTTGCCCGAGAAGTGCTAAAAATGTAGGAGCAAAGTCTAATAGTGCCACATCATGAACTTGGCCCAATCCCCGAATGGACGGCCCTGCCGCAGCAAAGAATCCGTCCAGCGTGTGATAACTATCACGAAAATAACCAGGCTTATGTTGGGTCAATTCGGCTTTGGGATGCGCCAAGCGCGACATAAAGTGCAAACCCGGTTGCCACTCGACAAAGAGATCGGGCAGATGGATCGGTGGCGTAGTATTGAAGGCATCGACCGTGCGTGTGATCTCCAAGACCGCAGGGCAGCCAGTTTAGGATCAATCAATTGCTTCAGATCGTCCTCCAGGCGATCAAGAACCTCTTGATATTCTGCACCCGACTCAACGATGCCTTGTGGTTGGCGTCCCTTTAAGTTCACATGAATAAAACTGGTGTACATAGACGGGATGGCAAAGGCTGTCGTCTGCTGCCAGTCGGTGGCGGTCTGGAATTGGTCGGCCAGCAGTCGCTCCTGGACAGTGGTCGGCAGATGATGACTGATAGCTACGCGCAGCGACTCGGGGATTAACCTGCGTGCCAACGCCAATGGATTCAATCGAGAATTGAGTGATGGCGGGGATGATCCGACCGGAGCCGACGCAGCTTGATAGCCAAGCTCGCGACAGAAGCTCTCAATCAATCCAGTGGTGGGATATTGACTTTCCATACCAAAAGCCGCGAGCATGACAATATTAGCATCGCTCGGTAAATCGTCCAGCAACAGACCCATCTCACGGTCAATCGCCTGATAGATATTGCGTAGTGCATTGTTCAATTTAGCATAGCTATCCTTGGCCCGTTTTGTGCCAACGTGATAATTCCAATAGCGGTGTGCCGCAGTGTGTGCCTCGGAAAACTGGACAAAAATTACATCAAATTTATCGCGGCTCAAAAGAAGGGGGCAGAGCGCCCCCTTCTTCTCGACACGCTTTAAAAAGCCATGATATTCATCCATATCTTGTTTGAAGCTGCTCTTTGGCTCAAACTCAGATAGAAAAATCTGTGGCCCAAAGAAATCTTCTACCTCTTGCAGCAATTCAGGGGGTTCAGTCGACGGATGTAGATGGGGAAACGCAGGCTGGTTACATGCCCAGTTAGCGAGGTGAATACCTCGCATCCCCTTGATCGGCGCAACTTCCGCCGTATCCAGAATTGCGATCTTCAGATCCTGATCTTGCAAGTAAGACCAGAAGGGCCGTATGTCTGTTTCATGAGGCAAAATCAAACCCAGGTCATAAGTATTTGGCTGTAGTTGCCGAAAATAGTAGTAGCCATGCTCGCTCTGTGGAATACCACTAAATAGCGAAAGTTCTGCACCATGTTCGGCCACCTGTTGTGGGCTGGAGATGGTGCCCCAGCAGCCCCGTTCCATAATCGATGCCAGCGTTGGCAGATGCCCCTCCTGCGCCCAGCGACCAATAGAGCTTGCGTGGCCAATGTCAAAACCAAGAATGATCAGAGGGGAAGTTTTGGTATTAATTGTCATTTACCTATTCCTTTATCTGTCGCACCTCGAACGGCTCAAGGGGTGGTCCTTGCAGCTTGCGAGTCGCAGAGTGTTTCGTACTTTACTTTCTGGTAAAAAACAGCTACGGCAAAAGTCGGTACAAAAATGACCATAAGGTGAAATCCTAGAGCAGCCCTCTGTTTGCATGAAAATTTGACCGACTTTGCTGCTACTGAAAAAAAGAGATGAGGTGAGAAATGTGACAAAAGCGGTTAGCAGTTCATCCAAAAGGTAGAGAACCCAAAAAGGAGGAAGGAATGCTAACCGCGCCAGAAATAACTATAGCAGTACTGATGAATGTATTGCAAGTAACGCCGATGGGAACAAACGTAAATGTAATGCGTCTGATGTGGGCAATGCTGAATGGGTCGTTTCTGAAAAGTCGAGGAGCAATCCATAGCGCATTGAAAGAAAGGGTTTGAAGATGAGGAGCCCGGCGAAGCTGGTGGAGCTGATATGGATCATGGGATATCACAAGTCTGCTGGGGTCGTGGCAAGAAGAAGTGGAAAGGGAATGGGAGGCAAAAAAAGAAGGGTACCGAGTGAAAAGCATAGATATCACAGGGTTCTGGCGACCGAAGCTGCAAGGGAAAGTGAACCGACTCTATAACTCAACGGCTCGTCGGGCATTGCCCGCGCTCATCTTTGAGTGATGATAAGCTCGGGGAGATAGGCGGGAAGCGAGTGCCACTGCTCAAGGCAATCATGAGATGCACGGTTGGAACAAAGGAAAGTGAGTTTCGGAAAAGCTGCTGAAAGAGACGAAGAAATCACTGGAGTCAGACGAAGTGGCGGTGGTCGATGCCGGGTTTACAATCAGAGAAATGCTAGAAAGCGGCATAGACCGATTTGTCCTGCGGGAAGCGATTAACTGCACAGTGCGCCGCAATGAGTTCCCCAAACGCAAAGAAAAAGGCAGACCACCTGAATATGGTGATATTGTGCGTCCGCTCTCTCGCAGCTATAAGGGAAAGCGACTCGAGGCTACAACTCCGGACTCGTCTGGTCGCTTTCTCTATAGTGGTCGCCTGATTTGCTATCAAGCATGGCACAATCTCGTCCCCAGAACAACCAAGGTGGATACAGCCAACCGTACCTACTCGATTTACGTCATTCAGGATCCGGCCTACAACACACCTTTGGTTTTGGCGACCGTTATGACTTTGCAGCCTGAAACCATTTATCTTGTCTACCTGGAACGCTGGCCTGTTGAACATCCCCCCTTGGCTTCCAAGCAGATGATTGGCTTACATCGTCAATTTGTTCATGCCGATGAGGCTTGTTTCCGCTTACCTGAACTGGGGCTGCTGGCTGGCAATCTTCTTTCCCATTTAGCCGCTTCTCTTCCTCCCATACCGACTGGCTACTGGGATCGAGAGCCTCAATCCACCCCGGCAGGCTGCGCCGTGTTCTCTCGAGTGCTCTTTTTCCAACTCCTGACCAACTCGACCCTGACTTTCGGAAAAGGCCTCGGTTTCACACCATTTACCTAAAGGCGTTCTCGCTCATCGCCGCCTCAATGCCGCTGCTTAAACTAGCCGAGCACTATTTTACATTTTATCCCGTTTTTCAGGGTGGATTCTTTTTCCGCCCTTTCGGTTTGTTCTTTGTCACTCAAGCCTTTACCAGAAAGTAAAGTCGTACAAAGATACAAATTTATCGATGCACGTTGACACGCTGAATTCTGTTTGTGCCATCTTGTATCCTGCTCCGCCGAATTGTTCTGCCAGGGCACGATTTTGCAAGAGCTGCAAGAGCGCCGCGACCAGCGCATCCAAATCATCGGTGGCACGAGCAGACCTGTCTGCTCATGCTGAACGATTTCAGCCAAGCCACCGATATTGTTAGCAACAACCGCTGTTCCGCGCATCATTGCTCTGCCGCAACCAGGCCAAACGGTTCGGCCCAGCGTGAAAAACGCTTTTCCATCTCGGCACGGGACAAGTGCCCAAGCAGAAAACAGTGGTCGAAAGATTTTCGTGAATCAGTGCATTCAAGCGATCGCTCTGGCCTTCACCTGCGATTAGAAGCTGGACGTTCGGAATCTGTTCCCGAACCCGAGCAAATGCCCGAAGCAGTAGATCCCCTTTTCGCGGACAAGTTGCCCCGCAAAGCCACCATCGGCGGCGATGAGAGCGGTGATCGCATGGCTGACTCGGTACGCCAGCCCAGACCACTTCAACTGGCTGAATGCCCTAGCGACCAAAGAGCTTTTAACACCTGATTCTCCACACAGCAGTCGAACATATCTCGCCACTGTTGCCAGAGCCGCATTTGCAGCATCAAGGGCAGCCAATCTCGGATCGGCAGGCAGCGATTGCGATAACAGGCCATTCCATAAGGTTCTCCACATGGCGCACCATTGGCAGCACCTTGGTCCCTATTGGACAGATGGGGCGATACCAGGCAACATGGTAG
>JAHBNG010000025.1 GCA_019217005.1 Chloroflexi bacterium TSY
ATCGATCACCAGATAGGCCAGTAGGGCAAGTGCTTTCCGCCGACCAAGATCCACAGGGCAGTGATCGATTCGTATTTGCGGTGGCCCGAGGAGAAAACATTGTAATTGGGTCATAATTGTTGCTCTAACTCGTCCAACAATGCCTTGGCTTCCTTCAAATCAGCCGTGTCGAAACCTTCCGTGAACCAATTATAGATCTCGGCCAGCATCCTGCGTGCTTCGATGAGCTTGCCTTGCCTTTGCCATAGTCGGGCGAGGCTGATTGAGGCTTTCAGTTCAAGGGCTTTTGCTTGCTGTCGTTGGGCAACGTCTATCGCATTTTGAAAAGAGGATTCGCTATCACGCCCTCAACCCTTACGGGTAGTGCATTCCAATCTAATTTTGCATCTTCAATCCAGTTTCCTTTTGCATCTTTGATTAAATCTCCCTGCTCTCGTAACATACGCAATAGCTCTACCGTAAAAAGAGCCTGGCCACCCGTATGGCAATGGACGGTGGACCAAAAAGGTGGAGACGTAAATTCGACACAAACCCGCCTTCCTTCCAACTTCGAATGCCTTGTAGAATCAAATGTCACGAAACATTTTGCTGTAAGCCAGCCATATCCAAAGGGGATGAGCCAGATAAAATGTGGACTTCTATTGTAACATAGAAGGAAGGAGCCTGCCATCTACGAAAAAAACTCTTACATCTAAAATCAGGATAGGTTCCCACTGGCTCAAAAAGAGTGATTCGATCTAAGCCTCAAACCGACTAGGAAGGTGGTGGAGTCCAAGGTCCAGAATCCAAGGTCCAGAGTCGTTGCAGTCGTACAGCTTCGTCTGACATCTTAAGACTGTTTGGCAAAACATATCTTGCTTCGTTTGCCACAGATTTGCTTTACGAAGATGTCTAGGACCGTCAGAATCCGATTGCGGCAAATTTGCGGGTTTGCAGTATAGCATCTGCGGGCTTTCTGCGAACAGCAGCGGATACACTGGAGGCGTACGGATAACGATTTAACTCACTCCAATTTTCAGTTCATAAGGAAAGGTGAAAGATGAACAAATTCCATTCAATCATGACCATCGCCTTGACGACCGTGTTGGCGATCATCGTTACAGCTTGTGTCCCAATTGCAGATGCCAGCGTCGAAGAGGGCGCAACAGTGGCAGAAACAACCGACTTAACCGTATCAGAACAAAAAGAGATGGTCAGACGCTATTTCGAGGAGCTTTGGCACCAGGGCAATGAGGAGGTGATCGAGGAGCTTTTTCACCCCAATCAACTCTTTACAGGCCCATCTAGCTTGGGCGTTGTGCTAGAAGGACAGGAGGGTAGAAGGCAGCTCTATCATGCATACCAGACTGCTTTCCCTGATGATCTGCATTTCGATCTACAAGAGGTTGTTGCCGATGGAAATAAGGTAGTTGCATACTGGATTGGAACGGGCACGAATACAGGTCCGCACTTTAAATTCGGCGACCCCACCGGCAAAAGCGTCGTTGCTCCGGGTATTAGTATCTTTACCTTTGAGGAGGGCCAGATCATCGACGAGATCGCCATTTGGGATGAATTGTACTCCTATCAGCAGCTGGGTGTTAAACCACCCGTATTGGTGGAAGAGAGCGGCCTGACCGAAGCCGAGCAAAAAGAGTTGATTCTACATTACTTCGACGAATACTGGAACGCACGCAACACAGATGTGATCAGCGAAATTTTCACCGAGAACAACGTCTTTTATGCGACGGAAAGCTCGGGTGTCGTTCTGCATGGTTACGAAGGCCGAGAACAGTTGCGGGCCGCATATAACGCGGCGTGGCCGGACCTTCACCTGCAAGTAGAGACCGTCGTGGTTGATGGCAACCAGGCGATGGTGCATTGGATTGGCACTGCTACACAGGCAGTTGAATTTATGGGCGTCCCTCCGATCGGCGAGCCGGTGAGCGCCCACGGCATGACGGTCTTTACCTTTGCGAATGGCCGGATCGAGACCGAGCGGGCCCTGTGGGATGAATTATACCGTGCGCAACAGCATGGCGTCACGCTCAGCACGCTGGAAGGCGAGGAATAATTGACGGCGTATCTCCAAAGTGTGTGAATGGCGGCCGCTCAGTCAGAGAACCTACTCCACTTACACACTTTGTGATACATATTCGAATCGTTCAATTGCCACAAAGTAGAACGAACACCATGAAATGAGCCGGAGTTTCTTTCCCCGAAACTCCGGCTCACTACCAATTTAGGCAAGGTAAGGATTTTTATCTGCGAAGAATTTGCGAGGCAATCAAGTCCTTTTTGCGAAGTTTATGCGAAAGTTCGTGGCTATACTAATTGCAACATCACTTAAACTTCGGACCATCGACCCTCGACAAATACCGCTCCGATGGTCCGAAGTTTAAGAACCTATCCGAAAAGTGGTTGTGAGTCCAACCAGCCTCTCGGGTGAGAATACATCGTCACAGAGATTTTCGGATAAGCACTAAGTGGCATCTTTATAAGAACAGAAACGAACACTGTACAATTCGAATTATCGAGAAGGGAGTGAGATAGATGATCAACTTATTCGTTCGGTGGGTCAATGTGACGCAAGGAATCAACGTCAAAACTCTTTCCCAGCAAGAGCTAGAGGACTTGTTTGAAGAGGCTGGTACATTTGGTGAAGCGCAGCAGTTCCTGGACAATGCCGTCGAACAGGAACTAGAACGACGCAAAAGGGGACGTGTAAGATTCAAGCAGTATGTCTCTCAAGGCGCAGTATTGTTCAATGACGTCGTGACCTATTTTATTCGCAGAGATCGCAGCTTAGCCGCGTCTGACCTAGATGGCCCATTTCTCACAACGATGTCGCCGGGGGCAACTAAATTAAAATAAAGCTTTAGAAGATATCAAAATAATTTACATTGTGAAAAGTAAATCCCTGAATGGTGAACGTTGGAAATCTCGGTTCTTTCAATATTGCTAAAACGGGGCATTTCGGTTGACACGTCTCGGTTTCCGGGCATCTTGCCCATCAGAGTGGACAAGATGCCCGGAACCAAATCGGTAGAAATCACCACTACTTCAGGTGCTTGTTGAACCTAGGTAGCGAGGTGTGGATACGTTTCCTCCAAATGCCTGACTTTCATCGTGGCGCCCCAACGGTGATAGCTTGTGTGCGCTTCTGCGAGATAGAGATTGGCAAACTTGGTTTTTCCTTTATTCAACCAAAATCGGGCGGCCAACTCGTTGGATAGTGCTTCATGTTGGGTGAAGCCATTCTCCGCAGCTGATTCAATGGCCTGGTCATACAACTCCATGGCTGCCAGTTCTTCACCCGTGATTCGAGCCATCTCTGCTTTTACCAATAAATTTGCGTGGTCAAAATTCTCCAGGCAATTGTCCGCCCAGATCTGTAATTGTTGTTGGTTTGCTTTTAGCTTCTCCCAGTAGTGCTGTTGATCGGTCGATGATCCATCTTCATAGAGAGCGGCGAGTATAAGCGAGTAGTAAAAATAGTGCTCAAATATGGAAATCTGACTCGTTGCACCATCGACCCTCTTCTCTGCACATTGTGCCATCTTTAGAGCGCTCGGAATCTCATTGTAGAGAAGTGCGAGATGCGTCTTACGAACATAGTACCAGAAGGTCAGATGATCATAGGATGTTTTGATTGCTTCATCAAGAATCTTCGCATCATCAATGTCTGTACTCTTGAGAGATGTCCGTGTCTCGGTCAGCCCTTTCAGGGCGAGCATGCTTTGCTTCTCAATGAGGACCAGCTCGAGGCACGGATTTTTCGTTGCCTCCAGGAACCCTTCATATTTTTCAATTTCCTCGTTGATAAAGTTCAGTTTGTGGCCTGTTGTCAGATATCCTAAGATGAGCATGGCGCAGGAAAAATCAGTATGGAGCAGATCGCCCGATTCCTGTCCTGCTTGGTACGCCTTTCGAAGTAGTGAATTGCCGATCTTTTTCGGTGTACACCAGTGAGAAGTGATGGCAGCGTAATAGTATGCCTTACATCTGAATTCCACGTTGTTGAAGGTCTCGCTCAACATCATACCCAGTTGGGCCAGTTCGTAGCTGAGTTTGTATTCTCCCAGCGTTGTTCCCAGCATTTGACCACACGAACCATAGGCAACGACAGATGCGGTCGCATATCCATACGTCAGTGAACAATTGACCGCTTTCAGCCGCAGAAGAAGTGCAAGTTTCGGTCGAGCCACATTGAAAGGGGAGTAGAGATAGCTGGCTAACCTGAGAAACATGCGTTTCTCTGGATCTGCCATCTCTGGGATGTCGAGCATGCTTTCGGGCGTTCGATCCGCTAAGTTGGCCTTGAGCGCCTTGAGCTCCAGTTCAATTCTCACGTCCACATCTGCTTCCGGCAAAGCGACGCCAAACAATTTGAGGCTTTCTGTCCCGACACGTGCTGCTTCAACAAATTGGTTCAGATTCGTATATTGAAGAATCTGGATGGCATAGACCTTTGCTTTGTCAATGTTCGTCCGCGCCTGCTTGAACAGAGTCGGGAAAAGCGCTTCCGCTCGTTCATATCCCCCACACAAGTATTCGCATTCTGCAGCTTCAAGATGAATCTCAAATGCCAGCTCGTAATCGTCCGTCCAAGTTTCCTGGGGCAGGAGTTCAATGCCGACCACAAAATAACCGCTTGCAGCTTGATAGGCAGTCGAACGTTTGGCTTTTTGACCAGCCATCAAGTTGAGTTTGGCAAGGTTGTTACGCTCATTCCTATCAGCCAGCAGTTCCCGCCCCAAATTCAGTTGATCGACAATATCAAAGATCCGGTCTGCCAGTATATGCTCACCAGTTCGTTTGAGTAAGAGTTGACCAATTATGTAATGCAGCTCCGTTTTATCCTCTTCAGAAATCAGACGATAGGCCGCTTCTTGAATGCGGTCATGATAAAATTGATACGTCTCGTCGATCTTGACAATCAGCCCCTCCTTTACACATCGCCGCAACTGCGCCTCTATTTCTGCTGTGGGCTGTTCTCGGAGTGCAGCAATTATCTTAGGATCAAAGTGGTTGCCGATGCAGGCTGCTAGTTTTAGAGCGTCTTGAACTCGTTTAGGCAACTGGCTGATTTTATTGACCATCAACTCAACCACATTCTCGGTTGGTGGCTTTTGTTCAATTTTTGCCATCTCCCAACGCCATGCCTCGCTGATCGGGTCGAAGCGCAGCATGTCTTCTTCGTAGAGAGCAGTTAGAAATGCCTTCACAAAGAATGGATTGCCCTCCGTCCTGTGCAAGACCAATTCGGCCAATGATTGCACTTGTTCATACGAACAGTCGAGGAGGTCGGCGATGAGTTGGTTGACGGTTGGTCGCTTCAGGGGGTCCAGGGTGATTTCATGGATATGCGCGCCCTCTTTCATCATCTCGTCCAACTGGATAGAGAGTGGATGATGGCGATCCACCTCATTGTCTCGATAGGCACCAATCAGAAAGAGGCTGCTTTCATCTCTCTTGATGGCGAATGTTTGGAGCAGATCCAAGCTTGCCAAGTCTGCCCACTGCAAATCATCGAGAAAGAGCACCAACGGATGTTCTCTCCGCGCAAAGACAGTCGCAAATTGCCCGAAGACCCGCCTGAATCGATTTTGCGCTTCGGTTGTGCCCAGTGAGGGCACGGGTGGCTGTTTTCCGACAATCTGGGCAAGCTCTGGGATCACATCGACGATCACTTGTCCATTCGAGCCCAATGCGTCGAGTAACTTCCTCTTCCAGCGGACAATCGATGGCCCACTCTCGATCATCATCTGTCGCACCAACTCTTGAAACGCCTGTATAATTGCACTATATGGAACGTTGCGGTTGAGTTGGTCAAATTTGCCGCTGATAAAGTAGCCATTTTGGCGCTGAATCGACTCGTGAATTGCATGAATCAAGGAGGTCTTCCCAATCCCGGCATAGCCAGTGACCAGCAGCACTTCCGTCGTTCCACAGCTAACCCGATCAAAGGCGGCCAGCAGTGCCTCAATTTCCTGCTCACGACCATAGAGCTTTTCTGGGAACTCGAAGCGGTCAACAATATCGTATCGATCTGGAAGCAAGTCGCTACTTTGATGCCTTGATGTGAGCTGTTGCAGAGATGTATGCAGGTCCGAGCTGAGTGCCGTTTGCCTCTTCACTTCCAGCCTTACCTGCTCGGGAGTCTCTGTCAGTGACTCGAGCAATGAGAGTCCCTGCGAGAAGTAGGACATCGCTTCCTGGATCGCGTACTTTTCCGATGCTTTGTCTCCAGCATGTTGCAGATATGGAATCGCGCGTTCTGGTAGCTCTGCCTCTTGGTAATGCCACGCCAACTGGCCCGCAACTTCCCCGCATTGATCTGCATACAGTTTCTCTAGCGCAATGGCGATGTCCTCGTGTAAGTAACAGCGCTCTGCGTCGCTCAATCGATTATACAGATATTTCTGGTAGAGATTGTGACGAAAGCGATAACGAGACAACCGCTGCTGGCCCACCCGCTTCACACCTTGTGACTCCACCAGATAACTCTGCTTTCCAAGTTCACGGCTGAGCTGACGAACCAATTTTCGCGGCTCGATGTCTTGCACCTGGGCGATAACCTCGACGGTGAATTCTTCGCCTTCAGCGCAAGCAACGGCCAGGATCTCGTGCAATTCTTTGTCCAGGAGACCGATACGCTTTTCAATGGCGCCCTCAACTCTGGCGGGCAGGGCATCCCAGTCCAACTGAGCAGCTTCTACCCAGTATCCTCTCTCGTCTTGCAGCAGGTCGCCCTGATCCTGCAGGGTGCGCAGCAGTTCCACAGTGAAGAGTGCATGGCCACCCGTGTGACGCAGGAGCGCCTCACGAAATGCCTCGTCTAGTCGATTCGGCTCACTGTCGATCAACTTGCCGGTGAATTCGCGCAACTCGGATTTTTGTAGCTCGTTCAAGTCTATCCAAACATCGCCCTCTTGTCGCTTGAGTTCGCTGGCGATCTGCTGCAACGGATGCTGCTCATCGTTACGGTCTGCGGCAATGTCCTCGGGGCGATAGGCCCCAATCAGAAGCAGCCTGCTCTGCCCAATACGCCGGGCTACATGAAAGAGTAGATTGGCCGATGCACCGTCCACCCAGTGTAAATCATCAAGAATAAGCACAAGTGGCTTTTGAGCTGTCATGGCCTGCAACACAGTTGTAATCTGTTCAAAGATACGGCTTTGGTCGAGATCAGGAAAGCCCATTTGCTCCTGTTGAGCCATGTGGGTCATTAACTGATCGACCCACGCTCGCTTCTGTGGTACAAGCTGTGCCGCTCTCTGAACCAACCCGTTGCCAGAGACAAAGCGGTCGATCAATTCCGGTCCATCTTCCACCAAAATGCGCCCTGATTCTGGCAAGAAATACTGCAAGAGAACTACATTTTCCTGCGAGACTTGTCGGGTGCTCTCTTCGTCCTCTACGTTGGTACCGAGTACAACCGATACGTCGGCTGTGAGCATGGCGAGTAGTTCGCGGAAGGGCAGGTAGGGATCGCCGCTGCCGGTTTGAGCGTTGCAGTTGCCATAGGCTACTAACAGGTTGGGATGGGTATCCTGGCTGCGTCGGATAAACTCACTCACCAGAGCCGTCTTGCCCGCACCCGCTTCGCCTGTCACAAATATGACGTGGCCCTGACCCGAAAGTGCTCTCTGCAAGAAGGCATCCATTCTCCTCAGTTCGCGATTGCGGCCAACAAACAGAGTCGGCTCGTCAGGCTGTGGCACGGCCAATGGAGGCACCATCGGTACTGATACTGCGCCATATGGCGGAGAAGCAGGTTCATCTCCGCCGGGGGCGAACGGTGTTGATACCTGGCCAGCCTTGATGGCTTCAAAGAGTTCAACGGTGGCTGCGTCTGCCCCAACACCCACCTCATCTTGCAAGATCCGTTCGCAATCATGAAATTGACGCAGAGCCGCCGTCTGTTGGCCGGACCAGGCGTAGAGCAACATCAACTGGCGATGGGCTTGCTCATGCAATCGATCTAAACTGAGCCAGCGTTGTGCGAGGGAAATTGCCGAGTCATGGTCTTCCTGGGCAGAATGAAGTTGGGAAAGCTGTTCCAATATCTGCCCTAGCTGCTGCTGGAGCGACTGCGTTTGCAGGGTAAGCCAGTCGTCAAAGGCTGGGCTGTCGGGCAAGGAAAAGTCAGCCATAAAGTCGCCTTGGTAGCGATTCACTGCCGTGGTTAGCAGAGCGAGTTGCTCTTCCCGTGCATGCTCATCTGCCATCATCCCTTGGCTTACCAACTGCTGAAAGTCGACCACGTCCACCCACGTATCGGATTTTGGACTAATACCAATGCGCTGCCGATCGGCGAGCAGCCATCCTTCACCAAGCGTTCGGTTTAGATAGGAGAGTGTGCGGCTGAGGTCGGTGCGGGCGTCGCACTGACTGTACTCTGGCCAAAAGAATGCCGCCAGACTATCACGGCTTTGGGGCTGTTGTTCGATCGCCAGATAGGCCAGGAGTGCCAACGCTTTACGACGACTCAATGACAGCGGGTCATCGTCTAATTCGATACGCGGTGGGCCCAAAAAATAGAGCCTGAGGTACGACATGGTGTTTTGCAGTCAGAATAGAGCAAAATGTTTCGGAAGGTGTGTTGATACTTGTTGCCAGAACAGAATTGTAACATAGGATGTGATGCTCCGCTAGCGTCCCATTTTTGCTGCACCCGATACAGTAAATTCTATCATGCGAAGAATTTGCGAAGGATACGCGAAGCGAACTCCCTCTTCGTGCGATGGTCCTGCGAAAGGCGGCGGCTATACTCACAAACGTCCGGACAAACAAATTGAACCGAACTTTATAAACGAAAGGCAAGCCCAGACATAATCCAAATTATCCTGATCTAGGACCAAATCGTCACGACATCGTGGCAAATGTGTGTGAACACTTGCACAAAAACAAAAATAAAGGAAATCAAATCATGTTAACCAAAAATCAACAGACCTTCAATCATTCAATATTCATTTCAATTCTGCCTTTAAGAATCGTCGCCCTGTTTATCCCTTTATTCGGTCTATTTTTGAGTGCAATGCCTGCGTGGGCTTTGAGCACAAGCGGTTCGGGACCAGGAGGTGTGGGCACAACCGATGGCAATAGCAGCCTGGTCCTCTGGCTCAAGGCGGATGCTGGTGTCTACACCGACGCAGGGTGTACGAGCGGCAATGAAGCAGCAGACACAGATGACGTAAATTGCTGGCAAGATCAAAGTGGGAACGGCAATCATGTCACGCAGACTGGTTTTCCCTTCTCTCCGTCCTATCACACGGATGGTCCGAACGATGAGCCCACATTGCGGCTGCAACAGTGGGAGCACCTATCTGGTCCAGCAATCTTGGACGAGGGTGATGACGATTTCACGATGATCGCCGTCTGGAAATCGGATATTGAAGGACTTCAGGTTGTCTTTGAGCAGAACCATGATTCCCTGGAGGCTGGACGTCGCGCCGCCATGCTCTTGACTGACTGTGGCAGCACGGGCGGGATCGGCTTCAGCGGACAGAACAATGACGGCAATTGCCTTGCACCATACACAGCCAATGAGTGATCTCTCGCGACAGTTATGCTGGATGAGGAAAAAGTCAACAACCTGTTTGTCTACAGCCCAGGTGTCGGGCAAACCGGATATATCAGCCCAACGCTACAAAATGTTGGGGGAAATGGCGGGATCAAGATCGGACGAAAGGTAACGCAAGCCAGCGAGTATTTTCAAGGCGATATCGCCGAAATAATCGTCTATAGCCGCAGCTTGGATGACGCAGAACGCGATTCAGTGGAGGATTATCTCAGCCTAAAATATAACATCGCATTGAATTGCAAATGGTTCGGTGTTGTCAGCGTAGACTGGTTCGACACAGGCAATTGGATAGATTGCCGCGGTTCTAACGGAGACAAAGCACCGTTCGCCGCCGATCATGTTGTAATCGGGCATCCGCATCAACCAAGAAATCCAGTTTTGACTGGCAATACATCCGTCGCCTCACTCTTTATTAATTTCGACAGTTTGACAATTACCGACAGCGTAACACTCACAGTCAATGGGCCATTCACAATGAACAGGCACCTGATGGGCAACGGAGATTTAGTTGCCAACGGCTTGTTTACCTGGATAAAGGGTGACATGAGCGGTACGGGCAAAGTCATAGCGAACAAGGATTTGAACATCCAAGGGGATGATGCCAAAAACTTCAGAGGACGCACCATAGAAAATTCGCAGACAGCAACGTGGAGCGGTTTGGGCGAACTTAAATTCGGTGATGGCGCTCTCTTCAAGAACATGACCAACGCCACATTCGACATACAGACCGACAGTGATATCACGGCCTGGGAGCCTCCTCCGTTCTTGATTGAAAATGCAGGAACGATCACAAAAACAGCAGGCAGTGGCACAACAGAGATCACAGTTACTGTAGACAACACCGGTACAATCGGCGCATCATCTGGCGAAATCTGTATCCAAAATCAGGCTGGAGGCTGGGACTGCTATGGCAACATCAATGCCGCCTCCTTACCGCAAACAAGCCCTAACACAAAGCTGATATTACACACCTTCATTCCCCTGATGCAACATTGATCGGCATCGATAGACCAAACAAAGTCCGTCTTTTTGGGCGGACTTTGTTTGACTCCAACAACCTCTTTTGCGAAAGGTCTCTCATCGATTTGCGAATCTTTTGCGAAATTCATGCGCTATCATATCAAATATATCAATGCGTCATCCTAATTCAAACCGCATACAGACAAAGGGGTATAAAAATGAGCGAACAAATTTACGTCAATGGCACAAGCCACCAGGCAATCCAGCAGGGCAAAGAGATGATTGAGCAATTTCTAAATGCACTGGTTGCCAAGAACACCGCTCTTTTCGACTCGATTCTGCATCCAGATGGGATGCTACGACTTCATCGTTGGGACGGTCTGCAAATGCACTGTGCATACAAACGCATGGTCGATGCGATAGCGACAGAATTAGCCGCCTGGCCCGACCCCACGATCGAAATCTTCCATATCATTGGCGACAGCGAACAGGTTGCAGCCAAATTTCGTATTCAGGCCACCGAAGATCAACGGTATGTGGAACACAATCGCTCGGCCTTTTTCTCATTTCAGGATGGGCAGATTCACGCTATCGACATCTATTGCCCAGAGCCGATTCCTAGCGCACACCGCAATGGATGGATCGCGCCCGCCACGCTGTCCGAAGATGAACTCAATCAGATCTTTGCAGAGGGCTTTTATACAGCGGATCCGATGACAGATTCACCGCCATCTCACATCAGCGTATTTCGCAGCTTAGGGCAAGCAGGTAGTGTCTCGGACGATACGCATCCAGCCGGCAACTATTTTTATGGTGCGCACTGGACCGCAGACGAAGCGGATGCTCAAATCGAGCGCGTCATTGAGTCATATCGCCAGCGTGACGCTGGTTTCTCCTGGATCGTGGGGCCGACGGACACGCCCGCGGATCTTCCCCAACGTCTGGAGGCACATGGTCTTGTGCTGGCAAGAGGGATCGGCAATCTGGCTCTCACTGGACTCGACAACATCGACCAAATTCCAACCAATCCGGCCCTTGACATCCGGCAAATTGACGATCCCGACGACCCCGCACTAGACGACTATATGATGATTGGTGCCACCTGTTTTCACCGTACACTCGAGCAGACCGAACGCGTAAAATCGATGGTGATCAAAAACATGATCGATCCCGATAAGCAAGATACACATCGCCGTTTTATCGCCTATATGGATGGATCCCCTGCAGGATTTGCGGCACTGCTGCTCAAATGTGGCGTTGCCTATCTCGGTGGTGCTGCAACAATGCCTGACTTTCGGTGTCAACGCATCTACTCAACTCTGTTGCGTCAACGACTGGAGCATGCACGAGCAAGACAATATGAGGTTTCCACAATCAATGCTGGGCCCATGTCGCGCCGCGTGCTTGTCAAGTATGGCTTCCAGGAATCTTGCAAGGAACATATTTACGCGTGGATGCCTGTGATCGATATGGGTGTGATCAATTCATTGATCCCCGATGAATAGACGCGATAGTCATAGTCACTGTGTTGGTCAAGTAGAACAAACAGCTCGTTTGTTCCGCTTCATGAACGAATAAACATTGCCATCCAGCTAAAACGAGGATTCGCTTCAAGGTGTTTTGTCACCACATAAACTCAAATCGGTGGTATCCCAAATTGTGTACAAATTTACTTTCGCTCCGATAGACCAAATCGCTTTTCCATAATTTGTGATATACCACCCATAAATCGAGGAGAAAGTACACATGTTAGTCTTAAACGATCTATTGCTCAATACCATCGAGAACAGCTTTTTGATGTTCCCCCATCTGCCAGGCATTTCGGAGCACCTCAATTTTCCCGGCGTCCAGGGACGAACTTCTCCACTGTCGCATCCCTTGCTCAATATAATCGGAGCAGCCAGGCTTGATCCTGATCAGACAGACGCAACGATTCACCAGATACGGACCTATTTTGCCGAACAGGAGAAGTCTTTTGGATGGCTCCTCACGCCCAGCACCACGCCAACTGACCTGGGCCAACGGCTTGAATCTGCCGGACTGCAAAAGGCATTTGAAATGGCCGGGATGGTGTTGACCGATCTAAGCATCCCCATTCGGACCAATCCAGATGTAGAGATTCGGGAAGCAACTGATGAGGAGATGCTGGCTGCCCGCGATATGGTTGGAGATGCTTACGGTCTGCCTGCCAATGTTGCGGAGTTGAGCGACAAAATTATGGTGGGCAGCGCCGACACGCTCAAGGTACGTCGCTATCTAGCCTACATTGATGGCATGAGTGAACCAGTTGGCTTTGGCTATTTGCTCTATGTCCCTGAACAGCCTGTTGTTGTTTTGCAAGGCTCAGCAACGCTGGAAGCATACAGAGGTAGGGGAATTTACAGCACATTTGTCGCTCAGCGGTTGGCCGATGCGCGGGCTGATGGTATCGAGGCAGCCGTCATCCAGGCCGTGCGCGACACATCGGCCCCCATCTGTGCCAAGCTGGGCTTCCAGGAAATCTGCAATTTAGATTTTTATACTTGGACGCCCAATGGTGATACTCATGAATAGCCGAAAAATAAGTTAAAGATTAAGCTATAGCCTTTCAGAAAAAGATTTTCCTGTCGTTGATGGCATTTCAGCCGGTCAGCCAGAGAGCTGACTAGCTGACCGGCTGAAATGCTGACAAGCTACTGTTTTGCGAGAAAAAACATTATCTGAACATCTATAGCCAAGGATACGGAATGGCTGGCCCTTGCAATGATGCAAGCCTGGCGTGACGCTAGTTCGAAGTTAGTGAGAATTGCCATAGGCACTTAGTTCTTCTAACAGCGCCTTGGCTTCCTTCGAGTCAGCCGTATGGAAATCCTCGGTGAACCAGTCGTAGATCTCAGCCAACATCTGGTGCGCTTCGACGATCTTGCCCTGCTTCTGCCACAATTGAGCCAGGCAGATTGTGGCTCGCAGTTCCCACATCTTCGCTTGTTGTCGGCGAGCGACTTCAATCGCCCTTCGATAGGATTTCTCGGCCTCTCTCTTCGCCTCATCCGACCCAGTGAGCAGGAGCAGTTCTCCATTGAGACGATGTAATTCTGCTTCTTGAAATGCTTCACCGGTTTCATCTACTACATCAAGGGCTTTACGGCAGGCGTCAAGTCCGGCATGAATTTGCCCCAATTGCAGATATACTTCGGCGAAGAGCGTGAGCGTATAGGTGAGCCAGCCTTTTGCTTCGATTGATTGGCAGATTGCCACGCCCTCCTGCATGGAGGCAATCCCCTTCTCTTCTTGTCCTTGCATGACAAGCGCCCAGCCCAGCTGGATCTTTCCGAATCCCTCGTGGTTTGGGAAATTCTCTTTCTGACAAAGTGCAATTAACGCTTCGCACCAAGTTTGAGTCTTTTGTGGCTCGTGACCCGACTGATATAGATAGACCGTGAAGAAGAGCAATAACGCCAAGCTGAAGGGGTGTCCTAACTCATGCGATAAGGCCAGGGTCTGCTCCTGCTGTTGGAGGGCCTGGCGTGGGTATCCCATTAACCAAAAAACCAGGATCTCCCAACTGAGACAGGCTAAACCAGGATCATATGCCGAATAGAGGAGCGAGGGAGCATGGTGCAACTGCGGAGCGTACAGCATGCGCGCCTTCTCAAGCTCTATTTTGGCCGTGGCAAACTCACCTAACCAAAAGGAGATATCACCCATCACGTTGTGGGCTGTCAAGAGGAGTAAAGGATCCGCAGACTGATGCCCAATACCAAGGAGCTGTTCAGCTAATGAACGTGCTGTGCGTAACTCACCAGTCAGCTCATAGTACTCCCAGAGCCCCCGCGTCACCGAGAAGAGTTGGAATGTGTCGTCTACACCCAACTGCTCGCAGAGCGTCTTGGCTCGTTCAAATGCGTAGCCTACTTCTGGCGCACTCCAGCCCTTTATGGCAGACAGCGCAATGCCCAAAGGTATCTGCAGATCCAATTCTTGGTGCGCACGTTCTGTGTTCTCCGGCAAATGCTCGAGCAATGCTAACCCTTGGATGAAGTGATTGGCTGCGGCATCATTACCCGCCATCTGCATCGCCCGCTGTCCGGCCTGAAACAAGTATCTGACGGCTTTGTCCGTGATCCCCGCTACCTGAAAGTGATATGCCAACTGGGCTGCGACTTGCTCAGACTCAGTAGATCCAAATTTGGCGTTTTTGGCGATTTTCAGTCGAGATTGCAGGGATTTTGGAGTCATTTATTCAGATTTCGGTTACAGAAAACAACCTATTTCATATCTGAAAATCGCCCAAATCTAACGCAAAAACTAGATATCGACCGGCAAATTTGTATTTATGTCAACTGTTTAGCCAGAATTCTCTCTCAAAACCTGAAATTTGGATCTACTGAGTCTCATGATCATGCAAAGTCTCTAAGGCATTCCCAACTTCCTCATGCAAATAACTCTGCTCGGCATCCCCCAATGTGTTCACCAAATAGTGCTGAAATAGGATGTGTCGAAATACATAGCTGGAGAGCCACCGACTTCCAACTTTCTGACGGCCCTGTTCTACGATGAGTCGATGCTGCTTCCCCAATGCCCGGTTTAGCTTGCGCACGACCTCTCGCGCTTCAATTCCCTGGACTTGGGCAATGACTTCGGCACTAAATTCGTCTCCTTGTACGCTGGCAACCAATAGAATCTCCCGCAGATCCCCATCCAACCGATCAATACGCTTGCCAATCGTGGCCTCCACCTTCGTTGGCAGCGAGCCCCAATCCAGTGTTGAACCCTCAATCCAGTAATCTGCCTCATCCTTGAGCAGATCGCCTCGCTCCTGCATATCGCGCAATAGTTCGGTCGTAAAGAGGGCGTGGCCGCCTGTATGGCGAAAGAAAGCCTGGCGAAATGTCTCGCCGAGATGATTGGGCTCACTATCCAATAAAGCATCAATAAACTCACGACGCTCCTCCTGTCCCAGACGATTAAGATAGATCCAGACATCACCAAAGATTCGCTTTAGTTCGCTCGTGATACTGACGAGTGGATGATGATCAGCCGGTTTGGCATCTATGTCTTCGGGTCTATAGGTACCAATGATCAGAATCGGACTATCGTTAATCCGTCGCCCTAGATGAAACAACAGAGCGGCGGAAGAAGCATCCACCCAATGCAGATCGTCCAGCACGAGCACTAGTGGTTGTTGGACCGCTAGCGTCAGCAGAACGGCGGTTACCTGCTCGAAGATGCGACTTTGTTCGAGTCCCAAGTTACCGACAGAAGTACGCTGATGTGTCGCAATTTGCTCCAATTGAGAAAGCCAACCTGGCTCGTCCGTTCCTCCCCAATTCAGTCCACCGATGAGATCGCCGGTTGGCAGCAATGTGTCGACCAAAGCAGGTGCTCGCTGTACGATAATCTGCGCCAAGATAGGTGCCAGCATGACATTGCTAGCCATCGCGTACAGAAGCTCACGAAAGGGTAGATAGGGGTCACTGATTCCAATCTGGGCGTTACAATTTCCGTACGCGACGACCAGATCTGGTTGGACAACCTGGGCGCGTTGGGCAAACTCACTGACCAATGCACTCTTGCCAGCGCCTGCTTCACCTGTTACAAAGACCACCTGACCACGACCAGCGAGTGCAGCCTTCAGATACCCATCTAATCGGTCCAGTTCATGCATCCGCCCGACAAAGACAGTGTGCGAGGGTTCAGGTAAAGTGACGAGCATCTCTTGACCAGGATGAGACTGTGCAATAAAGCTAGCGCTCTGCGGTGGTTCAAGCGTCAGCGCAGATGCTGGCAGCCGCCTCTCCTTGATCGCTTCGAAGAGTTGCTTTGTATCTCCATCCGGTGTCACGCCAAGTTCCTCGTTTAGAATGCGTTCACACTCCCGATACTGGCGCAGAGCAGCCGCATGCTGATCTGACCAGGTATAGAGCAGCATCAGTTGGCGATGCGCTTGCTCTCGTGTCGGATCTAGGTTGAGCCAGCGTTGTGCCGCGGCAATGGCCGAGTCATACTCTCCTTGCGCTGCGTGCAATTGAGAAAGTCGCTCCAATACCTGCCCTAACTGCTGCTGGAGCGTCTGCGTTTGCAAGGTGTGCCAGTCGTCAAAGGCAGGGCTGTCGGGCAAGGAAAAGCCAGCCATGAAGTCGCCTTGGTAGCCATTCACAGCCGTGGTTAGCAGAGCGAGTTGCTCTTCTGGTGTGCTCTCGACCGTAATCCCTGCCTGAGTTGCCAACTGCCGGAAGTCGACCACATCTATCCAAAGATCGGATTCTGGATTGATGCCGATGTGCTGGCGATCTGCAATCAACCACTCTTCACCGAGGGTTCGGTTGAGATAGGAGAGAGTGCGACTGAGGTCGGTGCGGGCGTCGCGTTGGCTGTACTCCGGCCAGAGGAAGGCGGCCAATGAGTCCCGGCTCTGTGGTTGTTGTTCAATGGCTAAATAGACCAGCAGAGCGAGGGCTTTGCGGCGACTCAACGATAGAGGAAGATCATCTAACTCAATTTGCGGCGAACCGAAGAGATAAAGCCGGAGGCGAGACATAGTTGTTTTCCAAATGAGTTGTAACTCAAGGGAGGGAAGTCGTGCGATCAACGCAACTACACAATTGTAGCATAGCTCTCGTTGGCCCGCCACAACTCTAAAAATCGCGTCTGTGCGATGAATTTGCGAAGTACAAGCCTCGTTCATGCGATAGTTCTGCGAATGTTGGTGGCTATAATTAGGGCAGGCAAGCTGGAACAATGGACATATCTGAAAATAAATAAAAAGGAGCTATTTGAATCATGACAACAATAACATCAAGGATTACCAATCCGGCCATCTTTGAGATGGAAACTAATAATGACGCACCCACTAACGAACATCTGTCCAAAGTCTCTCTATTTTTCATGCTCTTTGGTTTAGGAATACTGGGTGTTTTGACGCTCTGGTGGCAGCCATTGACCATACCAGATGAACTATACATAACAGGACCTCCCGGTATATGGGGTCTCATTGCAATTGTCCTGCGTGTACTCGTTTTAGTACAGAGCGCGTTGCTATTGGTCATTTTGCTCTTGATTGGCGTCAACACAGCACCCCGTGTGGGACTGCATGCGCCGGTTATCGAAGCGTTGGTAAGCGGATCGTCTGTTTGGTACGCTCTCAAACCACAGCTTATCCCTGGGTTGTTCGGTGGCCTGCTGACGGTTGGCATCCTGGGCCTCTACGGTTGGATTCAGTTTCATATGATGCCTACACAAATCGATGTTGGTGCGGAAATGCCGCTGCTGATGCGGGTTCTTTACGGTGGGATCACCGAGGAGCTGATTGCACGCTGGGGGCTGATGAGTCTATTCGTTTGGGCGGGTTGGCGATTTGTTCAACGCCGACAGGGAGCACCTCGATTCGGCACGATGTGGGGTGGGAATATACTGGCAGCGCTCTGCTTTGGGCTGTTGCACCTGCCAACCGCGTTCATGCTGGGAATGACCGGCCCATTGTGGAGCGTTCTCATCATTGGCATCAATACATTGGTGGGCTTGGTCTACGGCTGGCTCTTCTGGCGTCGGGGACTTGAAGCGTCCATGATTGCTCATACAACCATGCATCTGATCGCATTTGCAGTTCTGCGCTTGCAATGATAAATGTCGTCGATGTGGACGAAAATCTAGTTCTGGCGGGTACCATTGGCGAGGCGGTAATGCCTGTTCTTTAACCAACTTTGTGGGTGAGGGTGTCAAACTCTTCACGCGTCATGCCAAACAGGACTTCATCCCCTTGCTGCCCGCCCCACTTCCAACCAACGAGCGCACTCCGGGGTCAAGACTCGGGACTTGGTCTGCTCATACATCGCCAGTTCCGCCTCCGTCAACACCCCTTGCCAACGACCGTTGATGCCTTGATGAAAAAAGTCCTTGGCACCTTCCCGCCAGATGAGCGGCTTGTCCGATTCTGCCTCCGCTGCGCTGAAGCGCTGGCGCATTGTGTTTAAGTTGGTGTGGTCGACGATTCGGGCCAATGCCTCGTCGGTAATCTCAATGTCAAGAAAGTTGGCAATGCGGCCAAGCTCTCTGAACGGATCGGCCTTCATATCGGCGTAATGTAGAAATAGAATGTTCTCCAGATGACGGTAGTCCCACCAACTCTGGGTGTGGCGCATATTGCCCCAAAAGGGATACCCTTCCTGCTCCCAGTCAAACCAGCCACGACTGATCCACATCTCCCAAAAATCATGGATGTTGGCAGGCGGATGGGGAAACGGATCACCCTGTCGACCGGGCGTGTCGTTGAATCGCGTATAGGTATCCTCGGTGTATGAGACATAGTGATTCCAGAGCGACATGAAGACATCGCGCGGGTCGCGGACGACGATCAAATACTTAACTTGGGTATAGATGGATAACCCATCCAATGGCAGATGGCTCTTGAGAAAACGACGATGCTGCTGGGCTTCCATTTTGGCATAGAGTTCGTCGACGGAACCACGGATGCGGATATCGGGCCAAAGGCTGGAACCGTTATCTGGTTCGGGAAAATGGGCCGGATCAGTAATGCCTGCTTGTCGCATAGCGTAGACGACAAGCTCGCGCACGATAGACTGGGTCCAGGTTGTGCCCGATTTGTAGGCGGTTGAGATGATAATGTCATAATCTCGCGGCACGTAAGGATCCCATCGCGTGCTGTCCAAGTGATGGTTTTGATAGACGCGGCTAGCGGGTCGGAATGGGACAGGCATTTCGGCTTGCATACCGCTTACTTGTATTCCGGGAACTCACAGAGGATATCCATGGCCAGGCCAAGTGGTCTTCCGATCGCCTCGACGACTTCTTGAGGCGTGGGACAGGGGTTTCCATCAGCAAGCTGTTGCCGAATGTAATCACGCATTAGCGAGGCACGGTGTTTCCTGGCCTCCTCTTCTTCTGCACTGATAGGCTGTTGGAAATCCATGCGATTGCCAAATGGGTCAGTCAGCATGATTGACGGAATGTCGTATGGCGGTTCCACGACAACGGTGACCGAGTTTGGACGCTTGGCATTCCATTCATTTGCGAGGGTATGGATATGCGTTACGTTCAGCGTTAGCCAAGAGCCGACCGAGCCTTCATCGTCTTCATTCAGCATCAGGGATGTTCCATCGCGGGAGATCGCCATGATGACGGGACGTCCCGGCGCTTCTCGCCATTCCCAGTCGAGATTGAATCCGAGCCAATCTACATAGTGAGCGATGGCTTCTTCGTACGATCTGATCCCGAACACTGGAACGATCCCTGTAATTTTGGACGTCCCGGTGATGTTGCCATCAGAATCAATCGTTAGATCTTGCTTTACATTTGTCATGGTCCAACTCCAAGGAAAAGATAAGCAGGGCTTAGAACCTATCCGAAAAGTGGTTGTGAGTCCAACCAGCCTCTCGAGCCGAATGCTTGGCACAGAACTTTTCGGATAAGCACTTAGGATCGGGCTGACGCTATTGGTCCCTGTGCCTACCGCATAACGCCTCCAATATGACACTTATTGTCCAGTTTCGAGAATAGTATAGAGGGGGCTTCCCAGCACGAATCGTTCAACGGTAGCCGGATCCTTGACTGCTCCCAATATACTTTCATTATACCACAAATCGACTACGCGCATGGCATGCCAAACGACGGTTCAGACAGTGTGGCATCTATCTTGGCCAGGGCAACCGCGTTGACCGGAACACGAATGTCCAGAACACACGGAGAATGACCTTGCCGATCACTGAGTCTGCTTCGCTGTCGTGGGCTTCCAAATGATGAGAATTTCGCTTCCAGGCATAAACCAGCTTGGTACCAAGCCGTCGTCGCTCGCTGTAAAGAGTTCGTCGAAACGTGTCTCCAAGATGCGGTAGAGGTGCTTTTATGACGAAATGGTGGGTTTTGCTGGTACAGCCGCGGTGTCAACAGCCGACACACTCGGAATCCCATGTGCAGCACAAGCACCCTGTTGGGCGACCTCACCGACTATGATATCAGCTGCATCATCACGTCGTCGCAGCCAAAAGATGATCGGCAACACGAGTATTATCGTCAACCCACCTGTGACATATCCAGCCGCGATCGAGCGCGTCTGTGCCAAAGCGCCCAGCCCTGTTTGACCAAGAACACTCCCGCTGCTGGTGACCAGCGAATCAAACGAGAGTACCGTTGCTCGCTCTTCAGAGGGAATCATCTGATGCATATAGGCTTGACGTACTGGTCCCCAGACACCCATCGTTCCCATTGCAACCAAATAGAGCAGCACTGCGCTCCAGAACGACGTTGCCAGACCCACGCCGACCACAGCGATAGTTTGGATGCTCGCTGCCCAAAGCAATAAAGTTGTGCGCCTGCCACAGAAGCGGGTGGTCCACTCCACAACCGAATTCCCGATCATGGTAGAGACTGAGATGAGTGCGGCTATCACGCCCGCCACCCAGGCAGCATTGCGCCCAAGCAATTCCAGAAAATAGGGTTGCCAGGCATAAAAGCCCCACGCTACAAAGATTGATTGAATCATGGAAGCGACAACAAGCAAACGTACGGAGCGATTCTGCCAGCCATAGGTGATGCTAGTCTGGGCAATCTTGCTCATCTCTCCCGGCAATTGAGAAAGCTGGAGGCGGTGTGGCGTAAAACCCAAATCGTGCGGGGTGGTTCAGAATTAGGTTTACACTTTTGATACATAGATAAAAATCTATATGAGGTCATTTTCTGCCTGAGCATGGCTCAAAGTAGAAAATATAAACATCTTTTCTCTTTGCAAAAATGTAAACCTAATTGTCCGCCTAAAATGAACCACCCCAATCGTGCATGTAGAAAAATGCTACGCCGAAGACAAGGGCCAACAACGCCGCCCGCATGAGGAAGGGGATTGCGAGGGACCAGCTACCGAACAGACCGCCCGCCACAGAGCCAATCAACATGGCTGCCCCAGACACCATTGCGCCGCGTGCAAAGATCTGGTCCAATTCCCCTGCATACCTCGTTGCATTGAGTGCATCCACTAGCCAGGCTTCCATTGCTCCCGAGTAGAAGGTGTATCCCAGGCCGAGCACGACCGATGTCAGGGCAAAGAGCCATAGATTGTTCTCAATGGTTGATGCGGCAACATAGCCCAACGTCCCGATGAGTACCACCGCCACACTGAGCAGGAACGATGTGCGCCGACCGCGTGTGTCGGCTAGGACTCCAGTGGGGATTTCGAAAAGAGCCATACTGCCAGTGAAGATCGAGTTGACAATGAAGACTTGCAGAATGTCAAGCCCGGCAGAAAGCAGAAAGAGTGTGTTTACACCCCAAATCAGAGAGGCGGAAAGCGTGTATAGGCCAGATAGGAGCAGATAGCTACGGATCACGCGGCTTGACTGACTGTTGTCGTGCTCTTGTGTCATATATTTCCCAATTGTAGGGTGCACATTTTTGCCTAGTTCGTACAAGAACCTGAAGACACGGTATAGTCAGTATACCACATACCGTCCAGCAATAACCCAACAGTCGTCGCAGTCGCGTCACCCGTCGCTACTGAGCCGGATACGGTCATGGTATTCTCCCTTATAAAAAGCTGATGATATACTACTTTACTTTCTGGTAAAGACTTGAGTGACAAAGGGCAAACCGAAAGGGGCGGAAAAAAGAATCCACCCTGAAAAAACGGGATAAAATGTAAAAATAGTGCTCGGCTAGTTTAAGCAGCGGCATTGAGGCGGCGATGAGCGAGAACGCCTTTAGGTAAATGGTGTGAAACCGAGGCCTTTTTCCGAAAGTCAGGGTCGAGTTGGTCGGGAGTTGGAAAAAGAGCACTCGAGAGAACGCGGCGCAGCCTGCCGGGAGTGGCTTGAGGCTCGATCCCAGTAGCCAGTCGGTATGGGAGGAAGAGAAGCGGCTAAATGGGAAAGAAGATTGCCAGCCAGCAGCCCCAGTTCAGGTAAGCGGAAGCAAGCCTCATCGGCATGAACAAATTGACGATGTAAGCCAATCATCTGCTTGGAAGCCAAGGGGGGATGTTCAACAGGCCAGCGCTCCAGAGAAAAGATAAATGGTTTCAGCTTGTAAAGCCATGACGGTCGCCAGAACCAAAGGTGTGTGATAAGCAGGATCCTGAAAGACGTAAATCGAATAGGTGCGGTTGGCTGTATCCACCTTGGTTGTCCTGGGGACGAGATTGTGCCATGCTTGATAGCGAATCAGGCGACCACTATAGACAAATTGACCAAACGAGTCTGGAGTTGTGGCCTCGAGTCGCTTTCCCCTATAGCATCGAGAGAGCGGACGCACAATATCACCATATTCGGGTGGTCTGCCTTTTTCCTTACGTTCGGGTAACTCATTGCGGCGCGCTGTGCAGTTAATCGCTTCCCGAAGGACAAATCGGTCGACGTCGCTTTCTAGCATTTCTCTGATTGTAAACCCGGCATCGACCACCGCCACTTCGTCTGACTCCAGTGATTTCTTCGTCTCTTTCAGCAGCTTTTTCCGAAACTCACTTTCCTTTGTGCCTACCTCGCATCTCATGATTGCCTTGAGCAGTGGCACTCGTTTCCCGCCTATCTCCCCCGAGCTTATCATCACTCCAAAGATGAGCGGGCAATGCCCGACGAGCCGTTGAGTTATAGAGTCGGTTCACTTTCCCTTGCAGCTTCGGTCGCCAGAACCCTGTGATATCTATGCTTTTCACTCGGTATCCTTCTAACTTTTTTGCCTCCCATTCCCTTTCCACTCCACTTCTTCTTGCCACGATGAGAGCAGGTTTGCAATATCCCATGATCCATATCGAAAGCTCCACCAGCTTCGGAGCTCCTCATCTTCAAACCCGCTTTCACTCAATCCACTATGGATTGCTCCTCGACTTTTCAGAAACGACCCATTCATCATCGCCCACATCAGACGCATTACATTTACGTTTGTTCCCACCGGCGTTACTTGCAATACATTCATCAGTACTGCTATAGTTATTTCTGGCGCGGTTAGCATTCCTTCCTCCTTTTTGGGTTCTCTACCTTTAGGATGAAACGCTAACCGCTTTTTGTCACATTTCTCACCTCATCTCTTTTCTTTTACCAGAAAGTAAAGTACTATAGATGTTCAGATAATGTTTTTCCACGCAAAACAGTAGCTTGTCAGCATTGCAGCCGGTCAGCTCGTCAGCTCTCTGGCTGACCGGCTGCAATGCCATCCATGACAGGTAAATCTTTTCCTGAAAGGCTATACAAATTGCGTAAATTCACTTGGTATCTCTGAGAAAATTAAAACGAGCAACCGGTGTATGCCGAAGCCTCATGCATGTGATATAGTGTAGCGGGTCGCGGGGCGGATGTCTTGCCCCTTGGGGTGAATCAGTGGGTGAATTGTGGGTATACTGCAAGAGGATGCAGCTTACTTCAATAGTGTGAGTTCGCGGGCGCGCTTGATGGCCTGTACACGGTTACGTACGGCCAGCTTGCCAAAGATATGGTTGATGTGTTTCTTGACGGTGCCAACGGTGATGACTAATTCTTCTGCGATTTCGGCATTCGATTGTCCGTCACCAATGAGTTGCAACACCTCTAACTCGCGCGGGCTTAGCGGCTCAACCAGTTGATAGCTGATCATGCTCGATTCCCGATCAGAGCAAGCGTCTCCTTCTATATCGGGTGATTCTGCTAAGAGTGCGAGCAAGTGGTGAATGTACGGTCGTAATGGACCCTCTTTGCGCCCAAGCCGGACGAGGAGTCCAACAATGGCTCCCCCTTCACTGAGGAAGATATCAATCAGTCCGGCCGGTTCAGCGAGGAACAAAGTTTGTTCCAGGGTATTCTCTGCCAAGCCCAATTTGTCTAACTTGAGATAGAGTCGAGCTTGTAGAAGTCCACATTCAATCATGCGCAAAGTATGTCCACGTTCTTTCACTGTATGCGCGACCTTCGTCAGAAAGACCTGAATCGCGTCGAACTCAGTGTCTTGGGCTAGACATAGACGCACGAACGTTAGTGGGACGATATCCAGCGGGTAATCGGGAACATCGGAAAGCGCAATGTTCATCTGCTGTATCCATTGCGAGGCGAGCATCAGGTTTCCTTCTCGTAGCCATTGCTGTGCTCGCAGAGCGCCCAATAGAGCAGCGTCTTCGGCCATCAGATCTTGATGATAGAGCTGGGACCATAATGCATCAATCGCTTCATCCGACGTCAATGGATCGTCCGCAATTCCTTGCCGCCAGTGGAGTTGTCGTAAGAACAAGCGCCCCTCCATCTCTTCATTCGAGAGTTGATCTCGCTGATTGAGTTTGATCCCACGACGTAGATATTCTTCGGCCTCATCCAACCGATTGACGGTAGAGAGAAATTGCCCATAATCCTGGTAGATTGTGCCCATGTAGGGCAAGTATTCCCAGCCTTGGTCCCTTGCGTAAACAAACGCTCTCTGATACGTACGCTCGACCGCTGGACGTTCGGCACGTAGGATATGAGCACGCGCCAGCAACCCAACCGCCCATAGACTGCCCGTGCGATTCCCTGTCGTCTGACACAACTCATAGGCAGTTTGCGCATACTCAACTGCTTGATCCATTTGCCCCAAATTGACTGCCACTGAAATTAACAGCAGATAGACCCAACTTCTGGCAAAATGTTCATCTTCTTGCAGTTGGGCAAGCGCCTGCTGGCCGAACGCGAAAGCAGTCTGATTGTCTGCTCTGTCGTAAGCAGCCTGATATGCAGAAAGCAGGTTTTGCAGCGCAGAAAGCTCTTGCTCAAGTTCTGCACGATTCGGGAAGGTGTGACGAGACAGTTCTCTATGTATCGTCGCGAGTAGAGAGGCAAGCTGTTGATGCTGCTCCATGACCACGTAATACCAAGCTCGATCCAGACAGAGGCGCAGACTCGCTCGGATGAATGCATCAGGCAACATATTGATCCACGTGTGCGCTATATGTACATACCCTGCCTTGATGGCTGAGAGCGCATGATTTTCGACGAGCGTTCGTGCCATCTCTGGCTCGGTGGCAGCTAAGAAATGATGTACCGCTTCGTCTATCAGACGGTGCTTGCCAAACCAGATTGCAGATTGGCGGTGGAGTGTGTGCAGTTCATCTACAAGAATCTCTTGCTTCAGGCGATGACGCAACAGATCGCGAAAAAGGCGATGATAACGAAATCACTCCCGTCTGTTGTCGAGTGGAATCAGGAATAAATTCGCCTGTTCGATTGCTGTCAGAGCCTCTTGTACATCGACCTGACCCATGATTGAGGCACAGAGTGATGCCGTAAACCGATCCAGGATCGATGTCCGCAACAAAAACGCTTGGATCTGAGGGGTTTGTCTCGCAATAACTTCACTTGTTAAATAGTCTACTATATACTTGTCATCACCAGCATAAGCTTTGATAAAGCTGTCTTTATCTGCCATGTTCTGCATGGATAATGCAGCCAGCTGTAAGCCCGCGATCCAGCCTTCGGTGCGCTTCTCAAGAGCCGTAATTTGTTGGGCCGTAAGATTGAGATGCATTGTCTGGTTGAGGAATCGAAGAGTCTCTTCAGACTTAAATCGTAGATCGACGGCGCGTATTTCCAGCATGTGCCCACGTGCCCGCAAACGCGCCAGAGGGAACGGTGGATCTTCACGTGTGCTGATCACCAGATGCATCTGTTGCGGCAAGTGTTCAAGCAATATGTCTAGCGCCTCGTGGATAGAATCAGCATTGATAAGATGATAGTCGTCGAGCACGATCACAGATTCAGTGAGGGTCAATTCGCTTATTAGAATCGCTATCCAGGATTGGATTGAAGGAAGTCTGCCACCTCGGATCAGTTCTTGTGCGGACTGCCCCAAATATAGATCGATCTGAGCGAGAGCAGAAACAAAATAGGTTAGAAAACGGGTGGGGTCATTGTCCCCTTCGTCTAAGGATAGCCAGGCTACAGGCAAAGGGACCTGGCGCAGCCAGTCGCTAATTAGCGTGGTTTTGCCAAATCCAGCCGGAGCCGAGAGTAGGATCAGCTTGCGATACAATCCCTCATGCAGTCGCTCAATCAGGTGCGGACGCGCAACGAGTTGTGGACGAACAGGTGGTCTGTGCAGTTTGGTGGTCAGCATTGGAATGGGACCTTCACAGATATTTTCCATCATGCCTATCATTATAAGTTCCGCTGTACATAAACAACAAGAGCCCTTTGCGGTTGCAGATATAAACTCGTCAGCATCTATTTGGGGGTTATATCTTACACCAGAATTGTAGGGATACACTCCGATGAGAACATGCGGTCAAGCTATTCATTTTGTGACCCCAACGATAGAACAGATATACCCAGATGAGAAAGAGGAAAGGCATCCACTAAGCTAGCTCTGTAGCTGTCTCTCGGTTCTCTTTATCACCGACCCGATTCACCTTGCGTAACTGCTCTTGGTGCCACGCACCATAAGAGTGAACCCCCTTATAGTATCAGTCGATCCAAAATGTGTCTTTTATTTGCGGAGTATAGAAAAAGCACCAACGTATTAGAATCGCGACTTGGAGAGCATTCATGGAAAACGATATTCGTCCCATCTCATTTTGGCAGTCGTTCCTGATCTTTGGAATTCCCGGCGTCCTGATTTACTTGAGCGTTCATTATCTTGTACCGCTGTGTACTGATGCAGGAATCCCATTAATCTTTTCGTGGTCGGCCAGCGTACTAATCCCCACTATCGGGAACGCTATCGTGATTATTGGGTTGTATATCAGAGAGGAAAGACCAGATTGGCCGACATTTATCGCACGCTTCCGGCTGCAGCGATTGGAGCGCAAATATTGGTTGTGGATACCGTTCGTCTTTGTGGGAATCCTGCTCCTCAATGAATCACTCGCGTGGACAATTCCGATCTTGAACAACATACCTTTCTTTGCCCCACCAGAGATTGTGCCCGAGATATTCAAAGATCCCTATGAAACCCTTGCGCAAGGCAGGGGTAATGCCACATTCATGGGCGTGCCCCTCACCCCAGTCAACTGGTGGCTTCTGCCCTTTTGGCTGATCTGGGTCATCGGTGGTGTTCTGGGTGAAGAGTTGGTCTGGCGGGGATATGTACTCCCGCGCCAGCAAGCCACCTATGGCCGGTGGGCATGGCTTGTGAACGGTTTGCTGTGGAATGTGCCCTTTCACTGGTACACGCTCTCCAATGTGCTGTCTGACATGCCGCTTTATCTTATCCTGCCGTTTTTTGCACAGCGTGTTCGAAACACCTGGTTTGCGATCATTATTCATGCCATACTGGTCGCTCTAGCCTATGTCATTATCATTGCCGGTATTTTACAAGCACGGTAATTCTCGTATTTTAGCTACTTTCGCGGGTGACAGCATCAAATTCTTCTCGTGTCATCCCGAACAGGATCTCGTCGTAATAGTGCCCGTCTGTAAAAACATTCCGCCGCCTGCGACCTTCTTCCTGAAAACCCAATGAGCGGTGCAGCTTGATGGACGCTTCGTTGATGGCAACGGTCTCCGTATTCGCCTTTTGGTAGCGTAATTCATGGAATCCGAATCTGAGCACCATACGAAATGCTTCTTGTGCATAGCCTCGTCGTCGGAACGGACGAAAAATGCGAACGGCACAGCTAAAGGTGCCGTTCCGTTCATCCCTCCCGTGAATATTTGCGTTTCCCACAAACTCGCCAGCGAGGGACTCAATCGCAAATACGAGCACATTCGTATCCGCCGATTGGATCTGCTCGATCCACGCCTTGATCATTTCTGGCGAGCGCGGCAGCTTTATCCCAGGTTCAAAGACCCGAATTGCCTTCGCTGTCCATATCCTCCACATAGAGGGTCTCCCAATCTGAATTCTGGTAGGGTCTCAGACGAACCAACTTACCTTGCCAAAAGTAATGGGATTCGATAGATTTGGTCTCTTGCATGTGGATATACCTCCTTCATTACGCCCCATTGAGAGGGGGGAAAGTGCACCTGAGGGCGATCTTTGCGTCGCGTTCGCTGTGGCCAGGTCTAAAGAAAGTTGCCAAGCTATAGCTGAACGCCTTCTCCTCGTTGCAGTCTACTGTATATTTCCTATAGATGTTCAGATAATGTTTTTCCACGCAATACAGTAGCTTGTCAGCATTTCAGCCGGTCAGCCAGAGAGCTGACGAGCTGACCGGCTGAAATGCCATCAATGACGGGAAAATCTTTTCCTGAAAGGCTATAGTAGGGAAATAGACCAGCGTTCTGTACTATCTTGAGATAACTCTCTTGCTGTGGCCAAAGTGTGGCGTGCAGTCTCTACATCACCCGCCCGTGCATAACCCTTCGCTAATAGCGACAGAAACCATGGTCGCCAGAGTCTTGCCCCCATGGTACCATATCTCTCCAGATAGTGTTCCATCTGCTTGATTCCTTTTTCGATCTGTCCATTCAGAATCCGCAACCATCCATCCAATAGCATGCCGGTCGTCAGCCAGAAAGGAAACTCATGCTGCTTACAGAGGATCAGAGTTGCACTGACCCACTTTCGTGCTTGCTCCGCGTCATCATCGAGCAGATAGAGGATCGCGGCATGAATCTGTACAAAGCTTTGACTGAATGGATGGTTGATCGTCTCAACTAAATCGAGGGCAGTCTGGCAATTGGTCAATGCAGCTTTCCTGTCCCCCGATAGCCAGAGCGTCCACGCCAAAAGAACATGTCCAGCAGCGCCAGGATCCAGGCCATATTGGGCGACGAGCGTATTGTGATCGGACACCTTGTAGAGGCTCAGGCATGCGTCAAGATGGGTGCGCGCGGCCTCAAATTCACCCATATGTAGTAAGGTCACGCCCAATGTACGATGACCGGTCAATAACGGCATGGGTTCATTCCGTTGCTTTGCAAGAGAAAGCCATCTTTGGCTCAGGGACCGTGCCTGCTGATGATCGGCGCGGGCGTGGAAAAAGGTCCACAAACCATAGAGCACAGGGAAGATTTCGGGCGTGTCACCGATCTCTTGACAAAGAGTCTCGGCACGAAGAAATGCTTCCTCTACTTGGGGTGAGGCGTATCCCTTGGTCACCAGAAGTGCGTTGCTCAATCCGACCTGCAGTCGCAATTCTGTCAATGTTTGATCAGGCGCGCCATCGAGGCTCTGCATCAGGGTGAGCGCGTGGGCAAAGTAATCGACGGCTTCGGCGTTGGCAGAGATGCGGAACGCCTGCTCACCCGCCATTTGCAAATAGTGAATGGCGCTTTCGGTCAGACCCGCTAATTCGAAGTGACGAGCAAGCAAAGGCGCTATTTTGGCTTCTTGATCACCATAGAGCGATTCCAGTACCCTGCCGACATCTTCGTGCAAGTATGCCCGCTCCGATTCGCTCAGACCGTTGTATATATACTGCTGAAAGAGGTTGTGCCGAAATCGAAAAAGAGAGAGGCGCTGCCTAGACAGTCGTTTAACCCCTTGGTCACGCACGAGCCGATGACGCCGCACCAAATCTGTGCTGAGGCGCCGCACCAGATCGCGTACCTCAACCGCCTGTATGCGAGCAATCACCTCTGCCGTAAAATCTTCACCTTCCACACTTGCAATGGTCAGCGATTCGCGCAGTTCATCTGTCAAACGCTCAATGCGTCGCTCAATGATCCCCTCAACCTTGGCTGGCAATGAGGCCCAGTCTAGATTAGCCTGTATTATCCAACATCCATTCTCATCTTGAACAAGGTCACCCCTCTCCTGCATATCCCGCAGCAATTCGACAGTAAAAAGAGCGTGCCCACTGGTTTGACGAAAGAGTGCCTGCCGGAAGTTCTCGTCCAAATGGTTTGGTTCGCTGCCAATGAGTAGGTCGACGAAGCGTCTACGCGCTTCTTCTGACAGCCGATTCAGCGAAATCCAGACGTCGCCATAGAGCCCTTTGAGTTCACTTGTTACCAAAGTAAGCGGATGTGGCTCGCCATTTCGCCCATGAGCCACGTCTTCGGGGCGGTAGGTGCCTACCAGCAGGATACGACTCCCAGCCAGGCGACGCGCCAGGTGGAATAGCAGTTCTGCTGACGAGGAATCCACCCAATGCAGATCATCAAGGATGAGGAGCAAAGGTTGTCGCGTAGCCATGCCGCAGAGCAACGTTGTGCACTGCTCAAAGAGGTGCGATTGCTGTATACGAGTCGCGGCACCGAGCCGCTTCTGTTCAACCAATCTCTTGAGACGAAGAAGCCAACCATCTGTCCCGGCGGAGAGCACTTGGGCATGTTCAATTAGTGTTGCGCTGGGCAGAATGGTATCGACCATGTCTGGACCCTGTTCAACTAACAGCGAACCAGCCACTGGTAGAAAGCGTTGCAGACGTTTTGCGTTCTCCTACGTAATTAGCTCTTGGCTCTGCTCATGCGCCACGGCCCCTGTGAGCAAGGAGATGAGTTCTCGAAAAGGTAGATAGGGGTCGCCACCACCAGTTTGGGCATTGCAATTGCCATAGGCCACGAGCAGATCGGAGATTTCTTCCTGGGCACGATGGGTAAACTCGTTGACCAATGCCGTTTTACCTGCTCCTGCTTCACCTGTGACAAAAACCACCTGCCCCTCGCCAGAAAGGGCGGCCGTTAGATATTTGTGTAGTTGGTCGAGTTCCTGATCTCGCTCCACAAAGACTCCGCGTTCGCTCTCAGGTAGAACGTGGAATAAATTCTCCCCCACAGCGGATTGACCAACCGTCACTTTTGCCGGTTGTGGTTCCGTCGACACCAAAGACACGGGTAATCGTTTTGACTTGAGCGCCTCAAAGAGCTGGGTCGTTTCAACATCTGGCGCCACATCTAAATCCTGGCGTAGAATGCGCTCACATTCTTGGTATTGGCGCAAGGCATCCGCATGACGATCTGCTTGAGCATAGAGCAACATCAGTTGACGATGGGCCGGTTCGTGGAGTGGATCAAGATTGAGCCAACGCTGACCCAAGATGATCGCTTGAGCAAAATCACCTTGGACCGCATGGAGTTGTGAGAGTCTCTCCAGCGCCTGAGCCAACTGTGTCTGGAGTGATTGCGTCTGGAAAGCGTGCCAGTCGTCGAAGGAGGGGCTATCGGATAAGGCAAAACCAGCCATAAAGTCGCCTTGATAATGTTCCACAGCGGTGGTCAGCAGAGCGAGCTGCTGCTCTGCCCTGGCTTGTCCCTGGATAACCAAATGCTGAAAGTCAACTATATCTACCCAAATATTGGCGTCCGGATTCATTCCAATTCGCTGTTGATCAGACGCAAGCCATCCTTCCCCAAGTGTCCGGTTGAGATGGGAGAGGGTGCGGCTGAGGTCGGTTCGTGCGTCGCGTTGGCTGTAGTCCGGCCAGAAGAAAGTGGCCAAACTATCACGGCTCTGTGGCTGCTGTTCAACAGCTAGATAGACCAGGAGGGCCAGTGCTTTGCGACGACTCAGTGAAAGGGGTGAATGATCGAGTTCAACCCGTGGTGGCCCAAGGAGATAGATCGTGAGACGAGACATAGTTGTTTTCATGACATTGAGTAGTCACTGGTCGTAATTACTAGTTCTGTCTTCTCTGGCGACTCTGGCGCCAGGTATGGATATCTTTCTTCCAGATCTTTCACCTTCTTCGTGGCGCCCCAACGCTGATAGCCCGCGTGCGATTGGGTGAGGTAGAGCTGGGCAAATTCCATTTTCCCTTTGCTCAACCAGAATTTAGCCGCCAGTTCATTGGCCAACGCTTCATTCTGGAGAAAGCCATGCTCGGCAGCAGATTCAATGGCCTGATCATACAATTCCGTCGCCTCCCAGTTGTTGTTTGTCATGCGGGCCATCTCTGCCGACACCAGAAGGTAGGCGTGATTGAAATTCTCTGGACAATTGTCCGCCCAGACTTTTAGCTGATATTGTTTCGCCTTTAGATTCTCCCAATATATCTGCCGTTCTTCGGGGAGCGCATCGGTATACAGAGCGGTGAGTGTGAGTGCGGAATAGAAATAATGCTCAAACACAGAAATCTGTCCTGATGCGCCACCAACCGTTTTCTCTGACCCTTTGGACATCTCCAGCGCACCTGGGATATCGTCGTAGAGAAGGGCAAGCTGCATCTTGCGAACGTAATACCAGTGGGCAAGATGATCATAGGACGTGCTGCTTGCTCTCTCTAAAACCAATTCTTCATCGAACCCCTCACTCATGAGCGTGCTCCGGTTCTCTGTGAGACCCTTTAGAGCAAGAATGCTCTGTTTTGCAGTGAGCACTAGATCGAAAATTGGGTGATCCGTCGCCTTCAGGAATCCTTCAAATTTTCTAATCTCTTCATCGATGAAGTCCAGGTTACGCCCCATTGTAAAGTATCCCAAGATAGGCAGACCACAGGCAAGACTGGCATAGTGCAAATCTCCGGAATCTATTCCAGATTGGTACGCCTTGAGGAACAGGGCGTCGCCGAGATTCTTTGGTCTGCACCAATGGGACGTGATGGCAGCCAATACGTACGCTTTGCATCGAAACATGGTGTCACCGAGTTTCTCGCTCAAATTTGCGCCCAATTGACCAAGCTCGTAGCCCAGATCGAATTCACCACGCATGGTCCCCAACATTTGGCCACAAGAACCATAGGCAACGATCGAAGCATGAGCATATCCATGTCTCAATGATACATTGACTGCTTTCAAACCCAAGAGAAGTGCCAGGCTCGGTTGGGCAACGTAGAAGGGCGTGTGGATATGGCTGGCCAGTGTGAGAAACATCTGCTTCTCTGGATCCGTCATTAGGGGCAAGTCGAGAAGACTATCGGGCATTTGGTTCGCTAGGTTGGCTTTAAGCGTCTTCAATTCATGTGCGATTTCCGCTTCTATCCCTATTTCCGGCAAGATGACGCCAAACAGGCTAAGGCTTTCTTTTCCAAAGCATACGGCCTCGGCAAATTTTTTCTGATTGATATATTGAACAATTTCGATGGCATATATCTTTGCTCTGTCAATATTAGATTTCGCATGGTTGAACAATATCGGAAAAAGGGCTTCTGCGTGGGCATATCGACCGGACAAATACTCACATTCTGCGGCCTGGAGATGAAGGACAAACGCCAGTTCATAGTCGTCTGCCCAAATTTCCCGCGGCAGCAGCTCGATGCCGGTCACAAAGTAGTCGCGTGCAGCTTGATAAGCGGCTGAACTTTTTGCCTTCTGACCGGCCATCAAGTTGAGTTTGGCAAGATCGTATCGCTCGCCATCGTCATCTAGCAGTTCCCGACCAAAATTCCGCTGATCAACAATCTCAAAAATCTGGTCGGCAAGGCGAGATGCGTCAGTTTGTTTGAACTTTACTTTCTGGTAAAGGCTTGAGTGACAAAGGGCAAACCGAAAGGGGCGGAAAAAAGAATCCACCCTGAAAAAACGGGATAAAATGTAAAAATAGTGCTCGGCTAGTTTAAGCAGCGGCATTGAGGCGGCGATGAGCGAGAACGCCTTTAGGTAAATGGTGTGAAACCGAGGCCTTTTTCCGAAAGTCAGGGTCGAGTTGGTCGGGAGTTGGAAAAAGAGCACTCGAGAGAACGCGGCGCAGCCTGCCGGGAGTGGCTTGAGGCTCTCGATCCCAGTAGCCAGTCGGTATGGGAGGAAGAGAAGCGGCTAAATGGGAAAGAAGATTGCCAGCCAGCAGCCCCAGTTCAGGTAAGCGGAAACAAGCCTCATCGGCATGAACAAATTGACGATGTAAGCCAATCATCTGCTTGGAAGCCAAGGGGGGAGGTTCAACAGGCCAGCGTTCCAGGTAGACAAGATAAATGGTTTCAGGCTGCAAAGTCATAACGGTCGCCAAAACCAAAGGTGTGTTGTAGGCCGGATCCTGAATGACGTAAATCGAGTAGGTACGGTTGGCTGTATCCACCTTGGTTGTTCTGGGGACGAGATTGTGCCATGCTTGATAGCAAATCAGGCGACCACTATAGAGAAAGCGACCAGACGAGTCCGGAGTTGTAGCCTCGAGTCGCTTTCCCTTATAGCTGCGAGAGAGCGGACGCACAATATCACCATATTCAGGTGGTCTGCCTTTTTCTTTGCGTTTGGGGAACTCATTGCGGCGCACTGTGCAGTTAATGGCTTCCCGCAGGACAAATCGGTCGATGCCGCTTTCTAGCATTTCTCTGATTGTAAACCCGGCATCGACCACCGCCACTTCGTCTGACTCCAGTGATTTCTTCGTCTCTGTCAGCAGCTTTTTCCGAAACTCACTTTCCTTTGTTCCAACCGTGCATCTCATGATTGCCTTGAGCAGTGGCACTCGCTTCCCGCCTATCTCCCCCGAGCTTATCATCACTCCAAAGATGAGCGCGGGCAATGCCCGACGAGCCGTTGAGTTATAGAGTCGGTTCACTTTCCCTTGCAGCTTCGGTCGCCAGAACCCTGTGATATCTATGCTTTTCACTCGGTACCCTTCTAACTTTTTTGCCTCCCATTCCCCTTTCCACTTCTTCTTGCCACGACCCCAGCAGACTTGTGATATCCCATGATCCATATCGAAAGCTCCACCAGCTTCGCCGGAGCTCCTCATCTTCAAACCCGCTTTCTTTCAATGCGCTATGGATTGCTCCTCGACTTTTCAGAAACGACCCATTCAGCATTGCCCACATCAGACGCATTACATTTACGTTTGTTCCCATCGGCGTTACTTGCAATACATTCATCAGTACTGCTATAGTTATTTCTGGCGCGGTTAGCATTCCTTCCTCCTTTTTGGGTTCTCTACCTTTAGGATGAACTGCTAACCGCTTTTTGTCACATTTCTCACCTCATCTCTTTTCTTTTACCAGAAAGTAAAGTATAACGGTGGTCGCGATTACTTTTATAAGCTAACGATGGACATTCAGCGATAATCCATCGTACTAGCTCATAAATTTAAATAAATTAGCTGGTTCTACTCGACTGAGTCTGATTTATTTGAATTTATGGCAGTGCTCGATATAGTGCAAAAAAGTAGAGAAGAATATGAGTAGTCAATCAACGAACGGAAAATTAGAAGACTATCTGGAGCGCATACACGACAGCGAGCCCGTACGCCAATTACAGGCCATTGGGGCATTAGGTAGGGCAAAGGACTCACAAGCAGTCTCACCTCTATCTAAACTTCTTCTGGAGGATAGCGTTCCCGAGGTGCGCGCCCGGAGCGCTGGCGCGCTCGGACAAATTGGTAGCGCCACCGCGGTTGAGGCGCTCTGTGGCGCGCTGGTCGATGAAGTCGCTGCAGTACGCCAACAAACCGTACTCGCTCTCATCGAGATTGGCGATCCCCGCTCGCTCCCGGCACTACTGAATGCTCTCTCTGACGTGGATGTAGACGTCCGTCGTTGGTCCGCACGAGCAGTTGGGCATCTGGGTGATTCTACCGAGATTGAGGCGCTTCGTCAATTGGAATCCGATAAGAACCATCGTGTACGCGATGAAGCATCGCAGGCCATTCGCGCACTCCAAGATCGGCAGCGTTTGCAGGAACAAAGGAGCAAAGTCAGCCAGTTGCGCCAACAGCGCAGCCAGTTACCCACAGCCGATTCTCTATCACAGGTACGTCTTGATGGCGAGATCGACCGAGAGCAGTTGCGCGTCTATCGTCTGGAAGCGAGTTTGGCCGCCCAACAAGTTGCGCCTCCTTCAGAAGAGTCCGATACGCAAGACAGAGAACGTCAAACGGTTATCTTTGGTTTACAGCGTCTAATTCGAGAGTTAGAAAGTCTAAATTCCAGCGTGCGTGCGGAACACCTTCGTCAAGTCTGGAGTGGTCAGCTTCGCGATGCAAAAGAACTGCTAGAAGTGTGGAACGATGCGGGGGACAGTACTCCATTGGAAGGGATGCAGGAAGAGCTGCGCAGGTTGCGACAGGCCAAGGAAGAAGAACTGGTTGATCAGGAAAAAATCTTAGAAAATTTGATCCGATTTGTGGAAGAAGCCTTTAACTGCAAACTCAATATTGAGCGAATCTATGATGCTCTCCGTGATTCGAGCAACCGAACAATCGTAGAGGGCTGGATCCATGAAGCCGAAAACAAATATAGGCTGATCAAGATCGCCCGCGATAATGGCGATATCAATACCGCGCGCGAACATCACACCAATTTGGTCGCCCTACGCCGAAGAGCACAAGAGGTCAAAGAGCAAGAAGATAGGGATAAACAGAAAGCCGGCAATCTCGTCATCCGGTTTATTTTGATCAGTACTGCTGTGTTGGCAGTCACATTGTTTCTGCTCGATTGGCTTGAAAAAGCCGAAGGTGATTTACCTGCTCTTGGTGTACCCTATTCCGTGATCTGCTGGAGCGCCCTGGGATCGATAGCCGCAATGTTGTACCAATTTCTCAACCGACCCGTGAGCCAACTGGAAACAGTCAAATGGCTGGTTGCCCGTCCAATTCAGGGAATCATCATGGGAAGTTTCCTCTATCTTATCGTAGAAGGAGGCTTATTTATCCTGAGTAGTGAACAGGTTGTGAGGACAGAAATGGCGGCGGTCATCGGCTTTCTGGGCGGGTTCAGCGATAAATTTACCGAGGAGATGGTTCGACGGGCAACATCCATCTTGACTCAGGATGGCAGCGAACAGAAAAATACTCCAGACGACAACACGAAATCTGCTCCCGAACCGACAAGTTAAAGCCCCGAATGCGTTATCGTCCGAACCACGTCGTCTTGGGTCAACGCAACAAGCGTAGATCGCTCAGTTGAGACGGTAGCTGGAATTGTCAGTGCAATGACTGGTTCGGTATGTTCGCAGAAATTCCAGCGATGGCCACCATCTTGTGAGCACAAGATCGATTCATTGCAGAGCGCAAATGGCTCTCCTGAATGGACGTAGTTCCTCGGAATGAACACCTGGTGAATGGACCCACCATCTGGGCAGAATCGCGCTGTCCATGTTTCTCCTTTGTCCTGGGTTTGCCACAAGCCAGATGATATGGTACCAGCCAAAGCAATGCCATCATCCCCAAAATTGGGTGATAGCGCAATGGACAGAACTGGTCCATGTTCCATCGGGAAGGCTAGCTCACGCCAGGCTCGTCCTTGATTGTGGCTGACAAGGAGACCGCTCTCCGTTCCGATGAATACTGTTTCGTCTATAGCAAACGTCGGCGAAAGAGCCAATGTATAGACCTGTAGATCGGATAGACCAAAATTCCACCCCGTCCATCGTTCACCCTTATCTGCCGAACAGAGCACGCCATCCTCGAATGTACCAGCCAACACGATACCATCCTCTTCATAGCAAGGCGATAGTGCCAAAGTGGAGACTGTCGTCCGTGTCGACTGTGTACGCGCCACGTGCCACGTGTCTGCGCCATCCGTCGAACGCAGGATCCCGCCTGTTGTGCCCACGAAGAGCGTTCGATCTTGAGCAAAGTTTGGTGAAAGGACCAGAGCAGTTGCAGGTAACTGCCCAGCAAGATTGAGAGAAGAGAAGCCATTCATCCAACTTCGCCCCCCATCGTCTGAGTAGAAAAAACCACTCTGCCGAGCGACGAAACAGATCCCGTCCTCGTCAAAAGATGGGGAGACAGCAAACATATGGATAGGATCTTGGTAGAACGGTTTCACGAAGGTCTGTCCAGATTTAGGCTAACCCAGAACAATAAATTTACATTATGTAGAATAAGTATCTCGACCGATACACGCAAGACGCACCACGCAACACGAGACGTCACGTTTTGTTAATTTTCTTGAATGGTCTTATGGTCCGTCATATGCCTTACGTGGCTTCTTCACGTGGACCAGTACATCTATCGTCAAAGCCAGGGCCGCGCTGCTGATGGCCGCGCGTACGGCTTCTTTCACGACTGCTGCACCATCGTAAATGCCTGCACGACGCCAGCCAACCACTTGTTTACCGACCACATCCAAAACAGTGTCGGGCGGCAGCCGTTCAAGCTGTGTGGTGGCTTCTCCCCTATCGAGCCCAGCATTGATGAGAAGTCGGTGAGCGGGTTGCGCGAATGCTTGATGCAAAATCGTATAAGCAGCTCTTTCTTCAACACTTTGACTGGCGTCTCGCAACTGCGCCATCAGCGGTCGGCAGGACCAGAGAGCCACACCACCGCCGGGCACGATCCCCTGACTGACAGCACCGCGGAGCACCATCGCCACCCGTTCCGCCATCCCTGTGCGGGCATCAATTTCTGCTTTGGTTGACCCACCAATCCAAAGAGTCGCCGATCCATTCGTGAGTCTGGCAATCCGTTCTTGAATCGCTGTCCGCTGATGAGATTTTGTTGCATTTTTAAGAGCAGCACGCAGTGCTGACAGACGTTGTCGCACAACCTTGGGATCACCCTTGCCGCCGAACAGCCCAACATGATCCTTGGTTGCCCAGAGCCGCCGCGCACGACCAAAATCCGCTGCTCGCACCGTATTGAAACTCTGCCCGGAAGCACCAAGCACTGGACACCCTCCCGTCAACAGAGCGAGATCGGTCAAGAAAGCCGCATTCGCATCTGGTGTATCAAAGGCCACTTTGACAGCAAAGTTAGGGATCCGTTCACGCGTCGCGTCTGCTTGCAGAAAACCGAGCGCTTGCTCCGTCACGTCACCCAGAATCAACACCAAACTCTTGTGCCCTTCTCCGAGCGCGACCTTGCAGATATGCATCAATTCCTGCATTTCATCGGCTTTTAGGTCCGTGATCAAAATCGCAGGGTCTTCAAACTCGGCACGCTGTTGCTTGTGGTCGGTGATCATAGCCTGAGAAACCAAAGTGCCGTTCCAATAGTGGCCCTCTACATACTCGATGGTGGATTCTAGACCCCGTCCACTGCGGATGTCCAGATAGCCATCCGCGCCGAGCATCTCAAAAGCCTCACCAAGCAATTGGGCGAGCCGTGGCTCATGGCAAATCGAGAGGGCAAGACGACTCAAGTTATTTCTGTGCTGGCAGGGAGTAATCATGTTGTCCAACCGCTCGAGCACAAGCCTCATTCCTGTCTCAAAATGTTGGCGCAGCATCGTTGCGTTGCCACCTGCTGCAATGAACCGCACCCCTTCGTCAAAGATCGTTTGAAAGAGGAGCGCGGCGGTTACTGTCCCATCACCCACTTCTGTGCGCAATCGCCAAGGTATATGGCGAAGATACATTGCGCCCATATCTTCATCCCGGTTCGCCAATTCGATGATGCGTCGTGCAATCAAGCCGCCATCATCCAGGATTTCGGCGCCGCCGTTGACCAATTCATGGCCGACAGTTCGCGGCAAAGGACCAAAGGTTGGTGCAATCGTCCGGACGATCTGGTGAACGCCGCGTTGAAAGGCACTGTGGACTTGTGGCTGTAGGATTACTTCTGGACGTTGGGTAAAGGGATAGAGCAGTTCGTTGTGGGGATTGTCAAACTGTTGCTTGTGTAGATCCTCGGGCATCTAGTTTGATTCACTTTCCGACAGTAGATCTTCGGTTTCCCATTCTGCTTCGAATTCCATGATCTGCTCCCAAGTTTCGAGAATTGGTTGATACTCCTGAAACCAAGATTTGAACTTTTCTGAGGAGGTAACTGTTTTCCACTGCGCGCGGCTCGGCCAATGTTGAAGAGCCAAATAGGATCGAGTTCCGTCGATCCGCAGCAGTCCCAGTTGAACAGTTAGGTCCAGTTGTCGATAGTGAGGGATAATCTGGTTCGACACGATATCGAGTAAGTCAGATTCGTCTTTGCCGTCTTTTATTCGCCAACGTTTGAATGTTGTAAATGTCGCCATAATCTGTTCTCTGTTTGGCAATTTTGCCGATATTGACCTGGCCCAGTGTATTCGCTGTGTCAATTACGGAAGATCAGCAGTCTCTGATTAGCGCGAACTCCCTCCGATACCTGCTCCTGACCATCCGGCCAGCGTACCACCAACTCAGGAATCAACTCAAATTCACCCAACCCAAAGTGCAAACGTGGATCCTCGGAAGCGAGATAGCTGCTACCAACTCGGCGTTCACGGCGCAACTGACGACCATCGGGCAACTTGACTGTTACAATGACTCCAGGAGCAAACTCGTCAAAACCCACTTGCAGCCAGTTGACGCCTCTGTGTCGACTGCCTTGGTCTACCTCACTGATGAGCATATTGCGAAGTAGGACGGCCTTGCCGCCAATCACGTTCACAGCAATATCGCAATCGCCATCCTGATCAAAGTCGGCGACTGCACTCCCCCGCGCATGAAGCGGACCAAGCGATTCTAACGCGACGTCGGTTGTCCAATCAACGAATTGTGACATTTGGTTCTCGGCTGCTGTGTTGCCAAAGAGCTGGAGTTGTTGGGCATCCCCCTCCAGATCCATCAACGGAACGTGGCCATTGGCCACAAAGAGATCTTCATCTGTATCGTGATCAAAATCGATCCAAGCCGTACCCCATCCAGTTAGGCCCAGACCAAAGCCACGCAGACCAACATCCACGAGGGCTTTGTCAAAGATGGGGTTCTCTCCCTCAGTGCCTAGATTGCGGTAGAGACCATGAAGTTGGTTATCCCAGTTTGTGATAAAGAGATCAAAACGACCATCATTGTCGTAATCCCCGGCGGCAATGCCCATACTACCATTTCCATCATCCACCCGGGCTTTGGATCCCACTTCGGTCAGGCGAAAGCCAAGCCCATTTGGGTCAGCCGTCATTCCACCGGGCCAGAGTTCATTGAGATAGAGGCGATTGCGGTCGGCATCATTGGCAATATAGAGATCCAGATCGCCATCAGCATCCAGATCGGAAAAGAGCGCGCCCAAGCCGTTCTCCAAATAGGTTAGGCCAGCAATCTTTCCAACCTCACGGAAGGTAACGCGGCCTATTGCAGGATCGAGACCTTCATTGACGTAAAGCAGATCTGGAATGCTGGCATGGGTATTGGGAAAGGCTAGACCAGGTTGGCTGTTCTTGTTGTCTAGATCCACATACCCTGGCACAAACAGATCGGGCCAGCCATCATGATTCAGATCGCCAACCGCTGCACCAACCAACAGCATCCAAACCGGCCCCTGCTGCGTTCTCTTCAAAGATTCCATCGCCATTGTTCCAGAGCAGCGCATTTGCCTCCATCGTGGTGATGAAAATATCGGTCCACCCATCCAAATTGAAGTCTGCCGCTACGCAGCCATTGCCGCGCATGGCTAAATCAGTCTGAGTCTCTACGCTGACATCAACAAAGTGCCCCTGCTCGTTCCGGAATAATGCATTATGGGGCAACCCATCTTTTGATTTCCAATAGCCGACCTCATTCTTTGCGTGGCTATTGACCAAATAGAGATCGAGCCAGCCATCGTTGTTATAATCAAGCCAGCAGAGACCGCCAGCCATGGCCGCGCCCGGGTCTTCCGAGAGCTTGACTTGGAATGCTCCGTGTTGGAAGTCAAGACCGATCTCTTGGGCGACATTCTGGAAACGTAAGGAGTCTGGTGGGGCCGAAGAATGCTTGGATGAGGCAGGACTTGCGCTCTGTCCACCGGTCTCCGACGTAGATAACTCCGGTTCAATGACGAACACGCAGCCCGTCAGTAAGAACAATGCGACAATAGTTGGGCATAGATAAGCTTTACAACGAGAGTTCATCATCGAGAGAATGTAATCTGAATGTATGGTGGTCGTACACCCTTTGCTTCTAAGTGTTTATCCGGAAAGTTCTGGACGATGCCTGCTCACTCGACAAACTGGTTGGACTCACAACCCCTCTTCGGATAAATTCTAAGAGGGCTTCGGTTTGATTGATTCGACAACGACAGCATTCTGGGTGACCAACTTCCTGTAAAATACCCAATGTTGATTCGTTTCGGCAACATAGATCAATGGGTCAGCCTGAGCAATTCGTTCGCCATCTGGAGGAATCCCTATATCACGAATCGATTTGAGAAGCAACAGTACATCATTGGCATAGCCAAAATTATCATCTAGATAAGCCGATACTTCACGCGTTAGGAGTAATCTCAACATCAGACTGAATCTCCAGTGCAGCGTCGATCATGCCATCTAGTCTATCTGTTATATCAATGAGTTGGGTTACATCTTCACCAGTTTTCGCTGAGCGTGACAATGCGTCGACTAATCCCTCCAAATAAGCGATTTTATCAGCTAGGCGATTCCATTCATTGACACTTATCATGACAACTTGGGGAACTGATTTGCTTAAGACTAAAACAGGTCCTTTGTTTGCCATCTTAAAAGTAGCATAAGGATTTGTTTTGACGTTGCCCGATGACGTAGTCTGCATAACTTTCTGCATTTTCTTTCCTTTCATCAAACGAGAAGCCAGCGATTCTTCTGCTATTATAGCAGAAGTTGGTCAGAAAAGATATGCTAACTTTTCACAGACCCAGCCAACGTATCCACAAAGAAGCGCTGTGTATAAATATAGAGTGCCAACGGAACGAGCGCGCCAAGCAGCGCCATGGCCGCGGCCACAATATTGGCTCCGTAGCGATAGGCCGCAATTTCGTAGATCGAGACGATCTGTGGCATAAGCAACCCTTTGTCGGCATCCGAAATCATCACTTGGGGCCAGAGGAGCGAGTTCCATCCAGCGCGAGCAGCCAGCGTTGCCACCACAAAGATCGGTCCCTTCATGACGGGCATCACCAAACTAGAGAAGAGCCGAAATTCGGAGCAACCATCAATGCGACCAGCCTCCAACATCTCGGTGGGCACCTGAAGCATAAATTGACGCATGAGGAAGATATTGAAGGCGCTACCTCCCACTGCCGACAGAATAATGGCCCACCAAGTATTGAGGATGCCCAACTCGCGCATGACAACATAAGCAGGAATGATCATTGTCTCGGCAGGCAAGAGCATGACGGCAATGATCACAAGAAAGAGAATGCGCCGTCCTGGAAACTGCAGCTTGGCCAGAGCGAATCCCGCGAGTGCGGAAAAGATGGTGCCAAAAAGGGTGCTTGTTCCCACGACGATGATCGTATTAAAAAAAGCTTGTAGCGTCCCATATTCGGTCAGCCCCTCGATGTAATTCTGGAACGTAATGGTTGACGGAAATGGCAGCAATGGATTCAGATAGGTATTTGGATCATTGAGCGTTAACCCCACAAGCAGAATTACCGGCCACAAAAAGATGACGGTCACAACCAACATGGTGAGGTTCAGCGTGCCGCCTCGCCAACGATAAAAGAAGGTCGACAGGCTTGATGAAGCCTTGTTCGATTTGACTGTGGATTCTGAAATTGTCGTCATCTCAATCGATCTCCCCGAAGTTATAGAGCCGCAATTGGAAGAGCGTAATCACCACGGCCAGGGTAAACATGAGCCAACCGATCGCAGTGGCATAGCCAAAACGGAAATTGTCAAACGCAACAAAACTTATGTAGGTTAGCATAAACCAACCTTGTCCACCTGGACCTGATCCGTAGCCTTGCCCCACACCGCCTGGATTGAGCAAGAGAATCGGCACATCATACATGACCAGGGCACCCAAGGCAGATGTAATGGTGATAAAGGCAAAGATGGGCTTCAGAAGTGGAATAATAATGTAGCGCGCCCGCTGCCAGGTTCCTGCACCATCAACGGTTGCTGCTTCCAACACGCTCTGATCCATGCCCGTCATACCCGCCAGTAGAAAGACGGCATGGTAGCCAAACCATTGCCAGAAGGCTGTCGACCAGAGCATGGGCATAATGTGAGCTGGGTCAAAGCCCCACTGCACCCGCTCACCACCAAACGCGCTGATGATGGCATTGAGCAACCCACGTTCAGGGTTAAAAAACCAGATCGCCAACATAGCCATGGTGACGCCGGGTAGGATGGATGGCAAAAAGTAGACGGAACGGTAGAACCATTTGGCTCGCAGCCGTGGATTGGCCAGCATCATGGCCAATAGAAACGCAAACGGTACCTGCATCAGAATCGAACCCATGGCATAGACCACGGCATTGCGCAGGGCAATATGCACTCGTTCATCGCCCACTGCCTCCACAAAATTTGCGGCTCCAACCCACTCCCAACCGCCTGCAAAGCCCTTGATCTCCTGAAAGCCCATGATGATGGCACGCAGTACGGGATAGAGGGTAAAGATAGCAAACGTCAGAAAGAATGGTGCCACAAAGAGATAGGGCGCCCATTTGCGGTTGTCTTTGAAAAACCGTTTCAAATTCGAAGGGCGTTGATAGAGAGTCGTTGATTCAGATATCGCTGCCATCATCAATCACCTATACCAATTGTAGAACAAATAGCCTGTTTATTCAGCATCATAAACGAAGTGACGCCGCCGTGTTCAAACGATGCGCAACGCCGCATATATCAACCACGTTTTGAAACGAGCACCTCGTTACACGCGATCGAAACTACGACAAGTGAACGTAGCTTCCTCTGGAGACGGGACAAGCGTCAAGCGAACGATCTCTTCCAGGCGAAGCTCCAGGGGTCTTGATGCACGTCACACAAGGATATGTGACAGCCAATGTAAATTCGATGTTAGATCCAAATCTGGTCAGAAATTCGGTGCCATCGCCGCTCCAGGTGACAGCCACTGCTCGCAATCAACCCTGGATGGTCGATCTTTCCTCCTCGCTAGGTCGAAAAGTGGCGGTGTCGCAAGCGACCGCTTCGCAAATACTTCCGCTCAGTTGATCTCCAACCCACATGGAGAGCGAGATGACTGTCATCTGGCGGCTTTGAATTGACAATTGCTGGATGTGTGACCTACGAATCGACAAGCGGGCGTAGGTCCCGTCTCTGGTGGGACAAGTCCCAAGCGAGCGGTCTCTTCCAAGCGAAAACCCAGAGGTCTTGCCCCTTGTCACTTCACAGAGGCGACCTGCGATGAGTTACAGGTAGCTCGACCGAATCTTCTGAACAAGGTATTTGTGTTCAACCGAATCCGCCCAACTATCTAATAATTGCTCGATTTGCTCTGGCGTCCGCTTGTTTATGTTCTTGATTCCTTTTTTTACCGCTCGCTGGACCCGCTGACGCTCATCATTGACCAACCCAACCAATAAGGATTGAATATGCGCAAATTGCTTGGCTGCAACCGAGGTCGAGAAAATCATGGCCAGATTCCAAGCGGTTTGTTCATCAGACGGGTTGATAGAAGTCAGCCATTTCCCTGTTAAGATCGGCTGATGGTGCAAAGCACAATTGCCGATTGCGTAGGCTCCCAAGTTTTTGCTGACATACGGGTCCCGATCCGGTAGGAACGATTCCAAAATGGGCAAGAGTCGTCGACACTGCTCTTCATCACAATCCCGCGTCGCAAACCCAATGGCGACAGCAACCATACGTCGTATGTTGGACGAATCATCATTTTGCCACCGTTGGAGTCTTGGGTAGACCAAATCAAAGTGCCCGCTAATCACATAAGCAAAAGCACTGGCTGCCCATTCACGCACTTCCCAATGGTCATCATCGCCTAACCGATAGACAATTTCGTCTATGTGCTCAGGACACGATGCATAGAATGGTGGTAGCAGATAGACACCGATCTCTTTGGCACCATTATTTTCCGAATTTGCAAAAGTGATGGCCAGATTATAAACAGATTCTGCATCATCCTTGTGGATTTTACGAATGATGCGAATCGCCTTATTCTTGATTGCTTGGGGAGGCGTGCCAGCATGAGAGGTTTTCTGCGCATCGAGACAAGCGATGGCTCGCACGCTATCGTTCCCTTGAAGCAGTGACATAAAGTCGTCTTCCCAGGATGTAGAATTGTCCGACATCTATCTGTGATCCTCAGTATAAAAAAGCAGGTCGAGGATAGATGACCCCGCCCTGCTTCTGCACTCCTCAGTATATCGACCAAACCTGACCAAAATCCAAACCTGCGCTACGCATTCTGCTCGATGAGTTCACGGGCATTTGCATCCGCTGTTGCCAAGGCAGTCTCAACATCGATCTCGCCTTCCCACAGCAAAGTCGCTTGTTCGCCATAGGCTTGGCTGACCAAGCCCGTTGTCCAGGTTTCGGAATAGCCAGGCAGACCACCAGCGGCCTCAATGAGTAGTTGACCATTCGCAATGCCTGGAATCATCTCTGATTCTTCCTGGAAATGGGGGTGATCCCAAATTGTAGTGATTGGTGGCAAGATCCCCCCCGTAATGTCAAAGCGCTCGATGAGCTGGTCGCTGCTGTTGTCGAAATAGAGATAGAGCAGGGTTTCGACAGCTTTTTCGACATTGGGTGATTGTTTCACGACTGCAATGCTTGTGCCACCCCAGCTACCTGTGGCCGGGAATTCTGGAACCATCCGCGCTCCCAAATAGGGTTCATCTGCATAAGTTTCGCTCTCGCGCGTTGCGTTCACATAGTTGCCATAGAACCAATCAGGTACGCATTGGGTCAAGACGGTGCCTTCCAAGAGAGCGATTGTGGGGTTGTTCCAGTCCACTCCAGAGCGATAGGGAGCAAAGCGCAGAAAATTCTGAACGGCTTCCGAGAAACCATCCTCTAAGATATTCGGTTCGCCTTCCGGCGTAGTCCACCAGATGCCATTCTGAAGCAATCGGGTGCGGAACTGTCCCCCATCCAAAACTTCGTGGATTCCAAAGATGGGACGACCATCGTCTGTTTCTGCATCTGCACCCAATTCTTCACATGCGGCCAGATAATCATCCCAGCTTTGCCAGGTTGCGGGATCAACACCGACTGCATCCCAGCCTCGCTTGTTGTAAATCAGCACAATCGGGTGAACGTCGTGAGGCGCACCATAGCGATTGCCGTCTTTGGTCATGATATCCCAGCGACTAGGGAGGACCTGGTCGGTGTATTCGCTCGATTCAAGCCAGGGGTTCAGGGCAACAATAGGAATCTCGCTATCCTCGCCTTTGAGGAAGCTGACCATGAAACCATTGTTGTTCTCTACAATGTCGGGAAAGCCTTGACCAGACATGAGGGTCGTTGTAAACTTCTTTTTGAGCGCATCCGACGAGAGACGCTCGACTGTCCAGTCGATGCCAAGGGCCTCGTTCATTTCATCGATTCGCTGTGAATATTCCCGACCATGCTGCTCCGATTCATACCACATCAAAATGGGGATTGGACCGCTGGGTGCAGCCGAACTGGACGTACCGCTGCTGCCCGGTGCCGGACAGCCCGCCAACAACATACCTGCCCCTGATAGCGCCGTAACTTGCAAAAATTCACGTCGCGAAATCTGATTTTTCACTTGATTCCTCCTTTAACGTAAAGTTTGCTTTGACAAAATTGAATAAATGCTTGCTTCCGCAAAAATTTGGATTCGCTAAATTTATTTGAGCCCAGTTTGTTTGGATCTAGTTTTTTGAAGCGGGGAATCGATACACGATGCGCATCTATATAGTCACATTATTTAAACTTCGTACTTTCGCCCCCAATTCTGCCAGAGTAAAAAATGCTGCAAAAGTACGGGGTTTAAGTGACTTCTCTATAATGTAAACTGCTGTCAAATTTAAGCATGACGTTAAAGGAATGTCAAATAGCAGAATCTGTCAGAAACTCATAGCTCATCCGCAAGCTATCAAATGGATCGTGGTCACATCGATCCTGCTCCACAACGATCCAATCGACCTCTGCATCTTGCGTCGCTTCTCGTATCGCTTCCCAGTTGAGATTGCCCGCACCGACCTCTGCAAATCTCTGAGAACCATCTGCACCGATTGCCATATCTTTGTAATGGACTACGGGCATGCGGCCCTTCATACGGCGGATCCACTTCATGGGATCGGCGCCTCCATTCTGAATCCAATAGGTGTCGAGTTCAGCCATTAGATACCGTGGATCGCTCTCCTCAAAAATGATATCCATACCCGTCCGGTTTCCAAAGCGGATGAACTCGGGGCTATGGTTGTGGTAGCTCAACGTGAGATCTACCGCGGACAATCGCTGACCTATCTCGGTTAATTCACGCGCCAAACGAACATATCCCTCTTCACCATTGGTGCGTGCCCAGTTCGGCGGGTAGGGAATTGCCACATGTGAACATCCCCAAATTTGTTGTCGTTCGATGATGCCGTCTAAATCGCCCCAGAGCAGATCTGGCGGGAAATGAGCAATACAGATTGTCAGACCATGGTCATCCGCAACTCGTCTGATCTCTGCCGCTGGGACATCAGGATGATGCTCCAAGTCCAACTGAATTGCGATGTAACCAATTGCTCGCAGCTTGACCATACTGTCAGCAAAATCAGACACCGTCTTGATCGAATCACGAATTGTGTAGAGTTGAGCGGCAAGTGTCGCTTTCTTCATGGTTCACTCCTTATTTCTTCAGTTCCTTCAATCTTTTCATGGCTCGCTTTTTTCGTCTCGTCTCCCTGAGATACTGTTGAACCTTCTTAGTTTCTGACCAATTTGTGTAACTCCTAGGGGTGTGGGCACCTGTTTCCCCAACACAGGCTCGTTGGTCAATATATACCGCACTAGCTCATAAACCTAAAAATAAATTTGGGTGTACTCAAGAAAGTGGGAGAACTGGTTGAAACCATGTTCTGGGCAAGGCTGACCGTCCACGCAGGTGGACGGTCGGCTCACAAGCCTGCTTCGGCGCCTTCTATCGCTTCCTTTGGTACACTTTGTCGCGTAGACCCATAAATTTGTCACTTTATATTCGACTGAAATCCGTCAAATTTATTTGGTTCAACCGGATCTCAGGGGTAAACCCGCTCTGGTTTCGATACGGCTACGCCACTCAACCGGCGCTAACCATTTTAGGATTTGTCAGCCCCCTGAATTCCTGAAGAGCCATTTGTTTTTAGTTTATGGCAGTGCTCAGTCCAGTTCGTGGGAGAAGCCATAAGCCAATGATTCCAGCCAGGACGGTGATGCCACACGCAATGGAGAGTATCGGTACGATTCCCACGATCTCAGCCGTGATTCCAGCAAATCCGACACTGAATAGTTCGAGGGTGGATCCAATCATTGTTGACAGGCCACCGACTCGTCCGCGGTAAGCATCGGCGACGTTTTGTTGGAATAAGGTTTGCAGACCGACCCGTGCCCCCACCGATGGAATGCCAACAATGAAATAGAGAAGGAAGACCAACGGTATAGAGACAGTTTGATACATGATGAATAGGATTAGGCCCGCTGTAATCGAGCTGATGCTAAACAGATACGTCGGATTGATGCGGCTTGCTCGTTGCCCAATCAGTACTCCTCCCAGAATGCCACCAATCCCTTGCATCGTCAAAACCCAGCCATAGGTGGCGGCGTTGGTTTGCAGCACATCATAAAAGAAAGGCGCAAACAGGGGATCCATCATGGTCCCACCTAACGTCGTCACGCCTGTAACGACAAAAAGCATCGCAATAGCATGTTCCCGACGAACGATCGAGAGTCCATCTTGCCACTCATGGCGAAACCCACTCCACGATAAAGTGGTCGAATCGTCAGATGCCGAGTGGGCACGCGTCTTCTCTGGCCATGCATTGACAAAGAACATCAACAGGCCAGCGAGCAAGTAGGAGATGCTATCGAATACGATCACAGATTCAAGCCCCCAAATGCCAAACAACACCCCACCCAACGCCGGGCCGATCAAACGTGCAAGTGTATCATTGAGTGAGTTCAGAGAGTTTGCCGTAAGCAGTTGATTGGGTGCGACGATCTGTGGCAATAGGGCATTCTCGGCCAAGCGAAAGAAAATAGAAACCATCGCTTCCAGAAAAGCAACGATATATACGAGCCAAACCCAACCAGTTATCGGAACAGCAAATAGAGGGAGGAGTACGAACATCAGTATCAAATTTGTCACAACCATGACCTGTCTGCGGTCCCAGCGATCAACAAGCACGCCAGCAATAGTGCTGAAGAGCATGGATGGTACAATCGTTGCCATAACCATCGTGGCCGTCGCCAATGTCGAACCTGTCTGTTGATACACATAAAACGGAAGCGCAACCGAGAGCACTCGAGTGCCGGTGAGGGAGATGAGACCACCCCACCACAATAATGAAAAGTTACGTTGACGTAATAGCGTGGACATGAGCAGTCTCCTTATGGAAACGCCACTTAATAGAGAAGTCACTTAAACTCCGTATTTTCGCAGCATTTTTTACTCTGGCCGCATTGCGGAAAGTACGAAGTGTAAATAATCTGACTATCAGCTTTGGACTATCAGAAAATGGCGCGTCAAACCCGCAGGGTGTACTTCATCTGCCAGGGTCTACATATAGCCTTTCAGGAAAAGATTTACCTGTCATGGATGGCATTTCAGCCAGTCAGCTAGTCAGCTCTCTGGCTGACCGGCTGAAATGCTGACAAGCTACTGTTTTGCGTGGAAAAACATTATCTGAACATCTATAGTTCTGACAAACTACGCTAATAGACAAACCAATTAAAAGTCGGACAATGGAGCAGCAGGCACGCCTCGTGCCGGTCCGGTCGCACGGGCGAACTCCCTCCTCATTTGTCCAATGTCTATTTGGTTTGTCTATAAGATTATGGTATTTCGGTCCTATGGTGATGTGGCCATTAGGCGATTACATCATGAACGCCAATAATCTCGCAGGTGTCACGCAAGGAAATGATATCTAGACCAGCCGTGCTCGTCATGGTACGTAAGCGCGTTAAGAAGGCTGGCGTGTTGTTGGCCACAATTTTGCATGTGGGGAGGATACAGAGTCGCGGATACGTGCGCCAGAATTGTTTCGTTTCTGGCAAGATCAATGCAAAACTGTCCAGAGAGTTGTTCGTCTCCCAATGACAGGTTCTGCAGGTAATGTGTACCTGGTAACTATCACGCGTTTTGGAACTGGCGTTATTGCGTGTGCCAATCGATGTGGATGCTTCACGTCCGCATACCAAACACTGCACACTCTGTGATGCCAGAGCTTGGCGGCAATATTTGTCTGCCCAAGAGAGCAAGCGCAAGAGTGCTGGTTTATAGGTTTTGATCTGTCCAAGCAGATCAGCGAAGAAAGGGATGGAGAGATCCGCCCCATATGCGATATCAACATCATCACACGTTGGGCAACGCAGCTCGAACTTACCCATTTGTCTGCTTTTTTGAAATCGTCCCAACAAGCGGTGAGATCCGCACTTGTGACACCAAATGCGGGTTTCTGTCCAGGTATGCTGTTCACTGGGGAGCAAACCGAACGACATGGCCTCGGCGCGTAACTCATTGGCCAAAATGCGCTGAAACGCCAGCTTGCCCCGATGTGCACGCACAGCAACAGCGTTCTCACTTAGACCAAGACGCGCCGCTATCTCGGCATATGGCGATTCTTCCACATATTTTTGGACGAGCACCGCCCGCGTTTCTGGTGGCAGCAAAGTAAGGGCTTGATCGAGGAGCCCGATAAGCTCCTCACGTTCCAGGTTAAATTCAAGATCGAAATCGTTGGGAAGTTGATCAGCAGCATCTCTCCTTCCGGGCGAATCTGCATGCGCCGACGGAACAAGCTTCTTCTCTTCGCGGTAATGGCGGCGGGACCATTCCAAGCACACATTGCGAGCAATCCCGGAAAGCCACGGCGCGACTTGACTCGTCTCTTGCAGACGGTCTGCACGGCGCCAGGCTCGCAGCAACGTTTCTTGCGCCAAATCTTCGGCAGCACCCCAATGACCAGACAGACGCGCACAAAGGCGCACCAACCGTGGCCGCTCGGTTGCCAGCATTTTCTCAATATTGGACGAACAAATCATGCGTTTCCTCTTTCTTATAACTCATCATTTAAACTTCGGACAGCCATCTCCAATAGAAGATGAACAAATTGTCCGAAATTTAAGTCATGGTTGTATGAGACCTCTATCTTGCGCACCTTCATACACATTCTTATATATGTATATTGCCCAAGCTAGCTGAAATCTTACACGGTTTTTGTTTGATTTGCTCGATAAGCCGATCAGATTCATTCGCGGCGTATGATCGGTTGGTCTACGGCCGTTTGGCATCATGCTGGTAGCCAGAGGAAACGCTCTCGTACCTCTGAGATTATGTAAGCAGGTTGATACTTCGCTTAGACTGACGGTCTTTCTATCAACCATGACTTTCTACAGAAAACTTGTTGCCTTCGGGATCGAGGGCATCGACGACCGACACACCTGGTGCAGGTGTACGCACTTCGCTGACCGTGACGCCTTGTTGCAGCAGTGCATCCCGAGCAGCATTGATCTCATCAACACCGAAGACGAGCTTGGGCGCGTCGTCCCCCAGACGTTGTTCTCCTCCACCATGAAGAGCAAGCTTGCATACACCTGTGTTCAAGACAACCCAAAATTCGTTGCTATAATCCTCTAAATCGGCTGGATACTCAATTGCGAATCCTAGAATATCCCGATAGAACGAAACTTGCTGATTCATCTCCTGAACATAGAGGATTACTTCGATTAAGCCATTGATTTTCATAAATACCTCCTCATTTAAATTCTTTTGAAATATGGCAGAACAAACGTTCTTTCGGTGATTTTACTTTACCAGGCAAACCGTGTGCTTGTCAACTAGAGTGAAATCAAAGAGCGTATTTCACTTTAGGGTTTATCCGAGAAGTTCTGTAACGGTGTATTCTCAACCGAGAAGCTCGTCCAACTCATAACCACTCATCGGATAAGTTCTTGGGAGCGAATTATCAAGCTCTCTACCTGATCAAACATGTTATTCTGACTAGAAGCATCAGAAAATAAAAAGCGGTATCTGTGAATTTCTACAAGGGAATTCACAGATACCGCTTTGATGTATGAGCTTTAGGCCATTCCAGAAAAAGAATTACCCATAATGATAAGCGTTTCACTCTAGAATGGCTTTGGCTTTTCCCATCGAATTGGGTATTTTATCTTCTGGAAAAGCCTTAGATTTTATCCCTCGATTCGAACCAGATGTACGCCCTCTGACGTATTTAGGTAGAGCAAATTGGGATTTGTTTCAGTGAACAAAATCTCCGAGATTGTCAAATGGTCAAAGGCTGTTCCGACAACTTTGCGCCACACGGTTCCGTTCACTGGTTTTGAATAGATGCCTCTGACTGTGCCCAAATAAATTTGATCTGATGGGTGGACAATCAGGGAGAAGATCCCCACTTCGAGCCCAGGAATATCGCGATCGACAACGTTCAATAAGCCCTCATTGGTAAAGTGCCAGGTTTCGCCATTGTCCAAGCTTTCCCACACGCCTTTGGCATCAGCAAACCAAACGCGTCCAGTATCAAAGGGATCGGCTGTTAGCATTGACAATCCGAAGGGAGCAGGGTAGATATTGGGCGTGACGCGCGTCCAAGTTTCTCCCATATCATTGCTGTAAGCCACCAATCCACTCCCGTCTTTGGCGATTGCACCAGCATAGATCGAATCCTGATTGACCACACCAGGTTGTCTATCACTTAAGAAAACTGCTGCCATTCGATCAACCTGATAGTTTGTCCAAAATGCCTCTGAATTCAGATCTGGGCGCTGCGACCAGGTTAACCCTCCATCAGTACTGGCATACAGCCAATCACAATCAGTGGCATATAGAACATCTGGATCGAACACATCCGAAAGAATCGGGCGCAAATTGGCACTATTCGGCAACTCGGTCCATGTAACACCGCCATCGAGAGATTTCAGCATTTTGTCATGCATTTTTTCTTCGTTTTCGGCACAGGGTTTTACGGGACTACTGTAGAGAATGTCGGGATTCGTTGCATTCATCACAAAGTTCATGACTTGCGGCATGGAGGTGATCATGCGCCAAGTCTGACCGTCGTTGTCCGATCGATAGAGCCAACCATTGGCATAGGCATAGATAACATCGCTAAATCGATCGTTAATTACTTTCTCCACCCGAGCACCAGCGAGCAACAGTGCACTTGATGGTGCCGTTGGTGTGGCTGTTGGCCGTACAATCATGGGTGTTGGAATGACTCTTGTTGCAGCAGGCATTGGCATTCTCGGCGGTAATACGGCAGTTCGACGAGTTGGAGTTGGGGTAAATGTAGGCGTCGGAGTTGGCGTGTTCTGTTCGACGTCAGAAGCGCCCTCATCAGAGGCACCCTCACCAGAAGTACCCTCATCAGAGGCACTCTCATCAGAGGCACCCTCATCAGAGGCACCCTCACCAGAAGTACCCTCATCAGAAGCGCCCTCATCAGAGGCACCCTCATCAGAGGCACCCTCATCAGAGGCACCCTCATCAGAGGCACCCTCATCAGAGGCACCCTCATCAGAGGCACTCTCATCAGAGGCACCCTCATCAGAAGCGCCCTCATCAGAGGCACCCTCACCAGAAGTACCCTCATCAGAGGCACTCTCATCAGAGGCACTCTCATCAGAGGCACCCTCATCAGAGGCACCCTCATCAGAGGCACCCTCATCAGAGGCACCCTCATCAGAGGCACCCTCACCAGAAGTACCTTCATCAGAGGCATCCTCACCAGAGGCACCCTCATCAGAGGCACTCTCATCAGAAGTACCCTCATCAGAAGTACCCTCATCAGAGGTTCCGTCCTCGGAAGTATCGTCATTAGAGGTTCCGTCACCAGAAGTTCCCTGGTCAGAGGCTCCGTCCTCGGAAGTACCGTCATCAGGAGTTCCCCGGTCAGAAGTACCCTCACCAGAGATTCCTTCATCTACTACGGATTCTCCAGAGTCATTCTGGCTTCGCTCTTCTTGTGATCCATTGTCGTTTTCAAGGGGACTCTCCGATTGTGCAAGTACCTGCTGCAATCCATCTGATGACATAAAACCATCTGTGGCCAAAGTCACGATCGGTAGAACAATCATGCTCAGCAGCAACAATGGTGTAATGATAAATATACGTAGCATACGATTCATTTCAGCCTCCTGATTTGCTGAAATAGCTTGACTTAAAGCTTTTTACTTCATGCTCATTGTAGAGCGATAGTGATGACGTCGCACGGTTGATTTAGTGACGGTAAATACCGATGTTTGACAAACAGAAACGAATAAAATACGATTGATTAATGGCTATTTTGAATGTGATTAAAGTTGGCACTCCACAAGAAAAAATCTTGTTACAATCCACCCAACGCTTGCGCAATTTTGACAAGCAACTTCACAAGTTGCTCGACGATATGTTGGAAACGATGCACGAATTTCAGGGTGTAGGTTTGGCTGCACCGCAAGTTGGTGTTGCCAGACGTATTACGGTGATCGAATATCCGGATGATGAAGATGATCCGGAAAATACGATGCGGGTCTATGAACTGATCAATCCAAAAATTTTGAAAAGACGAGGCGCAGAGGTTGGGCAAGAAGGTTGTTTAAGTATTCCGGGGTTTGCGATGGATGTCAAACGAGCAACCCAGGTAACAGTTCGGGCGCAAGATCGTTATGGACACGAACATCGGTTCAAAGCCTATGGATGGCTGGCACGTGTGATTCAACATGAAGTCGATCATCTAGATGGTAAATTGATGCTCGATAAGGCAATTCAGATTTATCGTTTACAGAAAAATGAAGAGGGGGAGATTGAGGCAATCCCTCTTGAAGATGCATTTATGCCAACTGCCTAGATGTAGCCCTGTCGCGACAGAACGCTGCTGACCAAACTGTGTGCAATCTCGATAGCGAATTATGGCCAGTCCGATTTTTCGAAGTTTAAGTAGCGTCCTCTATTAGTTCTGGACAGTCACCGTTACCTTACACGGCGGCGGGAAATTGCCGGTATTATCAACGACAGTCAATTGTATCGTGTAGAGTCCATTCGCCAGGGCGTTCGAATCAAATGCCCAAAGTCGGCCACCGTTGACAGGGTTGCGATCGCCACCAAGATAGAGAAAGCCGCCACTTGCGTCTCCCCCTGGTGCATATTCAACTTTATAATATTCGAATAATTCGTGGATTGCTATTCCTGTGACCTCCACGACGCCAGATAAGATCTGATTCGAGCCCGGCATCCTAATAACGACCCGGCTATCAGCACAAACAGGTGCCACAATGGGTGGTGGCACAGGTGTTGGTGTTAACGTCGGTGGTGGTATAGGTGTGGGTGGTATAGGTGTGGGTGGTATAGGTGTGGGTGGTATAGGTGTGGGTGTAAATGTTGGTGGAATCGGGGTAGGCGGAATCGGCGTTATCGTCGGTTCAGGCGTATTCGTGGATAAAGGGGTTGCTGTAGCTGTTGGTTGAACTGCGGATGGATTTTGCCCAACGCTTCCAGCATTATTTGGAAGAGAATTATCAGAATTCTCCGCCACTGAGACGATGAGTGTCGAATTGGGTTCGGCAATGAGCACGGAGGCGGTCGGTTCAGGTATTGGGTCACGTTGAAGAAAGTCTGCAATACTGGTCTGGACGCTTACAAACGTATTGCTCAGGCCATTGCGTAACGGTGTAATCCCATACCAACCCCCGATCAACAGCACCCCTACCATCAACCACAAATAGAGCAACCGTCGTTGCCCTGTCTGTTCGACACCTTCAGGATCATCTTTTAAATCAACTTCTTTGGGGCGATAATCGACTTGCCGTATTGGCGGGAGCGGAGAACCTGCGCTAGTATTTGCAAGGGAAGATAGCAGACGAGGATCGCTTATAGAACGGCGGCGTTCTAATATCTCTTCTGGATCTAAATCCAAGTAGAGGGCGTAGTTCCGTAAAAATCCTCGCCCCACGATTTCGCCTGGCAATAGATGCCAATCATCTGCTTCTATTGCGGAGAGGTACTTTTGACGAATTCTCGTGGCAACCTCAACCTCTTCCAGAGAAACGCCCATTGTCTCACGGCGTTCACGCAAAAGCGTACCGATATCGGTCAGACTCGATACATTACTCGATGCGCCATATGTGGAGGAGGTTGTATTGGGTTCGGTTTCAGGGTCACGTGCACCCAAATTGAACATAATTTGTCAAAACTTGAAAGGCTTATCGACTACAAACATGTGTAGTTGGATACTGTTGGTCAGAGTGTATCTTGGGCCTCGTGCTTTGTCAATTCTATGCTGCACTGGCTTAAATACAGTGTAAATTAAGTAATCGATAATTTTCTCTGACTAAAAACATTCAAAAACTTAGTTGACGCTGTATTAAAGACAAAACAAATAGAAACTGCACAACTTGTGGTATACCCCCGTTTAAAGATGTATAGATAACTCTAGAAGTTCCCGCATTACGGGCTCAATCGGGTACAATTCAAATTGTGCGTCATTCACTTCTGCAACGACTACAACGTCTATTTACCATAATTAGTTTCATTTCTCTGGGTGGAATTACGCTGATTGTGTTAAACGCTTTTGGGTACGAGATACCAACTTTCAGCCGTTTGCAAACGCTCACACCCACAGAAGATCAAAAGCAAGTGGCGCTTATTCGTGGACACGCAGGCTTTGATTCAGGAGCAATTTGTACAGGCGCAGATGGGCAGGTCTTGCTGACAGAGGTACGCGTAAATCTCGATATTGCGGATAAAACAGCCCAAAAACTGGAAAAGGCAAATCTAGCTGTGTTGCTGATGGATGAATATGATGAACGGTTGGCGCAACTCGATGTAGATGTTGTACTCAGCCTACACAGCGATAGCTGTATAGAAGCCAGTGGCTATAAAGCCGCATTTAGTGTGCAGAGCACGATTCCCGATATTGAACGGCGACTGCTGGCTTGTATTCATCAGCATTATTCAGAGGTAACTGAATTGACTTATCACCCCAATACACTCACTCATGATATGTATAATTATCATGTTTTTAACAAAGTTGCGCCAGATACCCCAGCTGTCATCTTGGAAATGGGTTTTTTAGGGGGCGATCAAATGTTGCTTGTACATGAACAAGACCGGGTGGCAACAGGCATTGTCAAAAGCTTACTCTGTTTTCTTGATGATGAACAGGGGGCATCTGAATAAACCGAACCGTAAACAACTATGATCACACAAGTTGACCTACGACCCATATCAGCTGACGACCCAACTCATATAGACGCCGTGGCGGGTTTGTGGACCGGTGCCTGTGGCGCGGAATTACCTATTTCTCCCCGTTTTGTCACCTACAATTTACGTCCAACTCTAAATGTCCTTCAAAATGCACGCTTTGCATGGTCCGATAACGAACCAATTGGCTTTGTCATTGCGAGTACACCAACGGACCAATCTATTATTCGTGGAGCCACTGACTCTGAATCGAAAGACCAATCAAAAGTAGGATGGATTAATGCAATCGCCGTGTTGCCAGAAATGCAGGGAACCGGGGTTGGCCGCAAGCTGTTAGGTTGGGCAGAACAATGGTTGCTTGAGCAAGGAGTGTCTGATGTAACATTGGGTGGCAACCTGCGTCCCTTTACGCCAGGATTACCATCAACGGTTGACACAATGGGCTTCTTTGCTCGGCACGGTTATGAAGCTACCTCAAGCGTCTGGGATGTGGCGTCTAACCTATCAACGTACACTCCTCCTGCGGCAGTCCGCGAAATTGGCGGAACAATACAACCGGCCCGACCAGGGCAAGAGCAGTCGCTTGCATCTTTTCTGACACGTGAATTTCCTGGACGTTGGACCTATCAATTCCGGCAATTTCTCCACGATCAAGAGCGTATTTCTGACTTCATGCTGCTTTGGACGGAACGTGGTCTTGATGGCTTTTGCCAATTGACTTTTGAAGATTCTCGCCGCTGTATTGAACGATTCTATCCCTACCAACTTCCTCGATCTTGGGGTCAACTCGGTCCGATTGGGATCAGTGCGGATCGTCGCGGTCAAGGATACGGCGCAGCGCTCATCGATGCAGGTTTGCGTCGATTGCACAATAACGGCGTAAATGGATGTGTGATTGATTGGACGACGTTGCTTGATTTTTATGCTAAATTTGGGTTCGAAAAATACCGCAAATATGTTCAACTGAGGAAAGTACTATGAGTCGTTTGAGTAAAACCCGACGACGCATTCTCGTCATTGAACATGGAAAGCGCCGCCATAAAACAGACTATCTGGCAACGGAAGAACCTCTTGAGATCATCTTAAGTACGGAGAAGGATCAACGAACAGTTGCCATCACAATGCGTACCCCGGGCAACGATTATGAATTGGCATTGGGTTTTCTCTATAGCGAAGACATCATTACAACCAAAGATGATGTGATTCAAATTAGCTATTGTGTGGGTGAAAATCGCCAGCTTCAAGAATATAACGCATTGCGTGTTCGCTTGAACCGGCAGGAACTGCCAGATCTCGTTCAACTAGAACGCCATTTCTTCACAAATAGTGCTTGCGGAATCTGTGGCTCCACCCTCATCGATGATTTACGGCAACGTTCGCTGCCATCTATTCCACAAGATTTCACAATTCCACACAATGTTTTATATGAAATGCCTGACGCATTGCGCAATAGCCAAAACCTCTTTGAGAGTACGGGAGGACTGCATGCTGCAGCACTTTTTGACCAAAAAGGTTCACTCATTACAGTACGAGAAGATGTTGGTCGTCACAATGCCTTAGATAAGCTAATTGGTTGGGCTTTAATGAACCAAAAGCTTCCCCTTTCTGACAAAATCATTATGGTTAGCGGTCGAGCGAGCTACGAACTATTACAGAAATGTATTGTGGCTGGTGCACCCCTCCTTTGTGCCGTGTCGGCACCGAGTAGCTTAGCAGTTGAGTTGGCGACTGAATTTGGTATAACCCTGATTGGTTTCTTGCGTGGAGAACGCTTTAACATCTACAGTGGTCACGCGATTGCTGGAAATCGTTAGTACAAACTGATTATCTAGTTAATCGGGTTTGCATATCTTCTCAATCACGCTTATAATGAATGTGAGCCGAAGTCATAAGCATAATGTTCTATCGGTTCATAGCTGCCCCAAACCCTCAATCACAAGCGAATAAAATAGAAAACAATAGAATTTTTCCATGATAATGGAAAGTAAGTTTCGTCCTGGTTTGGTGATTTGCTTTTCTCATCAAAGTTTTCACTGTGTAATATTCTGATGTTTTCGGATAGAATCTGCTAATCGAACAGAATCCTTGAACTACGATGGGTAAACGTATGGTAGCGTAGGGAATTCACAAGAAAACTGTATTAAATTTATCGTTAGAAAGTAAAGAAAGCACTTGTGAATTAAGGTACAATACGGACGTGGTTTTGTTCCCCTTCAACATGTGCTTTACAACACACCCATATTTGGTTTTGTTAGAGAATGAGGAACTATTTTCAAACGACCAAAACCGGAACTCTCAAAACAACCACAGTTTAGCACAAACAATACTCTACTAGTCGGATCAGTCATCTCGTCTAAAAATGTATTATTGTACTCCCGGTGCAAACAGGGTCTGCACATAACTTATTTTAGGCGACGCATCGTTGGTTTAGCCTTTGGAAGGAACGTATTGCCTTGAACATTCAGAAGAGTGTGAGTCCAAAAAGAAAGTTTGTCAGCAAAATGTTTGTGGGATGCCATGCCGGTTACCGTACAATTGGTCATGCAATTCTTTCCAGCATCCTTGCCTGTGTGCTTGTGGTCAATTCTGCATTCGCTAATGGAGCTGGTTCAACAATTTACCTGCCGCTTACATTATCATCTGGAGACGCCACTGTAACTCCAGGACACACCTCTCCTCCGCCGCCCCCTCCATGCAAACCAAACGAACAGGAACAGCAGATTGCCAGTTTGCTCATAGACAGTGCGGAGCAAAGACGCCCTCAATTAGTATGTAATGGCTTCTTGGCACAAGTCGCTCGCGCCCGTGCCGCAGACATGGCTGCCCGCGGTTATTTCTCACACACAAATCCGGATGGTCATGGTCCAAATTATCTTGTAACTCAAGCCGGATACGTTTTACCTAGTTATTACCATAGTGATCCAGCGGCAAACAATATTGAATCAATTGCTGCCGGGTACTCAAAAGTCCAAGCTGTTTGGGAAGGCTGGATGAACTCAGAAAAACATCGTATTCATTTGATGGCCGAGAAATCTTTTTACGCCGAGCAAATCGAATATGGAATTGGCTATTACTTCGATCAAAACAGTGAGTATGAACATTACTGGGTTGTTCTAATTGCTCGACCTGGTCCATAGATAGAGTTTAAAGCCACGAGCTGAATTTTTGAGATGCCAGCATGAAGCTGGCATTTTTTTTTGGATCGATTTAGATCTACATGTAATTGAATATCGAATCTTTGACGCAGAACCATTTGTGTTGTACATTGCGTTCGCCCAAGCACTTGAACACGCTTGTCACTTGTACATTGCTTAAGGCCAATCCAAAAAATAAAATATACGCGAGAAGGTGTTAAACTAGCTCTCCAAAAGGAGCAAAAATGACAATCTCGCCAGAAATGGTTGAAGTCTTGAAAGAGACGAAGGCCATGTTAAGTGGATACGAAAGAAGGCACTTCATGGCCCAAACGGTCAAAATGATATGCGAAGGGAGTCCGACGAAAGCAGAACGAGAGTTGGGCTGGAATCGGGCGACGATAGCCAAAGCCCTGGAAGAACTAGAAGGCGGCTTCTGTTATGTCGACCAAAGCCACCGACGTGGTCGCAAAAGCCGAAGACCATATCCCCACTTTACTGGCCGATATGGTTGAAATCGCCGATCAATTCAGCCAGACCGATCCCACCTTTCGAACCCCAATTGTACACTCGACTAACCGCCGCCGAAATGCGTACCCAGCTCATCGAGCAGAAAGGATACACAGATGAGGAATTGCCTGGCGAAGAGGCCATCCGCTTGAAGCTCAATGAGTTAGGCTATGGCTCAAACCGGGTCAAAAAAAGTCAACCAGTGAAAAAGATCCCAGAGACCGATGCGATCTTTGATAGAATTCATCAGATCAATCAAGAAGCGGATGCAGACGAGACGGTTCTGCCTCTCTTGGGATGCCAAAGCGACGATTTTACTTGACCGTTTCTCGAGAGAAGGGATAAGTCGAGTGGTTGTCAAAGCGCTCGATCATGACTTTCAAGATAAGAAGACCGAGAAAGTCGCTCCTTTGGCATTTACCTCCCTTCAACCAAGGAACTCTTTCTTTACTTGACTCAGTCGAAAGTGACTAGTGACTGTATTGTCGACTGCCTGATTGATTTTGGGAAAGCGTACGTGAACACTTTCCTCACGTCAAGACCCTCGTGATCAATCAGGACAATGGTCCCGAAAATCATACCCGTCGGACTCAGTTTATGTATCGTCTCACTCAGTTTGTTGAGCACTATCGTCTCTCTATTCAGCTCGCCTGCTACCCTCCTTATCACAGTAAATACAACCCCATCGAACGGGTTTGGGGCCATCTTGAAAAACACTGGAACGGTTCTCTTCTCGATTCTCTTGAGACCGTTCTCAATTTTGCCCGTTCTTTTCGCTTTAACCAACTACAACCCTTCGTTCACCTGAATTCCACTCTTTATGAGACCGGCGTCAAACTCACTCAGAAAGAGATGGACCGTTTGGAACAACGCTTCCAACGTTTACCTGGTTTAGAAAAATGGTTTGTCCTTATTCCCCCTCTCCATTCTCTCGTTCGCGTATAATTATTTTTTTGGTTTAGCCTTATTTTTGTATCACTACTTTTATACCGCACTTGCTCATTGATGAGCACCAATCAAATTTTTATGGCTCTTTGAGGTTTTGTGGGGTAAATGTTGGATGGTTTGTTGGTTAGATGGTTGGTGAACAAACCAACTGACAACCACACAGTTCCTCAGACAACAATTTTTATTAGTCGAGTAGAAATTGTCGATTAATTCTGATGTTTTGTGGTGTGTAACATATCCAGATTGATCAAAACCATGAGGGACTTTATCTGTCTATCACCGTTCTATGGAATTTTTAGTCTCATATATTACGCTATTTGCAACACTGTTCATTGTCGTACTCGCTGCCCAGAAAATTGGAAGTATTTTTGCCCAAGTCAAATTACCACTCATTAGTGGCTTCTTATTCACCGGCATTATTGTTGGTCCCTATGTCCTCAATTTTATCCACGCTGAAAGTATTCCTCAATTTCTCTTTCTTGATCAAATTGCAATCGCTTTTATCGCTTTTGCGGCCGGTGCCGAGTTGGAGCTCCAGGTTATCCGTGGATATTTTCGTAGTATTGTTTCTCTTATTAGCGGCCAAGTCGTTGCAATATTGGCCATTGGGATCGCGGCATTCTTTTTGATCAAAGATATGGTTCCCTTTATGACAATGCTTCCCCAAGGGGAGATATTGGCGATTGCTCTGATTGGGGCAACGATCATGATTGCCCGTTCGCCCTCATCAGCACTTGCAATCATTAAGGAGCTACGCGCTCGGGGGCCATTCACCCACAAAGTGCTTGGCGCAACGGTCTTGATGGATGCTGTTGTGATTGTGGTCTTTGCTACATCGGTTTCGATTGCCGCTGTTCTCGTCGAAGGTGCAACATTTGACGGCGTTCTCTTACTCTTTGTTGTATTCGAAATCCTGCTTGATATTGGGCTAGGTATTCTCATCGGGTTACTGCTTCGGGCAGTAACCAGTCTGCCTTATTACCTACTCAAAAGCGCGCTAATCTTACGGATTGGTCTAGGTGTCTTTTCGCTTTCAACAGAGCTGCGCGATTTTCATCTCTTTGCGCTGCCAGTTGGTCTCTTTTCTGAGCCACTCCTCATCTGCATGACGGCTGGTTTTTACGTGACCAATTATACGCGGCTCGCGGCGGATTTCCAGCACACCCTCGAAGAAATGTCCACGATCGTCTTCCTGCTTTTCTTCACTCTAGTTGGCATTGAGCTTGAACTTGACGTCATTGGGCAGACATGGGGAGTCATGTTGCTCCTCGCCGTTGTCCGTTTGGTCGGTATAGTTGTTGGCAGCTTTGCTGGAACTGCCATCGCTCAAGACAAAACGCCAGGGAATGCGCTGTTAGGTCTTGGGTTTATCACGCAGGCGGGGGTCAGCATTGGACTTGCAAAGGAAGTAGGTGTCGAATTTCATGAATGGGGGCCCGAACTGGCGACCCTCTCAATTGGGGTTATTGTTCTCAACCAGATCGTGGGCCCCCCCATTCTCAAGTGGGCAATCAACCGAGTTGGCGAATCTCATACACGCGCCGAAAGCCTTGAATTCGACGGCGTACGCGATGTCATCATTTTTGGAGTAGAGGGCCAATCTCTTGCGCTTGCGCGACAGCTTGAGGGCCGCGAATGGAATGTTTTACTGGCCGCCCGCAATCAGGAAGCTTTGGAGAATATCACAGATGAATCGCCACGTATTGAGCTATTTCCAGACATCTCCGGCGATGCACTTCGCAACCTGAACATAGTTGGTGCGGATAGCGTCGTCTTGATGCTTTCGGATGAAGACAATTACGCGATCTGTGAGCTTATTTATGAGCAGTTTAGCGTAGATAATGTGATCGTCCGGCTGGAAGATCGCGCCAATTTTGAAAAATTCCATGAACTAGGGGCAATTGTTGTGCAACCAGGAACTGCCATGGTCAGTTTGCTCGATCAATTTGTCCGTTCTCCCTTTGCCGCCTCCTTGTTGCTGGGAATGGATTCGAATGAAATCTTTGCTGAGATCGAGATGAATAACCCAGATCTAGATGGCGTGGCGATCCGCGATATTTATTTCCCTCATGATGTACTGATTCTCTCCATTTCGCGCGAAGGAAATCGCTTGCTCTCGCATGGACCCACCCGCCTCAAAGTCGGAGACCACGTCACAGTGGTCGGTTCGCCTGACAGTTTACTAGAAGTGCAGGTGAGGTTTGAAGTATAGTCACGACGTCCGTGGCGGCAATTTGGGCAATGGTCGTTGTGGACGATTCTCGAGATCAGGCTTTAAGATTGCCGTTTCTGCGAGCAACCGTAACACCTCTTTGATAGCCCGATCAAGCTGTGGATCGCGGCCCGCTGTGTAATCCTGGGGTGCGATATCGACTTCGATATCGGGATCAGTACCATAATTCTCGAGTGCCCAGCCAACGTCTTTCACCCAAAAGCTATATTCGGGCTGAGTTGTAATCGTTCCATCCACAAGCATCTGATTATAGGTAATGCCAATGACGCCTCCCCAAGTGCGTTTGCCGATCAGAGGGCCAAGCTTCATGAGCTTGAATGCGTGACAAAAGACATCGCCATCACTTCCCGCCAGTTCATTCGTCAGCGCCACCATTGGGCCTGCTACGGAATCTTCTGGGTAGGGAATGACACCACCCCAACGCGCCAAATCAAAGCCGATGCGGCGACGAGCCAATTTTTCAAGAATCAGTTGGCTGACGCTACCGCCACCATTGTAGCGTACGTCGACGATTAACCCTTCTCGATCGGTTTCTGCCAGAAAACCACGATGAAACTCGGCATAACCGCGCGGTCCCATGTCTGGAACATGAACATAGCCTACCTTCTCATCGGTGGCTTCGTGGACTCGCTGGCGATTCTGTTCGACCCAAGCACGATAGAGGGCGCGTTGTTCGCTGTAGAGCGTTTTGACCGTCACGTTACGATAGCGCGAGTGTTGATGGTTTTGTTGTCCTCCCTTCTCTGTTTGTGTCGTTTTACTGTTCTTGACCGATTCGTTATCGGCGATGTTTCCTTTAGATGTTTGTTCTTTTGTTGCTTGTTCGAACTCTTTGCCTGAATCTTCGAGAGGGTCGGATTTAGGCGTTGAGCCATCATTGTTTGACACATCTTCGGTTGTTGCCGCAGTGTCCTCTGGTCGGGTCAAAAATGAGAGAAGCACTTCATTTCCTGCTTGATTGACCAAAAGTGACGCAGGACCTGTCTGCGCATCTAGCATCTGTCCATTGATCGCCACGAGCACATCACCCGGCCGGACATCGACTCCGGGTGCAGCGAGGGGTGACGTCGCACTCTGGTCCCACGAGTCACCAACAATGAATTCGCCAACCACATACCCTCCGGCATCAGCATCCCATGTGAAAGAGGTTCCTAAGAGTCCTTGCAAATAATAAGGACTATGGCGATAATCACCACCACGTTCATAGGCATGACTCGTGCCCAGCTCACCCTGCATTTCCCAAACGATATCGCTAAATTCACTCCGAGTGCTAATGCGGTCGACTAAAGGTTCATAACGCTGATAGATCGCCACCCAATCTATTTGTGACATATCTTCTGTCCAGAAATGATCGCGCTGTAGACGCCAGGCTTCGCGCAGCATCTGCTGCCATTCCTTAGGCGGATCGACGGATATCTTTATGCGATTTAGCTCGATCCAGCCTGTTTTGCGCGGATGACCACTATCACTAGGTGGTTTATCGCCTGCGTTGATCACACGCAACTGTCGACCGCGAGAATAGAGCATTTTCTTCCGATTGCGCGAAATCCCAAATTCCCAAACGTCGTCAGCCACAACTTCACTTTTGTATTCTTTAAAGTCATAGACCCGCAGAACGCGGGATGCATCATCATCGTCCCAGCTATCACCTTCGTCCAACACACCCTGTATTGGATATGATGTGAAATATACTTTTCCAGAGATCCCTTCGATCTGCGCGTATCGTGCATCAGGAACAGGGAACGCCAAGACTCGTTGCTCAATATTCTCCAGATCGATGCGCAAGACTGGCCATGAATTCGCTTTTTTCTTCTTGGCTTCTTTCTGTTCTAAAGGATTAGACTGCTCGCTTGTTGGTTGTTTGCTCTCTTCCGATTTGTCCGCTTGCTCTTCATCAAACAGATGAAGAGCTGCTGTATCCGCATCAATCTGTTTTTCATCAATTAGTGGATTTTGCCCAACATCAGCTTCCTGGATATCCGTCTGCTCTCCGGCAATGTTTGGTCCATCCGGCTCGCTTGCCTCAACAACTTCAACGGAGTTGTCGTCTTCGCTTATCTCCGATTCTTGATTTTCTTCACCATTCTCATTCTCGCTCTCGTCTTTTTCCTCATCCTCGCTATTGGTATCTGACTCCTCATCCTCGTCATCAAAATCTGGACGTGGAATGAACGGATTTGACAGTTGAGTTTGAAGCGTTACCAAATAGGGACGCATCCCCCAAGGGAATCCCCAATCGAAATGAAGGGCATCGCGCACGGGATTGAACTCCCGGCGGCTGAGAAAGTAAATATATTTACCATCTGGATCAAATGATGGATTTAGATCATGCAAAATTGGACGCGTAATCGTATGAATACTATCTGTGTGGAGCGTCTCATCTTCCGCATCAGGATCAGGCAGACGATAGAGCCGAATCGCTGTTGTATGCGTCGACTGACCAAAACCGTAAGTCAGCCACCGTCCATCTGGGGACCAATCAAAGCCCGCAATCTGGCGGTGCGAACTGCGATCCACCATCGTCAAGCGCGACAACATCGAATCTTTATCCAAATCTCCCTTAGTCTCATTTCCCTCCCGATGATGACCCTCTTTCTCTCGCTCACTCTCTCCATTATCCGATCTCTTATTCAGCCCCTCGTCATCCGCTACATCCGTCCCCAAATTCGTGCCTTCTTCTGGATCGAGTCCTGTAAGATCAACGATGAGTAGCTCATAACGATGATTCGCAACGGCGATTTTGTCTTGGGTTGGCGACATCTTGAGTGCAATGGGTCGTCCGATATCCAGGCCAGTTAAGCGAACAGGCGCAATCCCCAATTCGGTCACATGGATTTCGAGCGTCTCCTCACCAGTTTCATCGCTAATCAAAAGCAGGCGACGCCCATCGTTGAACCACTCAGGCAGACGATAACGAACACCATCCCGTTGACCATGTTGAAAGACAGGGCCATCATGGTTGGGCATTGTAAAGGCCCTACCGCGTGAAACGACACTAATGACTTGACCACTTGGATGTAGATTGGCACCATTTAGATAGCCTGCACTGCTGACGAACTTGCGGTTGCGCTGAACACGTGGACTACGATAATCGACTTCTACTTTCTGAACGCTATCTTGTGCCACATCATAAACGTATATATCCGCACCAGCATGATAGACAATCCGCTGGCCATCACTACTAGGATTTCGGGCATAGTAATCATTATGGTCGGTGTGACGGACTAAATTCGTCCCATTTGGTCGACAACTATATAAATTACCGATTCCTTCATGATCACTCATAAAGAAGATGCGGTCATTTGGCTCATTCGACTTTGCTTTGTCACCATTTGATGGAGGTTGACTCTGCCAAATCCACATAGGAGCGGCGATGTTTCCACGTACGTCGGACAGAAAAGGCTCAAACTCGCCCTCACGTCCAATCCAGAGGTGTCCAGCAGTCCCCCCCCGATAGCGCTTCCATCGTGCAGGATCTCCCATGCCGCGTCCAATAACGATCTGTTCATCAGGGCCAAAAGCAATTGAGCGTGCTGGTCCATACGGTAACGTTTCCGCTGTACCATTTAGTGCATCAGCTGCAATCTGAAACAAGAGATAATCATCCCAATGTCCTGATGTGCTGGCAAAAATAATCGCCGTTCCTTGCGGATTCCAGCCGACAATTTGGCAGTCACCACTCAGGTATGTTAGACGACGTGCCCGTCCGCCTTCGGCCGGCATCACATACACTTCAGGATACCCTTCTTCACACCCAGCAAAAGCCAACAAGGTTCCATCAGGAGAGAGTCTGGGTGAAGTTATCTCACCTAAGTTGCTTGTCAATCGTCGTGCAAGACCACCCGATACTGGGACCATCCATAAATCATCTTCCGAGACAAAAACGATGGTTTCACCATGAATTGTTGGAGAGCGGTAATAGCCTCCTGTCATGCAAAATACCTCATCTACGTGTTGCGTGAACCTGTTGGCGTTCTGATCGTCGTGCAGACACCTTTCCCGTGGGATAAGGCCACATGTTTAAAGCAGTAAGTATACATTGTTGCGAGATGGGAACAAAAGAATACTGGCTCTTCACGAGATACCTTGACTTGATAGATAACAGAGAACCCGATTGACACATAGAGAATCAAATGCTAGCATTCTCATAATTCATTTCGCTCATCAGACGAAAGTGTGCAATTTACTGGTAATTCGACAGTTTGATCATATATTTGCATACTTTCTGGAAGAAAGACCTTTTCCATAGATGAGCCATTCATTTTCTAGCATACTCAGCTGATACGCCATCGCTAAAATGCGCATCAAATCCAACACGCGTTATGAACTGAAATATCTGCTCTCGTGGCAACAGCGTCATGCAATGCTTGGAGAACTGGCGGCCTACATGATCCCGGATCAACATGGTTGTAATCAAACAATTGGCGATCAAGAGCTTGGGACATATGCGATTACTAGTCTCTATTATGATACAGTTGACTATCGAGCTTATTGGGATAAGCTGGAGGGGGTGCGGTTTCGGCGCAAGGTGCGAGTGCGTATCTATGGTGATCAACAAATCACATCAAAGACACCAGTCTATTTGGAGATCAAACAACGACAGAACAAAACGCTCACAAAAAAGCGGGTATTTCTACCCTATGAGAATGCCATATCGCTGAGTCGTTTACCTGACTTGGTGTCCACCTCCGATCATGCGAAAGAGCGAAATAATGAATCATACGATGCTGACGACGCTCGAGTTTTGAATGAAGTTGCCTATCTGCATCGGACGTTCGATTTGCGACCGGTTTGCGTCGTACGTTACACTCGTCTAGCGCTAAACGGTGACAAAGAATATCCGGATTTGCGAGTGACCTTTGATACCGAGCTCAAATGTCGTTCGCATGACTTATCACTGCTTTCGGTTGGCATTGCAGATGGAATCTATTTCTTTCCGCCAACTGCTTGTATCATGGAAATTAAGGTCAACAACACTGTCCCGTATTGGCTCGCACAGTTGGTCAACAAACATGGTTGTACGGCACAACGGGTCAGCAAGTATTGTGTTGCCCTGGAAGCGTGTGCCCTCGTCAATCAGCAATCAATCATCGTCAATGGATAATATTACGACTTATCTCCAGGCCCTCCAGAATACAACAGAAACATTCACCGTTTACGACATTCTGCTGACGACGATCCTCAGCTTTGTATTGGCACTATTCATCGGCTATACATACCAGATCACCCACAAAAGTTCTTCTTACTCACAATCCTATGTGCAGACCGTGGTGATGATGAGCATGGTTGTGGCTGTAATTATGCTCGTTGTTGGATCGAACATTGCGCGGGCGTTCTCTCTGGTTGGCGCGTTATCGATTATCCGTTTTCGAAATGCTGTGAAAGAGACGCGTGATGTTGGCTATATCTTTTTTTCCATGGCCATCGGTATGGCTTGTGGAACCCGTTTTTATCTAGTCGGCATTGTGGCAACAATCATTATCTGTTTGCTGATGTGGGCAATGGCGCGTCTGGACTTCTTCGCCAAAGAGGTGCGCGAACAACTGCTCAAAATCCGGCTCCCAGGCGATCTACGGCATGAAGCGCTCTTTGACGATCTGTTTACCCAATATCTAAATCGCGCTGAACTCATTGCAATGGAAACGGTCCAAGCCGGAACATTGACAGAATTAATCTTTAGCGTGGAAATCAAGAAAAACGCAGAGGTGCAGACGATGTTTGAAGCAATTCAACAATTAAATGGGAACAACAAAGTTGCTTTGGTCACTGGGCGTCAAGAGGTGGATCTATAGTCTCAGTCGATCCAAATTCCTGCGGAGTCGCCACGCATGGCGACTCCGCGGATAAGGCTAAACCAAAAAAATAATTATACGCGAACGAGAGAATGGAGAGGGGGAATAAGGACAAACCATTTTTCTAAACCAGGTAAACGTTGGAAGCGTTGTGCCAAACGGTCCATCTCTTTCTGAGTGAGTTTGACGCCGGTCTCATAAAGAGTGGAATTCAGGTGAACGAAGGGTTGTAGTTGGTTAAAGCGAAAAGAACGGGCAAAATTGAGAACGGTCTCAAGAGAATCGAGAGAGAACCGTTCCAGTGTTTTCAAGATGGCCCCAAACCCGTTCGATGGGGTTGTATTTACTGTGATAAGGAGGGTAGCAGGCGAGCTGAATAGAGACGATAGTGCTCAACAAACTGAGTGAGACGATACATAAACTGAGTCCGACGGGTATGATTTTCGGGACCATTGTCCTGATTGATCACGAGGGTCTTGACGTGAGGAAAGTGTTCACGTACGCTTTCCCAAAATCAATCAGGCAGTCGACAATACAGTCACTCGTCACTTTCGACTGAGTCAAGTAAAGAAAGAGTTCCTTGGTTGAAGGGAGGTAAATGCCAAAAGGAGTGACTTTCTCGGTCTTCTTATCTTGAAAGTCATGATCGAGCGCTTTGACAACCACTCGACTTATCCCTTCTCTCGAGAAACGGTCAAGTAAAATCGTCGCTTTGGCATCCCAAGAGGCGCAGAACCGTCTCGTCTGCATCCGCTTCTTGATTGATCTGATGAATTCTATCAAAGATCGCATCGGTCTCTGGGATCTTTTTCACTGGTTGACTTTTTTTGACCCGGTTTGAGCCATAGCCTAACTCATTGAGCTTCAAGCGGATGGCCTCTTCGCCAGGCAATTCCTCATCTGTGTATCCTTTCTGCTCGATGAGCTGGGTACGCATTTCGGCGGCGTTAGTCGAGTGTACAATTGGGGTTCGAAGGTGGGATCGGTCTGGCTGAATTGATCGGCGATTTCAACCATATCGGCCAGTAAAGTGGGGATATGGTCTTCGGCTTTTGCGACCACGTCGGTGGCTTTGGTCGACATAACAGAAGCCGCCTTCTAGTTCTTCCAGGGCTTTGGCTATCGTCGCCCGATTCCAGCCCAACTCTCGTTCTGCTTTCGTCGGACTCCCTTCGCATATCGTTTTGACCGTTTGGGCCATGAAGTGCCTTCTTTCGTATCCACTTAACATGGCCTTCGTCTCTTTCAAGACTTCAACCATTTCTGGCGAGATTGTCATTTTTGCTCCTTTTGGAGAGCTAGTTTAACACCTTCTCGCGTATATTTTATTTTTTGGATTGGCCTAAATGACACATTTTGGTTCTACTGAGTCTGATGAGCGGGACTATACTGCGGTTTTCATACAGAGCAAAGTATAGTAGAGTTTGACTTTGTGGGAAATTTAAGTTAGGCTGTCATGAGTTCAACGGTCCATCTAGCACAGATGGGTATCAATCTATGTTGATGAGAAAGTAAAGCGATGCAATTCTGGTTCAGGAGGAGGCCTGCGGAAGCGGGCCACTAGGACATAAATGCTAAAACGCAGAATGTTTGCTTAGACGCAAATGTTTGTCTGCCTCGTGTAGGACTTTCCAGCCGTTGCCACCCCTTCCGCAATCAAACGCCAAGTCGACGAAGTTTGTTCGGCTGGCGTTTTTTTATTGTTGCAGAAGGCTGAGGCGAAGGTGAAGGAAGAAGGAGTTTTGAGGAGTTTTCTTCCTTCGCCTCAGTCTCAGCCTTTGCCTCCTAAAAAACAAACAGGAGAAATACATGACAACAAATCCTCAGGTCAAAAAAGCTGTACTTGCCTACTCTGGGGGACTGGACACAAGTGTCATTGTCCCCTGGCTTAAAAACAACTACGGCTGTGAAGTCATTTGCTTTTGTGCCAATTTGGGTCAGGAGGATGAGCTAACTGGGCTAGAAGAGAAGGCCATTGCCTCTGGAGCAAGCAAGTGTTACGTCGAAGACTTGCGTGCTCAATTCCTAACCGATTTTGTCTTTCCGACCATGCAGGCAGGCGCGATTTACGAACGCGAGTATCTGCTGGGCACATCCTTTGCCCGCCCATTGATTGCCAAACGACTCGTCGAAATTGCGGAGCTGGAAGGAGCCGATGCGATCGCTCATGGTGCAACCGGCAAGGGCAATGATCAGGTGCGGTTCGAACTGACCATCATGGCGCTGAACCCACGACTACGCATCATCGCTCCGTGGCGAGAATGGGATATCCGTGGACGCAGTGATGCACTCGATTACGCCGAGGAGTTTAATGTACCCGTCAAAGCGACAGCCGAGCGCATTTACAGCCAGGATCGCAATCTGTGGCACCTGAGCAACGAGGGTGGCCCACTCGAAGATCCTTGGAACGAGCCACCAAAGGATATGTTCGAGTGGACAACGGCACCAGAAGATGCACCTGACGAACCAGAATATGTCGAGGTCTATTTCCGCCAGGGAATTCCCGAACGAGTCAATGGGACAGCTTATGGTCCACTGGAATTGATGCAGACGCTCAACAAGTTGGGAATCAAGCATGGGATTGGCCGCGTTGATATTGTTGAAAATCGACTGGTTGGTATGAAGAGCCGCGGCGTCTATGAAACACCGGGTGGCGAAATTCTCTACAAAGCTCATGCGGCGCTAGAGCAACTCTGCCTGGATTCTGAAACGTTACACTACAAACAACAAATTGGCCTTCGCTATGCCGAGTTGGTCTATAACGGGCACTGGTTTACACCACTACGCACCGCGCTTGATGCCTTTGTTCAGACGACCGAACAGAATATCACTGGGACGGCACGCTTTAAACTCTATAAGGGAAATGTTATTTTAGCGGGTCGTAAGAGTCCCCATAGCCTCTATCGCGAAGATTATGTCACGTTTGACGAAGACGATGTTTATAACCAAGCCGATGCAGAAGGCTTTATCCGTCTCTATGGGCTACCACTCAAAGTCCAGGCGATGTTGAAGATCCAGGGAGGCGGAGTGAGCGAGTATGAGACACCCGATTTTGCGGACTTTAAAAGAGATTAGGAGCCTTTTTTGACAGCCTTCTCAAGAGAAAGTATCTCTCAACGCGACCAACGTTCTGAGAGCGCACGCTAGATGTTAACAGAACCTAGGAAAGGAACCATTATGAAGACAACAGATTTTATTGTTCCAGGCTTTGATGCTGCTGGGGTAGCCGCAGGGATTAAGAAAGATGGTGTGCTCGATTTGGCGCTCATCGCGAGCCGTACTCCCTGTCGCTCAGCTGCTGTCTTTACCAGAAATGCATTTTCCGCTGCGCCAGTACAATATGACCAGAAATTACTCAGCTTGAACCCCGATGGAATCCATGGTGTCATCATCAACAGTGGAAATGCCAACGCTTGTACAGGGTCCGAAGGAATGGCCAATACGCGTCGCACAGCCGAAGCAGTTGAACACCTGCTTGACGCCACCGATCACTCAATTCATGTGATGAGCACCGGTGTGATTGGTGTGCAGCTTCCAATGGACACTTTGCTGGACGGTGTTCCGAAAGTCGTGAAGCAACTTCGCCCCGATGGCTGGGAAGATGCCGCGAAGGCCATTATGACGACAGACACAGTTCACAAACTGATTACGCGCACCGTTAAGATAGATGGGCAAGATGTGTGGCTAACGGGGATCTGCAAAGGCGCAGGGATGATCCATCCTGACATGGCGACCATGTTGGGAACTGTTGTGACCGATGCTTATATTGTACAACCGCTGCTACAGTTGGCGCTGACCAATGCAAACCGTTACAGCTTCAACCGCATTAGCGTCGATGGCGATACGAGTACCAACGACACAGTTCTGCTCCTTGCGAATGGATTGGCTGGCCATGCAGAAATCACCGACGCAGCCACTGATGAATTCGTCACGTTTCAGGCAGCATTAACTGATATTTGCACAGAACTTGCACAAGCGCTCGTGCGCGATGGAGAGGGGGCCACGAAGTTTATTTCTATTCAGGTCAATGGTGGTGTCAGTGATGAAGATGCGCACTTGGCTGCGAATACGCTCGCCATCAGTCCTCTCTGCAAGACAGCCTTTTATGGGAGTGACGCCAACTGGGGACGCTTTGTGATGGCGCTTGGACGTTCCGGAGCACAGGTTGTGCCAGAACAATGCTCGATCTATATTTCTGGCGGAGAGCCTGGTGCAGAGAGAATGTCTGAATTGCAGCTTTTGGATCATGGAGCACCCACAGGATATGCCGAAGACGACGCCATGGCCCGCTTTGGTCAGCCTGAAATCGATGTCCGGATTGAATTGGGTCAAGGGGATGGCTCTGCTACGGTCTGGACCAGCGATCTGAGCCATGAATATGTATCGATCAATGCAGATTATCGAACATAATACTACACGTCGCACGAACCGTAGATTTCCTGATTGAATGGGTCGAATGTGCGTCGCACAGGTTGCCGTGCGAACGAGTGCCTCAGAATCGTCAGACCTGAGCGTCGCACATAGGTCAACGTAATTTGGTTCTGATATCGAATCCACCGACAAAATCGGCGCAATCGCTCACCATCGGCACCCGAAAGAATAGCCCAGCAACAATATATGTAATGCCACCAATGCCGATACCGCTGATCAATGTCACAAGTGGTTGTGCATGGATAGAGGTTGTCAGCAACAGTACGCCCAGTACAGCAACACCCATAACCACAGCAGATGCCAATGATCTGACAGAGACTTGAATAATCTGTCTTAGAGCGCTGTTCAGGAGCGTCCCTCCGATCCGACGGCGCAGGAGCAACATCAGCACAATCACTTCGACCGTGATGGCAACCGAATTCGCCAGCGCTAGCCCACCATGCCCCATTTCTTGCATCAAGAGAAGCCCCAGCAGAACATGGCATAGCCCAGCGCCCACAGCAACCAATAGCGGTGTGATCGTGTCTTCTAGAGCGAAGAAGGTTCGTGCAACAACCTCAAGCGCGACATGTCCGACCAGCCCAAGCGCAAAATAACGCAAGGCAACGTTGACGGCAATGGTCGCTTCTGCATTAAACGCGCCTCGCTGGTAAACGACTTGAAGCAACGGCTGGCCCAACAAAATTAGCCCCACCGCTGCTGGCACCGTCAAAGCAATCAGGAGTTGGAGCGATTCACTCACTGTCTTGCGCAGCCCCGCCAGATCATCGCGTGCAGCCAACTCGGCCAAAGTGGGAAAGACAACGAGTCCAAAAGCTGTGCCGATAACCGTCTCTGGTAGCTGCATAAATTCCCATCCCCACTCCAACGCACTAACGCTTCCCGCAGAGAGACGCGACGCCAGATTGGTGGTGGCTAGCAGCGTCAAGTGAAAAACACCTAAATCCAAAACCCGTGGCCCCATCAGGACCAGAACTCGCCGAACAGCTACATTGTCAAGCTTCAGATGTGGCCACCAACGGATGCCATATTTGAGCAACAGAGGAATCTTGATGGCCAAATGCAAGAAGGCCCCGATCACGGCACCCCACGCCAGTCCACTCGTCCCCCAAGTTGGTGCGAGCCAGATAGCGCCCAAGATGATACCGAGCGGGTAGACCACTGGTGCGAGAGCGGGGAGCAGAAAATGTTTGAAGCCGTGCAGTACACTACTCTGAATCGCGCTCACGCTAAAGAAGATCGTGGAGATGAAGACGATGCGCATGTTGGTAACGGTTTCGGCTTGTTGTGCGACATCAAACCCAGGCGCGATCAAAGCCTGGACAAGCCAGGGGGCAAAGAACATCGCCAGGCCAGAGAGTAGACCCACGACCAACAAGGCTAAATTGGTGATGGCACTAGCCAATTGCCATGCACCATGATGATCATCTTGCGCGAGAAAGCGAGAGAAAATGGGAATAAAGGCTGTCGAGAGCGCACCACCAGCGACAACAGTAAAGAAAAGATCGGGTAGCTTAAAGGCAGCATAAAAAGTATCTAACTCGGCTCCCAATCCAAATTGGCGGGCAATGATCATATTCCGCACCAATCCCATGCCTGCCGAGAGGACAAAGCAAGCCGAGACAAGCAGTGCGTTCAGAAAAAGGGATCTGCGCATCAACGAGTGAGACCATTCAATGCGTTGGCTGCTGGTTGATAATTTGGATTAAGTTCCAGTGCCCGTTGCCAGGCACGCTGGGCACCTACCCGATCTCCCAAAGCTGCTAGCCCTTTTCCTTGCCAAAAGTAGAGTTCCTCAATGCTTTGCGTCGTGGCAATGGTGGCATTTGCGAGAGCGACTACTTCCTGGTAGCGACCAGTTTCATAGTATGCTTCAAACGGACCAAATTGATACCAGAGCATGCGCCAAGGCAGACCGATCCACCTGGCTCGATCATAGGCATTGGCAGCCTGAACATATTCTCCATGTGCGATCCATGCCGTGCCCAGATTGAACCAGGCAAAAGGATCATCTATTCGTTGTTCGACGTTGATTTGGGCCTGTGCGAGTGCCTGTCGCCACATGACGCCCTCGTCGAAAGCTTCTCCCAAAATGCTCCTGACGACTGCCTCTTGCTCCGGCGGGTAAATCAGCAAATAGGTACCAGAAAAAACGTGCCAAAGTTGGGCCGTCTCGTCGTATGAAAGATGAATCCCCTGATATGTTTCGCCGGGATTGCGAAAATTTGTGCTGACATACGAATCATACGCAATCCATTGCCGACGAGCATCGTCGAAGCCAGTGAGAAGCCGATAATGCCCCATACCGTCATTCGGCTCCTCTTCCAGCCATGTTTCGATCAACACGGGTATATTGTTGCTCAACAGAGTACGTGCCAGCTCTCGCGTGCCATTCACACGGACCTGTGCACGATATCCTTGACCACGCGCAAACGCAGCCAGCTCTGCCGGACTAACGTTCTTATCATCTTCATATAGGCGCAACACGCTCCCAATCGCCGCTTGATCCAACTGGCTTCCAAAGTAGCTCAAATTCATGGCCAACGTCGCTGGTCCACAATTGTTCCATGTCTGCCATTCGTGGTTTAAGCCGATTAACTCCACAAAGGGTTTTGCATTTTCGTGTTTTGGAAGTGGTGTCGGCAACGGTGTTTGTGTCGCCATCGGCGTTAAATTCAAAACGGATGTCAAGGTAGAAGTAGACGTTACAACATTGAAGGTTGGGGTTGGATTGGTCGGTGTGCCGTTCTGATTTGCATCCGTCAACAATTCGTTGAAGACACGCACAGGCTGATTGGTTTTGGATATTTCGGTTGCTAAAACGGATTGCATTGACTCGGACTGTGAGGAATCCGCCGCCGTCAAGCGTTCGATTAATCGCTGGTCTGCAATGAGAGGTGTCGGGACAAATGCAGGATGTGGCTGACGTGCTGCAATCGCCGCTTGCACCCGCCGTACAATCCCTTGCGGACTGCCATAACGCCAGACACCTGCAATCAATATCAGCAAGGTCGTGGTTGTGATAAGCAGCAAAGCCAGGTTCAGTGGCGATAGAAAACGGTTTTTTCTTTGCATTAATCACTCCGCATGCCTATTCGCATCTATAGATGTTCAGATAATGTTTTTCCGCGCAAAACAGTAGCTTGTCAGCATTGCAGCCGGTCAGCTAGTCAGCTCTCTGGCTGACCGGCTGCAATGCCATCAATGACAGGAAAATCTTTTCCTGAAAGGCTATAATCAGAGAAATTCTTGCACGTTGGGCAAGACAAGAATCCATGAAGAGCACGAAGCACATATTATATAACGTGGTTTTGGCTATGGATGTTTCGCCGCAGTTGGAGCGACAGTCTATCAGCTTGGATTAATTTTTGCAGAATCTCAATCACAAAATCCACGAAAACCCATTTGACCCGTACAATTTGTATTCTATAGAGATTAAAAGGATTCAGAAAATGGGACACGGATGAACACAGATTTCACGGATTGATCCTGAGATAATCCGTGTTCATCCTGAAAATCCGTGTCCCATTTTCAGTCTCCATAATCTCTAATTTTGAGTGCAGCCAAGATCGTCCCCCTTAAATCGCCCGAAACTGATTGATCAAATCATCCGCCCACTGAAAATTTGCGTCCCGCGTGCGTCCGGCCAAATGGGGTGTATGCACAACATTGTGACGACCGAGCAGCGGGTCATCCAACGGAACTGGCTCTACATCAAAGACGTCGGCCGCCAATGCCAGTTCATTAGCCAATACGCGTTCCCGGATTGTCGGCATGTGGCAAATATTGGCTCGTGTGGCCAATACAACAAGGGTTTTGTTTGGGAGCGAGCGAATATGTTTTTCGGTCACCAACCTACGCGTCTGCTCAGTTAAAGGTAACATCGGTACAAAGATTTCGGCGTCTCGCATCAACTCATCTAAATGCCAAACACGGTGGGAGCCAGCACGATGAAAAGCTGCTTCTGGAGCAAAAGGATCCCAAGCAGCCACGTCCGCACCCAGCATATTGACGAAACTAGCATAGTGGGAACCAATATTGCCCGCACCCACAATGCGCACTTGCTTGCCGCGGATAGTCCCATTCACAAAATTGACATCATCACTAAATTGAGTGCCAAGCTGATTTGGTCCTTGGTTCCGCCGTGCGCTATAACGCATCCAGGCTTCATGCGAGGTGAGCATCTCGTGATAGTTCTGTGGAATCCGGCGTAGCCCACAGATCGTTAACCCCAATGCAAACTCAGAAACCGATTGACTCCAGTAACCCTCTCTTGGATGGCTATAGAGCGTCACACCCCGTTCAGATAGAAGATCGAAACAACTTTGCTCGAGCTCAATTCCGCCATAAGGTAGGCGCAAAGTTGCTTCGCTCAGATCTGTAAATTTTTGTAGGCAACTCTGCGTGACTGGCACACCTAAGGACGCCAAACGGGTAAACCGAGCCGGTTCTGTCGCGACCTGACCCAAGGAACGATCATCCTCCTGCTCCATTCGAATAAAATCGGTCTGCTCTTGTGCAGCCCAACGGGCACGGAAGTGGTCAGCAACGAAGGGCCAATGGCGTTCAAAATTGGGGTGTACGACGATCAGGCTGGTCATATTTTCTCCTTGAATCATTGCATGTGAGGAATATTTGTGAATATTGTAGCACAGAATTGAAAACGATGATGAAGTGAAGGTTTGTTCAAGGGTATGTTGCACACAAAGAACACTTGTGCTAATATTGCGTTTTTGGCGGCATGTGAACCGTCACCAACGATTCTGACTATCAACCATCAACAATCCACTAGCACAGTGGGGAAACCGACTCGATGTTCATAGATTCCTATATTCCACAATATCCCCTTTCGCAATTTGTTCAGTGTCTCTGGTCCGTCGCGGCACAAACCCCCTACAAGCGGGAAAAAATATTACCTTCTCTGACCATCGAGTTAATTTTCAATTTGGGTTCGCCCTTCAAAGTGATCGATCACGCAGATCCTGAACAATACGCTCTGCACAAAGATTTTTGGATCGCCGGTCTTCAGAAGGATTTCATCATCAATGAACCAGTTGCCGAGACAAATGTGATGGGCGTACGCTTCAAACCGGGTGGAGCCTATCCATTTTTTGATTTTCCCATATCGGAATTGAGCAACGAAGTCGTCGAGATGGATCTGATTTGGGGCGGATTTGCAAATGAAGTGAGAGAGCAGTTATTGGCTGCTCAGGATCTCGCAACGCGCTTCAACGTCCTAGAAGCTATGTTGCTGAAGCGATTGCACTCGAATTTATATGGTTTGAACACGGTCCAGGCGGCCCTCGGCCATCTTACTGCGGTTGATGGTGCAGTCTCCATCCGTTGTATAAGTGAAGAATTAGGCACAAGCCAAAAGCACCTGAATCACCAGTTCAAAAAGATGGTTGGGGCTTCTCCCAAATTATTTCATCGGATCGTCAAATTTAATCAAGTATTGAATCATGTCAATCCAGTTCACGGATTGAACTGGACAGAACTTGCTCATCATTGTGGATATTACGATCAGGCCCATTTCAACAAGGACTTCACCTCTTTTAGCGGTCTGAATCCCACAACCTACCTCGCCTTGCGTGAACAATGGTTTAGTTCCGAATTGCAGGCAGGCGAATCTGTTCACTTTGTGCCAATAGAGTAATAGACTTTACTTTCTGGTAAAGGCTTGAGTGACAAAGGGCAAACCGAAAGGGGCGGAAAAAAGAATCCACCCTGAAAAAACGGGATAAAATGTAAAAATAGTGCTCGGCTAGTTTAAGCAGCGGCATTGAGGCGGCGATGAGCGAGAACGCCTTTAGGGAAATGGTGTGAAACCGAGGCCTTTTTCCGAAAGTCAGGGTCGAGTTGGTCAGGAGTTGGAAAAAGAGCACTCGAGAGAACACGGCGCAGCCTGCCGGGAGTGGATTGAGGCTCTCGATCCCAGTAGCCAGTCGGTATGGGAGGAAGAGAAGCGGCTAAATGGGAAAGAAGATTCCCCAGTTCAGGTAAGCGGAAACAAGCCTCATCGGCATGAACAAATTGACGATGTAAGCCAATCATCTGCTTGGAAGCCAAGGGGGGAGGTTCAACAGGCCAGCGTTCCAGGTAGACAAGATAAATGGTTTCAGGCTGCAAAGTCATAACGGTCGCCAAAACCAAAGGTGTGTTGTAGGCCGGATCCTGAATGACGTAAATCGAGTAGGTACGGTTGGCTGTATCCACCTTGGTTGTTCTGGGGACGAGATTGTGCCATGCTTGATAGCAAATCAGGCGACCACTATAGAAAGAAAGCGACCAGACGAGTCCGGAGTTGTAGCCTCGAGTCGCTTTCCCTTATAGCTGCGAGAGCGGTCGCACAATATCACCATATTCAGGTGGTCTGCCTTTTCTTTGCGTTTGGGGAACTCATTGCGGCGCACTGTGCAGTTAATGGCTTCCCGCAGGACAAATCGGTCGATGCCGCTTTCTAGCATTTCTCTGATTGTAAACCCGGCATCGACCACCGCCACTTCGTCTGACTCCAGTGATTTCTTCGTCTCTGTCAGCAGCTTTTTCCGAAACTCACTTTCCTTTGTTCCAACCGTGCATCTCATGATTGCCTTGAGCAGTGGCACTCGCTTCCCGCCTATCTCCCCCGAGCTTATCATCACTCCAAAGATGAGCGCGGGCAATGCCGACGAGCCGTTGAGTTATAGAGTCGGTTCACTTTCCCTTGCAGCTTCGGTCGCCAGAACCCTGTGATATCTATGCTTTTCACTCGGTACCCTTCTAACTTTTTTGCCTCCCATTCCCCTTTCCACTTCTTCTTGCCACGACCCCAGCAGACTTGTGATATCCCATGATCCATATCGAGCTCCACCAGCTTCGCCGGAGCTCCTCATCTTCAAACCCGCTTTCTTTCAATGCGCTATGGATTGCTCCTCGACTTTTCAGAAACGACCCATTCAGCATTGCCCACATCAGACGCATTACATTTACGTTTGTTCCCATCGGCGTTACTTGCAATACATTCATCAGTACTGCTATAGTTATTTCTGGCGCGGTTAGCATTCCTTCCTCCTTTTTGGGTTCTCTACCTTTAGGATGAACTGCTAACCGCTTTTTGTCACATTTCTCATCTCTTTTCTTTTACCAGAAAGTAAAGATACAGTGTAACCAAGTTTATAAAGACTACCGTAGATCCCGTCAGAGACGAGACAAGCTCCAAGAACCTGACCTCTCTCAAGTTCAACAACAGGTACATTTTTTACAAGCGTAATTCCCCTCCGGCAGCTATACTCTAGTACAACTGATAGACAAACCGGATAAACGCCGTACAAACGTGGAGTCGCCATACGTGGCGACTCCGCATCGTGAGACTTCTATTTGTTTTGTCTATTCGTGGCTTATCCGGAAAGTTCTGTGAAGATGCATTCTCACCCGAGAAGCTAGTTGGACTCATAGCCGCTTTTCGGATAGTTCTTAACAATCTCAGCCTTTCGTTCGAGGAGATATGCTACGCAATATACTTGCTGTTTTTGTCGGGTTCATTCTATGGACGCTCTTGTGGTTGAGCGGCAATGCGCTGCTTCGATTTTTGTCGCCTGCCGCGTTTCATCCCGACGGGACCACAGAAAATTTTGCCATCCTGCTCACGATTCTTGGGCTGAGTATTCTCTGCTCTATCGTAGCAGGAGTCATCACAGCGAGCCTTGTCTACAACATGAGGATGCAAATTGTATTGATTCTGGCGTTCATTCAATTGGGTGTAGGCATCTTTGTCCAGAGCAAGTACTGGGATTCACTCCCGCTTTGGTATCATCTGATGTTTTTGACAATGCTCGCCCCCAGCATCCTGTTTGGCGGTTGGTGGCGCGCGAGGCTTGCGAACAAATAATCCAATGGTATCCCAAGTTGTGTGCAAAGTCGCTTCTTCTCTCAGAGACCGAGCGCATTTACACAATTCTTGGTATGTCCACAATAATTAGGAGATTAATTATGTCTGCAATAAATTGGTTTGAGATTCCAGTCTCGGATATCCACCGAGCACAAAAGTTCTACAGTACGGTACTCGATAGAGAGATCCCCATAACGGATATGACCGAACAGATGGGCAGCATGTTGGGTATGTTGTCAAGCGAGGAAGGAGTCAGTGGCGTTTTGGTTCAAAATAGTCAGTACGGCTATGTCCCAAGTCAGGAAGGGACTTTAGTCTATCTGACGGTAGGTGATGTTGATCTAAATGAAGCTGTTGCGAAAGTTGAAGATGCCGGAGGACAAATAACCCTGCCCAAAACCGATTTGGGTGAACAGAGAGGATACTGTGCCTGGATCCTCGACACGGAAGGAAACAAGGTCGGTTTGTATTCTGCAAAATAAGTTCGTCAATTGAAGCCTGCGGCTTCGACCAATTGTAGAACAAACAGCTTGTTTGTTCACCGTCACAAACGAAAAAACCTTTGCCATCTGGCCGATACGACGACTGACACCTCCCCCCTGAGTGTGTACCACAAAGTGCGTAAATAGAGTAGGCTCCCTGACTGAGCGGTCTCCATTTACACACTTTGGGACACACTGTCTATACTCCTCAGCAGCACATTATAACATTCTTTCTCGACTAAAAAGTGTTATTTTATGGCACTGCTCAGCATATGTCTGACAAACGAAGCAGAGTAAAGGCCTGTTCGTTTGTCCAAGCGGTGAACGACTTACCGCTCATAAACCGTCTTCCCTCCCACAATTGTCCGCAAAACTTGAATATCCTTCATTGTCATGGGGTTCACACCTAAGATATCATCCGATAAAATTGTCATATCTGCCAGCTTCCCAACCTCTAGTGAACCCTTGACATCCTCTTCAAAGCTACAGATCGCGGCGTGTGTTGTAAAGGTCTTTAACGCTTCCAAAGGAGAGATGCGTTCCTCTGGGCCCAATACTTCACCAGAACGGGTCTGCCGATTGACTGCTGTATGCATCGAAAAGATCGGGTCAACCGGCGTCACTGGATAGTCTGAGTGGACGCTAAAGAGCATCCCTTTCTGTAGCGATGACCCAAGCGGATTCATGCGCGCGGCCCGTTCAGGCCCCACGAACAGCTTTTTGTGACGGTCCCCCCAATAGTAGATGTGATTAATAAAGTAAGAGGGAATCACGCCCAACGCAACGATACGCTCAATATGGTGGCGATCCGGATTCGCCATCTGGCAATGAATCAACATATGACGTGTATCTTCCCGTGGATACTTTTTCTGAGCCAACTCAAAAGCCTGTAAGATGGATTCGATTGCCGCATCGCCGTTACCATGGACGACAATCTGATGACCATTCTTCTGATGATGACAGAACATCTCGTTCAACTGCTCTTGCGGATAGATCAATTCGCTACGCCAGCCTGGCTTATTGTGATAGTCGTCCAGTAGCGCGCCCGTTAGCCCTTGGATTGACCCATCCTGGAAAAACTTCACACCGCCAATTTTGAAGTAACGTGAACCAAAGCCTCTACCAACTCCCAGACCAGCATATTTTGGATACGCTTCTGCAACCACATTCCCATAAACACGAATGTTGAGTTTTCCTGCCTGCTCTAGTTCGTTGCATAGACCAATAAACTTTGCCCCGCTTTCCGAGCGCCCAAGGGCGCCATCATGGGTACTTGTTAAGCCGAAAGAGTTATAATCCGCTATCTTTTTCACAAACTGCTCTTTCATTTGTTCACGTGAAGGAATCGGCAAGTGTTGACGAGCGTTTACATCTGCATTCTCCAAAAGTAGACCGGTCGGTTCTCCTCTTTCATCCTTGTCAATATGTCCACCATCGGGATCCGGTGTCATGTTTGTAATTCCGCACAATTCTAGAGCACGACTATTCAAATAAGAGAGATGCCAACTGATGTGCGAAATAAAGATCGGATGCTCAGTTGATACGGCGTCCAAATCGTCGCGGGTCAAATGGTGCATCTCTTCAATCCCCGTATCATCAAACCCGAACCCTTGGACCCACTGACCCGGTTCGGTCTTTCTGGCAAGCTCTTCGATCCGACCCTGGACATCCTCCAAATTGCGACAGACAACCGAGCCACAATCAGCTTGAGCAGCTAAGAGTGAACCAGATGTAATATGACTATGTGAGTCGATCAGACCAGGCACCATCGTTTTGCCATCCAAATCGATCACTTCTGCCTCGCCGTTCGCCCAGTTTGCGACTTTAGCGTTGCTCCCCATAACACAAATGGTATCTCCCGCAACTCCAATCGCTTCTGCTCTTGGGGCATCTGGATTCATGGTAATGATATTGACATTGGTGTAGATTTGCTTTGTGGGCATCGTCCTCACTCTGCTCTCATGTTATTTCATACCTGACTAGCTAGTGTTGAAAAGGTTTCGTTTGTTGTCTATGCTCGTGAAGGGGTGGTTCAGAATTAGGTTTACACTTTTGATACATAGACAAAAATCTATATGAGGTCATTTTCTGCCTGAGCATGGCTCAAATTAGAAAATATAAACATCTTTTCTCTTTGCAAAAATGTAAACCTAATTGTCCGCCTAAAATGAACCACCCCCTCGTGAATGTTCGAAATATCAGGACAATCGGATCTCATGCCGTTGAAGAAGAATCATTTTACCATGAAGAGACAGAAGAGATTGAAAGATTGTTTGAATCTTCTTCAATTCCTTCAATCTTTTCATGGTAAATCTCTTTGAGCAACTTCTCAAGAGCCTGTTGAACTGACAATCAGCGCAACAGGTTCTGCTTTCGCATGTGCGCTTCTATCTCTTGTTGATAGGCAAAGAGCGCAGGCACGCCACCCGAATGAACCAGCAAGATCGATTGTCCCGCAGACCACCGCCCTGCTTCGCAATGAGCCAGAAAGCCCGAAAACATCTTTCCCGAGTAGACCGGATCCAGCAAGATCCCCTCGGCCTGCGCCATACGCACAATCGCATCGAGGCAAGCCTCTGTTGGATCACCATACTCTTTGCCGATAAATTCGTCGTAAATTTCGATGTTGCCATACTCGTTTTGTACATTGCGCGCATCCGTCTTGACGTCTAGCAAGTCAGCGAGTGCGGACCACCATTGATTCAGATTCTCTGTACAAAACGCCAGCTTGCGATTAACGCTAATGCCAACAAAAGGACACTGAATTCCATTCTGTCGGAAAGCCATCAGCATCGACGTAAAGATGCCACCCGTACCAAATGGTGTATAGACAGCGTCGAGCTTCACATCTAACCTCTGAAGTTGCTCCAGCACTTCCAGTCCACAACGAACATAGCCCAGACAACTCGTCGGCGTGGTGCCGCTTACCGGAATGTAATAGGGATTGCGTCCCTCTGCTTTGAGCCGTTCGCAAAGGGACAGAGCATGTTCTTCAAGCGCCCAATGATCATCAACCTCAACCAGCTTGACCCGTGCACCCATCAAATAAACGGTCAACAAGTTGCCCTGCAGCGACTGCCGTTCGTCGTGACTCAGAACGACAGCGCAGTCCATCCCTACTTTGCGCGCCGCCGCTGTCGTTAGCCGAGCATGATTGCTCTGCGAACTCCCACAGGTAATGATTGTATCAGCGCCCTGTGCACGAGCATGCGCAAGTTCATACTCAAGCTTGCGCGGTTTGTCCCCGCCTAACGCCAGATCGGTCAAATCGTCGCGTTTAATATAAAGATTCACACCGAGTTGGCGGCTCAAATGCGGCAAATAATCCAGCGGCGTTGGTGTCCGCGTGAGCGTTTCTCTTGGATATCGTGCCAATGCTTTTTCAAGTATCATTCGTCAATCATCAATCTGGTTCAATGGAAATATATGGAGTTGACAGTGCCCTGTCTTCGTTGAAGTAGCTAAGAACCCATCCGAAAAGTGGTTGTGGGTCCAACCAGCTTCTCGAGTGAGAATGCATGGTCACAGAACTTTTCGGATAAGCACTAAGTCACTCCGGAGAAGTGACCTACGACCTGCCGTTCTCATTTGTCAATCACGGGAGATCCCATTGAGCCATCAATCTAAAATCGTCAATTATAACGCGCGACCAAACATCAATATTGCCACACAAATCAGTGCAACCGCAGCAACTTGACGCAGCCGATCGGTTGGGAGATGATGGGCAATCCGTGCACCGATGACCACACCGAGGGCCTGCAGGATGCCCAATCCAGTTCCCATCACAAAGTTTACTTCGCCATACAGCACAAACCCGAGCGATGAAAAGAGCGCCACTGGCAGTTGAACGACCTGACAGATTCCAATGGCAATCAATGCTGGGACGTTTAGAAACAAGAGGATGGGCAAGAGAAAAACCGCTCCGCCAGCGCCAATCAATGCTGACCCAAAACCAACAACAGCACCGACAGCGATTAAAACCGGCGGATGGAGTGTGCGCATCACGTCGCTCGTCGTCGATCTTCGGCGCAGCGTATTGACAGCCGACACGATAATTAGCAGAGAGAGCAAAATTGTCAGCGTCTGCGTCGACAAAGCAATATTGGTTCGAGCACCTAAAATCGTGGCCGGAATGATGCCGAGACTGAGCCAACCGGCAATCGACCACGAAATTGCTCCTCGTCTCGCATACGCAATCGTCCCCGCTGCACCAGTAAACAAAAAGCTCCAGAGACTTGTCGCCATTGCATAATGCAGATCGATCTCCAGAAAATAGCTCAAGATAGGCGCCAGGAGAAGGCCACCGATACTAACGAGGCCAAGCACAATGCCAATGGTTAGCCCAATAAACAGTACTTGTATCACGGATTGTCTATCAAGCGCTTCTGCATGTAAACCCGATCATAACCACGCTCACGACGCCGTGCGAGCTCCACATAGCCCAGGTTTTGATAGAGCCGGATGTTCTCCGTCATCAAGATGTTCGTATAGAGTTGAATGTCTGCATAGCCGCGTCGTTTTGCCTCAATTTCGGCAAACGCGATCAACCGTCGCCCCAGCCCTTGACCTTGGCGTGCCGGATGGACAGCAACATTATCCAACAGAATGCCGCCCGCCTTCTCTATGAGAACCAAGACGCCGACTATCTGGCCAGCAGTCGAAGAATCATCTTCGATCACCCAAACCAAGTGCTCTGCAACAACTTCAGCATAATTATTCAGCATCGGTCCCGGAGGCTTGCCGATGCGGGCTATGTATTGTTCATAGGCCACCATTACGCAAGTTTGAATCGCTATAGCATCAGATACCTGTGCTGAACGAATCAAACCTAACATGGCATCCTTCGGATTTTTTTCACATAACTTTTCATATATCAAGTGGATGTAAGCCTCGTTCACACAGCAATTTTCGGAGATTTACCACACCCCTGCGATTTAGTTTCAACTTTTCAATAGTTGCTCGCCCTGTTGGGGTTAGCCCAACTACAATCGTATATTCCTCCGTCCACCCAAAATGCTTAAGCCAATCATCCTGACGTGGGTTGAATAGAGGTGCTATTTCACCCGTTGAGGGATCAATCGCTTCAGTACTTATAAATTTATGATTGTTACATCCTTGACAAGCATTTGCCAAGTTATTTAGGGTATTTGGGGGGTGGTTCAGAATTAGGTTTACACTTTTGATACATAGATAAAAATCTATATGAGGTCATTTTCTGCCTGAGCATGGCTCAAAGTAGAAAATATAAACATCTTTTCTCTTTGCAAAAATGTAAACCTAATTGTCCGCCTAAAATGAACCACCCCGTATTTGGACCCCCTTTTGACAGTGGCGTAATGTGCTCTATGGAAAAGCTATCTGGTGAATATTCTTCTTGTGACCAACAATATTCACAGCAGTTTTTTGCTCGCTTCTTAACCACTTTCTTCATGTGTGGACTGACGCGCGATTCAAGCATAGGTAAATGGTTTCAGTCCAAGTTCTTGCACTAATTCGGGGAGAGTCATATTACGAATATCAGCCAGCTCTGCCACGTACTCAATTCGTTTGGCATTTGCCTCCTCAATCTGGTCGGATAATGCGATCAATTCTACCTGTTCATCTTCAGTCAATGTCTCCGCTTGACGTTTGGCTACTAGCTCTCGATAATGCATCCATTCAATCTGTGAGAAACTTTGATTAATCTTCTGTAGGAGATTGGCCTCTATCTGGGGTAGCTGTTTGACATTACTCTGCTTTCGATTCCCCCCTTGGAGAAGCCTTTCGATTTCTCCAATAAGATAGACATCCGGTGCGAGTCCAGCCTTCGCGGCAGCTTGTCTGATCTGAGATTCTAGTTCAGGTGCTATATCAAGCGTGATTGTCATTTTAAATGTCCTTTCACGATACACAACTAAGGCTTTTCCAACAATTAGAATCCCTAATTTGATCTGGAAAAGCTCAACATCGAAATGATATCACATTTGCTTCACGCGGGGCTTTGTAATGGCACCCGCAAAAACACGCCGAACTCTTGGGCAATGTTGCAACTGATTCGGGCATGGACTTTGCCCTGTTCATCGTAAAAGCTTGTCCGTTCTGCCAATGAAAAGACCCCTTCATGCCAAATATTGGGGTGAATGTACAGCCCCTTTCCACCATCAACATAAAAGGCAACAAAATCATCCAGTTTTAGATCATCACCCGGTAACGCCAATGGCACAACAAAGGGCTTCTTCTCTAATGGAAAAAAGAGTTGTCCTCCATCAGGATGGTAATTGGCATGCCACAACAAAACCTGTGAGCGATCTGTCCCTTCCTCTGTCTGACGTTTCGCCTGAGCAGGATTCTTTGACCAGCCAAGCAAATATTGATCATCGACCGCTTGATTCCGGCCAAACAAAACATCACCTTCCCACCAAAAATCAAAGCGACCAGAGGTCGTCCCTGCCTCGTTTCCGGTCCCCGGATCAACAACACGCCATCCCTGCGCGGGCCACGTCACGATCTCCAACGGGAACCCCCGATAATCATCCACCAACTGGCCATATCCCTCCAATGAATCCGCCGTGGCCCTCACCAACGGTACATCGTGCCAGGGCAATTCCCCCGGAACGTCTGGCGACAAATAATCAATCTTTTCCATACCCTTATCCACTCTCCTCGCAATCCATACTTGATAGCGACAAACAATCAGCCTTTTCTACACATTACAACTCGCATTGCGTGTTGCGTCTTGCGTGTACCAGTAGGGATAGTTATTCTATAGATGAGCCTAAATCCGCTCCATTTCCTCCCCCTACTCTGTAATCCACGGCCCAAATTCGCTCAATCCGTTCCAAGATCCTAGCTTACTCTTGCGCGACAAAATGTCCAGGTTCAACCTCATTTAACGTGACTAACTCTGGCTCATCTCCCACACGACGAATCGGGCTCGGAATTTCACCCGTCAACAAAGGTCGTTCCTTACGTTGACTTGGATCGGCAATCGGGACAGCAGAGAGTAACTTCTGCGTATAAGAATGTTTTGGGTTATTGAATACTGCCTGCCGGGGTCCAATCTCAACAATCTGTCCCAAATACATAACTGCTACGCGGTGGCTCACTCGTTCGACCACAGCCATATCGTGTGAGATAAAGAGATAAGAGAGTCCCAATTCGGGGTGGTTCAGAATTAGGTTTACACTTTTGATACATAGACAAAAATCTATATGAGGTCATTTTCTGCCTGAGCATGGCTCAAATTAGAAAATATAAACATCTTTTCTCTTTGCAAAAATGTAAACCTAATTGTCCGCCTAAAATGAACCACCCCCCCCATATTCCTGCTGTAAATCCATCAGTAAATTGATCACTTGAGCCTGAATCGACACATCCAAAGCAGAAACAGCCTCGTCCGCAACGATTAGCTTGGGATTGAGCGCCAGCGCCCGTGCGATACAGATACGTTGGCGCTGCCCTCCAGAAAACTGATGGGGATATTGATATTGTTGCTCTGGCGACAGTCCCACCTGTTTAAAAAGCTGGGTGACCCGCGTCTCTAGCTCTTGCCCTTGGGCAACTTTATGCACGCGCAAGGGCAGCGCAACGGATTCACCAACACGACGACGTGGATCCAGACTCGCAAAGGGATCTTGAAAGATCATCTGCATTTGACGGCGGTAGGGGCGCATCTGGCGAGACGAAAGCTTTGTAATATCAACTCCGTCAAGCAAAATCGTGCCAGACGTTGGTTCATGCAACTTGAGAATGACGTTGGCCAGCGTCGATTTGCCACATCCGCTTTCGCCAACAACACCCAAGGTTTCGCCTGGTGCGATCGTAAGCGAAACACTTTCAACGGCGTGTACTCTGCGTCTACCTTTCAATGGAAACCGTTTTGTTAGCACTCGTACCTCCACCAGTGGTGCCGCTTCATAGTCAGGCTTGCGCTGCATCTCCACACGCATGGGAACCAGCGCATCTGTCACGAGTTGGAACTTTGCGGGGTACTCTTGATCCGTCATGCTGCCCAGCCGCGGCACAGCGTTCAATAAAGCTTTGGTATATTCTTTCTGGGGTGCCTCAAAAATATGGTTGACTTCCCCAACTTCCATTCGCTGCGCGTTGCGCATCACCAAAGCACGATCAGCAACCTCCGCCACAACACCCATGTCGTGCGTAATCAGGATGACGGCTGTATTTAACTCTTGCTGTAGCTCATGGATCAAACTCAGGATTTGGGCTTGAATGGTCACATCTAGAGCCGTGGTTGGTTCATCTGCAATGAGAATTGCCGGATCGCACGAAAGCGCCATCGCGATCATCATACGTTGGCGCATTCTGCCGGAAAGCTGATGGGGATATTCAGTCAAACGTTTTTGCGCGTTGGGAATCCGCACGAGGTCCAGCATCTCTTGTGCTCGTATCCGTGCCTGTTTACGAGTGACTTGTTGGTGCAAGATGATCGTTTCCATGATCTGATCACCAACTGTGTAGACAGGGTTTAGACTCGTCAATGGTTCTTGAAAGATCATGGAAATGTGGTTGCCGCGTATCTGACGCATCACCGATTCTGGCTGCTGAACGAGATCAACTGTCGTCCCATCCGCCTGTTGGAACCATACTTGGCCATTTGTGATCCGCCCCCGCGATCCCAGTGCCACCAGACGCATAATCGAGAGGGCCGTCACCGACTTGCCCGAACCAGATTCACCCACAATGGCCAGGGTTTCACCTTCATGCAGATCAAAAGAAAGCCCATCGACCGCTGTGAAGCTACCAAATTTAGCGGTGAGGTAATTGACTTGTAGAACCGGTCTCGAATTGCCCATTGGTTTGCTCTCTATCGGTCCCGTAGCTTCGGATTAAAAGCATCATTCAATCCATCTCCGATCAGGCTAATGCTCAAAACCGTCACAAAGATTGCTATCCCAGGAATGGCCACCGCCCACCAGGCGTCCAATATGTAAGGGCGGTTATAACCAATCATGGAACCCCAACTCACCACATTTGGATCTCCCAATCCGAGAAAGCTCAAACCGGCTTCAAACAGAATGGCCACACCTACTACTAATGTGGCTGAAACAATCAGCGGCGGTAATGCGTTGGGGAGAATCACCTGCCAGATCAGCCAGGAATCGCTCGTTCCAATCGAACGGGCGGCGGCCACATATTCCAGATTCTTTATTTTCAAGAACTCTGCCCGCGTCAGGCGCGCGGTTTGTGGCCAACTGACGATGCCAATTGCAATGGCAATCGTCGTTAGCGTTGGGGAGAAAAGCGCCACGATTACCATCGCAAAAAGCAAGGCGGGCAACACCTGAAAGAACTCGGTGATCCGCATCAGAACCTCATCCACCCAACCGCCATAATATCCGGCTAGCGCCCCGACCACAATGCCAATGAAGACAGTGATCGCAGCCGCCGTCGCCCCAACCAAGAGGGTCGAATCGCCACCATCGATCAGGCCCGCCAAGAGGTCACGTCCTAAATAGTCAGTGCCCAATGGGACCGTTTCATTTTCGCCAGGTGGAGTGAGGGGTGCCCAAACAATCTTGAAGGAGTCGACAACGTAAAGATATGGACCCAGCAGCGCGACGAGTAGAACAATCGCAAACAAGAGTAGTCCGAGCACTGCCGCTTTGTTGCGCACAAACATGCGCCAGGCTTCGCGCATTGGGCTGTAGGCGAAAGTAACAGACTCATTCTGTCGCATAATCATTTCTTGGTTGCGTAAAGAATTGATCATCCACCATTGCTATGAACTCCATAAAATCACATTCCCTTACTAAGCAATGACCAAATTTACAGAAAATCTGACACACGTCCATAGAATCTATTATTAGAGTTTATCCAAGGCCTTACAATAAGATCTCGACACTACTTGCGGGCCCATTTAACGTAAGATGAAATTGGTTTAGGATATCTCGACCTAAAATAATCTCTGTCAGACCTCGATTGCCGACGACTTCAACTCGTTCAAATTTCTGACTACAGATTCTGTAAAGAAACAAAATATAGATAAGATACACTATAGAGTCCTGTTATGCCTCGGATCGTTATTTCCTCACCCCGACGGGCTCGCACTTGATCTAAAATATGAAGCGGAATCAATGTGGCATCCGCACCAGAATCAACCAAAGCGGTGAAGCTCAATTCTGGATTCGAACGAACACGTCCAATTTGTATATCTATAACCGGCATAGCAGGGAGATGGCTACTATCGTATTCATAGGTATATAGCATCCATCACCTCTGAACAATTCGAAAAGATGGTACGCGGATTGTACGAATCGGCTTATCTCTGACTTGGGTCATATAAACAAATTCGTCTGGATATTTTGTGTCAATACGATCATAAAGCTCATCGAAATCCTCATCGTAATCAATCAATTTACCGCTATAGATTGCAACATATTGACCAAAATATTCTTTTTTGAGTTGTGGATGCAACCGAATATATGCCAGAGTCTCCTCATCAAAGTCGAATTCCCCTAGCGAATCGTCAATAGCATCATCACGTGTGTCTAATTGTTGTACAACACCCTTTTGACCTCTATTTGCCACAATTTGATTGAGAATCTCAGCAGCAAACTCTTCCAATGCTTGACTACGCTCGGCAGCGAGCTGACTCAGTTGTTCAAGGACTTCATCAGACATGGTCAGGGTTAATTGGCGATTCATATCAACCTCTTGAGACTATAAGGCTTTTCCAGAAAATAAAATATCCAATTCGATGTGAAAAGCATAGATATCACAGGGTTCTGGCGACCGAAGCGGCAAGGGAAAGTGAACCGACTCTATAACTCAACGGCTCGTCGGGCATTGCCCGCGCTCATCTTTGGAGTGATGATAAGCTCGGGGGAGATAGGCGGGAAACGAGTGCCACTGCTCAAGGCAATCATGAGATGCGAGGTAGGCACAAAGGAAAGTGAGTTTCGGAAAAAGCTGCTGAAAGAGACGAAGAAATCACTGGAGTCAGACGAAGTGGCGGTGGTCGATGCCGGGTTTACAATCAGAGAAATGCTAGAAAGCGACGTCGACCGATTTGTCCTTCGGGAAGCGATTAACTGCACAGCGCGCCGCAATGAGTTACCCGAACGTAAGGAAAAAGGCAGACCACCCGAATATGGTGATATTGTGCGTCCGCTCTCTCGATGCTATAGTGGTCGCCTGATTCGCTATCAAGCATGGCACAATCTCGTCCCCAGGACAACCAAGGTGGATACAGCCAACCGCACCTATTCGATTTACGTCTTTCAGGATCCTGCTTATCACACACCTTTGGTTCTGGCGACCGTCATGGCTTTACAAGCTGAAACCATTTATCTTTTCTATCTGGAGCGCTGGCCTGTTGAACATCCCCCCTTGGCTTCCAAGCAGATGATTGGCTTACATCGTCAATTTGTTCATGCCGATGAGGCTTGTTTCCGCTTACCTGAACTGGGGAATCTTCTTTCCCATTTAGCCGCTTCTCTTCCTCCCATACCGACTGGCTACTGGGATCGAGAGCCTCAAGCCACTCCCGGCAGGCTGCGCCGTGTTCTCTCGAGTGCTCTTTTTCCAACTCCTGACCAACTCGACCCTGACTTTCGGAAAAAGGCCTCGGTTTCACACCATTTACCTAAAGGCGTTCTCGCTCATCGCCGCCTCAATGCCGCTGCTTAAACTAGCCGAGCACTATTTTTACATTTTATCCCGTTTTTTCAGGGTGGATTCTTTTTTCCGCCCCTTTCGGTTTGCCCTTTGTCACTCAAGCCTTTACCAGAAAGTAAAGTAAATAACTACATCGAATATGGCTCATCTATGGAAAATGTCTTTCTTCTAGAAAGTGCATAAATATGTGATCAAACTGTCGAATGATCAATGAATTGCACGCTTTCGTCTGATGAGCGTCTAACATAGCCAGTTTCGTTTGGCTTGTCTACCACATATTATATACCGCACTAGCTCATAAACTTAAAATAAATTCGTCACTTCTACTCGACTGAAATCGGTCAAATTTACTTTAAGTTTATGGCAGTGCTCAGTATATCATGATCGCTGGCTCCCAATCGTAATCCGTGGGTCGATCAACTGATAACAAAAATCAGTGACCAAATTCGCCACAATGACAATGATAGAGGAAAAGAGCAGGATCCCCAGCACGGTGGGAAAATCGCGCCGGAGAATCGAGTCAAACGCCAAAGTGCCTAATCCTGGCCAGTTAAAAACAGCCTCCACCAAGACGGCACCAGACAACAAGCTTCCAAACTGAAGCCCCGCCAACGTTACGACGGGCAAGATAGCATTGCGTAGGGCATGTTTGCCAATCACGACAGATTCAGACAACCCTTTGGCACGAGCTGTCCGAATATAGTCGGCTCCCAGCACTTCCAACATGCTGGCACGAGAGATCCGACTATACTGAGCCAGATAGATGATAGCCAGCGTAAAAGCAGGCAAGACAAGATGATGGGCCACGTCCAATGCCCGACCAATGGGTCCTCCTTGAAATGTGATGTCGCGCATGTCGGAGACGGGGAAAATGGGAATTATCGACGCAAAGAGGATGATCAGCATGAGGCCCGACCAGAAGACGGGCATCGAATAGCCGATCAAGGAGAGCACGGTGACGACACTGCTAAAGAGCCCATCGGGATTGCGTGAGGCCAACACGCCCAACAATGTGCCTCCAACGATCGCCATCAGCAACGCTGTCACCACCAACAGTAAGGTTGGCCAGACGCGTGTCAAAATCAATTGCGCAACGGGTGTATTGTAAAAGAATGACTGTCCCAAGTCGCCCTGCAACACCCGTCCCAAATAGACAGCCAATTGTGTCGTGATCGGCTGATCCAATCCATATGCAGCCCGGATACTGTCAAGCATCTCCTCGGTTGCGCCGCCCATCTCACCGGCAATCACTTCTGCTGGATCGCCTGGTGCCAGATGAATCAGCAAAAAGTTTAATACTATGACGGCTAAAATCAGGCCGATTGCATTAAAGAGACGACGGGTTAAGGTTCGAAACAGATTCATGCTCTCTATTGGGTCACAAACACCTCATCCATCGGTGCCATCATGCCCCAGATGCCATTGGGAACATTGCCGATGCGGTTGTTGTAACCAGTGTGGTAGGGCAATGTGTTGATCCAATAGAGCGGCAGTTCGTCAGCCACAATCTCTTGAAATTCGGCATAGAGGGCCTTGCGAGTTTCTTCGTCTGTCGCTTGTCCTGCCTGGTTGAGCAACTCATCTACCCGTTCATTGGCATAGCTTTGCGTATTCGACCAGATCACACCTTCCACAATGTTGGTACTCATATAAGTACGGTGAACACCAATTACTGGATCACCCCAATTGAAGACAATGTCCATCGTCAAATCGAATTCGTGATTGCTGACGCGCTGTGCCCAAGTGGGGAAGTCAGGAGCGGCTCGTACTTCGATGTCAATTCCGACCTCGGCCAGTTGCGATTTCAAATATTCCGCCACTGTCTGCTGCTGCTCAGGTGCACCAGGAATGTAGTCAACGGTCAGAGAAAAGCGGGTGCCGTCTGCATCTGCTTCGTAACCAGCTTCATCCAACATCGCATTGGCCTTCTCCAAATCGACATCGTAAGGTTCAATATTTGGGTTTGCGTAGGGGCTGCTCGACACGATCGGACCGATGGCTGGCTGTGAGAATCCCGCGTGCAAAGCACCCGTAATGAAATCTCGATCGACAGCATACGCAATTGCTTGACGCACCATCTTGTTCGACAGAATCTCGTGTTTGTGGTTGAAGGCCAGCCAGTTAACGGGCCCCACGGCCGCATAGCCCTCACTCGTCACGCTTAAGTTTTCATGTTCGCCAATGCGCTGAATGTCGCGCGACTGTGTCATGAATGCGATCATATCGATCTCGCCCCGCTCCATGCTGAGCAACAGACTGTTGTTGTCGGGATTGATCTTGATGATGATCTGATCTAGATAGGGACGGTCTTCGATGAAGAAGTCTTCGTAGCGTTCTAAAATGATGTTTTCACCAGGCACATGCTCGACCAATTTGAATGGACCCGAACCAATCGGGTCCGTATTGCGTGGGTGTGTCTTCATGTCCTGACCATCATCAAAGATATGCTTGGGAATGACGGGGAGCAAGGCCGAAGACATGGCGAGCAAAATGGCCGGATGTGGATGCTCTAGATTGATCACAGCCGTTAGCTCATCTGGTGTATCAACACTCGTAACCGGTGCATACATAGACTTGAACGGATGATTCGCCTGCACAGTTGCAATGGAGAACGCGACATCCGCTGATGTAATCGGTTCGCCATCATGAAAAGTCGCTCCCTCCACCAAACGCAGTGTGACACTTAGACCATCATCAGCCACTTCCCAGCTCTCTGCTAGATAAGGGTGGGGCTGCCAATTTTCATCGTAGCGTAGTGGGCTAGCAAAGATCTGGGTGCCAGGAATCGCCGTTGCAATCCCCGACTGTACAGATGGATTTAAGTGACGCGGTACCTGGGTCGTGCCGATGAGTAGCGTTCCACCCATTTGTGGCTCACCCGCCATTGCGGCACCGCTATCAGAACCAGTTGCAGTTCCTGTATCTGGCGCAGGTGCCGCTGCCGGACACGCAGTCAACAAAAGAGTCAATGCGACAAAGACAAAAAAAGATTTGCGTAGATGTTTCATTTCTCCTCCTAAGAACCTATCCGAAAAATGGTTATAAGTCCAACCAGTTTCTCGAGAGAGATCATACCGTCACAGAACTTTTCGGATAAGCTCTAAGTGCGGTCTTGGTCATCGTCTCGGCCAATTGTAGAACAAACAGCTTGTTTGTTCCGCATTACGAACGAATAAATTTCGTTAACTCGGCGCTGAAACACGCCCCCAAACTAAAGTACATCCAAACCCCGTTTAACCATGATTTCTTTTTTCGTCATGGATGCTCCTATCCGCGCCACAACGGTCGCGTTAAACAGGTTGGCCCACCAGCCCCTTTAATGGAAATCTCGTTCCCTTGATACGTCCACACCTCGACTCCAGCATCCTCTAGACGCGCTTGGGTAAGCAGATTCCCAGCCAGCATCACACATTGTCCCGGCGCAACGGCCAACACATTACAGGCCATTGAGTCATATTCTTCGTCTGGTACTTCGATAAGGTGTATCCCTCTCTCTAATAGCCATTGACGGAAAAAGACAGGCATTAAACGCGAATAGACCACCGCCTTATCATGGTCTACAGGACTGATCATTGACAATAGATGCAAACAGTCATCCGCACCGGTCCAGTGAGGCAGTGGAACCGAAATCACTTCATCCACGGCATCGCCCAATAGTGTGCCGAGTTGTCGAATCCCTTCGGCATTCGTGCGGTAGCCTTCGCCCACAGCTACTGTGCGCTCGTCCAACCACAAGACATCGCCACCCTCAAGTCGACCTTGTCCCGTGATGCGGCCCAAAATAGGCACCCCGATCTGTTTCAGCAGCGCTGCCGCCGCATCCGGCTCACCGTCCCGAGCGAGTTTTCCCATCTGACATAAAATTGCTCCCCGGTTCGAGATCACAAGTGGGTCGTGTGTATAAATTGAATCTAATCCCGTCTTGTTATTTTGGGGCAGGTAGCAAATCTCCATTCCCGTCTGCTCCAACAATGCGACAAAGGAACCATACTCCGCCACTGCTCGGTCAAAGTTAGGACGTTCTAGATAAAAGAGCTTTTGCCACTCATCATCAATGGTTGCCTGACTCAGATGTGATTGATGTGGATGCTTAAGCAACACCCGCTTAATCTCATCAACCATTGATTGACAGCCGTATTGACGTTCGATTGCCATTGCACTGTTGACGATTTCTCCTACAACAACTTCTCCACTGGCGTATAAATATACCCCAACGACTTGGCAACTCCCTCATGACTCACCCGCCCATTAAAGGTATTGATTCCACGGGCCAGTGCTCGATCTGCCTGAATTGCCTGACGAAATCCAAGGTCCGCCAGCTTCACGGCATAGGGTAGCGTAACATTCGTTAGCGCTAGGGTAGATGTACGCGGCACTGCCCCCGGCATATTGCCGACTGAATAGTGAATCACCCCATATTTTTCATAGGTCGGGTCGCTATGAGATGTAACCCGATCTACGGTCTCAATACAACCACCCTGGTCAATCGCAACATCGACAATCACGGAGCCAGATCGCATTTGCTTGACCATCGATTCGCTGACGAGTTTCGGTGCGCGCGTCCCCGCCACGAGCACAGCTCCAATCAGCAGATCCGCACTTGCCACGGCTTGTTCTAAATTGAACTCATTTGACATAATCAGCTCAATCCGACCGTTAAAAACGTTATCCAATTCACGCAAGCGGTCTGCGCTGATATCCAAAATCGTTACCTTCGCGCCCATACCAGAGGCCATCTTGGCCGCGTTCAAACCGACCACACCGCCACCCACGATCACAACTTGACCCGGACTGACCCCAGGTACGCCCCCCAACAGAATCCCTTGCCCACCGTTTGGCTTTTCTAAATAACGTACGCCAATCTGAACAGCCATCCGACCAGCAACTTCACTCATCGGCGTCAACAAGGGAAGCGAACCAGTCTCCAATTGAACAGTCTCATAAGCAATCGATGTCACTTCATTTTCGAGCAGGGCTTCAGTCAACTCTGCTTCAGCTGCTAAATGGAGATAGGTAAAGAGCAGGAGATTTTCCCGAAAATGACGATACTCCTCTTTCAGCGGCTCTTTCACCTTGCAGACCATATCCGCAGCCCAAACCTCTTCGGCAGAATCAACAACCGCAGCCCCAGCATTCAAGTAGCTCTGATCGCTAAAACCACTCCCCACGCCAGCTTCTCGCTCGATCCATACCCGATGTCCATGACGAACAAACTCTTTCACACCGGCTGGCGTCAAGCCAACACGGTTTTCCATATTCTTAATTTCTTTTGGTATACCGATATTCATTGATTATCTCCTTTGATAATCTAGGGACGTATTGCGTAGTGCGTGTTGCGTGAACCGGTGGATATTCCGATTCCCAGACATCCGTGGCTCACCATATTCCGTTCACAAGACTCTTCCAAAAATATCTATTCAAACAGAACGTTAGGTGCTTGTCACCCAACCGATTCCTCAACCAGTACCACGCAGTATGCAACACGCAATACGAACAATCTCACCTCAATTCTCTGCCCCTCTCCAACGCGCTTCAGTGAACCCCATTACTCATAGTCTTGCGGATTGCGGACACAATCTTATCTGCTTCTGCCTCACGAAGAATCAACGGAGGTGACATGACCAAAACGTTTGACAAACCTGGAATTGTGTTGCCGTTGCGACCGATTAGGACCCCTTCGTCCTTGCAACCATTTACAATTGCCCCCATTTTGGTTGAAGCAAGCGGTGTTTTTGTCTTTTTGTCCTCAACCATCTCAATACCAAGCAGCAAGCCTTTGCCCCGAACTTCACCCACGTTTGGGTGGTCCAGAAGTTCCTCTTCCAACTGATGCTTCAAGTACGCTCCAATCTTACGAGCATTATCCACCAAACCTTCCTCTTCCACAATTTGGAGATTCCGCACGCCAACCGCCGCCGCAATTGGATGACCACCATATGTGTTGATATGGCGAAAATGAGAAAGATCCCCTGGCTCCCCCTCAAAAGCCTCAAAGATCTCCTGCTTGACTACAGTTGCTGCCAACGGCATGTAACCACTTGCAATTCCTTTGGCACAAGTCACAATATCCGCCTAAATCCCTTTCCAATGTTGATGCCCAAACATCTCCCCCGACCGGCCAAATCCAGCCACAACCTCATCGAAAATTAGTAAAACGCCGGTACGATTGCAGACCTCGCGTACAGCAGGCAAGTACTCATCGGGAGGAATTAAAACACCACCTCCAGAGATCATCGGCTCCATAATAAAGGCCGCAACGCTCTCTGCGCCTTCGTAATTGATCGTATCTTCCAATATCTTGGCACATTCCAACCCATGTTCTGCTGGTGTCAACTTCTCATTGCGGCGATAAGGATAGGGAGGTGGAATGTGGATAAAACCGGGGACGCTTGGCCCGTAGCCCATCTTGCGTTCGGCTTGGCCGGTGGCGTTCAAAGCCGCCATCGTATTGCCGTGATAGGCCCGGTGGCGGGAAATGATCTTCTGTCTTGCATAAGCACCTGACTTACCGCTCTGTGCATGATATTGCCACGCAATCTTAAACGCCGCTTCGTTGGCTTCGGAACCGCTGCTTGTAAAGTAGACCCGACCCTTCATGTCAAGCAGTTCGAGCAGCTTGTTCGCTAAAAGAACGCCCGGCTCATGACTCATCGTGGGCGCCAGATAGGGTAAATTCAGCATCTGTTCATGAGCAGCATCAGCCAATTCTTTGCGACCGTATCCAACATTGACACACCAAATGCCCGCCACGGCGTCAAGATAGGTATCGCCATTGGCGTCGGTCAAATAAGACCCTTCTCCTTTGACTATCTGGACAGGTCGATTTTGTTCCAATGCCCTGTGTTGAGTCAAAGGACGCCACAACGAGTTGAGATCCATTTCCGCCATACTTTGTTGCGAATGATCCGATCGGGCGAGACCGACAGCTTGCATGATGATTTTCTCCTTTAGGTTTGCACAATTAGCCTTTGCCGTGCCATGAATTCAAGCGAGCTTCAAACATCCGCATCAATATATCCATTTCAAATACAATTCATTGAGAATTGTTTAGGCTGCGGAAGATTGTGTATACGATACACTAAAATTGGTCCAAATAAAAGAACCTTAAAGGATGAATTGACGAGAAAGCATTTGAACCATTGAACAGAAAGAGACTTTTCGGATCTCCTGACTTTTGTTACAATTACGACCTTACAACAAAGAGAAATCTATATAATATCAGGAATAATCTGTCACAATGAAAGCAATGCTCTATATGCTGGGAAACAAAAACCCCGTTGCGACCTTCGATGAAGTGAATTTGATTGAGATGAACGATAATCATCAGGCCGCACCATATCGTTTTACATACAAAACCCAAAGCCTCAATGCTGGCAAAACCATGCTGGAACTGCATCGCGATGAAAAGATGACATTAAAGTTAGATGATGGACGCGTCTGTAACGTTTTGTTGCAACACTCCAGTTTGGATATGGAGGGGAATGCCGTTGGCGTCTTGCGTGTCTTGGGTGATATTTCTTAAATATATCCTTCATGTACTCTCAAAATCCTCGAAATTTCTCCTCCTCATTTGGTCAACCTGCGCATCCAGTTCAGACATCCCCCTCTCGTCAAGCCGGACGTTCCTTCTACTGGGCGGGGTTTGTTCTGGGTTTATTGTTAACGGCCATACTTAGTTGTGGGGGATTGGCCTTCGCGTTGGGGTTAGACACTTTTACCCTTGCCGATATCCAAGGTTCAAAACCAAGTTGGACACCCCCAGCAGCGACGCCTACACAAGAAATTGCCATCTCTGCCAGCAACAGTCAACAAGCAGCTCAACTCCAAAGCGGCGGTACATTTCAGGTGGGCGCAGTCGTCCGCAACGTAACTCGCAGTCGCGTGCGCATTCGACAGAGCCCTGGACACTTAGGAAAACCAGGTGATGATATCATCGCACTCATTCAGCCGGGAATGACGGTTCAGATCCTGGACGGTTTTATTGAAGCCAATAACCTCAAATGGTGGTATGTTCGCCACACCACAAGCGATGGACGGGAAATTGATGGTTGGGTTGCCGAGGCAACACCCAGTGGCGTGACAATTCTGAATCAGTAATTTATGCTATTATGTCAACATGACCCACGAAGAACATAACGGTCACAAAAACGAAAAAGGGGCTCATGCCTCCCCTTCCTTAGCCTCAGCCTCCTCTTCAGCTTTCTTCACACCGCGCCCATCACAAGAGCGAGTCTTGGCGTACACAGAAGGCCCAATGGGCATCAGTGCAGTGCCGGGGAGTGGCAAAACCTTTACGCTCAGTCTGTTGGCTGCGCGTTTGGTCGAACGATTGGCGGGGCGCGGCAGTTTGGATGATCGCGAAGTGCTTGTGGTCACCTTTACCAACAGTGCTGTGGAAAACTTTCGTGCCCGCATTGGCAACTTTTTGCGCACAGAGCGTGGATTGCTGCCAGGTGTTGGCTACCGGGTGCGCACACTGCACGGATTGGCGCACGATATTGTCCGCGAACGGCCTGGGCTTGTTGGATTGAGCGAAAGCTTTGACATTGTTGATGAACGGACCGCCAATGAGATCAAAGGGGATTCCGTGCGGGCGTATCTGCGGACCCATCCCGATGCACTGAGCGCCTTTATTCAGCCTGAATATCTGCAAAATTTCCGCCGGATCGAGCGCTACGTACTCGATGATGCAATGGAGATTGCCAATGCGACCATTCGGATTGCCAAAGAATTGCGCGTTCAGGCCCATGAGCTTCAGACGCGGCTCGATGCCCAATCGGGCACGTGGCCTCTTCTTGATTTTGGGCTACATGTTTATGCCGATTACCAACGGAGCCTCTTTATTCGGGGTGCAGTCGATTTTGATGATCTGATTGTGTTGGCGCTCCAAGCGTTGGATGCCGACAATGACTATTTGGAGCGTCTTCAACAGCGATGGCCCTATGTTTTGGAAGACGAAGCCCAAGATTCAAGCGCGCTACAGGAACAGATGCTGCGGTTGTTGACGGCAAATCATGGGAATTGGGTACGCGTTGGTGATCCAAACCAAGCCATCAACACCACCTTCACCAGCGCCGAAACCCGCTTTCTGCGCGAGTTCATTCTACGGTATCCTGAACAGGCTCGCGAATTGCCCAACTCTGGACGTTGTGCACAGCCCATTATCGATACAGCCAACTATCTAATTGACTGGTCAAGCGCTGAACATCCAATCCTTGCGGGACGCGATACGCTTGCGTTGCCACACATTCTGCCAACTCCACCTGGCGATCCTCAACCCAATCCGCAACCAGGAACACCCCCCGTCCATGTCTATGAACGTGATCTCTCACGCGATCAAGAAATCGAAGTCGTCATATCCAGTTTGAAACGTTGGTTGGCAAAAAACCAAGACCAAACAGTCGCCGTCTTGGTCCCTGAAAATACGCGGGGCTTTCGGCTGGTTGCAGCATTAGACCGCGAGAAACTTCCTTTCGACGATAGCCTGTTGCGCTCAGACAATGCAACACGTGCGGCTGCACAAGCTCTTTCAACGGTTCTCAGCTACATCACACAACCCCAGATTTCCACCCATCTCGAACGTCTTTGGAATGAAGTCTGGGTTGTGCGGAACGCGGATTGGGGCACAAGCAGTAATGGCGCAGATACCAGTGAGCATTCGGCAGAGATCGATGAGACGGAAACGATCGAAGAAGCCTTCGTCACGCGTAAATCGAAGATCGTCAATTTGCCTGACCACGTTACGACCTTCGGACGCGCCTTGCGGCAGATGCGTGAGCCAGAATCCTTCCTCTTTCCCAGTCAGACCAATTGGCTCGATTCAATTCAGTGGCTAGACGAGATTGAGGGGTTTCGGGCGGTTGCGGAAGCCTTTCGCACGGATCTGCGCCGCTGGACCCAGGCGACCATTCTGCCCGTGGATGAATTGCTTTTGACATTGGGCAATGCCCTCTTTCCCAAACCCGCCGATTTAGCCCTCACCCACCGCTTGGCCGTACTCCTTGCGAAGCTCGCCAAAGAGAATCCCGGCTGGCGGCTTCCAGAACTCGCCGGCGAACTAGACAACATCGCACAAAACAAACGCCGCATTTTAGGCTTTACAGAAGAGGGTCTTGGCTTTGAACCAACGGCGGGGCAAGTGACGGTGGCGACCATGCATGCCGCCAAAGGCTTGGAGTGGGACCGGGTCTATCTCATGGGCGTCAACAACTTCAGTTTCCCCAGTGGTAGCGATCAATATAAAGACAAATACCGGGGCGAGCGTTGGTACGTGCGTGAAAACCTCAATTTGGTAGCAGAAACAGAAGAACAGATCAAACAACTGCACACCGGAACGCTGGATGAATACCAACCGGGCAAAGCCACCGAACAAGCCCGCCTGGCCATTGCCTCCGAACGGATGCGCCTCCTCTACGTCGGCATCACCCGCGCCCGCCGTGAACTCATCCTCACCTACAACACAGGCCGCAACCCCGATCGAGACCCCAACCAGCCCGCATTGGCCTTTCAGGCGCTGGGGCGGTATATCCGAGGCCAGAACGGCAATGAATAAACGTTGGATCACACAGGAGGTCCGGCTTGGAGGTTGATGAAACATCAATGCAACCTTGTAACTGTCATCGAGAACCTCCTGCCAGTCATTCTGAGCCATGGCCGACGAGTCCTTTACATTTGTGGCGAAACGAACAGATAGCAAGCGAGATGGACAGAGAGTAGCGAAGAATCTCATGTCTCTCTTGGTACCAAGCGATAGTCGACGTAGTTGGGAAGGCAGAAGTGGTCGTCTTGGAACCAAAAAATTCCTGAACCCCTAATCAAGCTATCCCTTAGGGCAATCGCGTACCTTAAAAAAGTGGCGTTATTCGGCGACCGCCATCGGTTCAAACCGACCTCTAGCAACCAAAGTACGCTGAAGCGCACTCCAGTTCAACCCGCTTGAGCGGGTTTACGCTTAGTAGACCGGCGTTTCAACGCTGGGCGGCAAAGTTCGCCATTGCCCTAGCTATCCCTCCGCTCTCCTCGCTTTTTCTACCTCCTCTGTTGTATAATCCAAAGCAAAGAACCGTACCTATTCCTGTAAAGTTGATCGCATCCTCCTATGTCAATCGAATACCTGGACTTTGAACTTGAAATCGGACGCGGCGATGGCCGTACCTACCCGTTGGCCGTGCTGCAATCGCCCGCTGGCAATCTACGTTCTCAATTCAACTTTACCCTGAGCGAGCTCGAGTTGAACAATCGCATCTTGGCGCTCCAGAATGCACTGCTACGCTCAGGCGGTCAACAGCGCAAAGTGTTGAGACGCGACGAAGAAACCGTGCGTACATTTGGCCACGAACTCTTCTCCATCCTCTTTCAAGACGATGTGCGCTCACTCTTTTTCGAAAACAAGCGGCTCGCCATCGGTCAAGGCAAATATCTCCGCCTCAAGCTGCGCATTCTTGATCCTCAGCTGGCCACGTTACCTTGGGAATATCTCTTTGACACGCGCCAATCCGACTATCTCTGCCTCTCTCACGGCACACCGCTCGTGCGCTATCTAGAAGTGCCTCAACCACCCCAACCGCTGACCATCACACCGCCGCTTCGCATTCTGGGCATGATCGCCAGCCCCACCGACCAGCTATCTCTCAATGTGGCGCGGGAGAAAGAGCGTCTGGAGCAAGCACTGACCACCTTGGTCGAAGAGGGACTGGTCGAGTTAACCTGGCTCCCAGGGCAAACGTGGCGCGACCTGCATCGAGCCACGCGTCCCAACCAGGGACCGTGGCACGTCTTTCACTTTATCGGTCATGGAGGCTTCGACAAGCAGCGAGAGGAGGGATTGCTGGCCTTTGCCAATCGCCAGGGAAAGAGCGATTTGCGCACCGCGACCGAAGTGGCCCGGCTCCTCTCCTCCCAGACTACGCTGCGCTTGGCGTTGCTCAATGCCTGTGAGGGAGCCTATGCCGGGCCGCGCGACATCTTTTCATCCACAGCCGCCACCTTGGTGCAGCAAGGCATCCCAGCCGTGATTGCCATGCAGTATGAGATCACCGACCGAGCCGCCATCGAATTCTCGCAAAGCTTCTACGACGCCATCACCGCAGACCTGCCCGTGGACAGCGCGGTGACCGATGCCCGTCGGGCGGTCAGTCTAGCCATCAACCACGCGTTGGAATGGGGGATTCCCGTTCTCTTTATGCGTGCCCCCGACGGAGTGCTCTTTCATTTGGATGACGCCGCTCCAAGTCAAGAACCAGCCCATCAGAGCGCGATATCGGAGCCTCTGCCAACGGTTGTGGAAGAAGAGAGCCAACAGGCTGAACCCGAGTACCTTTCCGGTGTCCAGATCCAAGAACTGTTGAGCGCTCTGCTTGATGCCTACAATCCCTCCATCTTGCGCCAGATGGTGCGGATTGCGCTCAACCAACGACTCGATGAGATCGTCAGTGGAGAGACCTTTGACGATCAAGTCTTCAACCTCATTGATTGGGCTGAACGCACCGATTCGATCCCAGAATTGATTGCCAAAGCGCAAGCTTATAACCCCAGCAATCAGCGGCTGCGTCAAGTCTGTCTCGACATCTTGGGCGAGGCGGTTGAGGCTGATATCCCGGAGCAACCGGAGGTAGCGGAAGGGCGTCGCACTGTTCCGGCAGTTGTCAAGACTGAAAATAGGCCAATCGCCTTGCCGACGTCTCCCATTGCATTCGAATGGATTCTGATTTCGGCAGGTGCATTTCCAATGGGATCAACCGATGAGGAGGATTTGGCGCATGATGATGAGAAGCCCCAAGAGACAATCTACCTGCCCGACTATTATATTGCCAAAGTGCCAGTGACCAATGCGCAATACAAGATGTTCGTCGAGGCAAAGCAGTACCAAGCGCCAAGCCACTGGGAAGAAGGCCAGATTCCTCAGGGGAAAGAGAACCACCCTGTTGTGTGCGTCAGTTGGCATGATGCAATGGCCTTCTGTGACTGGGCAGGTGTCCAACTGGCATCTGAAGCTCAATGGGAGAAGGCCGCTCGCGGAATAACCGGACAGCTCTATCCGTGGGGCAATCATCCACATACGGATAAATTATGCAACTTCAGAATTAATGTCGGTGATACGACACCTGTTGACCACTATCCTGATGGAGCCAGTCCATATGGATGTCTAGATATGGCAGGTAACGTTTGGGAGTGGACATCAAGTCAGTTTCAATCGTATCCATATGACCCAAACGATGGGCGGGAAGGCCCGAGCGGCAAGAGCCGTCGTACGTTGTGCGGCGGCTCGTGGAGCATCATTGGGAGCAACGTGCGCGGTGCGGCCCGGTTCTGCGGCAATCCCTCGTACAGGCTCAGTCTCTGGGGATATCGGGTGATGTCCCCCGGCAGCAGTTAATCTCTGTCCTCCTGGTCCGCCTGCGGCGAATGCCCCCAGCGCGCGCAATTTTTGCGGGAACATGTTTCTTGGCATTTGTTTGTGAGTGGATACTACAACGGATTGAAATAGGAACGGATGCTGTGTGTAGGCAAGATTGTTCTGGCGTGAGTCAGCGTGTTCGTTTGTTTGGAATCTTGTCAGCGATGTAACGATTCCCCTCAACCTGGCTTAGCTTTATCCACAAGTTGTGCTGGGTATATCGACGGGCACGGACGCGAGGTTGGTAGAAGAGAGTGCGGATCGAATGGTCATCTCACGGGTCACCAACCTCATGTCCCTACGATTGATGCAGCGGGTAGATTCTCTCATTGGCATCGGGTAACAAATCGGCAAAATGGGCGAGCAAACGCCGGTTGAGTAGCGGAGCGGTATCGAAACCAGCGTTTGCGGGTCGACCCGTTTGGTTTCGATACGCCCTTCGGGCTACTCAACCGGCACTGATCCGGGGTTGGCATGCGTAACCCTGCCTGAAAAGCATGATACCAGGGTCATGAAATCGGGCGAGGCGCATGCTTGCATTTTCCCGATTCGTTCATCCGCCCTTCCTCGATAGCATAGCGGCCTCGTGCCCGTCTTACACCTCACCATTAACTGCTTATAACCGATCGCAGAGCCATCCCAAGCTCCACGGCTGATCGGGCCAGTTCCCGCACCCGCTCGCGCACCGCATCCGACCCGATACGCATTTCCTCTGTGCGATCATCAGCAAAGTCGTCACCAGTGGCGTAGACAAAACGCGGAATGATCAAGCAGCGAAAATCGAGCATCAAGCTGTTGGCGAGCCCCATGACGGACATGTAGCTGGCGCGACCGCCTGCCGCACAAAGGAAACCAACCAACTTATTGTTCCAAGCACTCAACCCAATCTCGAGCAGATTCTTGGCGGCTGCATTGACATCGAAGTTATAGACGGGCATTGCCAGCAGAACGACATCTGCCTCTCGAATCGCACCAATCACTTTCTCTGCCTCCGGCGTTTTATGAGCCGTTACAGCATCCGCAAAATCGAGATCGATCTCGCGGAGATCAAGATAGTGAGGAGCAATCTCCAATTCTTTCAGATCCTCAACAACCTGGTGTGCCAACACATTTGACCGGCTTAGCGGATGCAAAGAACAACTAATCACAAGTACTTTCATCAAAAAACCTTTCATCACAGCAGGATTCATATTCGGTATAGCTTTAATTTGGTATAGCCATCATAGCAAATCAATTCTCATCGATAAGTGCCTCGGATCCCTAAATGAGGTTCTTTTTGAAAATAGTCTCTTCAGGATGAGTTGATGGAAATTGCCAAGAACAATCATTTACAGTATCATTCAATTTGTCAGCTAATTGATGATTGATTGACAATATTCGTAGTTTTCCTATATCTATTCTATCAACAAAAGGGATGGAAGATGGAACTCTTGCCAGAAATTGAACAGATCTCTGTTTTAAAAAATAATCAATCGGTTGTTCTGGAAAAGGTCAAATCCAGTCCTGTTCTGCTTATGCAGCGTAGTAAACCAGTCGCTGTGATGGTGTCGCCTGAAGCGTGGAATGCAGCAGCCAAACGCATGAAGCAACTAGAGGAACAATTAGCACGTCAGCAGCAATTGATACTTTCCAATCAGCGATATACAGACATGCTCGTTGTCCCCACAACGAGCGCGTCAGAGGAAGCAGATCAACAGATGTTTGAAGACGACGATTCTGGTTCTGAACTGCGTCCTTTCGGTCTATGTGCAGGTGAATTTGTTGTGCCAGATGATTTTGATGAACCGCTTCCAAATAATATTTTGGATCTCTTTGAAAGCGCATGAATATTTTGTTAGATACTCACATCTTTCTTTGGTACATCAGCGGCGACAAACACATACCTGCTTCAATCGTGGAGACCCTACGTCGACCTGAGCATATGGTCTATCTGAGCGTTGTATCACTATGGGAAGTGATTGTTAAATCTTTACTTTCTGGTAAAGGCTTGAGTGACAAAGGGCAAACCGAAAGGGGCGGAAAAAAGAATCCACCCTGAAAAAACGGGATAAAATGTAAAAATAGTGCTCGGCTAGTTTAAGCAGCGGCATTGAGGCGGCGATGAGCGAGAACGCCTTTAGGTAAATGGTGTGAAACCGAGGCCTTTTTCCGAAAGTCAGGGTCGAGTTGGTCGGGAGTTGGAAAAAGAGCACTCGAGAGAACGCGGCGCAGCCTGCCGGGAGTGGCTTGAGGCTCTCGATCCCAGTAGCCAGTCGGTATGGGAGGAAGAGAAGCGGCTAAATGGGAAAGAAGATTGCCAGCAAGCAGCCCCAGTTCAGGTAAGCGGAAGCAAGCCTCATCGGCATGAACAAATTGACGATGTAAGCCAATCATCTGCTTGGAAGCCAAGGGGGGGATGTTCAACAGGCCAGCGCTCCAGAGAGAAAAGATAAATGGTTTCAGCTTGTAAAGCCATGACGGTCGCCAGAACCAAAGGTGTGTGATAAGCAGGATCCTGAAAGACGTAAATCGAATAGGTGCGGTTGGCTGTATCCACCTTGGTTGTCCTGGGGACGAGATTGTGCCATGCTTGATAGCGAATCAGGCGACCACTATAGACAAATTGACCAAACGAGTCTGGAGTTGTGGCCTCGAGTCGCTTTCCCCTATAGCATCGAGAGAGCGGACGCACAATATCACCATATTCGGGTGGTCTGCCTTTTTTCCTTACGTTCGGGTAACTCATTGCGGCGCGCTGTGCAGTTAATCGCTTCCCGAAGGACAAATCGGTCGACGTCGCTTTCTAGCATTTCTCTGATTGTAAACCCGGCATCGACCACCGCCACTTCGTCTGACTCCAGTGATTTCTTGTCTCTTTCAGCAGCTTTTTCCGAAACTCACTTTCCTTTGTGCCTACCTCGCATCTCATGATTGCCTTGAGCAGTGGCACTCGTTTCCCGCCTATCTCCCCGAGCTTATCATCACTCCAAAGATGAGCGGGCAATGCCCGACGAGCCGTTGAGTTATAGAGTCGGTTCACTTTCCCTTGCAGCTTCGGTCGCCAGAACCCTGTGATATCTATGCTTTTCACTCGGTATCCTTCTAACTTTTTTGCCTCCCATTCCCTTTCCACTCCACTTCTTCTTGCCACGATGAGCAGGCTTGCAATATCCCATGATCCATATCGAAAGCTCCACCAGCTTCGCCGGAGCTCCTCATCTTCAAACCCGCTTTCACTCAATCCACTATGGATTGCTCCTCGACTTTTCAGAAACGACCCATTCATCATCGCCCACATCAGACGCATTACATTTACGTTTGTTCCCACCGGCGTTACTTGCAATACATTCATCAGTACTGCTATAGTTATTTCTGGCGCGGTTAGCATTCCTTCCTCCTTTTTGGTTTCGCTACCTTTAGGATGAACTGCTAACCGCTTTTTGTCACATTTCTCACCTCATCTCTTTTCTTTTACCAGAAAGTAAAGTTAAATTTCAGTTAGGTAAAATTCCTCTGCCACATTCACCTGAGATATATCTACCCTTGCAACGACAACGACACATGATTGTCAGTTTAGATGTGGATGAAGCAAGTGTGAAGCAGCTGATTAAACTACCTTCGCTGCACCGCGATCCGTTTGATAGACTCAGTAGATCCAAATTTGGCGTTTTTGGCTATTTTCAGTCGAGATTGCAGGGATTTTGGAGTCATTTATTCAGATTTCGGTTACAGAAAACAACCTATTTCATATCTGAAAATCGCCCAAATCTAACGCAAAAACTAGATATCGACCGGCAAATTTGTATTTATGTCAACTGTTTAGCCAGAATTCTCTCTCAAAACCTGAAATTTGGATCTACTGAGACTGTTAATTTGTCAGGCAATTGAACACAACTTGACCATCGCCACAGTAGATAGTGCTATTCAAAAGTATCCAGTTCGCATACTTTGAATACTCACCAAATGAGCTACATTTTCATTTTGATACAAAACAATTGCGGCTCGGTTAATCAACGCAATGCACGATAGATTGCAATGAGAATTACGACCTAAACCATAGACAAATTGACAGTCAAGTCTATCCTCCCGTATCATACAGATCGGTCTTTATGGCAATGTACTCATCCAGAAAAAATTCGTGGCACGAAAATAATTCATGCCACGTAATAATTCGTACCACGTCTCTCAGAGCAGAGACGGGACAAAATTTTTCTGGGAACCTATAACCCCCGATGCCTCCATGATACCCGATCAATAGATATTTAGAAGCAACGGCTCAACTCATATTTTGATTGGTACACACATTGAGTCACACATAAATTAACGCTCATCAGACGAAAGTGTGCAATTCACTGATGATTCGACAGTTTGATCGCATATTTGCTCACTTTCTGGAAGAATGACCTCTTCTGTCGATGAGCCTAAATTAAATCATCTACATTTGAGTACAAAGTAAAATTATGGTATACCACAAATTGTTCGACAGCCACTTGGTCTCTCTGAGAAAAAGCAACTTTTTACACAATTTGGGATACCATCTGGTAAAATTAAGGAGAAATCAATGAACAAACCCAAAACCATCTTCGTCTGCCTTGCAATCGTAGCCATGCTACTTGCTGCCTGTGGTGGTGAAGCCACTGTGCCAGCTACGCAAGATTCATCGAGCGATGCCGCAACCGAAAGTCAAAGCACCGAAGCAATGGCAGATGGTGAAGTCTCTCGCAACCGCACTCTCATCGTTGCACAAAAAGGAAACTACCCGCCTGGCGAAATGTGGAGCCCCTACAACTTGGGTGGGACCCATCAGGCGGGCATTCAATTCTTCCACGAGCCGCTGGTTTATGCCGATATGCTCGATGGGCATGCATACCCTTGGCTGGCAGAGTCTTGGGAATACAATGAAGATGCGTCTGAGTTGACCTATTTTCTGCGCGATGGTGTGACCTGGCGCGATGGAGAGCGCTTTACGGCAGAGGACGTTGCCTATACGCTCAATACTTTGCGCGATTTGGGTCCCGAGGTCCGTCGCGGTGGTGTCTATCAGACCTTTGTGAAGGAGGCTGTTGTTGTAGATGATCTAACCGTTAATATCATCTTTAACTCACCCGCCCCCCGCTTCCATGATGAAGTCATTGTGGCCAAAGGCGATTCCGCCACTTTTATCGTTCCGCAGCACGTTTGGGAAGGTGAAAACTGGGCCGAGTACACAGCGTGGAACGATGGGGCTGGTCCCGTAACGACTGGTCCCTGGCGTGCCAAATTTTCTGAACCAACCCGCCGCGTCATTGACCGCGTTGCCACATGTGAAGAATGGTGGGCTTGCGCAACGGGTTTTCACGAATTACCGGCCGTTGAGCGCTTTGTGCAGTTGACAATTCCTGACGATCAGGCTCAGGGCGCGGCCATGATTCGCAACGAAATTGACCAGACCCATGACTTGCGTGTTGACGTCATCGAAAAGATCCTGGCTGAAAACCCAGAGACCACCACCTGGACCGGTCGCGAAGGTCCCTACGGCATGGTCTCCTGGTGGCCGACCGCCCTGCACTTAAACAACAACGACAAACATCTAGGCAAAACAGAAGTGCGTTGGGCCATCAACCGATACCTGGATCGCGCCAAGCTGATTGATTTTGCTTACGACGGCAAGGGGCAAGAATCCTACTGGCCTTTCCCGCCATTCAAGGGACTTCAGGCATCGATCGACAACCTGGCTGAGTTGGAAACTGAATATCAGCCAAATCTCTACGATCCGGCTGATGGAGATGCCCGCTTGACCGCAGCCGGTTATGCCAAGGATGCGGAAGGCTTTTGGGCCGATGCCGAAGGCGACCGTATCCAGTGTAACATCACGGGTTTCTCTCTCTGGACAGATTTGGGGCCGGTTCTCTCTGAAACGTTACGACAACATGGTATCGAAGCCAGCTATTCGGAACCAACCGATTCTGGTGATCTTCTGAATTCTGGACAGTATCAATGTTCTCTCTTTGGTCACAATGGTGCTCAGTCTGGCAATATCTATCGTACGTTGGTTCTCTACACGACAGGGAATGCACAGAATCGTTTCCAATATTCCAATTCCGAATTTGACGCAATTGTCGAAGAATTGGCCAACACAGCAGATGAAGCAGCCGTGCGCGAATTAGAAGCAGCCGCAATGGAGATCTGGCTTCAAGATATGCCCGATATTCAACTCGTTCAATTCTACAACCGTACTGCGAACAACCAGCACTATTGGACAGGATGGCCCTCTACCGACACGGATCCGTTCATGAATGGGATTCATCCGCATACTGGCTTTGCCTATACACTGCTCAAGCTGCAGCCGACGGATGCGCCGTAGGGATTGAGACTTTTTTATGGTAACTTGAACGATTCGTGAGGAAACGTGTTGTGTGTTGCGTGGTACCAGTATAGAAGATTGGTTGTCCTGCACGCATATTGGTGAGCAGATATGTTTCTAGCCGATTGACATTCCAAGCATTTCAGTTAGATCGTCAGTTGGTACACGCAACACGCAATACGTTTTCTTCGACTCCATTCAATCTACGCAAGCCCATAAAGCCAGCCGTAACAGAATCACCTGTCTTATCACCCGTCCATGACATTCTCCTATTTTTTCAAAAGAATCGCTCAATTTTTTGTCATTGCATTCCTGGCAGCGACCATTAACTTTTTCTTTCCGCGCATGACGGGTCAAGATCCGATTCGTGAAAAGCTATCTCAGCTTGAGCTTCAGGGTGTATCCGTTTCCAATGAGGATGCCAAGGGATTGGTCGAAACCTACAACAAGAAGTTTGGCTTAGATAAACCACTCTGGCGACAATATTTGACCTACCTCGGCGATATGGCTCGTCTTGATTTGGGCGTATCGATTTCAAACTACCCCGCAACGGTCATGACCATGTTACGGCGTTCCGTTCCCTGGACGCTCGGTCTTCTCCTGACGGCCACCTTATTAAGTTTTACGATTGGTACATTAGTGGGTGCGATGATGGCATGGGGCAAGGCACCCTACTTTCTGCGCGTGATCTTTCCTGCCTTTTTTACGCTATCGGCGATTCCCTTCTATCTCATGGCAATCATCCTGCTTTATCTGTTCGCCTTTCGGCTTCCGATCTTTCCTCTCTTCGGGGGATATAGTGCTGAAAAGTTACCAAATTTAAGTTTTAATTTCGCATGGGATGTCTTCAAGCACTCATTGTTGCCAGCATTTTCGATTGTGCTGGCCCAAATCGGCTTTTGGGCGTTGGGCATGAGATCGATGATGGTCACCATTCAGGGTGAGGATTATATGCTCCAGGCGGAGGCCAAGGGATTGAAGGGACCTCGCATCTTCTTTCGTTACGCGATGCGTAATGCCATCCTGCCCCAGATTACAGGACTTGCCCTCTCATTGGGTACCATTATTTCGGGTGCAATTCTTGTCGAAGTCGTCTTCGCTTATCCAGGGGTGGGGAAGGTGTTGCTCGAAGCCATCCGTGGCTTTGACTGGTTTGTGATTCAAGGAATCGTGTTCATGGTCATTGTGAGCGTTGCGTTTACGATGCTCATCATCGATCTAGTCTATCCTCTGCTCGACCCGCGCATCAACTACAGGAGTGAATAGCTTGACACAATCAACGAACGCCGAACTCCCCGTTGGGCAACTCGGTCAGGGAACTGTGGAAACAGCGCCGCCACCAGCGAACCGCGCGCGGGACGTCTTTCTCTATTTCCGCCGCAATCCCGCGTTGATTGCGGGTCTATTTCTTCTGCTACTCATTGTCATCTTCTGGTTCATCGGGTCAAGGGTTACGGTGCCAGAGGATGCCAGACCGCTCTCTTTCAAACCAAGCGAGCCGCCCTCCGCTGAGCATTGGCTGGGGACTGATCGCTTGGGCAAGGATATACTTGCTGTCATGGTCGAAGGGACGCCGAAAACCATTCGCATCGGGCTGACTGCGGGGGCGATTGGTGTGGCGATTGGGACATTGCTCGCCTTCTTCAGCGGCTACTATGGGGGGTGGTTTGATACACTCGTTCGATCAACTGTTGACATTTTACGTACGGTGCCTGCGCTGCTCGTTCTCATTGTGATTGCTATTTCGATCCCAGGTGAAATGTCGGTCAACATGATGGCGTTTGTGATTGCAGTACTCTCTTGGCTGGGACCAACGCGCGTTCTGCGCGCCCAAGTTTTGGTCATCAAACAGCAGTCGTATGTAGAATTGGCCCGCTTCACTGGCATGAGCGGTCCTGAGGTGATCATCAAAGAGATGATGCCGAATTTAATGCCCTATATTGTTTCTACTTTTGTCCTGGCAGTTTCAGGCGCAGTCCTGGCATCCATCGGTTTAGAAGCATTGGGGTTGGGGCCGTTTGAGGCGAATACGCTGGGCATGACGATTTATTGGACCATTTGGTATGGGGCTCTGCTCAATGGCTGGTGGTGGTGGTGGGTACCGCCAATTTTGATCATCGTCGCCCTATTTGTTGGTCTGTTTCTCATCTCTCAGGGCTTAGATGAGTGGGCAAATCCTCGCTTGCGGAGGAGAGTGTAATGACCAAGTTTCACGCCAGTAAATCTGGAACAACTGTCCTAGAAATCCGGGATCTGCACGTTCATTATGAGACTGCGGATGGTGCAGTTAAGGCCGTCAGTGGCGTTAGCTTGACCTTGCACGAAGGCGAACGACTGGCGTTGGTGGGAGAATCGGGCTGCGGTAAGACGACTTTGGCCTTATCGATTATGCGGCTCCTCAAACCCCCTGCCCATATTGTGGGCGGCGAAATTCTGTTGAACGGCCGCGACCTTCTGAAGCTGGATGAGGAAGAGATGCGCTTGGCCCGATTGGCCGAGGTTGGGTTGGTTACCCAAGCAGCCATGAACGCACTCAACCCTGTCATGCGCATTGAAGACCAGATTATCGACGGGTTGGAGGATCACGGCATGGTTCAGACCAAAGCCGAGAACCGCGAATTGGTTCACTATTTGCTGGCGAATGTGGGTCTGGATCCGAGTGTGGCCCGCATGTATCCCCATGAATTGAGTGGTGGGATGAAACAGCGGGTTGGCATGGCAACCGCGACCGCGCTCAAGCCCAAGCTGATCATCGCAGACGAGCCAACCAGCGCCTTGGACGTGGTGGTGCAGCGTCAGGTGATGACCACACTGGGGCGGCTTCAACGGGAGAGTGGCGCATCTGTTATTTTGGTTGGTCATGACATGGGGCTGATTGCCCAGTTTGCAGACCGAGTGGGCGTTATGTATGCCGGGAAACTGGTTGACTTGGCTCCTGTGCAGCAGATGGTAGACGATCCATTGCATCCCTATTCGAAATTACTGTTGCAAAGCGTGCCTGGTCTCGACACAAAACAGGAGAGACTCGTTGGCATCCCTGGGATTCCGCCTCGACTGATCGATCTCCCCCCTGGCTGTCTTTTCCAGCCACGCTGTCCGTCGGCGATGGAACATTGTGCTCAGATCGATCCGATACTGAATCCAGTTGAACCCGGCGACGAACAACGGCAGGTCTCTTGTCATCTTTATGCAGAAGCGCTTTAGGACAGAGTATCAGCTATATCTGTTCTGGAATGGATCATTAATATAACAAAATCAGGGTGGAGGTTGACGCGTGACGGCGTTATTAGAATTGCAAAATGTCACAAAGGTTTTTGGTGGAGGCGCCTTTAGCCGAAAAAAGATTGTGGCTGTAGATCATGTCTCATTTTCTATCCCTGGGAATACGCCGACCATGACCGCTGTTGCAGGCGAAAGTGGCAGCGGCAAAACCACGCTTTCGCGTTTGCTTCTAGGCGTGACGGGACCAAGTTCTGGGCGGGTGCTCTATAATGGCAACGATATTCCCAAAATGTCGCGCCAGCAACGCAAAGAATTTCTGCGCGATGTACAGCCGATCTATCAGGATCCGTTCGGCGTTTACAATCCTTTTTATAAAGCCGAGCACCTTCTATTTGAGGCGGTCAAAAAATTCAATCTGGCCGGGACAAAGTCCGAAAGCCGGCGGCTGGTTGAGGAAGCTCTCGAAACAGTAGGGCTACGACCAAACGAAATCTTAGGGCGTTTTCCCCATCAATTGAGTGGTGGTCAGCGGCAGCGCGTGATGGTGGCTCGCGCTTTGATTCTAAAACCACGGATTATTTTGGCTGATGAACCAGTCTCGATGGTCGACGCATCGCTGCGAGCCACGATTTTAGAAAGCCTACGCACGCTCAATCGCAACTTAGGCATCTCCATTCTCTACGTCACCCACGACCTGACGACAGCGTTTCAGATCTGCGAAAACATTCTTGTCATGTACCGAGGCGCAGTGGTTGAGGCAGGGTCAGTTGATCGAGTGATCAAGGAACCAAAGCATCCCTACACCCAACTACTCGTGGAGTCCATTCCCCAGATGCGGGCAGTACGCAACTGGGAACAAGCTGAAGCGGAAGAGACGATTCGTTCGATTGACGACGCCCGTGAATCGGCTGGCTGCCGCTTTGCCGACCGCTGTCCTATGGTGATGGAAAAGTGTTGGACCGACACTCCTCCGCTCTATCAGGTGAACACTGAGCGAGTGGCGCGATGCTTTCTTTATGAGACTGAAACAGTTTTGGAGACTGAGGATATTTCGGAGGTGTTTGTGGTGCCGGAAACGTCTGGCACGTAAGGCCAATCCAAAAAATAAAATATACGCGAGAAGGGGTGGTTCATTTTAGCTGGATAGATAGGTTTACACTTTTAGAAACAGAAAGAACGTTTATATTCTCTGATTTCGCCGGTTCTCAGAGAGAAAACGGTCTCATATAGATTTTTGTCTATATATCAAAAGTGTAAACCTAATTTTGAACCACCCCCGCGAGAAGGTGTTAAACTAGCTCTCCAAAAGGAGCAAAAATGACAATCTCGCCAGAAATGGTTGAAGTCTTGAAAGAGACGAAGGCCATGTTAAGTGGATACGAAAGAAGGCACTTCATGGCCCAAACGGTCAAAACGATATGCGAAGGGAGTCCGACGAAAGCAGAACGAGAGTTGGGCTGGAATCGGGCGACGATAGCCAAAGCCCTGGAAGAACTAGAAGGCGGCTTCTGTTATGTCGACCAAAGCCACCGACGTGGTCGCAAAAAAGCCGAAGACCATATCCCCACTTTACTGGCCGATATGGTTGAAATCGCCGATCAATTCAGCCAGACCGATCCCACCTTTCGACCCCCCCAATTGTACACTCGACTAACCGCCGCCGAAATGCGTACCCAGCTCATCGAGCAGAAAGGATACACAGATGAGGAATTGCCTGGCGAAGAGGCCATCCGCTTGAAGCTCAATGAGTTAGGCTATGGCTCAAACCGGGTCAAAAAAAGTCAACCAGTGAAAAAAGATCCCAGAGACCGATGCGATCTTTGATAGAATTCATCAGATCAATCAAGAAGCGGATGCAGACGAGACGGTTCTGCGCCTCTCTTGGGATGCCAAAGCGACGATTTTACTTGACCGTTTCTCGAGAGAAGGGATAAGTCGAGTGGTTGTCAAAGCGCTCGATCATGACTTTCAAGATAAGAAGACCGAGAAAGTCACTCCTTTTGGCATTTACCTCCCTTCAACCAAGGAACTCTTTCTTTACTTGACTCAGTCGAAAGTGACGAGTGACTGTATTGTCGACTGCCTGATTGATTTTTTGGGAAAGCGTACGTGAACACTTTCCTCACGTCAAGACCCTCGTGATCAATCAGGACAATGGTCCCGAAAATCATACCCGTCGGACTCAGTTTATGTATCGTCTCACTCAGTTTGTTGAGCACTATCGTCTCTCTATTCAGCTCGCCTGCTACCCTCCTTATCACAGTAAATACAACCCCATCGAACGGGTTTGGGGCCATCTTGAAAAACACTGGAACGGTTCTCTTCTCGATTCTCTTGAGACCGTTCTCAATTTTGCCCGTTCTTTTCGCTTTAACCAACTACAACCCTTCGTTCACCTGAATTCCACTCTTTATGAGACCGGCGTCAAACTCACTCAGAAAGAGATGGACCGTTTGGCACAACGCTTCCAACGTTTACCTGGTTTAGAAAAATGGTTTGTCCTTATTCCCCCTCTCCATTCTCTCGTTCGCGTATAATTATTTTTTTGGTTTAGCCTAAGACTGTTTCAAATCGAAATCAGTATCTTACAAAAACTTGGTGTACGCGATAGAGCAGAGGCGGTATGACGAGGTCAAGCAATAAGTGGGTCTTCTTTGAAAGCGAGCAAATCGTAGGTCACCTCATCCGAAGTGACAAGCGTCAAATATCGCGTTCTTCACTTGAAACTCCTACCTCTCTTCACGCTTGTCCCACCAGAGATGGAACCTACGACACGAATCACCATTCATAAACCTGACTCTGTTTATACCGCACTCTCCAGAATGTCGTGAGCATCTTTTACCCGACTGCCATAAACTCCTCTGGATGCTCTAGCATTCCACTTTCATAATTCTTCTCGCTAAGTGTCTCGAGCGGTTCCTTGATGTTATAACAACCACCAATGCCGGTTGTCTCTGTATTGCCCTTGAAGGCCGCCCAACGGACACCATTGGTCAACACTTTGAGTATCTCTTTGTTATGAAAAATCGGATAAGTTTCGTGACCAGGTCGGAAATAGAAGATACGTCCGCGTCCGCGATGCCAAGTTGCGCCACTGCGGAAAACCTCGCCTCCCTCAAACCAACTGACAAAGAGCAATTCGTCAGGATCGGGGATGTCGAATTGCTCACCATACATCTCGGCGTTGGGTAACTCGATATATGGGCCGATTCCCTGCGTGATTGGGTGATTCGGATTGATGACCCAAAGGCGCTCTCGTTCATCTGCTTCGCGCCAACAAAGACCACAACTCGTGCCCATTAAACGTTTGAAGACTTTAGAATAATGACCCGAATGCATGACGACCAATCCCATACCGTTTAAGACACGCATCTGAATCCGATCAACCACCTCATCGCTTACTTGACCATGCGCAATATGTCCCCACCACATTAAAACATCTGTATTGTCCAAGACATCTTGCGTGAGACCATGTTCAGGCATCTCCAATGTGGCAATGCCAATATTTAAGTCAGGCTCCTTTTCCATATGGGCTGAAATGGCACCATGAATGCCGTTGGGATAGATCTTGGCCACAAACTCGTTCTTTTGTTCGTGGACAAATTCATTGTAAATTGTGACGTTGATTTGTGACATAAGTATTGAGTTCCTCTCTTGTGTCGGCGTATATATGTCAATTTTATAGAGTGTGTACCACATAGTGTGTAAAGGAACACGGCTCAGTCAGAGAATCGCTACATTTACACGCTTTGGGACACACTCCCATTTTAATATATACCTCATCAATATGATTTCAATTTGTACTTTACCATGTAATTTAACGCATGCACAATATTCAACGTGTTATCATCCGGTATGATTTGCGCGGTGCATACGAGTGATGGCGCAACAGAGTGATTTCATAGGGATTCACATAGATATTCTTCTCGTCTTTCTATTAGACAAAACAAATAGGGTTCTTCCAGAATAGAGGGGGCGTAACTTCCCGGACACGCTTTGTATGTAATGGCAGTTCCAAAAGGGCGCGTTGAAGAAGAACTGATAGAGAGAACCAGCAGCGTGTTATGTCAACATATAGATGAGGACAAAGGCAAGGAACCCAAAGGCGATACATAGTAAAAAATTAGAAGCAATTAAGCGATAGGTTGGCGACGATGGGCTCGTTGCTGCAAATGGAAAGATTCATCATAAGGTTTCTTGTCTTGCCACAATTTCCAAATGATGCAAATCCAGCGATTAGCGAGAGTGCGATCAGCATGACTCTTTTTGAGACCGCGTTGGCGAGCGGCGGTGTAAAAAGCAGCGGCCCAAGAAGACTCTTTGCGGGAGCAGCGAGCAAATTGCTGAGTAAAATAACGAAAGTCGTGATCGCAAGCTCTGCGGAAATGAACGGTTCTGACTTTGCCACTTTGTTTGGTGACAGGACAGGTTCCCGCCAGAGACTGAAGGCTCATGGGAGAGGGAAAGCGTTTCCTGTCTTCGCCAAACTTGACCAGAAGACTGGGAGCTAAAAGCTGGCCAGCACCAGGTAAAGAAGCAAAGATATGCTGATCCGGATGTTGCAGAAAAGTGACTGTAACTGGTCAAGGGTCTCTTGTTCATAGCGCAGTGCAAGCAAAGACATTCAGCCAGCTGAAGAGCTTCTCGTTGATACGCTGGCACAAATGCAGGAGCTGATGTGGGATAAGTGGCGGTTAACTTATCATAACAAGTGACCCATTTACGGGTTGCGTATGTCGGTGCTGCTTGAGAAACTCTTGGAAGCCTTCATAGGTGGAGTTGCGCACATGCTCTGGCGTTGGATAGGTCAGAACCAGGTGGCAGGCAATCCGAGAAGGCCAGTTGCTGAAGACCTCAAGCAGCGCCGGATGGTAACGCAACAGGCAAGCGCGCAGACGGTTGGATAAGGCCACAGTCTCTTTGGTCCAGTATTGTGTGGCACTGCTGACCACTCGCATCTGCTGGAGTAATTCACTGCCAGGTGACCAAGGATAAAATCGATGGACATCGGTCCGCAACAAATCTGCTATCACATAGGCATCACTCTTATCATTATGCGCACCACTTTGACTATAGCGCTCCCGACTCTTGTTCACCACATTCGGCGGCACCACATAGACATTCTTGTACCCGCTCGACCAGAGATAATCAATCAGCAAATTATGCGCTGTTTCCAGTCCCACTGTCACTTCATCATGGCTCGCTCCTGTCTTCTTTCTCATTTCTTCAATTTGGCGAAATCCCTTCTGGCTATGCTCTATCTGCGCATAGCCCAGCGCTCGTCCTGTCTCATCCAACATCATCACATCATGTTTCTTTTCACTCCAGTCGATTCCCATTTTCACTTTCATCTTGGACCTCCTCTCCCGTATCGCCTGAGCTCCTCAACTTTGGACGCTGTTTTCCGTTTTCCTGTTATGGCACTCGAGGTGCTGCACGCTTTCGACGTTGCACGGCGTCGACCTGGCGGACTGTCCGGGAAGGGCGGTCGCACCGCTCGAAGAGGTTGGTCCTTTTTGCCAGGTCGAGAGTCCAATAAGTTTCGGCTTTCCTTGCTTTTGCCTTCCTTATTTTATCTCCTTTCCTATATTACCTAACAGGAAGAGGTCAGGATGAGTCGTCAACGAGCTGTTCTTGACCTCTTCCTATTAGATAATATAGGAAAGGAGTTAGAATGAGAGAGACAGAAAGAGAAGCTGTCACTCGGAATCGAACTCCGGCTTGGTAAAAGGACCGCCCTCTTCCGCGGTGCGACCGCCCTTCCCGGACCGTCCACCGCCGACGCCTAGAACCGTCGCAAGCGTGTAGCATCTCGAATGCCATAATAGGAAAACGGAAAAGAGCGTCCGAAAAAAAATGACCAAAGGCAATCCTCAAGTGAATGAGGAGGTCAAAAATGCAGATATTCATAGGAATAGACTGGAGTGAAACAAAACATGATGTAATGATAACGGATGAAAACGGTCGTCGAATTAACTACATGACAATAGAACATAGTGTGGATGGCTTTAAGCAACTAGAAAAGTGGCGAGAAACGATGGATATCGGCCATGAAAAATGTCGAATCGGATTAGAGACAGCACATAATCTGATAATTGACTACTTATGGGATGCTGGGTATACAAATCTATATGTCCTCCCACCGAACGTGGTCAAAGCAAGTCGGGCGAGGTACAATCAGAGCGGTGCTCGCACTGATGAAAGTGATGCATATACGATAGCTGAACTGGTCAGAACAGATGTTCACCGATTCTATCCTTGGCATCCAGGGAGTGAATTACTCCAGCAAATGCGCATCGTGGTGAGCATGACCGAGTTTTGGCGCAAAGAAACGGTTGCTGTCTCCAATCGCTTGCGTAGTTGTTTGCTCAGATACCATCCCGCTTTGCTCAATGTCTTTAGTTGGCCATCGCCCATTGCAGCTCATCTGATTCTGGCTTATCCGTCGCCGCAAGCAGCAGAAAAGCAACCTATGATGAATTTCAGGTCTTTCTCAAGCAACATAAACATAATCAGCCCTCCAAATGGCTCACCTGTTTTGATGCCTTGACCACACAACATCCCCGTTCAGCTCCGGTGTTGCCCAAGCTTGTCAAGTTCAAGCCCAGCAACTTGCCCGACTCTTGCTCCATACCCTCAACTCCAAGCAAGCAACACTCCAACAGTTGAACTCTCTTTTCTGCAACACGAGGATCACCCCATTTTGCTTCCTGCCGGGCGCAGGAGAGCTCTTGGCCTCTTTGCTGGTCAAATTTGGCGAAGATCGCCGCCGCTTCCCCCATTCCAGCATGGTCCAGACTTTAGCTGGCACGGCTCCCGTTACCAACCAAAGTGGCAAAGTCCACTTGGTCCACTTTCGCCGCTCTTGTGATAAAGAGTTTCGTTACTTTTCTCAGCAACTGGCTCGTTCTTCGCGCCAGCAATCTCGCTGGGGCTTCGGCTTACTTTACACAAGCTCGTCAAAAGGGCCACTCGGTCAGTCGCTCTTATCGGGCTTTAGCCAACCGCTGGCTGGCCATTCTTTGGAAAATGTGGCAAGACCGAACCACCTATGACGAATCTTTCCACATTCGTCAACGAACTATCCGTCGTCGACCACAAGCTTAGTTTTTCTGCTTTCTTTTTTTTCAGCTACGGCAAAAGTCGGGTACAAAAAATGACCATAAGGGGTGAAATCCTAGAGCAGCCCTCTGTTTGCATGAAAAATTTGTACCCGACTTTTGCTGCTACTGTTTTTTTCTTGATTGCCTTTGATTTCTCTCTTATGTCTACTTGCTACCAGCTCAATACCCAAGTTTACATAAAGTCGGAATTGTTGATTTTTTCCGACTCTTTTCAACGCGCCTATTTGGTATCTCTCTTACTGACTAAGCGTGTCCGGGAAGTTCATGGCACTTCTTTGTCAACCCTCTGCGATCCTGAAGAGCCACAAATAGAATTTATACGACGCGAAGAAGGCGTTCACTAACACCGACCGTTAGCACTAGAGAATGCTGTGCCGTGCATGGCGACCCCACCTTTGTACGGGTTTGTCTATTCGTGTATCTCCGTGAGATTTTTGGTGCGGTTCTGCTGCGCTGCAGAGATCTTCAAACTGGGGAGAGGATTTCGTGTGAAAGAGAGTTGACCGGGGAGATGATTTTGAGGTCAAGACCTAGATTTCCCAGAATTTTTATCGAAAAATCTAATGTTCCGTCCATGCTAAATAGTCAGGTTGGTGGGCCGAGACGGAACCTAAATGCATCGGCAAGCAGTCGTGAGACTACCCGTGAATTTAGGGTTGCCGATGCACTAGGTCTTCATCGTGCGCTCAATTAAATCAATCTGTCGATACAGATGCAATCAAAGGTGCAGATTCTTTTTGGTAGTTTTTCTGATACATACACCCGTCGCCATCTCCGTGTAAAGTCGTGAATTGAAACTGAGTGGGGGCTGTCTTGGCAATAACAGGAGCAGGAGAAACGCTACCTGTAATGGCTAATCCAGCGAGGAAGAGAAAAACAACTAAGAGCAATCGCGCGGTCAATAGACGTATCATAGATTCCTCCGTTTTCTATATATCGAGTGTATACCACAGAGTATGTAAAGGAACACTTCTCAGTCAGAGAACCGCTGCATTTACACACATATCCGAAAAGAACGATCTGTTCTCTATATGTTTGCTCAGAATTACCCTGTGCGGTACATGTAGATTCGCAAACGCTTTTCGGATGTTTGATAAACAAGTCGAACAACTCACTAACATTGTAACATAGACTGATTTAAGACAAAAGCTGAGAAATCGCTGGAACTAGGGCAATCGCGTACTTTGTTGCCAAGGACTGGTCAAGCGTCCGTTGTGCAAAAAAGGTGGCAAATGCAGTGCACTTTAGTGTACTTCTGTTGTCAGACGTCGGTATTAACCGATGGCGGTCGCCGAATAGAGCGACTTTTTTAAGGTACGCGATTGCCCTATCGCTGGAACTCCTCTCGTCTTGCATTATACCTCCACCCAAACCGGTTCGGGGGCCAACTCGTCTGTTGGGAGTGAGCCAGGATCGGGTCGCCCAGTGTCGGCCAAACGGCTAATTGCGCGGACACTCATATCTTGGTGACATTCAATTTGACAGGAGAGTCGAACACCTTCGAGCTGTCGCTCTGCTAGCTTCTCTTTCTCGGCTTTCGTCATCTTATTCGGCTCGCCATCAATAAATTCAACGCGACAAGTCGTACATTTAGCATTGCCACCACAGGCATGCATTTGGTCGACTCCGGCCTCGTCGACAAGTGCCAGAACCAATCGTTTACCGGCCGGAACATCGAACGTTCCAAATTCTTCTACGGTTAATTTGGGCATAAAATACTCCTTTCTTAATTGGAGATTGATTGTTAAACTTAAACAGAGATTCAGTTGATCCGAATTTCCACGGAACGGGCATACTGATATGCCAGCCGCCATCGACAGAGCCGTAGGCTCATAATTAATATATTTTGGAGATACTGAGATTATCTTCTTGGCATAGGAATACTGTCAAATGTGGAGTTTGATTGATTGTATTTTACTTGTATTTCACTTAATGCTCTTGTAGGATCTTGTTCATGGGGAATTTAGAATTTATGATTAATATCGAACATAATATAGATAGCCTTTCAGAAAAAGATTTTCCTGTCGTTGATGGCATTTCAGCCAGTCAGCTACTCAGCTCTCTGGCTGACCGGCTGAAATGCTGACAAGCTACTGTTGTGCGTGGAAAAACATTCTCTGAACATCTAGAGTAACAAAACAGATCAAGCAACACAGTTGTAGTTGTAAAGTGCCGAGGGGGGCTAGCATGAATAAAATTCGTTCTTCCGAAATTACACCAGAACATATTTACTTAAATCGACGCAAATTTATGGTTGGAGCTGGTTTGGCTGTAGGTGCCGCAACGGTGGCGGCTTGTGCAGGGATCAACCCAATTTCTCGCAGTGGTTCGTCTGCCCCAGCAGCATCGGGTGACCAAGCCGTGGCCCAAGCAACACTCGATATCGAACTACCCAACGCATTGAATTACGCAGAGCCATTTGCCAGTTCAGATACAGACGAATTGGGCGATCCACTCAACAACTTTGAGCAGATCACCAACCACAACAATTATTATGAGTTCACAACCGACAAGGCACGTGTGAACCCACTGTCGCAAGGGTTCGACCCGTACCCTTGGACAGTTGAAGTTGGCGGTTTAGTCAACAATCCAAAAACGTTTGCGATTGAAGATCTGATTACCATGTACAATCAGGAAGAGCGCATCTATCGCCTGCGCTGCGTTGAAGCTTGGTCAATGGTGATTCCCTGGGTGGGATTTTCTCTAGCAGATCTACTAAAAGAGGTCGATCCCAAATCGGAAGCAAAGTATGTTTATTTTGAATCTGTTTTGCGACCGGAGCAGATGCCGGGCCAAACCAGTCGTTGGATCAATTGGCCATACAAAGAAGGTTTGCGATTAGATGAAGCCATGCATCCGCTGACGCTTATGTCAACGGGCATGTATGGCAAACTTCTAACCAATCCCAACGGTGCTCCACTCCGATTGGTCGTACCCTGGAAATATGGGTTCAAGAGCATCAAAGGCATTGTCAAGATCGAATTGACCGATACCATGCCAACCTCGACCTGGATGGAGCAGGCACCCAACGAGTATGGCTTCTATGCGAACGTCAACCCAGAAGTGAACCACCCACGCTGGTCGCAGGCTACGGAACGTCGTGTTGGTGCAGGGTTAAGTGGTCGTCGTGAAACATTGATGTTCAACGGATATGGCGAAGAAGTTGCCAGCCTTTACGATGGGCTGGATCTGCGAGCTAACTATTAGGGTTCTTCAGAAATTCAGGGGAGCGATAGGTTTGGTAACGATGAGCGCCGGTTGAGTGGTGTAGCCGTGTCGCTTGTATTGAGTAGCTTACGTATCGAAGTGAAACCAACAGCGGGTCTACGCCCTGAGATTCGGTTGATCCATTTTGGGTAGAGTTGTGATGATTATGAATACAACAGCGCAATATGTAAAAAAGCATTGGTTTTGGATCGTTGTAAATTTGCTGGCGCTCATTCCTCTGATGCGCGTAATTCGAGGCCTGGCGTTTGGAGATTTTATCGATCCGATTGGAGAAATTACAGACATTACTGGTTACGCCGCTCTTGTCTTGCTGGTGCTTTCTTTGGCGGCAACACCAATCGTGACGGTTACAGGGTTTCGCAAAGCAGCCACAGTGCGTAAATCCCTCGGACTTCAGGGATTCATGTATGTCTCCCTGCACCTGCTCGTCTTTATCGGTTTAGATTATGGTTTTAGCCTCGACTTGATTTTAGGCGATGCCCTTCTCAGTAAACGATATGTGATTGTAGGATTTGTCACCTTTCTACTTCTGCTGCCCCTAGCCATTACATCCACAAAGGGATGGATGAAACGACTCGGGAAGAACTGGAAACGTCTGCATCGATTGGTCTATCTGGCGGTTCCATTGGCTGTGCTTCACTATGTATGGGTAGAAAAAGTACCAGTTGAGCCTGCTATTTGGGGGATCGTCGTCACGCTCTTGCTAATTGCTCGCATTCCATCCATCCGCAGGCGTCTCAACGACTTGCGTCGAAAGCTAGATGGGAGTCGAGCTTCGAAGCTTCGTACAAGCACCACGTGAAAGTCTAGCGAATTGTCAATCAACCATTGAAAATTGACTATCAGTATACCGCAATCGTTAGATTCTTCACTTCGTTCGAGAATAACACGATTGCGGTATACTAACTATTGAGCACGAAGGGTCTTGGCATCTCATTCGTACCATTGAAAATTGAGGCGCTTGCAGCGCGGCACCAGTGAGCGTGATTTGACACAACATCGACAAAAAACGTCAAGTTCTATAAGAGATCTGAAGTTTTTTGAGCATCATAGAGTAACGCTTTTTACTCCTATAAAAGTGTAACTCTATGATGCTTTTCTATTTGGAAGCTTGCGTTATTTTCCTATCTACAGACGAATGAATTCGTGATTCTTCAACTTGGCCATTTGCAGATGAATGAATGGTCGACTCGTTGAGCGCTTTCTCAAACCCCAGTGCCTTTGAGAGGGCTTTTTGCATTACTGGGGCCAGCACATCTGGAATATCATTGCGTGTAGGCTGCACCGTCTCTAGCGGTATCACCTCTACTTGAAACGGTCCGGGAAAACGAGCGAGTCGCCAAAAGGCCGACACCAACATCTCGCCGCTCCCTCCATACCAGACCGCCAGATCGGGTCTGCTATAGCGAATGGCGCAGGGCAAAAACGGAATCTCTTTTTCCACGGCAATCGCAAATGCACCGTAGCGAAATGGATTGAGCTGATCGCCAGGACCGAGCCGGCCCTCTGGAAAGAGAACGAGTGGTGGATATGGCCTTTGGGCAAGAGCACTCGCAATCTGAGTCCGTGCTTTGTCGCGTGATTCCCGATCTTCACGCTTAACATAGACCGTATCGAGCGACGAGGCTAATGCGCCAACCCCTGGTTTCGTCTGCACCTCAATTGCTGCCAGAAAACGAACAGGCGTCATGCTAAAAAGAATAATCGGTTCCAAATACGAGACATGGTTGGCAAAAATCAAGCCACTGTGCTGAGAAAGCCGTTCCGGCTTTCGACAATAGATATGAATATTGCAGATCCGATTAAAGAGACGTGTCATGATCACAACAACCCAGATGGGAAGTCGACAACCACGAAACCGCAAAGGAAAGAGATTTGTTAGAAGGACGATGAGCAAGCCGCCGATGATAACGGCTAGTACGAGGAGCGTACGTACGATTCCAAGCAGAATTGTCATAAGACTAAGGTTCACTTACGGATTTGCCAAAGAATAATTTCGATTGGCTCATCAGACGAAAGTGTGCAATTCACTGATCATACGACAGTTTGAGCGCATATTGGCACACTTTTCATGGATGAGCCTTTCAATTTTCGATATGCACAAGCAGTCAAATTGCCTGCCTGTACAATTCTATCTGCTGAACGAAAACATATTCTATCGAGAAAGGAGGGAAAGTAGCAAAAAGAGAGTGGATAGTGGAACCACTGGCATTCGCCCTATATTTTGCCACACACTCATAAAAGCCTTATACTGATCATTTGGGAATATTATATTTATTACTCGATAGTTGTGAAATGAAGGTTTTCCAATTTTGACAAAAGAGACAAAAGTCATCTCAATAGATTGCATCAAGAAAAAAGTGCAGAAAAGGAGCCATCAAGATGCAATTGCCGATAGTAAATGTAGCGCCACTGGTCAAGGAGCATAGCGAAACCTTTCGTTCAGTATTTGCCAATCGTAAACAGTTTCGCCACTTTGAAAACTATCTGACGGGTCTGATGGTCTTGGACAACAAAAGCATGGCAAATATTGCCCGTTGCATTCTAGTGTTTTGTCAGATAAGTTATGATACAGGTTGGTCATCAGAATCGGTATCCAAAACAGGATAGAAACGCTGGAACTTCTGGCGAGCGAGAGCGGGGGTAAATTGCCATTGAATGGTAGCGGATTGTTCATTGCGCTCGTTGACAAGAGCAAGGACAACAGTCTCAAGAAGCTCTTTGGAATCAATGCGGCGATCAAGAACTTGGCGAGTGATAACCGAGAGTTCAATTTCAACCATATTAAGCCAACTCCCGTTGACGGGGGTATAAACCATCTGAAAGTGCTGAGCCAGAGCGAAAGCTTCCTCAGGCGAAAAGATGGTGTAGAAGGAACTGGGTGAATGAATGTTGAGATTATCCTGAACAATCTGTAATGAATCGGCATCAGGATTGTGTTTCGTTTTGAGATCATGCATGAAGCGAGCATACTCTTGGCCTCTGCGCCGTTCGGTAATCTGAACAACCCGCTGTCCAGTGTGTGGCTGGTAAGCAATCAAGATGTAACAGATGCCCTTGCGTTCATAGTGATGATCATAGCGCCATTTCTTGCCTGGTTTCATCTCAATCGGCACGATTGTATCGCCCAAGAGCTGACAAGGTTTTTTCATCGTAACACCCACCAGAGAGGATTCTTGGGGTCATAGGGCTGTGCATAGAGGTCCAAGATTTGTTCCATGTGCCACAAGTATGTAGGTGTTAACTTTCCGATACACCACTGCACCTTCAAATGGGGTTTCAGTTCGTTTTTTTTCAGAATTTCACTCACGGTTTCATGCGAAATGTCTTCCACAAACTTTAACTCAACCGCTGTGGTTGCTAGCAGCCTTAAAGTCCATCGGCTTCGCCCATCTGGTCCTTTCGTACACGCTAGTGCCGTGATTTTGGCTCTGGCTTCGTTACTAATCTCGACTGGTCGTCCGCTTCTTGGCCTCTCTTCTAGGGCTTTGGTTAGCCCTTCCGTCACATATCTTTTGCGGATTCGCACCACCGTTGCTCGCGTCACTCCCACTCGTTCCATGATTTCTCTGTCTGTTTTTCCTCCATCTGACAAGAGCAGAATATGTGCCCTTCTTATCTTTCTTACGTTCTCTTTTCCTTTTGCCGTTATTCGCCTTAATTCATTTCTGTCTTTATCACTTAGTTTAACTTTATATACTTGCTTCATTTCTCTCTGCCTCCTCGTTTTTTTAGTCACTTTCTGGCAGAGTTTACCGTATTATAACTTATCTGACAAAACACTAGATAGTGCAGATAAGACGAATGTATCACGGTATCTGAGTGAAGCTCCTTGGCGAGCCGAAAAACTCAATGATGAGCGTATAGGTTACATGAAGTCAGAGACAGCACAATACCAACGTTCAGAGTCAGAATCGGTATTAGCGATTGACGATACACTATGTGAACATGTGGGAAGTCTGTTCGAGTATATCGACACCCACTACAATCATAGCAATGGTCAGCATCCACTGGCTCATAACTTAGTCACAAGTCACTATGTCAGTGGCGCTATCCGTTTTCCGGTCGATGCAAGTATCTACCGACGGTACGAAGAGTTTACCGACTGGGAAGCATTTGTGGAAAAACATTTCCCAGTGACCGAGATTCCCAAGAAAAAGAAAGAACGAACCGCTTTTCATAAACGAGTGGATAGCCACCTATTAACTGACCCCGCCTTTCGAGAGCGAGACGAAGCGTTTAAGACCAAGATAACCATTGCCAGTGAACTGGTTGAAAAAGCTGTTGAACGAACCCTTATCTTTGGTTGGGCTCTCTTCGATGGTTGGTATCTCGCTCCAGATTTTCTAGCTGTACTCGATCGTCTGAATAAAGATTGGATCAGCATCTTGAAGTGCAATCGCAATCTGGAGACAAATAGTTTTCGTTTGCGGGATGAAGATGGTCAGCCGATAACTTTCGAGGGGCCACATATTAAAGTCAAAGAGTTGGTCCCCTACATCCCCCAGAATGCCTACAAGCCTGTCACCATTGATGGTCGTACTTACTACACCTTTATGACTGTGCGTATCCCTTCTATCGGCAAGGTACGCATCGTGATTAGTTTTGATAATCCTGAATTGCAAGACAATTATGCCGTTTTAGTGACCAATCGCACCGACTGTAATGCCAAACGCATTCTCTCGATTTACCTGCTTCGTTGGCCTATCGAGACGGTTTATCAGGATGGTAAACAACTGCTTGGTCTTGATGAATATTGCATGCGAACTGCCCACGCCTTTCAAAAACATTGGTCTCTGGTCTTCGTGGCTTATTCTCTCTTGCACCTTGATTGTTTGGGACCATCATTGGCTAAAACTCAATTCTCGCCCAGCAAATCCCTTGGTGAGGCTACCCGGCAGCAAACTCAGTCACTGATTCAAGATCTCATCTTGACGGCTCATGATGCCTTGAATGACGGACAGGAGATTGCGGAGGTCTTCGCTACCCTTTTCGCCAAACGGCAGGTCTGCTCTGCTTAATTTGACTTTGTCAAATCTGGCACCTGCTCAAAATACAACTATCGAGTTTATTAATTGCATACTGATGAATGTACAAATAATCAGGCGCAGATAATGCTGCTACACACAAAAAATATTTTTTTCGTTTGTCTCTTGATTGTCGTTACGCTTGGCGTATCGTTTCAAACAACTCATGCTCAAAGCTCGTCTGGAATTACTTCTCCCGCTACAAGTTCTAGTGTAAGTGGAGCCGTAACAATTCAAGGAACTGCGGTAATCGAACCTTTTCAGAAGTACGAACTGCACTTTAAGCAAGAACCCAGTGGAGATGATGCATATATCTACTTTGATGGAGGAACAGAACCGATTGTCAATGGACAATTGGGGATTCTACAGGCTGATGGATTGCCGCCTGGTGTCTATAGTATACGGTTGCGTGTGGTGAAAAATGATGGAAATTACGCTGAGTTTTTTGCTCAGAGCGTGAGTATTGGTCTAGAGCCAACGCCCACACCAACGTCTAGTCAACCAATACCCACACCGATTCCTTCTGCAACATTTACGCCAGCCCCTCAGCCAACGCCAGCTGTTGGTCAGGTTACACAGCCCAATCTGGGAAATGGCGTATCTGTGCAGGCCGCACCTGAGCCCCTTGCTGCCGTTGTCGACGAAGCCGCACCAGCAGCTGATGTCTCCAATGCGGGTGAAGTAGTCGAAGCACCTGCCAGTGTCGCCAATGAGGAGATAACAACGAGCGAAGACCAAACAGCAACGGATGGTTCGAGCGAAATTAACAGCATCACGCGACAGCTTGGCGAAGCCTTTGCGATTCAAATTTTGCGCGAACGATTCTTTTATGGCGTGCGCGTCAGCGCTGTGCTTTTTGCAGTCATCGCTTTGGTCTTCTTGGCAAAATGGATTTTTGGTTGGGTTCGTGCACAAATATAAATGTCAGATTTATCATTTCCCGCTACCTATTTTGCGCGACAGGAGGAAGAGGATGATCGTCTTTTCTATCAGATGCCGCGCTTAGTTGTACACATCGATGATGCCGCAATTTCAGCTGTCTCCTATATTTTTGGACAGCTAATTGCGCCGAACGACCGGATACTGGACCTAATGAGTAGCTGGCGAAGTCATCTGCTGGAGAATTTAGAGACAGCAGAAATAGTTGGTCTGGGCATGAATGCAACAGAGATGGAACAAAACCCTCAGCTTGACCGTTATGTCGTTCACAATCTCAACATAGATCAGAGGCTGCCCTTTGACGATGAAACATTCGACGCCGCAGTTTGCACGGTGTCTGTCCAATACATGATTAAACCTATTGCCGTCTTTCAAGAGTTGAATCGAGTATTGAACGCTGGTGCACCCTTTATCGTCTCATTCTCTAATCGCTGTTTTCCACAAAAAGCCATCTCTATTTGGAGGGCGTGTAACGACGAGCAACATGTCCAGTTGGTTGGTAGTTACTTCCAGCAAGCCGGACAGTGGACAACACCACAAACATGGGATAATCTGAATGGACAGGCATGGGATGGACGTCACGATCCTTTATATGTAGTTTGGGCAGAGAAATCATAACAGAAGCAAGTGAGTAAACTTAAAATAGTTGTTGGGCTGGGAAACCCCGGTCCAAAATATCAGAACAATCGCCACAATATCGGTTTCCGTACTGTTGAACTCTATGCAGAACGGTATGGTATTGAATTGTCGCGGTTGCAAATGAAAGCCCAAACGGGTGATGGATGGATTTCGAAAACAATCGAACAGAAGACTCGCCCCAACCAGATCGAAGGGCCTCTGCAAACAGTTGATGACGCATCTAAAAATAGGAGCAAAGCAGAGACGTCGATCGCACCGAGGGCTGTGACTGTGCGTCAAAAAGTGCTTTTGGTCAAACCATTGACCTATATGAACAATAGTGGTGAGGCAGTTGCCGATCTTGCACGCTATTATCGAGTTGAGCCAGAAGAGATTCTTGTTGTTCATGACGACCTGGATTTATCACCTGGCAAGATCCGTCTACGTCCCGGCGGTGGATCAGGTGGACAGAAAGGCGTTGACTCCATTTCCCGCCTTTTGGGGACGAGCGATTATGCGCGGCTGCGAATTGGGATTGGCCGACCACCGGACAAAATGTCAGCCCACAGCTATGTTTTGCAGGACTTTCTGCGCGCCGAAGCCGATATTTTTGCGCCGCTGGGTGGACCACTCTGTGATGCAATCGATTGCTGGTTAATTCACGGGATTGAACCTGCGATGAATCAATTTAACCGTAAAAATAAGTAAGGAGCTGTCAGACCATATAGAGCAAGTTGTAGTCGAATTCATGATAGTGTGCCCAAAGTGTGTACATGGAGACCACTCAGTCAGAGAACCTACTCCATTTGCACACATTTGGGGTACGTACCCGGAAACATTGCCTTTTCGACCCTGCAACTCTTCAACCCTGAACAATGAACCTTTCAGGAATTGTCCCCCTACTTGAACAAGTGCCAGCTTATTGCACATTGTTGGCAACAGAAGATTCACGCCCCCAAGCGCTGCTGCACGCTGTTCATCCTGCAGTGATCGCTGGAATCGCAAGAGAGCGTTCTGGGCCTGTGGTCTTTCTTACTGCGCGTAGCGAAATGGCTATCCAACTTGCCGATCGACTGGAAGCTTGGTTGCCAATAGAGAACGATGAAACACCTTCCATCTACCTCTTTGCCGAACCCGACGCCCTTCCTTATGAACGTATTTCCTGGAGCAGCGAAACACGTCAACGGCGACTCACTGCGCTCGCCGCGCTACAGAGTCGAGCGAGCCAAAAGAGACAACCGATCATCATTGTCAGTGCCCGTTCACTGATGCAGAAGACGCTGCCGCCCAAAGAGTTGCGATTATCGCTGCGTCCACTCAAAACAGGCGGTATCGTGCGCTTGGAGCAAATGACGCTCAATTGGGTACAAACAGGCTATACAGCAACAGACGTTGTGGAAGAGCCGGGTACATTCGCTCGTCGGGGTGGAATCATCGATATTTGGCCACCGAATCTGCCCCACCCGATTCGCATCGATCTCTTTGGTGACGAAATTGACAGCTTGCGCGTCTTTGACCCCGCAACCCAACGTACCGAAGCACGCATCGACCAAATCGAGATCGGTCCGGGATGTGAGGCACTGAGCAAACATGGTCCTGCGGCCTTACGACGTTTAGGGATTGAGGGTGACAGTCTGAATGCGCCAGAAAACATCGATGCAAGCGAAACAGCTTCCCCATTGCAAGATCCTGGCTTGTTGCTCGCTCTACGCGAGGAATTGCGTCTCGAAGTAGAGCATCTTCATAACGGTGAGAGTTTTCGCGGGATCGAATGGTATCTGCCTTACTTTTATGATACCCCTTCCAGCCTGCTAGATTATGTTCCATCAGATGCCTCGTTGATTATTGATGACGGTGCAGATTTGCTCCAAACGCTTCAAGAATTAGAAGAGCAAGCCATCAATTTGCGTGTTGAATTAGAGCGTAGCGGTGAACTCCCTGCTGGATTTGCAACAAGCTTTTTGGGCGCAGCTGAATTGCAACAAGCGCTGATGGAGCGTCAGCCACTGATTCTGGGTTATGGTCATCTGGATGGAACCACCTCTAATGAAACCACGGATTTGGCCCGTAGCTTTGCACCAGGTCCGCGATTTGGTGGCAAGACCAAAGAGATTGTGCGAGAAATCGAGAAATTGCGAACGGCAGGGCATCGAGCGGTCCTTGTGACTCGGCAAGCAGCGCGCCTCCAAGAATTATTGGCCAACGCTGATTCCCCCGTTCACGTCCAAAGCGATCTCACTGAATTGCCCGTTCAGGGTATCACGCTTGTTCAGGGCGTCATGAGCGATGGATTTATTTTGAGGGGGATTGAACAACAGAGCGAGGGGCATCGAACGATATCGAGCGATCCGTCAGAGCCAATGAACCTCCATCTCTTGACTGATACTGAACTCTTTGGCTGGAGCAAACCCCGAGCGCGGCGCAAATCTGCTGCACGCAGTACGGTTGCCCCCGAAATCTTCTTTGCAGACGTCAAAGCGGGAGACTTTGTTGTTCACTTGGAACATGGAATTGGTCAGTATGATGGCTTGATTAAGATGGAACTCAACGGGATTGAACGTGAGTACCTGCAAGTCACCTATGCCAAAAGTGATAAGCTTTATGTGCCGGTCCATCAGGCGGATCGTCTTAGTCGTTACGTCGGTGCAAGTGATGGTGCCCCTCCTGTTACGCGTTTGGGGACGGCAGATTGGCAGACAGTCAAAGAACGCACCAAGCGATCCATTGCTGATATTGCTGATGATCTATTGAAGCTCTACGCAGAGCGTGAACTCGTTTCTGGTTATTCCTACAGCCCCGATGGTCCTTGGCAAGAAGAATTAGAGGCAAGCTTTCCTTATCAAGAGACGTTGGATCAGCTGTCGGCAGTGGAAGAAGTAAAGAGCGATATGGAGTCTAACCGCCCGATGGATCGATTGATTGCGGGCGATGTGGGGTATGGCAAAACAGAAGTGGCCGTGCGCGCCGCTTTTAAGGCCATCACGGATGGACGGCAGGTTGCCATGTTGGTGCCAACGACTGTTCTGGCCCAGCAGCACTATCGTACCTTTAATGAACGGCTGGGGCGTTTTCCAGTACGGATTGAAATGCTCAGTCGTTTCCGGACACGGGTTCAACAGGAGCGCGTCATTGATGGGCTGGCTGACGGCACGGTTGATATGGTGGTCGGTACACATCGGATCTTGAGTCAGGATATAGAATTCAAAGATCTGGGCTTGATGATCATCGATGAGGAGCAGCGGTTTGGTGTGGCTCAGAAAGAGCGGCTCAAGCAACTGAGGACCCAAATCGATGTGTTGACTCTAAGCGCCACACCAATTCCACGCACGCTCCACATGAGTCTTAGTGGCGTGCGCGACATGAGTACGATTAACACACCGCCCAAAGAACGGCAACCAGTTCACACCGTATTGGCTGAGTACGATGAATTGATGGTCCGCCAGGCGATCCAGCGCGAACTCAGTCGCAATGGTCAGGTTTACTTTGTTAACAACCGCGTACGAGGGATTCAGGCGTTGGCAGACCGAGTTCAGCAGCTTGTACCTGAATCCACCGTCCTTGTGGGGCATGGTCAGATGCCTGAGCGTCAGTTGGAAGAGACCATGTTGCTCTTTGCCGAGGGTGAAGCTGACATTCTGGTCTGTACGACGATCATCGAAAATGGGTTGGATATCCCCAACGCCAACACCATCATCATCAATCGGTCGGATCGATTTGGATTGGCGCAACTCTATCAGCTGCGGGGTCGCGTGGGTCGCAGCGCAGAGCGGGGACATTGCTATTTGCTCTATGAGAAGAACACAACGTTAAGTTTTGACGCTCGACGACGACTCTCTGCGATCCTGGAGAGCAGCGAAGAGTTGGGGGCTGGCTTTCGCATTGCCATGCGCGATCTGGAGATTCGCGGTGCGGGTGATCTGCTCGGTGCCCGTCAGCATGGCAATATCGATACTGTCGGCTTTGATCTCTATACACGGCTCCTGGCCCAGGCAATCAACGAAGCTCGTCAGAAGAAAGAACGCTTTGACCAGGCAATGGAGGCAAAGCAGCGCCAAAACGAAGAAGAGGAGAATGGCGGAACAGATCCTGCGAGTGAGTCAGGAGTTCCACAATTAGCCGAGGATGCGCAAACAGAACCTCAACTGCAACGCGATGATCCACAAGACGATCATCCAATTGCTGAGTCAGAAATACCCACCAACGACTCGCCTTTTGACATCAACGATCCTCTGGCACCTCCTGTTACGCTCGATCTACCCATTACTGCCCAAATTCCCGCAACTTACATCGAGGACGACAGTCTGCGGCTTCAGATCTATCGTCGGATCGCCGGTCTCACGAGTCGGGAAGGTGTGGATGAAATGCGACGTGAGCTGCTCGACCGCTTTGGCGAAGATGACGAAACAGGCGGGGTGCCCGAAGAGGTGGACAACTTGCTCTATCAGATTCAGATCAAAATCTTAGCGCTAGGTGCCGGTGTTCAAAATATCGGACGCGAGCTAGACCAGATTGTGGTACGGAGTGAAATTCTGGAAAATATGAATCGCACAGCGCTGCAAAGGCGATTGCGCTTGGGGCTAGGCCATCTAGAAGACGATGTCTTTGTTCCCGAAGATGCGGCCCGCGTGGCGCGGCGAGCCATCTATCTCCCCGTGGATGATGCTGGTCGATGGCGTACAGTCTTAACGCGAACGCTCCAGATCATGGCATATAGTTAGTAACCATATCGCCCCTCGCCGCAGTTAACTGTACCACTCGTTGTCTGCTAACACCACATTTCAACATGGCGCTAGAAATCACACCGAAGCTATCGATTGATGAAGACGAGCTAACCTTCACCTTTGTCCGTTCGTCTGGTCCAGGTGGACAGAACGTGAACAAGGTCTCAACAGCAGTACAGCTACGCTTTGACCTGATGCATTCGCCCTCTTTACCTCTTGCCATTCGTCAACGCGCCGCGAAGTTGGCGGGGCGACGTTTGACGGAGGACGGGATCCTGGTGCTTACGTCTCGTCAGCATCGGACTCAATCTCAAAATCGTGCGCGCGTGATTTCCCAATTGATCGATTTATTGCGTGCAGCAGCCAAGCCACCCAAACCGCGACGTAAAACGAAGCCCACAGCAGCCTCCCGTGAAAGACGGTTGGCAAAAAAACAGAGACGAAGTGAGATCAAACGAAATCGAAGACCAGTGAAGGGTGACGATGAGTGAAAAACAGCATGAAATACCGGGTGCTGAAATACTTGACACCTTTGAGCGTTTCAACCAAAAAGACGATGTCTTTCGTCGCTCTTGGTGGGACGAACGGATTCGCAGCGAGAAAGCGAAACTATTTTACGCAACATACCGCGAACCACTAAAAAGTTGGCGCAAAGCCGATGGTTTCACGCAGAAAGATTACGCGCTGCGGAATGCGGCCTGGCACGTCAGCGACATTTTTACCGAATTAAAAGAGGACCAGGATCGTCGCGAAGGGTTTTCCGACGAATTTACTCTTTATCGCGATGTGGCAGAGGTTAGGACGGAAATGGGAACACCCGTTGAAGCCGCCAATGAAATCAAGCGCGTGGCGAAAGGCTTTGGTGCGGATCTCGTCGGCATCACAGACTTTGATGAGCGTTGGCTCTACGTCAATAAATTCAGCGATCTGAGTCAGCGTGAAAAACCACAAGAGCTTCCGGTGGGTCTGGACAATGTCATTGTCACGGCACAGGCCATGGATTACGATCTGATTCGTACCGTGCCATCGGCATTGAGCGGTGCCGCCACTGGTTTGGGTTATTCTCATGACGCGCTCGTGGTACTCTCCATCGCACAATACATCCGTAACCTGGGCTATAATGCGATTGCCAGTATGAATGATACGGCGTTGGCCATTCCATTGGCCATCAAAGCAGGATTGGGTGAATATGGGCGTCACGGCCTCCTCATCACTAAGGAGTTTGGCCCCCGCGTGCGTTTGGGCAAGGTTTTTACCGATCTGCCATTGGCGCACGATCGGCCGACTCGCTTTGGTGTCAAAGAATTCTGTACAATCTGTCAACGTTGCTCATCGGGATGTCCCGTCAGGGCGATTCCATCGGGCGAACCGTCGGCAGAACGGCACAATCAATCCAACATCAAAGGCGTTAAAAAGTGGTCAGTTGATGGTGAGAAGTGTTTCGGCTATTGGGCCGCACAAAACAGTGACTGCTCGATCTGCATTCGTGTCTGTCCCTACAACAAAGATTATTCATTTTGGTGGAACCGGCTTGGACGTTGGTTGGCGGGAACATGGTTGCGCAAATGGATGTTAACGCTGGACGTGCAGCTAGGATATGGGCAGCGATTAAAGCCCAAAGAGTGGTGGCTTAAGAAACGGATCTAATTAACTTGAATTCGGGGTTGAGAAGAAACCCGGATAGTGTCAGATGTTATCCCTTTAGGGTGACATATGTCACTATCCATATGGTAACATATGTCACGTACCACAACATCTAGTGGTGGGTGACATATGTCACCAAAGAGGTTTGTTTGGAACTAATGTAATTTTGTTGACAGAACACTTAGGAATGAGCATTAAATTAAGTTGAACAGTCATTCCCGAGTGAAACGAAGAATCGTGTTCGAGTTATTTAATTCCGATTCCTTAGATGTTACCAATACCACCACACTACTCCAATCGCGTTGACAAAAACGCCAATAAGAATCATACCTCGCATCATCCAGCCAACCCGTTTGCCAGTCGCGAGGGCCAACAGAATCATAACTGGAACCATGAAATCCAGACTAAAACGATAGCCAAATTGCCAGTAGCCCGTATTATAATAGAGAGTCAACGGCACAATCAGCAGCAAAACCGCCATCCATGCACCAAGAATCAGTGGCGTCCGCCCGCGCGCGAAGACCAGATAGAGCAATGCGGGTGTCGTGATAAATAGACTGAGTCCGTAAGGGTTGATGCCCGGTCGTCCGCTTTCGGTGAGCGGTAAGGCAAAGAGCATTGCATGCAAATTGCGCCAGAAGAAATGCGGGTGAAACTGACCATAGATCTCCAAGTCCTCAACCATCAACGAAGACACATTCATGGTTGTGTAGCCGAACTCCAACGGGTCGTCAAAGCGCACCAAATTATAGCCCAATAAGGCCACGACAATAAGCGCCATTGGCACAGCAGACAAAATCGCCCACTGAATCCAGCTTCGCCACTCGAAGGCGTTTGTTTCATCGCTGTTCCCATTTGTTTGATGCATTGCGGCAATGCCAAGTAGAAGTGGCGAGGTCAAGGCAACATTGGGGCGGGCAAGCATGGCAATTCCCAGGGCCAGTCCTGCTAACCAAGCGGGTCTCCGCTCAATCGCGAACCAGACTGCCAGTGCAATAAAGGTAATAGTGCAGATTTGGGCCACAAACCAGACGCTGCCAGCTGTCGCCATATACCAGTGTACGGAACCCAACCCAAATAGAAGCGTCAGCCATAGATTACTTTGCCTATCTAAATGACTCCATCCACGCGCCGCAAGTGCGTTCAATAGAACGTAGACAAATGCCACATTTAAGCCACCAAAGAAGGTTGAAAAGAGAACCGTGTTTGTGCCAGCTGCACCACGCAACGCGACAATGGGAAGCATCAACAAAGCCGGCAAGGGTGGAAAGGCCAAGAACCACTGACCTTGATACATTGTAAGATCGAGCGTAGCGGACGGAGCAGCTAGATAGAGATGCCCATTCAGCCAGGCTTCGGCCAATTCATGAAAATAGGCCGCGCTGGGGGTCGAACCATTTCTACCTAAAAGAGCCGTCCCCCAATAAAGACTCCAGAAGAGAAGGAAAATTACGATTGTGCGAAAGAACATAGATTAATCGGTTGTGGATAGAAGACGTGGATCGTTGATGGTTGATAGTGGATAGTAAGAACCGTGCGCAGCGAGCTCACTTTATTGGCCAAAACGGGAGTGTGTCCCAACGTGTGTAAATGCAGCGGTTCTCTGACTGAGCAGTGTTCATTTACACACGTTGGGACACACTCATCAAATCAGTAATCGAAACAGCGTATGCGGAGTATAGCCGTTTTCGTGGCGATTTGCCAGTCGTTTGCCAGACGAGAACATTCTGATTCCACAACTACCGTGGCCATTATCTCTTGCCATCCACAATCCACTAACCATCTACTATAGATGTTCAGATAATGCTTTTCCACACGAAACAGTAGCTTGTCAGCATTTTAGCTGGTCAGCTCGTCAGCTCTCTGGCTGACCGGCTGAAATGCCATCAACGACAAGAAAATCTTTTTCTGAAAGGCTATATCTACTACCGACTGTCACTTTTCAACTCTAACCAAGCAATTTCTTCTGGTGTCAACGTGAGAGAAGAGGCTTCGGCGTTTGCTCGGAATTCATTACGATTGCGACAGCCGACCAGTGCAAAGACATTCAGCGGGTGATTGAGCACATATGCAACCGCGATCTGAGGAATGCTCAATCCATTCTCATCTGCCAATATTTTTTTACGCGATCAAGCCGTTGAAAGTTCTCTTCTGTGCAGTAACAATCAACGCATAGTTTGTCCCAGTAAGCCTCGAATGTATCGAGGTTATCGCGTTCAAAGCGACCGCTAAAGAAGCCACTTGCTAGACTCGACCAGGTAAAGAGAGGCATCTGTTGCGACAGATACCAAGCCCGATCTTCTGCTCTATCTGGAGCACTGATGCTAATACAGTCGGCCCAGGGTTCTTTCCGCTGAACCGCCAAGCTAAAATTGGGGCTACTCGCAACAAAAGGTTGTAATCCATTGGCTTCTGCATACTCATTGACTTCTTGAATCCGCTTTGCCGACCAGTTGGATCCCCCCAAACACGCCAATCCGTCCAGCAGTATGATGTTCGTTTAACGCCTCGACGATTGGGCCAACTGGCACATCTGGGTCGTCACGATGCAGCAGATAAATGTCGATAAAGTCGGTCTGTAAACGTGCCAGCGAATCATGAATGTCAGACGCAATATCAAAAGGGGTGACGCGTTTGCGATCTCGGCTGTGGTGTGCGCCTTTGCCAATAATGTTTACCTGGTCACGGTTGTCGCGTTCTTGCATCCAGCACCCAAGCGTCCGTTCACAGTCGCCTCCTCCATAGCCATGAGCCGTATCAAACGTGTTCCCACCTTGCTCCATAACACCATCGAGCAGATCAAAGCTCTCATCCAATCGTTCGGTGCCCAACATCATTGTTCCCTGAACCAAACGCGAAACAGGGTTACGAACCCCTGGAATATTATCTTGTTGCATAAACTTTACTTTCTGGTAAAAGAAAAGAGATGAGAAATGTGACAAAAGCGGTTAGCAGTTCATCCTAAAGGTAGAGAACCCAAAAAGGAGGAAGGAATGCTAACCGCGCCAGAAATAACTATAGCAGTACTGATGAATGTATTGCAAGTAACGCCGATGGGAACAAACGTAAATGTAATGCGTCTGATGTGGGCAATGCTGAATGGGTCGTTTCTGAAAAGTCGAGGAGCAATCCATAGCGCATTGAAAGAAAGCGGGTTTGAAGATGAGGAGCTCCGGCGAAGCTGGTGGAGCTCGATGGATCATGGGATATCACAAGTCTGCTGGGGTCGTGGCAAGAAGAAGTGGAAAGGGAATGGGAGGCAAAAAAGTTAGAAGGATACCGAGTGAAAAGCATAGATATCACAGGGTTCTGGCGACCGAAGCTGCAAGGAAAGTGAACCGACTCTATAACTCAACGGCTCGTCGGGCATTGCCCGCGCTCATCTTTAGTGATGATAAGCTCGGGGGAGATAGGCGGGAAGCGAGTGCCACTGCTCAAGGCAATCATGAGATGCACGGTTGGAACAAAGGAAAGTGAGTTTCGGAAAAAGCTGCTGACAGAGACGAAGAAATCACTGGAGTCAGACGAAGTGGCGGTGGTCGATGCCGGGTTTACAATCAGAGAAATGCTAGAAAGCGGCATAGACCGATTTGTCCTGCGGGAAGCGATTAACTGCACAGTGCGCCGCAATGAGTTCCCCAAACGCAAAGAAAAAGGCAGACCACCTGAATATGGTGATATTGTGCGTCCGCTCTCTCGATGCTATAAGGGAAAGCGACTCGAGGCTACAACTCCGGACTCGTCTGGTCGCTTTCTCTATAGTGGTCGCCTGATTTGCTATCAAGCATGGCACAATCTCGTCCCCAGAACAACCAAGGTGGATACAGCCAACCGTACCTACTCGATTTACGTCATTCAGGATCCGGCCTACAACACACCTTTGGTTTTGGCGACCGTTATGACTTTGCAGCCTGAAACCATTTATCTTGTCTACCTGGAACGCTGGCCTGTTGAACATCCCCCCCTTGGCTTCCAAGCAGATGATTGGCTTACATCGTCAATTTGTTCATGCCGATGAGGCTTGTTTCCGCTTACCTGAACTGGGGCTGCTTGCTGGCAATCTTCTTTCCCATTTAGCCGCTTCTCTTCCTCCCATACCGACTGGCTACTGGGATCGAGAGCCTCAATCCACTCCCGGCAGGCTGCGCCGTGTTCTCTCGAGTGCTCTTTTTCCAACTCCTGACCAACTCGACCCTGACTTTCGGAAAAAGGCCTCGGTTTCACACCATTTCCCTAAAGGCGTTCTCGCTCATCGCCGCCTCAATGCCGCTGCTTAAACTAGCCGAGCACTATTTTTACATTTTATCCCGTTTTTTCAGGGTGGATTCTTTTTTCCGCCCCCTTTCGGTTTGCCCTTTGTCACTCAAGCCTTTACCAGAAAGTAAAGTCAGCAGCTTTTTCCGAAACTCACTTTCCTTTGTTCCAACCGTGCATCTCATGATTGCCTTGAGCAGTGGCACTCGCTTCCCGCCTATCTCCCCCGAGCTTATCATCACTCCAAAGATGAGCGCGGGCAATGCCCGACGAGCCGTTGAGTTATAGAGTCGGTTCACTTTCCCTTGCAGCTTCGGTCGCCAGAACCCTGTGATATCTATGCTTTTCACTCGGTATCCTTCTAACTTTTTTGCCTCCCATTCCCCTTTCCACTTCTTCTTGCCACGACCCCAGCAGACTTGTGATATCCCATGATCCATATCGAAAGCTCCACCAGCTTCGCCGGAGCTCCTCATCTTCAAACCCGCTTTCTTTCAATGCGCTATGGATTGCTCCTCGACTTTTCAGAAACGACCCATTCAGCATTGCCCACATCAGACGCATTACATTTACGTTTGTTCCCATCGGCGTTACTTGCAATACATTCATCAGTACTGCTATAGTTATTTCTGGCGCGGTTAGCATTCCTTCCTCCTTTTTGGGTTCTCTACCTTTAGGATGAACTGCTAACCGCTTTTTGTCACATTTCTCATCTCTTTTCTTTTACCAGAAAGTAAAGTTTATGCAACAAGATAATATTCCAGGGGTTCGTAACCCTGTTTCGCGTTTGGTTCAGGGAACAATGATGTTGGGCACCGAACGATTGGATGAGAGCTTTGATCTGCTCGATGGTGTTATGGAGCAAGGTGGGAACACGTTTGATACGGCTCATGGCTATGGAGGAGGCGACTGTGAACGGACGCTTGGGTGCTGGATGCAAGAACGCGACAACCGTGACCAGGTAAACATTATTGGCAAAGGCGCACACCACAGCCGAGATCGCAAACGCGTCACCCCTTTTGATATTGCGTCTGACATTCATGATTCGCTGGCACGTTTACAGACCGACTTTATCGACATTTATCTGCTGCATCGTGACGACCCAGATGTGCCAGTTGGCCCAATCGTCGAGGCGTTAAACGAACATCATACTGCTGGACGGATTGGCGTGTTTGGGGGATCCAACTGGTCGGCAAAGCGGATTCAAGAAGTCAATGAGTATGCAGAAGCCAATGGATTACAACCTTTTGTTGCGAGTAGCCCCAATTTTAGCTTGGCGGTTCAGCGGAAAGAACCCTGGGCCGACTGTATTAGCATCAGTGCTCCAGATAGAGCAGAAGATCGGGCTTGGTATCTGTCGCAACAGATGCCTCTCTTTACCTGGTCGAGTCTAGCAAGTGGCTTCTTTAGCGGTCGCTTTGAACGCGATAACCTCGATACATTCGAGGCTTACTGGGACAAACTATGCGTTGATTGTTACTGCACAGAAGAGAACTTTCAACGGCTTGATCGCGTAAAAATATTGGCAGATGAGAATGGATTGAGCATTCCTCAGATCGCGGTTGCATATGTGCTCAATCACCCGCTGAATGTCTTTGCACTGGTCGGCTGTCGCAATCGTAATGAATTCCGAGCAAACGCCGAAGCCTCTTCTCTCACGTTGACACCAGAAGAAATTGCTTGGTTAGAGTTGAAAAGTGACAGTCGGTAGTAGATATAGCCTTTCAGAAAAAGATTTTCTTGTCGTTGATGGCATTTCAGCCGGTCAGC
>JAHBNG010000192.1 GCA_019217005.1 Chloroflexi bacterium TSY
GAAAGGTGGGATCGGTCTGGCTGAATTGATCGGCGATTTCAACCATATCGGCCAGTAAAGTGGGGATATGGTCTTCGGCTTTTTTGCGACCACGTCGGTGGCTTTGGTCGACATAACAGAAGCCGCCTTCTAGTTCTTCCAGGGCTTTGGCTATCGTCGCCCGATTCCAGCCCAACTCTCGTTCTGCTTTCGTCGGACTCCCTTCGCATATCGTTTTGACCGTTTGGGCCATGAAGTGCCTTCTTTCGTATCCACTTAACATGGCCTTCGTCTCTTTCAAGACTTCAACCATTTCTGGCGAGATTGTCATTTTTGCTCCTTTTGGAGAGCTAGTTTAACACCTTCTCGCGTATATTTTATTTTTTGGATTGGCCTTACTTTCTGCTGTCTGTTATTAACTTTTTAATGTGCTCAAAACTTACAAAGTCAAGCTAAGGACAGCGTGTTGTGATGAACTCCATATTTACATCACAAGATTACACAAGTGCGACTGATTTTATCCAGTCTCGTACAAATCATCAACCAACGATCGGTTTAATATTAGGCAGTGGACTCAGCCCTTTGGCCGAACAGATTTCAGATGCGTCTATCCTTCCGTATAGCGAGATCCCGCTCTTTCCTGTTAGTACGGTTGCCGGCCACACTGGATGCCTCGTGATTGGCCGATTAGAAAATGCCACTATTTGTGCAATGCAGGGACGCTTTCATTTTTATGAAGGCTATTCCACGCAGCAAATCACCTTTCCCATACGCGTCATGAAGCGCTTGGGCATCGACACCCTCATCGTCACCAATGCTGCGGGAGGCATTAATCAAAGTTTCGAAGTTGGCGATCTGATGCTGATTGAAGATCATCTTAATTTGGTTGGCATGGCGGGTCATAACCCATTAATTGGTCCTAATTTGGATGAATTCGGCACGCGCTTTCCACCAATGAACCATGCATATACAGTAGAATTACGTCAATTGGCCATGAGCGTTGCAACCGATTTGAATATGAGGTTACAGCGAGGCGTCTATGCATGGTTGGCTGGCCCCAACTTTGAAACTCCGGCTGAAATTCGCTACTTACGCACAATTGGTGCAGATGCGGTTGGCATGAGTACAGTGCCCGAAACGATCGTTGCTCATCATGCGGGCATGGCGGTGCTGGGCATCAGCACCATTACCAATATCTGCATTGATCAACTCGATGCAGACCATGAACCAACACACGAAGAAGTGAATGCCGCAGGAAAAATCATCGTGCCCCGAATAACACGTTTGATTTTGTCCATCACAAACCGACTTGCTTCTCTTCAACCATAACTCATCTCCTGTAGTGAGGTTGTGATGAAAATTTGGTTTTCCTGCGACTCTACCAGATGAAGCAAAGCCATGTTTTCATACAGAGCACAGGATAATGGAGAATGGTACACCTCGCGTCTGCTTAAACTTTACTTTCTGGTAAAGGCTTGAGTGACAAAGGGCAAACCGAAAGGGGCGGAAAAAAGAATCCACCCTGAAAAAACGGGATAAAATGTAAAAATAGTGCTCGGCTAGTTTAAGCAGCGGCATTGAGGCGGCGATGAGCGAGAACGCCTTTAGGGAAATGGTGTGAAACCGAGGCCTTTTTCCGAAAGTCAGGGTCGAGTTGGTCAGGAGTTGGAAAAAGAGCACTCGAGAGAACACGGCGCAGCCTGCCGGGAGTGGATTGAGGCTCTCGATCCCAGTAGCCAGTCGGTATGGGAGGAAGAGAAGCGGCTAAATGGGAAAGAAGATTGCCAGCCAGCAGCCCCAGTTCAGGTAAGCGGAAACAAGCCTCATCGGCATGAACAAATTGACGATGTAAGCCAATCATCTGCTTGGAAGCCAAGGGGGGATGTTCAACAGGCCAGCGTTCCAGGTAGACAAGATAAATGGTTTCAGGCTGCAAAGTCATAACGGTCGCCAAAACCAAAGGTGTGTTGTAGGCCGGATCCTGAATGACGTAAATCGAGTAGGTACGGTTGGCTGTATCCACCTTGGTTGTTCTGGGGACGAGATTGTGCCATGCTTGATAGCAAATCAGGCGACCACTATAGAAAGCGACCAGACGAGTCCGGAGTTGTAGCCTCGAGTCGCTTTCCCTTATAGCTGCGAGAGCGGACGCACAATATCACCATATTCAGGTGGTCTGCCTTTTCTTTGCGTTTGGGGAACTCATTGCGGCGCACTGTGCAGTTAATCGCTTCCCGCAGGACAAATCGGTCTATGCCGCTTTCTAGCATTTCTCTGATTGTAAACCCGGCATCGACCACCGCCACTTCGTCTGACTCCAGTGATTTCTTCGTCTCTTTCAGCAGCTTTTCCGAAACTCACTTTCCTTTGTTCCAACCGTGCATCTCATGATTGCCTTGAGCAGTGGCACTCGCTTCCCGCCTATCTCCCCGAGCTTATCATCACTCCAAAGATGAGCGCGGGCAATGCCGACGAGCCGTTGAGTTATAGAGTCGGTTCACTTTCCCTTGCAGCTTCGGTCGCCAGAACCCTGTGATATCTATGCTTTTCACTCGGTACCCTTCTAACTTTTTTGCCTCCCATTCCCCTTTCCACTTCTTCTTGCCACGACCCCAGCAGACTTGTGATATCCCATGATCCATATCGAAAGCTCCACCAGCTTCGCCGGAGCTCCTCATCTTCAAACCCGCTTTCTTTCAATGCGCTATGGATTGCTCCTCGACTTTTCAGAAACGACCCATTCAGCATTGCCCACATCAGACGCATTACATTTACGTTTGTTCCCATCGGCGCGTTACTTGCAATACATTCATCAGTACTGCTATAGTTATTTCTGGCGCGGTTAGCATTCCTTCCTCCTTTTTGGGTTCTCTACCTTTAGGATGAACTGCTAACCGCTTTTTGTCACATTTCTCATCTCTTTTCTTTTACCAGAAAGTAAAGTTTAACAAAATTTCGTTTTTCAAGCGCAATACAAGCATTTTGTAAGATTTTCTTTGTAGAATTGAGCTATACTGCTTAGGATTGCAAGTGCTCGTATCGGAATGCTTTACATCTATGTATTGCCGATAACGATAGCCTGTCAGCAAATTGAAATACACCTCTGCTTTGTTTTATGTTTATATTTGTTCAGACAATCCTACGAGTGGCCGAATCGTTGACCAAGGCCCTATTTTCACGACTACATTATAATAACATTGATTCATGTGCTTTCGGCTGCTAAGTGATCAAATAAGTAACCATGATAGAACAACCCCAAGATATTCATTTATCAATTGTTATTATAAATTGGAACACGAGAGACTTACTGAAAGCTTGTTTGGAATCAGTCGATGAAGAGCGAAGCGCTTTAACTGATTTAGGCATTGAAACAATTGTTGTGGATAATGCATCGAGTGACGATAGCGTACAAATGCTTCAAGAGCAATTTTCATGGGTAAAGTTAATCGAGAATGATAATAATCTCGGTTTTGCCCGTGCCAATAATCAAGCCATAGCAATCAGCCAAGGTGAGTATGTCTTACTATTGAACTCCGATACGATCGTAAAATCAGGCGCTTTGAAGACACTGATCCAGTTTATGGAGCAGAATCCCGACGCGGGTGCATGTGGTTCCCGTCTGTTAAATCCAAATGGAACCTTGCAAATATCGTGTTCTCCTGCACCAACTGTTTGGAGTGAACTCTATCGGCTGCTTTATCTAGACAACTTATATCCTCTCGCAATTTATCGAATGCACGGTTGGTCAACAAGTGAGCCGCGTCTTGTCGATAATGTACAGGGTGCAGCTATGCTTTTAAGACGACGTGTGATTGAAACAGTTGGTGTGCTCGATGATCAGTACTTTATGTATACCGAGGAAGTCGATCTTTGTCGACGAATTCGTGTGGCAGGCTGGAAAATCTACTGGGTTCCGCAATCCAGGATTATCCATTATGGTGGTCAGAGTAGTAAACAAATTGCTGCGGAAATGTTTCTACATCTATATCTCAGCAAGCTCATTTATATCCGTAAGCATTATGGTCAGACATACGGTTCTTTATATAAGTTTGGGGGTGGTTCAAAATTAGGTTTACACTTTTGATATATAGACAAAAATCTATATGAGACCGTTTTCTCTCTGAGAACCGGCGAAATCAGAGAATATAAACGTTCTTTCTGTTTCTAAAAGTGTAAACCTATCTATCCAGCTAAAATGAACCACCCCTAAGTTTGTGCTTTTTATTGTTACAATAGCCCGTCTTCTATTTAGCCCATTAGCCAAATATGCCGCGGCAGCATTTCCGAATCGAGACTATAGTATGCTTACCAGTCATTATCGGAAGTTATTAGTTGCCTTACCCCGTCTATAACACACATTGCTTATCAAATGAAATTGTGCAAACGCATGATTTTATATCTCGGAAATCAGAAGTTTACGCAATTTTCTTATGCTATAGTTTTAGCGAAAATATGGTTTTTCCGAAAGTCTACCAGATCAACAAAAATCGGTAGTGGTAATCATGAGTTGATAACTCTTCAGAGCATCATCAACTACGATTTACCACTACTCAAAATCATATTTTCATACGGAGCTGAGTATAGATGAGCCAATATAGATAGTTTCCCCGTGCGTATCTTATTTTTAACACAAGTATTACCGTTTCCACTGAATGCTGGACCGAAAATCCGCTCTTATTATGTATTGCGTCATTTGGTGCAATCGCATGAAATGACACTTCTATCATTTGTGCGACCAGATGATACATCAGAAGCGCTCCAACATCTTTCACAATACTGTCAAAAGGTTTATACATATCCTATGTCGCGCTCCCCGCTGCGTGATGTGTATCATCTGACTCGAAGTTTAGCAACACGGCAGCCATTCATTATCGCGCGCGATTGGGTTCCCAAAATGGCCCATTTGATGCGTGATGTGATTGATCAAGATGGCCCATTTGATGCTATTCATGCCGATCAACTCTGGATGGCGCCATACGCTCTCTGGGCGCAAAAACTGTCAAGCAATGGGCATCACAAAGTGGTACTCGATCAGCACAATGCGGTCTACATGATTCCACAGCGCCTCTCTGATGGTGAACGGAATCTAGCCAAGATTGCTCTTTTGAAACTAGAAGCGCAAAAAATGGCCCGTTTTGAAACAGAAACATGTCGTCAATTTGATGATGTTGTTTGGGTCACTCAAGAAGATTTCGATTCGGTGCAGCAGATTGCATCTCTTCCAATACCAAATTCTAGCGTAACGCCTATTTGTAGTGATCCAGAAGATACATCTGTCATTGTGCGCAAGCCTGACGCAAGAAGGGTCACATTTCTAGGTGGGTTACATTATCCGCCAAATGCACAGGGAGTGTGTTGGTTTGCCGAACACACATTGCCTCAGATCCTGCGTGAAGTTCCCGATGCTGTATTTACCGTAATCGGCAAGCAACCACCAGATCTGACGAAATACAAGATACCTGAGAAGAATCTCGACATTACCGGATTTGTGGATGACCCTGTACCATACCTCCAAGAGACTGCTGCGTTCGTTGTTCCATTGCAGGCGGGTGGAGGGATGCGTGTCAAAATTCTGGATGCTTGGACTTGGGGAATGCCAATGGTTAGTACAAGCATTGGTGCGGAGGGGATTCAGATCCAAGACGGAGAAAATATTATCATTGCCGATACGCCAGCGCATTTTGCACAGTCTGTGATCCAGCTTCTAAAGCAGCCACAATTGCAAAATGACCTTGCTAAACAAGGACGAAAGTGGGTAGAACAGCAATACAATTGGCGCATTACGTATAAAAATTGGGACACTATCTATCATTCTTGAGGTTTCTGTTGTATGAAAATCTTGTATCTTATCCCATATGTGCCGAATCAGATCCGAGTACGTCCATACCAATTTTTGCGAACACTTGTTGAACGAGGTCACGATGTAACATTAGCCACACTCTGGACCTCCAAAGAAGAACAATCAGATCTAGAAACTCTAAAAAGTCTGGATATTGAGATCATTGCAGCGCATTTGCCCAAATCTCGTTCCATTATCAATTGCATACAGGCACTCCCAACAAGCTTGCCGACGCAAGCTGCCTTCTGTTGGCACCCGAATTTTGCCCTCCAGTTGCAGAAACTGATCCATCATTCAAACTTCGACGTAATCCAAGTTGAGCATTTACGAGGGGCAAAATTGGGTCTATCGTTACAAAACGCAATGCGGCATAGTGCGCGCCCCGTTCCGATCGTTTGGGACAGTGTCGATTGTATTAGCCATCTGTTCTCTCAGGCCGCCAAAGATAGCCGCAGTCTCAAAGGGAAGTTGATGGCACGATTCGAGCTAGGACGAACAGAATCATACGAAGGTTGGTTAGTGAATCAATTTCCTCGAATCGCGGTCACGTCTCAAAGTGACGCCAATGCTCTCTACAAACTTGGAAACAGATGTTTGGCTAATAGATCACATTCTGCTCTAGAATCTCATAAAATTGCCGTCATTCCAAATGGGGTTGATTTAGATTCTTTTTGCAGTGGACATCAAGAGCGCGACCCGACCACCATTGTCTTCACAGGCAAAATGAGTTATCACGCCAATGTAACGGCCGCGCTTCATTTAGTCAAAGAGGTTATGCCTTTAGTTTGGGAATCTCATCCAGCTGTCAAAGTACAGATTGTCGGAAAAGATCCCATCGCTGAAATTTGCGCCCTAGATACAAGAAAGGCTCATTCGAAAAAACAGTCATCTGGTATCGTCGAGGTAACGGGGACAGTTTCTGATCTACCACCGTATCTGCAACGCGCGACAATCGCAGCAGCACCCGTGCCTTATGGTGCTGGAATCCAGAATAAGGTTCTCCAAGCAATGGCATGTGGTACACCTGTGGTGGCCAGTCTACAAGCTGCTTCAGGTTTACAAGCTGAGACGGGGCGCGACCTTTTAGTTGCAGAGGACGCAGAGCAATTTGCACAGGCTCTCCGATTTTTGCTTGAAGATGAGGGAAAACGAAACGAGTTGGGGAATGCAGGGCGCGCCTACGTAGAGCAGAAACATTCCTGGGAAAGCGCAGTTCAAAAGCTGGAATCGCTGTATGATGAAGCGATTGAAGCGACTCTGATTAAATAATGTTCGCTCACGAACAGCTTGTCGAAAAGAAAGTTATTGGTTGTATGATTGATATCGAAAATCGGCGTGACGTTACTCGCCTTTTAGCAATTCTCATGATTGTTGCAATTGGCTTGCGGATTGTATCTGCCCTCTATCAGGGGAATGTGGTTCGCCCACTGCCAGGAATTTTTGATCAAGTTTCTTATCATGGTCTTGCACAGCGTGTGATTGATGGATATGGGTTCAGCTTTGGTAAATTTCACTGGCCTGCCACACCTGCTGGAGAGCCAACTGCCCACTGGAGTTATCTATATACGCTCTATCTTGCTAGTTTTTACAGTCTGTTTGGGGTACAACCACTGATTCCGCGTCTCATACAAGCCATTCTCGCAGGCTTTCTTCATTGTCTCTTTGCATTCAGGCTCGGAAAGCGCGTTGGAGGAACAACTATCGGGTTGTTGTCAGCAGCGATTAGCGCAGGCTATATCTACTTTTTCTTTTATGGCGGCGCATTGATGACTGAGACTTTCTACATCATCGCCATTTTATGGAGTTTTGACGTCACATTTCGTCTTGTTGACCGAGCGAACCAACGGGCGATTGTTTCCCGCAATAACTCTACACCGCATCGTTCAGGACAGAAACGAAACGCCTCTTCTTCGAATAAGCGAGCAATGAATGAATCACTGCCTTGGTTTGATCTCAAGTGGATTGAATTAGGCATGGCATTGTCTATAACGCTCTTGTTCCGACAAGTATTTCTTCTTTTTATGCCGTTCCTCTTGCTTTGGTTATGGTGGCAGTTGGCGTCAAACAACGTTGATCAAAATGAGCGTTCTTTTTGGAAAGCGCTCTTTGATGTCAAAATCCAGCTGCCTATTTTGAAGGGGATGCTTCTTGTGGCGATTGTGGGTGCATTGATGATCTTACCGTGGACCTATCGAAATTATCGTGTCTTTGACACATTTGTTCCCCTAAACACAAACTCCGGTTTTGCGTTCTTCTGGGGTAATCATCCCATTTACGGGACAAATTTTCCGGGAATTTTACCCAGTGATGGACCCTCTTATTATGATCTGATACCCAAAGATGTACTGCATCTGAACGAAGCAGAAATGGATCAGGAACTACGGAAAAGAGGATTTCAATTTGTCATAGAGGATCCAAAGCGCTACATCTTACTTTCGATCAGCCGTCTGCGCGAATACTTTAAATTCTGGCCTTCAGCGGATTCAAATCTCTACAGCAATATTGCTCGCGTCTCCTCGTTTGGTCTTCTCCTACCATTCATGCTCTACGGACTATGGAGAACATTCATATACGATTGGAAAAGCCTGAGTACACACCAGCGTTCTGTCATCACGACTTTGTCCTTGTTTATGCTCATTTATACGACGGTTCATCTACTCACATGGACGCTTGTACGCTACCGATTGCCGGTCGACGCCATCCTGGTGATCTTTGCAGCAATCGGACTTGCCGACCTATTTCAACGTTTCTCTTCTTATACATCTGGTTCCCAGTCAAAAAAGAGTTCCGTGGGAGATTTGTCACGGATCTCTTCTGTCTCGTGACGATGAAGCAACATTGTCTTGACAATCAACCGTAGGCGTGCCCAATTGTCAACTTCAACTCCGACAGGTGTTGCAGATTCATTTTTGGCATAACGTGCTGCATTACGCCCAATCGCCTCAAAGTGAGCCAACGTAAGACTCGGTGATTGTGGGAAGAGCTCTAAATTGTCTAATGGTGGTAAGCCACGCCTTTGGATCACAGTCGTGCCCCGTGATTGAATGCCAATGCCAATGCCAGAACCGCTCAACTGCGCAGCCGCATGCCCAATCGCACCACAATCCGAACTGCGCCAAATTTTGACGACACGCGCAACCAATCCCTCTTGGGCCACCCCTGTCAATAAGGCAGCAAGCACCTCTTCATGCTCTAATCCATTAATCGTTCGTGTGAGCGCTTTACCAAAGGCTGGTCCAACACCCACCACCACTTCAGTCCGCGTACCCTGTTTTGCAGGACCAAGTTCAGCTAGAGAAGCGAGCGGAGCGCCGACTTGTTCAGCAATAAATTCGCGGGGCGATTGTATTTGCGGGATCGATTGTACTTCCTGCCAACGTTGACCTGTTAAGCGATAACCAGTGCCAGGACCAGTGTAATCATTGACATCATTGATGCCGCTGAGCACTCGAAAATCTCGCCCAAAGATCGCTGATGGTTGCAGATAATCACCCACCACTCTCTGACGCCCCATTTCTAGAACATTGTGAGCGGTCTTAGAGAATCCTCTTTTTTCTAGTGCCTGAACCACGGTCAGCATTGTCTGTTCACCAGCGAGAAATTTGTCTGCCGCAGCCAAGTCGTCTACTAAATTGCGTTCGGGCATGGCATCGCTGCCATGGGCGACAACAGCAGCATCAATTTCGTGTTGTTCAATCGTAGGAAAATCCAGTTCAGCATAAATGGCTTGAATTGCTAGAGCAGCTTCCCGTCGGATTGCGAGTACTTCTCCTTCCGATACAGGTCGGACGCCTCCGTCGACTTGCATATCTCGCTGTAATACATTGTAATCATCAAAATCTTCTGCGTCGAAGTTCCCACCACCAAACAGATTGTCACGTTTGGGGATCGCACTATAGCCGGAGAAAATAAAATCAGTGCCGGGAATAAACTGGCACATCAATTTGGCCGTTTTGCGAATGGCCGAGTGGGAGGCCAAAGCATCGTTACCAGAAGCGACTTCTAGCCCCAACATCGATGCGATTAGGTTCTCGGCCAAAACTGTACGCACACCTCCGGGAAGAGATTCTGGCAATGCAATACAGGAGATTGAGCCGTTCTGTACACCTTGGCTGCCTGCCCCACGGGTGACCAACAGGCAACGAGCCTCCAAATAGAGCATCGAGCATCCCTCGGCGTGACCCATCAGTGCTTCCGAACCAGTGCCCGAGGTAAAGCGCACCTTGACGCCACGCGATGCATACGCTGAAGCCAAAAATGCCTTGGACCAGGGTGTGTCATCACCATCCACAAAGGAACGCTCAGTTCCATAGACAGAAAGCGTTTCAGCATAGGTCGTTAGCCCTTTCATCGCTAACTGGAGACTCAACCGTTCTTCCACCGCACATTGTGTAAGTACACCACCCCGACCTGTCTGCGTACCAACCAGAATCGCGAGTGCGTTAAAAGGGGCATTGCGCGCAACGCGCACAGTGGTCTCAACTTCAGCGAACCCCCGCAAAGCTGCTTCTGCAGCATCGGCCGCCAATAAAGCAGGATGTTCACGCCAATTGGTAACGTGGGCTTGGTTGGCGGGCGTTCGGCGGACGCGCATCTTGGAGAGCCCCATCATCATTTCCAGGACGTTCATGTGCTGCATGATATCGACCAACTTGGCCGGCGTACAGCCGCCAACGAGTCGCCGAATCTCTCTTTGAGGGACGTTGACGTCAGCCAGCATATGCGCAATCTCGCGCGAGTCTGTCGACATCGCTTCTTTTGCGATCGAGAGATCCAGACAATGATTTGCGATAAAATGATCGATCGTGTCGAAATCCGTCAAATCGCGACCGTCCATTTCGACGATCTGACCATCTTCAATGCGAAGAGAGGGTACGGGATCATGAGGACTATCTGCCACAACCAGACCTGCTTCGGGCCACTCTTCGACAAAAGTCTCTTTATTGACGTCACGTTCCGCCAATAGGGCAAAGCGCTTTGATGATTCCATAATACTTTTGTTTCTTTTACTTAAAATTGTGGTTCCTCAATGCTATCTGCTTTGTCTTCATCCAAATCCATTCCTAATACTACTGTGCAGCAATATATTGTGAAACACAAAGGAAATTCGTTATATTTCTGGGCATATTGCTAACAAAACGCAAACAGAATGCAAAGGAAAAATGAGATAGACTGAAGAGCCAATAAAATGAAGCAGTCTTCGATGAAAGGAAATCAAGATGAAACTTGCTCAAGCAGTCAATCAATATGACTACAGCCAACTGGAAAGCCCGCCGCTGCTGGAACTGACAGAAGAGCAACTGGCGGCACTGGCCGACCAACTCCAGGAGTATCATGCCATATAGTCCATACTTCAGCCATGTGGCTCAGAGAGCATGTACCACTACATGCGAGGCTTGTTAGACCCCGAAATCAAACGCAAATCGGAGAACATCGCGCTGGCGACAGTAGGAGAATCGGGTGTACGCCCCTGCAAAGCTTTGTGGGTCAGAGCCGCTGGAGCGGTGAAGCGATGCTGGCGGAACATACTCGACAGACAGGTGAGTTGTTGGGAGACGCAAATGGCGTCTTACTCCTGGATGGGAGCGACATTCCCAAGCGAGAAGAGTCAGTGGGCGTCAAGCGGCAGCGGTGTGGCGAACTGGGCAAGATCGCCAACGTCGCCGGAGTCCTGGGATATAATAGCTCTCATGGCTATACCTTACTGAACTGTCGGTTGTATATCCCCAAGAATGGTTTAGTGATGAGTATGCAGAGAAGCGGTACAAAACCGGTCTTCCCACTGACCTGACCTTCCAAACAAAATGAATTGGCTTGGTCCATGATTGAGCAGACGCACGCCCTGGGTGCTGCCCATCCGCTGGATCACTATGGATGAAGCCTTTGGCAAAGATACCATCTGCTTGACTGCATTGATGGCCAAACCGCTTACAGCTACTTTGCTGAAGTGCCCAAAGAGACTCGTGTCTGGACCTCCAGCCCCCAGACCTATCTGCCCGCATCATCTGGACGCGGGCGCAAAGCTTCCAAGCTCCGCGTCCGGCCTGGTGAACCTACGCCTCTCACCGTTGCTCAACTCGCTGACACCTTCCAGGAGCATGAGTGGCAACAGCATGTTCTCAAAGAGGGCTCCAAGGGCTTCATCGTTGCTTCCATTGCTTGTCGCCGCATTGTCTCTGTCCGCAATGGGCTCCCGGTTCTGCTCTCTGGCTCATCGTCCGCCGCAATCCCGATTGCTCTCTGCAATTTCTCTCCAATGCACCCCTTGAGACTTCCTTGGATGACTTCGCCACTGTTTCTGCTTTGCGTTGGCCCATTGAAACCATTTTTGAACAAGCCAAGCAGTTTCTCGGACTCAACGAATATGAAACTCGCAGTTGGCTCGGTTGGCATCATCATATGACCTTAGTACTACTGTGCATCAAGTAAAGGCTCGATAATGTTCGATTTTTGCACAAGATAATGCGAGCGTTTAGCGGAAGCAAGACGACGTTGCTTGTAGCGAAGGCGCTCGATAGTCTCAGCGAGTGTCAAGACAGGTTTAGGCAGAACGGCATGGAGAAGTTCAACAACCTGTGGCAAAGTGAGAGCGGGGGCATCATATTTGAGGAAAAACTGAGAACGAGCCAAGAAACCAAAGGCCAAAATGACTAAGGTCATATGATGATGCCAACCGAGCCAACTGCGAGTTTCATATTCGTTGAGTCCGAGAAACTGCTTGGCTTGTTCAAAATGGTTTCAATGGGCCAACGCAAAGCAGAAACAGTGGCGAAGTCATCCAAGGAAGTCTCGGTGCATTGAGAGAAAGTATTGCAGAGAGCAATCGGGATTGCGGCGGACGATGAGCCAGAGAGCAGAACCGAGCCCATTGCGGACAGAGACAATGCGGCGACAAGCAATGGAAGCAACGATGAAGCCCTTGGAGCCCTCTTTGAGAACATGCTGTTGCCACTCATGCCCTGGAAGGTGTCAGCGAGTTGAGCAACGGTGAGGCGTAGGTTCACCAGGCCGGACGCGGAGCTTGAGCGGCCCGCGTCCAGATGATGCGGGCAGATAGGTCTGGGGGCTGGAGGTCCAGACACGAGTCTCTTTGGGCACTTCAGCAAAGTAGCTGTAAGCGGTTTGGCCATCAATGCAGTCAAGCAGATGAGTATCTTTGCCAAAGGCTTCATCCATAGTGATCCAGCGGATGGGCAACGCACCCAGGGCGTGCGTCTGCTCAATCATGGACCAAGCCAATTCATTTTTTGTTTGGAAGGTCAGGTGGGAAGACCGGTTTTGTACCGCTTCTCTGCATACTCATCACTAAACCATTCTTGGGGATATACAACCGACAGTTCAGTAAGGTATAGCCATGAGAGCTATTATATCCCAGGAAGACTGGCTTGACAGTTGGCGATCTTGCCCAGTTCGCCACACCGCTGCCGCTTGACGCCCACTGACTCTTCTCCTTGTTTGGGAATGTCGCTCCCATCCAGGAGTAAGACGCCATTTGCGTCTCCCAACAACTCACCTGTCTGTCGAGTATGTTCCGCCAGCATCGCTTGCTCCAGCGGCTCTGACCCACAAAGCTTTGCAGGGGCGTACACCCGATTCTCCTACTGTCGCCAGCGCGATGTTCTCGGCCGATTTGCGTTTGATTTCGGGGTCAACAAGCCTCGCATGTAGTGGTACGCATCTCTGAGCCACATGGCTGAAGTATGGACTATATGGCATGATACTCCTGGAGTTGGTCGGCCAGTGCCGCCAGTTGCTCTTCTGTCAGTTCCAGCAGCGGCGGGCTTTCCAGTTGGCTGTAGTCATATTGATTGACTGCTTGAGCAAGTTTCATCTTGATTTCCTTTCATCGAAGACTGCTTCATTTTATTGGCTCTTCAGTCTATCTCATTTTTCCTTTGCATTCTGTTTGCGTTTTGTTAGCAATATGCCCAGAAATATAACGAATTTCCTTTGTGTTTCACAATATATTGCTGCACAGTAGTACTAAGGCCAATCCAAAATAAAAT
>JAHBNG010000027.1 GCA_019217005.1 Chloroflexi bacterium TSY
AAGCAATGACCAATCGAATTGTTGTCATGATGCGATTCTGATAGGGCTTTTCCACAGAATAAAACATCCTATCTTTTAATTGGAGAAGCCTGAAATCATTCCACAAAACCAACTAAATTTGGGTAATGATTTTTGTGGAATGGTCTAGTTACGGCACTCGCTCAGTTGCGAGTCGTGCCTGACGTCGGTAGTGTAGCCCGACAGCAGTCAGCACTGCGGCTGCCAGCGCCATGTACCAACCGATTTGGAGTGTGGCGATTGTGCTGAATTGTCCTACGTGACCTGTCCCCAGGACTGTGGGAGTGAAGGGCTTGATGGACGACGACAAGGCTGCAGTTGGATCCAGGTTGTTGCCGTAATACCAGAGCCAAATCCACAGATCACCCAGAAATATCAGAGGGAAAAGCATGGCTGGAATCGCCAAAAGGGCAAACCACTTACTGTGAATGAGCGCCACGCCCAGGATCATCAGGCCGATAATCACCATGGCAATCGGAGCCAAGCTGCGTTCAATTCTGGCAGCTTCTTCCAACGGTTTCATCCCGATGTAGTGATTGAGTCCATCGATCTCACGCACGTCACCCTCCATGTGGTTGACGTAGACGGTGACAAAGAGTCCGCTGGGGTACTGGGGTGCATTCAACCGCATTCGCCAATAGGGGAAAAAGGTAGAGATAGCGAGTATGACGGTGGCGCTGATTAGCAATCCAGTGCTTAGAAGAAAGCTGCTTTGTTTGGCGATATGTCCTGTCTCTCTCGGTTCTTCCATCGCTTTATCCAATAGGGTTTCTTCAGCCCATGCTTTTGCGGCAGACATTTTATCCATTCCTATTTATTGATAATTCCTGTTCGGTATAGCTCATGATGATAGAAAGATTTGGCTGCTCGAAGGTGCTGCTTGCAGCTGCACAGATCCCATAAGCATATACAGTTGCAAGCAGCACGCTACAGTAAAGTTAATCAGCCACCGCCGTTGTGTCGTCCGGCTGAACCAGGAGATACCCAGTCATCTCCAGATGCAGCGCGGAGCAGAACTCGGTGCAGTAATAGCTGAAGACACCATCCTTGTCGGCATCAAATTCGACTGTGGCCGTTTCGCCTGGCTCGATGCTCAAGTTGATGTTGTAGGCCGGCATGGCAAAGCCGTGTACAGCATCCACAGCCTGTTCGATGTTGGTGATGTGCCAGACAACATGATCCCCCTGTTTGATCTCGACATGTTCTGGCGTGAAGTGGCTGCGAATTGACGTCATCCAAATCTCCACGTTCTTGCCATCCCGTTCGACCCGTTCCTCGCCAGGTTGGGGCGCATCAGGGTTGACTGCCCAGGCATGTGGATCCCAGCCAACTTCGGGGTAGACCTGCACAGGATTGAGTCGCTCGGCCTTAATGATCTGCGCATAGTGCGGCTCACCGATGCCCATAGGCATGTCGTAGAGTAGCTGGAGACTTTCACCCTCTCCACTAATGTCGAGAAGTTGAAGATTCTGTGGCAACAGCGGCCCCACATTGTTGAAGCGATCGACTGACCACTTGTTCAGACTGACTAAGAAGTCGCCGCCCGGTTCCACTGTATCACCCTCTACAGCAGCAATGTGGCCTACGTTGTAGTGGATAGATTCTTTGTCGATGAGCGTCCACCCCTCGTCCGCGTGATCGTAGTCGCCGCCCAATGCCCATCGCGCCACCATGCTGTCCAAATAGAGGCTGGTGTAGGCATAACCTTGATTGTCAAACTGGGTATGGAGCGGTCCTAGACCAAGCTCTACCTGCGATTCCAATACGGAATCGAAATTCAGCACAGGAACGCCGTAGTCGTCTGGCGTCCAATCTTGGTTGTCAATGGCGGCCATGATCTTATCGAAGCTGTAGATAGTCACGTGGGGATCGAGCTTGCCGCTGACGACCATAAAGTCGCCCTTGGGCGCAATATCGATGCCGTGGGGACTCTTGGGCTCGGGAATAAAGTAGAGCAATTCTTCAGCTACCGCGGTTTCTAGTGAAATATAGTTAAAGCCGTTTAGCTCTTCGCCATTGCTGGCCGCTACGTCCACCACTTTTTCCAGGTTGATGACATGGAGATAGTCCATGTCATTCTGGCTGACGCCTGACTCAAAGGGGACCGAGTCAGCATCAACGCCAATTCCGCCTGTCGCGCGCTCTGTATTGAAGCTGTTACAGAAGATCCAGCCTTCGCTGACCAGCTTGCCTGCGTCGCACAGATCTTGCCAGTATGGAGGCAGTTCCAGCGCAAAGGACTCGTCGGGCAGAATGCGACCCTGGCTACGGTCAAACTTCCAGAAAGTGACCATGCCGCGATATTCCTCATCATATTCGGATACGGGCGCATACGCACCGCCTGGAGGCGCAGCATATTGACCGCCCTCGATCACCCACTGGGTGTCAGGCGTGACAAAGGTGCCACCATGATCGTTCATGGCAATGGGGTTCTTGATGATCTGCTTCGTCTCAAAGTCGCGCAGATCAATGACGGCGACACGGGCTTGAGCCTTATCGTTAATGAAAAGAAACTCACCGTCATACAGGCCGTCGGTCTCGCTGAGGGCGGGGTGATGTGTGTCGCCCCAGCGCACGCCACTCTCTAGCACGTCTCCTTCTGTAAACATTACCTCATGCTGTAACTCCCCGTAGCCATAGCCTTGCCACGGTTCGGGTGCAAAGACGCCGATGGTGCGTAGGATGCGCATAGAGGGCACGCCGATCACGTGAACCTGACCGCTGTGACCGCCCGACGAGAACATCATATAAGGGTCGTGCTGGCCGCTAGGCATGTAGATTTTGAGAGCGGCCACCACGTTTTCGGTGGTCAGGCCGCGAGCGCTCATCACGTCGGCAGCTTCTTGGGCCATCCCTTCCGGGGCTTGTGCGGGTGCCGCAGTCTGTGCGCCATCACCACCAGCGCCCATAAATTGGAGCGCCGCCAGGGCAATCACCGCCACCAGAAGCACGCCGATAATGGTGTATAGGATTGAAGGTTTCATCTCGTTTGCTCCTTGAACTTGGTCATATTTGTATTGCTAAAAATGTTATGACAATAGCAGTACTTGTATTACTCCGGAGCGCAAACTTTATACTCACCCAGTATAGTTTTGACCCCTCTCTGCTGTGAGAGACATGGAATAAAAGATTCTCCGAGGAACTATATGATATAGATATACTTTTATCATACCCACGACTTGAGTATATCCGCTAGGTGGAGGGTTGTGAGCCTAGCCAGTTGGAGAGGGACGGAGATTGTCTTGATCACGAAGGAGGGCAGTAAAATGGATGTTACGAAGACAAGACACAATGCTAAGAAAAAAAGAAGAGTTCCAGATGCGTAGGGCATCTGGAACTCTTTGCTATCTACTCCTCGCACTATAGTTTTTGAGAAAAAGATTTTTATCCCCTAAGCCTGTCGAAGGAAGCGGATGGAAATCTTTTCCCCGATATCTATAATAATATCATTGGATTGTTACATTATATGTTTCGGTCAAGTATGCCCACCATCCATCCTCGAATTCGTCCACAGAAATATTGAAGACAGCAGGGATGAGTGTATGCCAGTTTAAGTGATTGTTCATTTCGATCAGTAGGGCGGGAAGTTGGTCTCGGCCATACTCGCCTGCGATATAATCGAACAGGGTGGCCACAGCAACGCTTACGCCGGGATGAGGTCGACTTCCATAAAGCGGATCATAATAGGATACTAGAGGTCCCCCAATATCGCGTAGGTAGAGAGGGGGATTACGTTGATATCGAACAATCGAATCCGTTTCCGTACAAGCGAAAATTGTTCCAATAGCGGCCGGCGACAAATGCCACACTTTGTGTTGTTGACAAATCTGGTCATAATGATCCGGCAAATATAGTGCTGATAGATCTGTATTGGTAGACGGATCGCGGTAGAGCCATTCGACTATTTCTGTCTGCATGGTAGTCAAAGGTCCCCCTGAATCCCAAATCAACCACAAACGTAGTCCACTGACAACGGGCCACCATAGGACATCCTCTCGCTTCTCTAACAACATGTGGGTTCGTTGGTTTACACTATGCTGTGCCAGCAAAATTGCAACTGCTTGATAGAGAATGTCCGCTTCAGCTAATTCCACAGGCGCAACCGCTAAGACAGGTGACGAAACAGTCAACACGTTGCCAGTTAACGTGATGTGTGCATTTTGCACAGGCGTGTCTGAGGCAATTATTTTGATGGTCAACTTATCGTTGTATAGTGGTATCGGTAAACCCAGATCGGTGCGCATTGTGGTATAGAGCGCGTCAAGCCGATCAGCAGTTTCAACAACAGAAGCCGCGTCCCTCTCTCGAAAGTGGATGGTAAAATTATCGGTGGTCAACGTTCGTGGTGGACCCCAGAAATAGGCAACGGGTGTGGTCTGTTTCCAGCCTTCTGTGGTCCGGCGGTAGAAGTGTGTTGCGCGGTAGGTCTGTGGATTTAACGGTGTGTCAGATTTGCGCAGAAGAACCTCAACGAGCGCATAGTTCTCACGTACATCAATCTTCTGGACATCGGTTGTCCAATGGAGCGAACCCCTCGCCATTTTGGGAACATTCTCCTCCCAGTCCAAGTGGGAAAGAAAGTGTCTCTGTTGCTGGTTGGTTTTTTGTTTCCAACGTTCATCAGCATGTTCATCGACCAAATTCAAGGTCACGATTTGGCCATCGTTATGGACTGCTAACAGATCCATTTCAATAGCTGATCGGACTTCATCTTCTTGCATTGCTTGGAGAGTCCGTGTTTTTTGCCAAGTGTAGGCTTCTCTCAGCACGAAACCCATCAGTGCAACGACCAACAGCATCAAATATGCACGATTTTTATACCAGAACCCTATTTGGGTAGCTGCAACATTTGTCTTTGACGAGAGCGCAGTCTCAAATTTCTGCCACTCCTCATCATCTCTTGCAAAACTCCATTCCAAAGTTGATTTTCTTGTAAGCATTTGGCTATCCTCCGGGGGTTTAGTCAAGCCATTGCTCAATGAACTCTCCTATTCAATGGGATTGTATTGTATTGTTATATGATTGATTGAATCCGCAAACTCTGCATATTAACAACAGCTTAAAGGGTAGACATTGAGCATCCATATTACGTTATCGCTCTTCTATAAACAGAAAATGATGTATCCGTCATAGGCAGAAACACCTCCTTTCAAAACAAAAACCCCACACGGTCGTCCGCTGGGGTTGCCAATCAACAAAGGTTATGGGTAAAATTACCCAAGGACTACCGCTGATAAGCGCAGCGGACCTAGTTCAAGTCCGGCAGAGTGATGCCACACTCTACCGGGCTATTTTTATATCTGACATATAGTCATCTTTCTTCACTATACTCCTGTTCTTGTCAAATGTCAATAGCAATTTCAAGATGTGATTTTTTGCACATTGAACCGTCACGCCATTTGTTTCGGTCAAATGTACCCACCATCCGGCATCAAATTATGGACCATAGATTAGCGCATCAATCTCACCAGATCCACAACCAGGAAGCCAATACTGACGAGCGTACCGAGTAGTGGGAGGACAAGTGATAAGCGTACGATATATTTCTGAGATGGTTCACGTAGCTCGAGACGGACAAGAGCTAGATTCACCAGCCCAAAAATAGCCAAAGTCAGAAGAGAAGTAGAGCGAGCCAACTCCTCCAGTGGAAATGCCAACCCTAGAACAAGAACGATTGTCAGAACAGATACGGTTGCGATTAAGGGCGTTTGTGTAATCCGATTGACTCGTCCTAATATCTCTGGCAGTCCACCAGTTCGGCTTAGACCATAAAAGACGCGAGAGGCCAAAATCATCTGAATCAATGCACCGTTCACAGTGGCCAAGAGGGTAACTGCGCCAATCAATTTGGGAGATACCATGCCACCACGCTCAATAATCAGAGCGATTGGTACTTCACTCTCCGCCAGTCTCTCTGGTGGCACAGCCAAAACAGCAACAGTCACCACGACAAAATAGAGCAGCGAACTAATGACCAGCGTCAAGAAGATGGCCCGCGGCAGCGTCTTGCGCACATCAACTGTCTCTTCGGCCAGGTTGACCATGTCTTCGAAACCAATAAAGGCAAAGAAGGCCAGCACTGAGCCGATTATAATGCCCCACGCCCGCCGCCAGTAGACCAAGTCCGAATATGAGTCCGATCAGAACCCATTCATGGGGGAGGGTGACAAAAAGCCGAACGTAACCAGTTGCGCCATTGAGAATGGCGGCAGCCGCGATCATGCTCGAACCAGCGACAACCAGCCCAACCACGGTCGAAAGCCAACGATATCCAAAGGCTGCTTTCACATAGACTGCCTCACCCGCACTCTGTGGATAGCGGATAGCAAGTTGAGCGAAGCTATAAGCTGTGAAAGCTGCTACGAATGCGGCAAGGAGGAAGGAAAATGGTGCCTGCTTGCCAGCTTGTCCAGCTACAGCACCGATCAAGACATAGATCCCTGCGCCAATCGTTGTCCCCAATCCATAGAGCGTGAGCAGGGGTAGGTTGAGACTGCGTTTCAGCGATGGCGTGGCTGTTACGTGAACCTTTTGAGTCTGTGGGATAGTCTGTACCATAATCTTTATGAATCCTCCTCTAAACGGGGACGCATGGCGAGTAATCGCAATCCATTTACGACCACAATCAAGGTACTGCCTTCATGACCAACCACACCCATCGGGAGCGGCAAGACAAACCCCGGTATGAAAATAGGAAGAATGATTGTGGCTAGAACCAGCGTCGCAATGACAACGACCGAGAAGATGACATTCTGGTGCACAATCTGGTTGGCTCGACGACTCAACTGTAGTGTAAAAGGAAGTCGCGACAGATCGCTGGACATCAGCACAACGTCAGCCGTTTCCAACGCCACATCTGTCCCGCCAACGCCCATGGCCACGCCAATCGAGGCAGTTGCCAGTGCGGGAGCGTCGTTTACCCCATCGCCCACCATGGCCGTTGCTTGATCCTGAACCAGATCTTGCAGAATTTCGACCTTCTGTTCCGGCAATAGATCGCTGTAGATCTGGTCGATCTTCAACTCTTTGGCAATGCTCTCAGCAACGGCTTTGTTGTCACCGCTGAGCATGGCGATATGGTTCACGCCCTGTTGCCGGAGTGCCTGAATCGCTTTGGCGGCCTCTGAACGCACAGTATCTGCCACGGCAATAAAGCCAACCACTTCCCAATCACGGTCGGCGCCCAATGTGTCTTCTAATCGACTGCGGCGTACGACCAGCATCGCCGTCTTGCCCTGCTTTTGGAGCGACTGACCGATAATCTGGATCGCAGGTGAGAGATCCATTGACTCACTCATAAAGAGCTTGTCGTTGCCGATATAAATTGTTTCTTCATGATCATCTCGTTTAATGGTCGCCTGGATTCCATGACCAGCAATTGCTCTGAAGTCAATCGGCTGGTCAAGAGTCAACTTTAACTCTTTGGCCCTGTTCAGAATGGCGTCGGCGATGTGATGCTCGCTCAAGATCTCCGCGCTGGCTGCAATGCGAATGACATCCTCTTTCGTGTATTGATTCAGAGGATGCACATCTGTTACGACTAAATGACCATGGGTTAGCGTACCGGTCTTATCAAAGGCAATGGTGGTGACGTCGGCCATTTTTTCTAGATACGCACCACCCTTAAAGAGGATGCCAGCGCGTGCCGCTGCCGCAATGGCGCTGAGAATGCTGGCTGGCGTGCTGATAATCAACGCACACGGACTCGCTACAACGAGCAACGTCATTGCTCGATAAATCGTGTCACCAAATGGTTCGTTGATCCAAAGCCACGGAATCAGAATCGCTAGCAGCGTTGCGCCGATCACAGCATATGTATAAGGTTGGCTGTAGCGGTCGATCAAGCGCTGCGTCGGAGCAGCTTCTTCTCGCGCCTCCTGTACCAGTTGAACGAGCTTGCTCAACGTACTCTCTGATTCAAGCTTGCTGACGCTTATTTCAAGTGCGCCGCTGCCGTTGATTGTGCCTGCAAAGACCTGATCCCCATTCTCTTTATGTACAGGCACACTCTCACCTGTAATTGGACTCTGGTCAATGGTCGACAGACCACTCACAACAACACCGTCTACTGGCAGACGCTCGCCAGGGCGAACCAGCACATGCTCTTTGAGCAGGATTTCCGCAACAGGGACTGTCACCTCGTCACCGTTCCGGCGTACTTGGGCCGTATCAGGTCGCAGATCGGCCAATGCCTCAATTGCACGCCGTGTGCGGTCCATAGCAAATTCTTCTAATCCACCACTTAAAGTAAAGAGAAAGAGCAACAAGGCACCCTCTTCCCATTCCCCAATCGCAGCAGCCCCGATGGCGGCTGTGATCATCAGAAAATCGATATCCAGCACTCGTTCTTTGGCCTGTTCGATTGCACCCATGAGCCCGCTATATCCGCCAGCCGCATAGGCGATGACAGCGGCGATTGTGACAGCCCAATTGGGTAATAGACCCGTCACGCTACCACCGATCCAACCGATTACGAGGGCTGCAAGTGTCACGATCGCCAAGACAATAGTTGCGTTGGCCCGACAGATCGCGCCGATTGCCCAAGTCGACAAGAGGCGCTTCTCGGCGAGGGCTGCCGTGAGAGCCGTACAGGCTGAGGTCTCTTGGTTTTTTTGAGATTGTAATATAGAGGCATTCATCTGTTTCAAATCCTTTTTTCTATTTCCTATCCTCAAAAAAGAATAGATGAAAACCTCTTCAAAAGCGCCCGTTATTTAGGCAGGCTCAATCCTGGTCAAGTGGTCAGGAGCCAGTCTCGCCAAGTGCCTGATGAATCTAGATGTGCCTTGTGCCATACTAGAATGAGCAATTGAATTAGGCAGATGAAGGCTCATCTAAGAAAAATGTGCAAATCGGTGTATTCATCAGGGACAAGATAAAGCGATTGCACAATTTCGTCTGATGAGCGATGACGAGTGTTGGGTTTGCTTCTGATACCAGTGAGTGAAGGAGGTGACAAGATGTGGGCGAACCCGTTCCCGATTTTGGTGTTCGAGCTGTTGCCCGCCTTTTTTGCCGAGAAATTGAATGGCGGGGGAAGCCAGGCATCCAATGAGTTTGGAAAAAACGTCGAACAAGATGACTTTGATGTGAGTTCAATCGAGATTTCTGACTCGATTAGCCTCTATTTGAAAGAAATTGGCCATGTTCCTTTACTCTCTGCTGAGGAGGAAGTTTCACTGGCCAAACGGATGGAGACTGGGCGCGAAGCTCACATAGAGTTAGCTGGGGGCATAGATGAGTCGGCGCACCGGGAAGGCCTTCTCAGATCCGTCCGTGATGGTCAGGCTGCTCGAGAGCATCTGATCAAAGCCAATAGCCGTCTGGTTGTGAGCGTTGCCAAGAAGTATGTGGGGCGAGGTGTGGCGCTGTTGGATCTGATTCAAGAAGGAAACATTGGTTTGATGCGCGCCGTTGAGAAATTTGATTATCGACGTGGATTTAAATTTAGCACATATGCAACTTGGTGGATCCGTCAGGCGGTGACGCGTGCCATTGCCGATCAAGGGCGCACCATCCGTGTCCCCGTCCACATGCACGATCAAATAGGGCGTCTGACACGTACAAGCCAACAGCTTGTTCAGGAGTTAGGTCGTGATCCAACACCTGAGGAGATTGCCGAAGCAATTGGCACATCCTCGAGCAAGGTAGAACAAATTTTGCGCGCCAATCGGCGTCCTCTGAGTTTAGACATGCCCGTCGGTGAGGATGAAGAGGCCGCCCTAGGTGATTTCGTCAAAGATGAAGATGAGGACGTCCTCGACGAGACGGTCGAACAGAAACTGCTACATGAGGTGCTTGAACAGAGTCTTCAAGGTTTGACTCCGCGTGAGGCCACGATTCTGCGGTTACGCTTTGGTCTCGTTGATGGGCATTACTACACCCTGGAGGAAGTCGGTCAGAAATATGGTGTCACTCGAGAACGCATTCGTCAGATCGAAGCAGAAGCTTTGAACCGGCTGCGCCATCCGAGTCGTAGTCGTCAACTGCGTGATTATCTTTCAGTGTAAAAAGGTCTGTACCACAAAGTGTGTAAATAGATGTTGCTCAGTCAGATAATCGGTTGCAATTACACACTTTGGGACACACTCTGGACTAGAAGCTATACAAAGGAGAATATGTTATGTCTATTCCGTATAAGAGAATTTTGCTGCCCTTAGACGGTTCTGAATTTGCAGCAGAAGCGTTGCCTCATGCAGAGGAGATTGCAAGGGGTGCTGGAGCACAATTGATTCTGTTTCAAGTTGTGGTTGATCCGACCAGGATCTTGGTTGCTCCAGCAACTGTAAACACAGCCGGTGGAAGCACTGGCCTGAGCGGAGGAATCGTTGGTGCTGTTTCGATTGGCGCAGACGAGACGGCCCATACAGCTGCAATGGACGAGGCAAAGGGATATTTAGACGAATTGGCTGCGAGCTTGAAACATCGAAAAATTGATGTTGTCGTCGATATTGATACAGGTGATCCTGCGACAAAAATTGTCGATTATGCGGACGCCAATGATATCGATCTGATTGTGATGAGTACACATGGTCGTACGGGGATGGATCGCTGGACTCATGGAAGTGTTGCCACCAAAGTACTTCAGGCAGCTTCATCCGCAGTTTTGACAATGCGACCAAAATCTTTCTGGTCATAACCGTCATTGGACGATGCTCTTAACCGGTCCCCGAATTAAGTGCATCCTTCTTTACCCCCAATGTACTAGCCACTTGGCCAGGTATCAACCTAAGCAACTTCCTTGCTATAAAACTCGCCAGATGACCGATTAGTTAGGCGAGTTTTTATTGGGGTGGTTCATTTTAGGCGGACAATTAGGTTTACATTTTTGCAAAGAGAAAAGATGTTTATATTTTCTACTTTGAGCCATGCTCAGGCAGAAAATGACCTCAATATAGATTTTTATCTATGTATCAAAAGTGTAAACCTAATTCTGAACCACCCCTTTTTATTTTATATTTATTAAGCAGATTCAAACGATCCCAACCAATTTCAAGGAGAATACTATGTATCGAAAATCACGGATGATGCTGGTGTTATTGATCACAGTCATGTCTATTTTCGCGGCTTGCGGTAGAGAGACCCCAGCATCGGATTCAGGGGAAGAGGCCGATACGTCGGCAGCGACCGAATCAGCAGCCGAGGAGGCCGATGCATCTACGGAGGCCCAAGAATCAGACGGCAGCTACCTGGATCGGGCTTTGGCAGGTGAATTTGACGGGACAATCGTCACAATGTCAGGTCCGTTTGTCGATGAGGATGCGGTGAAATTCAATGATTCCATTGCCGAATTTGAAGCCCAAACAGGTATCGACATTCAGTATGAAGGAACGAAGGAATTTGAAACGACAATCTCTGTTCGGGTTGATGCAGGTGATCCCCCCGATATTGCTGATTTTCCCCAACCGGGTTTGCTGGCGAATTTTGTCAGCGGCGGAAAAGTAGTTGATGTGAGCAGCTTCCTGGACATGACAAAGCTGCAAGAGAACTATCTCCAAAGCTGGCTGGATATGGCTATGATGGAAGGACCGGACGGAATGATGATGGCAGGTGTATGGGCACGGTTTAATGGCAAAAGCCTGGTCTGGTATCCCAAGGATGACTTCGATACCGCTGGTTATGAGATTCCGACTACCTGGGAGGAGTTGATCGCCCTGACTGAACTCATTGTAGAAGATGGCGACACGCCTTGGTGTATTGGCATCGAGTCTGGAACGGCGACTGGATGGCCAGCCACAGATTGGATGGAAGAGATTATGTTGCGGACCACATCCTTGGATAACTATGATAAATGGACGACTGGTGAATTGCCCTTTAGTTCGCCAGAAGTAAAGCGAGCGGCGGAGCTGATGTCAGAAATTTGGCTCACAGAAGGGTATGTCTATGGTGGTCGCGCGTCAATTGTTTCGACTAGCTTTGCCGATGCACCGGTTCCCATGTTCGATGATCCGCCCAAATGCTGGCTGCACAAGCAGGGCAATTTTATCACCAGCTTCTTTCCTGCTAGTGCTGAAGCTGGCGTCGATTATGACTTCTTCTACCTGCCACCCATTGACGACGAATATGGCAGACCTTTCTTAGTTGCGGGTGACATTTATGCCATGTTCAACGATCGCCCAGAGGTACGTGCTGTTATGGAGTTCTTCACGACGGGTGAATCTCTTAAGAACTGGTTGGCTTCGGGCGGAGCACTTTCACCTCACAATGATGCAAACCTGGACTGGTATGGTGACGATGTTGAACGCGGTATCGCTGCGCTGGTTCAGGAAGCAGACAGCGTGCGCTTTGACAGATCTGACCTGATGCCCGGTGAAGTCGGTGCAGGCTCCTTTTGGAAAGGCATGACCGACTATATGGCTGAATCTGTGGATCTTGATACTGCCTTGGAGGAGATTGATGCTGCTTGGCCACGCTAGATTGAGGCTAGGACTTACACAGAGACCTCTAGTACGGGCATGATACATCATGCCCGTACTAGAGAGAAACATCGCGTTATGCGTAAGTCTAGATGTCCGAGAATACGCGTTCTCAGATGAAGTTCAGTTTGATTGGCTGTCAAAGGAGGCTACCTATGGAACAATCTGTTGAAATAAGAGACCAACGGTCCAGCATAACGAATTGGTTGTCGGCCACCGTCTTGCGTCTGTTGACAGCGCTATTTGTGCCTATCTTTACGTTTATTGTCTTGTGGCAAGGCTTTATCTTTTTGCGTGACAGCAACGCGCCCAAGTTACTCATTGCGATCGTGGCAATTATCTGGGGTGTAGGTGGCGTCGCTGCGCTTTATGTGATTGCAAATTGGCTTGTCGAGCAATTGTCTGATCATTGGAAGCGACGACTCCAACCTTTTGTCTTTGTGGGCCCCGCCATGGTGATCTTGGCCTGGTATTTGGCAATTCCTGCCTTACGGACCTTTTACTTCAGTTTGTTAGATCGAACTGGTGATCAATTTGTGGGCCTTGAAAACTATATTGCAGTTTTTACCAAACGCTTTATGCTCGAAGCCTTCCGCAACAATCTGTTGTGGTTGCTTTTTGGTGCTACGCTCTCTGTCATCTTTGGATTGCTGATTGCTGCGTTAGCCGATCGCAGCAACTTTGAAACGTTGGCCAAGTCGCTTATTTTCTTGCCAATGGCCATTTCAATGGTTGGGGCTGGCGTGATTTGGAATTTTATCTATGAAGTGCGAGATCCAGCCGATCCTCAAATCGGGCTGCTGAATGCGGTTGTGGTGGCATTGGGCGGTGAGCCCCAAGCTTGGACTGCATTGATTCAACCTTGGAACAATCTCTTTCTGATTGTCATTGTGATCTGGCTTCAGACCGGCTTTGCGATGGTTCTCTTTTCCGCCGCACTGAAGGGTATTCCTGTGGAGCTGTTAGAAGCCGCCCGGGTAGATGGCGCAACCGAAATTCAGATCTTCTTTCGAGTCATGGTCCCTGCTATATTGGGCACGATTATTACTGTATCGACAACGATCGTCATTTTCACTTTGAAGATTTTTGATGTTGTCATCGTCATGACCGGGGGGCAGTTTGGCACGGAGGTGATCGCTACACAGTTCTATCGACAATATTTCACGAACAGAAATTTTGGCTTTGGGTCTGCCATCGCAATCGTTCTTTTGATTGCCGTGCTGCCCGTTATGATCTATAACCTACGGCAGTTCAGCGAACGGGAGGCATTTTAAATGAATACCCCACAGACCAGCTCACGACGTCACCAGCGGCGTTCGGCACTTCTCGTCAATGGTGCGCTTGCCTTGATTTGCTTCATTTGGACGATTCCAACTGCAGGTCTGCTGATATCGTCTTTTCGAACACGTGAAGATATTCAAACATCGGGCTGGTGGACAATCTTTCCCCATCGCGAGTGGATCACGATTGAGGAGTATCCCCCTGCGGATGAGTTGGATCGCAACAGTGTCATGATGATCGAAGGCGCAAGTGGTACTTTTGAAGAGTTTCGTGAAGGGGTCCAAACATCCGAAGGAGAGCGGATTAAATGGATCGGCAATAAGCGGACTGGTCGGGTGTTAATCCAAGAGCGCCAGTGGACCGCACGTACAGACTTTACCCTGCAAAACTATCAGAACGTTCTGACTGGCAAGGAATATGAGATTGTTGCTGCGGATGGTAGTACCAAAATTGAAAAAGGGGACGACTTTTCGGGTGCCTTTCTCAATAGCTTGGCCGTGACCGTTCCTGCCACTGTCATTCCGATCTTGATTGCAGCATTTGCCGCCTATGGGTTTGCCTGGATGAATTTTCCAGGTCGGCGGGCAATGTTCATTCTCGTTGTGGCGCTGCTGGTCGTGCCATTGCAGATAGCCCTGGTCCCCATCCTGCGTGACTACGTGAAGCTGAACCTGAACGGGACATTTCTCGCCATCTGGCTGGCCCACACCGGATTTGGTCTACCTTTGGCAACGTACCTGCTCTACAACTTCATTAGCGGCTTGCCAAGGGATATTCTGGAATCGGCCTTTATCGACGGAGCTGGGCATTTCAGAATTTTCATCCGCTTGATTCTGCCCCTATCCGTTCCCGCCTTGGCATCATTTGCCATCTTTCAATTTTTGTGGGTATGGAACGATTATCTGGTGGCGCTAATTTTCATTGGCAGCAAACCCGATGTACAAGTCCTAACGATGCGTTTGGCAGAAATTGTTGGTTCACGCGGTGCAGATTGGCATCTGCTCACGGCTGGTGCCTTTGTTTCGATGGTTTTGCCATTACTTGTCTTCTTTTCTCTGCAGCGCTTTTTTGTCCGAGGTCTGTTGGCGGGATCAGTTAAAGGATAATATCTATACTGCGGTTGAGGTGAAAAGCGGAGTTTCCCATCGTTCTACTTGAAAGAACAGGTTCCGGTTTTCATACAGAGCCAAGTATACAATCGAGGAGATACACGATGTCAGAATACGATATTGCTATTATTGGAGGGGGACCTGCTGGTCTAGCCGCGGCTACGTACGCGTTGAATGCCCACTTAAACGTTGCCCTCATTGCACCCCGATTGGGTGGCAAAGTGAGTTATCAATTTCATATTCGTGATCAAGAGCCAATGGATACTGTCTGGGGAGCAGGGCTTGTGCGACAGTTCGAAGAATTTGTGCGAGATCAATCTCTTCATTCTTATGAGAATGAAGTTAAACGTATGATCAAAACTAAAAACGGTGAATATCGTTTGGAATTCGCTATATCCGACGATTCTGAGACGGCTTCGATCCAGGCCCGTGCCATCATTGTTGCAACAGGTGCCGAGCCTCAACAACTCTATATCCCTGGCGAAGAGGAATTGTGGGGGCATGGTGTCAGTTACTCTGCCCATAGCCATGCACCACTTTTTCGGGGACGAGATGTAGCGATTGTCGGGTATGGAAGTCGCATGATCATTGCGGCTCTGAAACTCGCTTCAATTGCAAAGCACGTCTATCTATTTCCGACCTCGGTCTTGCCCGAATCAGACAAACGCATCCAGCAGATGAAAGATGACCCAAAAGTCTCCTTTATGACAGGCTGGCACATCCAGCGTATTGATGGAAACGATGCGGTTACTCAAATCGTCATCGCGGCAGGATATTCGGTTCGAGTTTTAGAGGTTGATGGTGTTTTTATCGAACTTGGGCTGCTCCCGACCAACGAATTCCTACGCGATCTTGTGCCCCTTGATCCAGAAACAGGACATATCTGCGTCAACCAACGCTGTGAGACGAGCGTGCCAGGCGTCTTTGCGGCTGGGGATGTAACGGATGTCTATGCTGAGCAAGTACCCGTTGCGATGGGAGAAGGTGTTAAGGCAGCTATCAGTGCTTGGGAATATTTGATTGTGGGGCGAAGTCGTGGAAATGATTAAATTCTCATACACCTATCGAATCCTTTGAACGCAGCGCTTCTTCCATCATTTTGACACTGGAACTGGCTCCGATGCGATTTGCACCCGCAGCGATCATCTGTTTCACATCTGCTAAGGTTCGGATTCCGCCGGCTGCTTTTACACCCATAGTTGGTCCAACCGTATCTCGCATCAATGCAACGTCTTCTACCGTGGCACCTGCCCGACTAAAGCCAGTTGAGGTTTTCACGAAATCAGCGCCAGGCGACAAGCGCAGCGCTTTTCCTCATTGGTTAGCAGCGCAGTTTCAATAATGACCTTGCAGAGCACCTCATATTCCTTTTCGCTCTGCAAGACGACATGTTGATGCGCCATCTGCACGACACCCGCAATGTCTCGTTTGACAGCCTCATCCTTCCCGGCTTTGAGCGCGCCAATATTGATGACCATGTCAATTTCTCTTGCGCCCTGTGCAATCGCCTGTTCGGTCTCAAATATCTTCACGTCCGTGGTGGTTGCTCCAAGGGGAAAACCGATTACAGTACAGACCTTGACACCGGAGTTCTTTAACAGACTGGCCGCCAGCTTGACGTTGACGGGATTGACGCAGACCGATGCAAAGGTATAGTCAAGAGCCTCCTGACAAAGTTGGCGAATTTGCTGTGGAGTTGCATCAGGTTTCAACAAGGTGTGATCGATGAGTTGAGCAATTTGAACAACCTCTGTCCCAACTTCTTCAGTCTCTGTCAGTTCTATTTTAAACATATGCCTGTTCCTCTCTGAACAAACTATAATTTTGAAGAAAAAGATTTTCCCGATGTCTATATGTTGTTCGTCACTGGTCGTTTTCTGCACGGACAACCAGAAGCGGTAAACCCGTTCTGTGGAGGATCCCCGCAGCTACACTTCCATAAAATGCTCGAGAGAGACCTGTTCGTCCATGGCTGGCCATCGCAATCATATCGACCTTTTCACGATCAGCCATGTTGAGTATTTCATAGACAATCGGACCAAATGTTGTATGAGCGACAGCCGAGATTCCTTTTTCAGCTAGGATTCCGCGCCATCCTGCCAAATACGCTTTTGCATCCTCTTCACGCTGACGGGTCTCTTCTTGTATACGTTTGAAGGTATTTATATCACCATATGCATCGGCAAAGTCATAGACTGGTTCCACCACCTGCATCAGGATAACCTTAGCCTCATATCGATGCGCCATCTCTTCAACGTGGGGCATAATGGCCTCAGCCCGTTTTGAACCATCTAGTGGGACCAATATTTTCTTGTACATAGTGCCTCCAGCTCTCCTATTTCAATATTGATGGATGATTTGTTGCATCCACTTTCAGTCTATCTCTGTTGTGGTGAAAATCTGCCGGTGAACTGGAGCGTTTGTGAACTGACCATTTGACGAGATACGCCCCTAGTCAGATAACTAGGGGCGTATTTTATCGGTTGAGATTTGACCTTTCCTTTGACACGCCGACTATCTGACTGGTATTTTACTCTCCAATTACTCGTCGACAGCCTCGATAAAACCCGCCAACTGACCAGCCTCTTTTCTCCCTAAGTGCATAGTGCATTGCGCATTATCTCCAAGTATGCTGAAAGCATGAATGAGTACCTGATTTTCAGTTCAACAGTTACGAATTTCTGATCAAGCGGGAGGAAGAATGATGAAGCAATTGGATAAACAGGAAGTACAACAACATGTGATGATTTTGGGTTGGCTCTATATTGTCGCAAATGCCATCTTCCTGGTGATTGGAGCGTTTGTCTTTCTATTGCTGACGGGGATTGGGATTGCTGCTGGTGATCCAGAAGCAGTCGCGGTACTTGGCGTTATCGGCACTTCAGTGGGAATGCTGCTAGCGTTGCTGGGTCTGCCTGGCATGATCGCTGGTTATGGTTTGCTTACTCAAAAAGCTTGGGGGCGAGTCCTGGCGCTCATTGTGGGTATCATCGGTCTCGTGAATATTCCCATAGGCACTATCATCGGTCTCTATGCTGTGTGGGTACTGATGCAGGAGAGTGCGATTGAATACTTTCACGCACCGACCTATTTTGATCCAGTCTAATGTCTAATCACGGTTTCCGAGGAGTCGTTGACATTGAGGGGAGCTTTGAGAGCATTGAGCAATACTTTCTCCCAGGATGTTGCCAAACGTCAACGACTCCTGAAATACCGAATGCTGACCACTAGAGGGGGATAGACAATGTTCCAACAGCAATCTCCACCTGTTCAGATTTCATCGCTCTCTATTTACATATTTCTGATCATCCTACTTGCAATTTTGGGAGCGGTTAATGTCTTTTTGCCACAAGGGGTGCTTGCTACGGCACCGATCGAGCAGCAAATGCCTGCGTCGAAATGGGTTCTAGCCTTAATCACGGCAGGAATGATGCTTCTCATCTATGGTGGTTTGGGATTTCTGGGGCTGCGGCTTGCTCAAAAGCTGAATTTCCCTGAATTCTGGGATGCGGCAGTATCCAATGTCCAACGGTTTCTGATTCCTGCCCTGATCGGTGTGGGGATTGGCCTCTTTTTCATCCTAGCCGATCTCGTCTTCCAGCAGATGCATTCCCTGGACACGCTGCCCCATCCACCTTTTCCCACATCAATCGTTGCATCAGCCGTGGCTGGCATTGGCGAAGAGGTTATCTTCCGGCTCTTTTTCATTCCGCTTTGGGTGTGGGTCATATCAAGCCTGCTCTTGAACGGACAGTGGCAAGAACCAGTTTTCTGGGGTGTTGCGATCGTTTCGGCGCTCATATTCGCACTAGCCCATCTCCCTTCCGTCATGCCAGCACTAGGAATCGAGAGTGTCAACCAGATTCCTTCGGCGCTGATGATTGAGATCATTCTTCTCAACAGCATGGTTGCTCTCTTCGCAGCCTATTTTTTTAAGCAATATGGGTTTCTGGCCGCTGTGAGTATCCACTTCTGGACAGATATTGTCTGGCATGTCATTTGGGGATGGTTTGCATAAAAAGGAGACAATTATGTGGTTCTCTATGATGATAGCGATTGGTTTAGTGACGCTTGCGGTTGCGGGTTATTTCTTTGTTTCTAGACGGGACGAACCGATTGAGACCAATCGCCTGTATATGATGGTCTATGAAGACGGACTATTTGAAGTCTTCTTTGGTGTGCTGCTCATCGCAGTTGGGTTCATGCTTGATGTTTATGCAGGGATGATTGGCATTCTTTTTGCCATCCTCTATCCCTTCTTGCTGGCTGCCAAAACGTTCATCACCAAGCCCCGCTTCGACCCGACCGAGCTGCCACCAGAAAAGGCCAAACGGCGCCAGTTGTCAATGTTTGTTGTATTGGGTATGGCCTTGTTTGCTGGCCTCTTGACCTTTCTATTGATCGTGGCCAACGTTGGGTGGGCACGCCATTGGCTTGACCTGTATCTACTGCCTACTGTGGTGTTGGTGATTGCAGGGTTGTTTGCCCTGTCGGCCTATCGCACAGATATACAACGCCTCTATCTCTACGCTGCGTTTATTCTGCTTGCCTATGTTGCCAGTTTCTGGTTAACTCTGCCGTTTCCGATCTATCTCATTGCGATTGGTATTGGTGTCACAGTCGTGGGATTGTTCATGATGGTGCGGTTCATTCAAGCGCATCCAACCCTTTCAGAAAGCGATTGAAGAGTGTTCTGATGCTATCAGGATGAAAACCGTTCAACGATGGAGAAGGAAGTGCCCAAATGAAACAAAAAATCACATGGAGCGTTTTTGCGCTGTTGTCGCTTGGCGCAATAGCAGGCAAACTGACAGTCGTTGTCGAAAGAGTGGCGGATGTAGATCGCGTCGAACCGATCGAATCAATTGCCGAAGAAGAACCAGTCAGCAGGCCAAAAACCGAATCCTTCCAAGAACCAGCAGAAATATGGACGATGTAGCACGAGCTCTAAGTGGCTACTTGATTAGAATACAACTAGACATCTTCATAAAGCAAATCTGTGGCAAACGAAGCAAGATATGTTTTGCCAAACAGTCTTAAGATGTCAGACGAAGCTGCACGACTGCAACGACTCAGGACCTTGGACTCAGGACCTTGGACTCCACCACCTTCCTAGTCGGTTTGAGGCGCAGCTTCACTAGTCCTAGTGAGTTCCATACCAGTGTGAGTTCCATACCAGTGAAGGGAGGTCATTATGTTAGATAGATGGTTATTACTTGACTGGAAGCGTTTCTTTCTGATTGTAGTTGCCTGGGCATCGGCTGTCATACTGCATAATCTGATCTACGCGCTTTTCGTCGATTACTTTGGACCAGAAGGCGATGAGGCCATTTTCTTTATTCTGGCTGTAATTGTCATTCCTGCCTATTTTGTTTTAGCGCTGGCATATACGGCGATTCGTAAATACGGGGAGTGGCGCAAGCAGAGCAATACGACGGATCTTGGAAGAGGAGAGAGCTTGTGAATACGCAAACTGAGGCTGTCATGGGCATGATTGCTGCGTTGTTGGTTCTCTTTAGCGCAATGATTGATCCATGGATATCAGTTGTCCTGTCCCTTCTCTTATTGGTAGCATTTTCGGTCTATCGATTTTTGGGTATGAGGCAGTCTCGATGAAAGCTGCGATAATCTCAATTCGAACAAAATAGGGGAAGTCAAAATGTCAAAGACCAGCGCTCCGATCGAGCGCATCGCAATTAGCACCGGTGGAGGCGATGCGCCAGGACTCAATGCTGTCATCCGCGCCGTCGTGCTAGCTGCCGAACGGCGTGAATGGGAGTGCTACGGTATTCGCGATGGATATAACGGATTGCTCCTCGCTGAGCAGTACGTCAATGGCGGTGGACTCGTCCCCCTGAGGCGCGAGAGTGTCCGCGGTATTACGCACCTGGGAGGTACGATTCTCGGCACAACCAACCGCTACAATCCTTTGCAATTTCCAATCACGGACCAGGATGGACAGGTGCGCGAAGTCAATCGTATGGACGAACTGGTCAACATGATTTTAGCCCACGATATTGATGCGTTAATCGCAATCGGTGGCGATGGTTCGCTAGAAATCGCCAACATACTGGCCCAAAGAGGGATTCGTGTCGTTGGTGTGCCCAAGACGATCGATAACGATCTGGATAGAACAGTCGCTACGTTTGGCTTTGATACCGCCGTTGCTTTTGCGACCGAATCTCTCGACCGCCTACATACCACTGCCGAATCCCATGGACGCGTGATGGTGGTCGAAGTGATGGGCCGCTATGCAGGATGGATTGCCCTACATGCAGGTGTGGCTGGTTCGGCTGATGTCATTCTCACCCCAGAGATTCCTTACGATCTACAGAAAGTCGTCGACAAAATCCAAGAGCGTGATGCACTGGGACGAAAATTCACGATCGTTGTGGTTGCCGAAGGGGCCACTGCACAGGGAGATACACTGACTCTACGTGACACCGAAGTCGGTCATGCTGAACGCTTAGGGGGAATTGGGGAGAAAGTCGCAGCTGCTCTACGAGCCGAAACCGGAAAAGACACCCGTTCCGTCGTACTCGGACACTTGTTGCGGGGCGGAACGCCGACTTCGATGGATCGTCTTCTCTCTCTGCGCTTTGGTGCGGCGGCTGTACGGGCGCTGGATGAGGGAGAGTCGGGCATTATGGTGGCCTTGAATCCACCAACGGTTGACTACGTGCCATTAGAAGAGGCTACAAAGCGTATGAAGAGTGTACCGCTTGATTGCGATACCATTTTGACCGGTCGCGATTTGGGTATCTGCTTTGGGGACTAGTAAATCCCGACAGAAATAACTGGCCAGTTTCTACTAGAGAAAATGGTGTCATGTTTCTATCGTAGTATTTACGCCTAACTGTACCAGGAGAGGCGATTCTCCTTCTTCTTCTGGATGGTGAAGGTGCTTTGGTTCGCCCTTTTTGCCAACAAGGAAAGCACTATGTCTGATAAACAACCAACACATACAGCACCACTTGCTCCAGAGAAACGACTTGTCTCGCTGGACGTTCTCCGTGGTTTTGCATTACTTGGCATCTTGATCATGAATATTCAGAGCTTTGCCATGCCAGCAGCGGCCTATTTTATCCCAACGGCCTATGGCGACTTGGAGGGAGCAAACCGTTGGGTATGGATATTGAGCCACCTTTTCACTGATCAAAAGTTCATGACCATCTTTTCCATTCTGTTTGGTGCCGGGATTGTCCTCTTCACCGAAAAACTCGAAGCGAAAGGAATACGCTCGATTGGCGTTCATTACAGGCGTACTTTCTGGCTCTTGGTTATCGGACTCTCTCACGCTTATCTACTCTGGTCGGGTGATATCTTGGTTGCGTATGCACTTTGTGCGTTAATTATTTACTGGTTCCGCAAATGGTCACCACGTTGGCTGCTGGTGACCGGCGTCCTCGTATTTGCTATAGGTCCTAGTTTGATATTTTTAGGTGGACTGGCTCTGGAAAATGCGCCGCCAGAGGTTTACGCAGAAGCAACCAGTTACTGGGAGCCAACACAGGAAGAAATTGCAGCAGAAATTGAGGCATATCAGGGTGGATGGTTGGACCAGATGACTGCCCGAGTCCCCGCTTCATTCGAGATGCAGACGGCCTCTTTCTTCTTCTGGTCGCTCTGGCGCGCCGGTGGGTTGATGCTTGTTGGTATGGCACTCTATAAATGGGGCGTACTATCAGCCAGCCGCTCACCGCAGTTTTATACTTGGCTGATGATTGCTGGATTCGGCATTGGTTATCCCGTTGTTGCATATGGTATCTACCAAAACTTCGCACACGGCTGGGACGCTACCTACGCTCGGTTTGATATGGGCTATCAAGGGGTGGTTCATTTTAGCTGGATAGATAGGTTTACACTTTTAGAAACAGAAAGAACGTTTATATTCTCTGATTTCGCCGGTTCTCAGAGAGAAAACGGTCTCATATAGATTTTTGTCTATATATCAAAAGTGTAAACCTAATTTTGAACCACCCCGCTATCAATACAACTATTGGGCCAGTATCTTAGTGAGTCTGGGATATATCGGTATGGTGATGCGCATTGTGCAGCAAGAGTGGCTGCCGCGTTTGCAGAACACTTTGGCTGCAGTCGGTCGTACCGCCCTGACCAACTATCTAATGCAGACCATCCTTGCCACAGCCATCTTCTACGGTCATGGTCTAGGACTATTTGGGACAATTGAGCGCACTGGGCAGTTGTTAGTTGTATTTGCCATCTGGGTTGTCCAACTGTTCATTTCACCGCTGTGGCTGCAATACTTCCGCTATGGACCCTTCGAATGGATGTGGCGCTCGCTCACCTATTGGCGACTCCAACCCCTATGGGTTCAGCCAAAGTCGCCACCGCTTGCCCCAACCAGTGGGCAGCAGGTTTTTGAGCAATGAACAAAAGGAATATCGTGTTCATCGGTGGATGATAAGTCTTCAGAACCGTCTAATAGAATCCGCTCTTGGCATTTACTAACCATCTGACTAGTCGAAGAACCCGTCCGTTGGCTATCTGATCGATCTCTCTTTTGACCTATCCTATTTACAAAAGAGTGGACAACCTTCAAATATATATTTTTTTCCCGCTAGGAAAGGGGGGCTATGCATATGATCAATATCATAAACCGATCATGATGTAATACCCATGTCGGAAGCGATCTATCCGACGACAATAGAATATCGTCTGCACAAAATCAAAACATCTGAAAGGGCGGGACAAGCCTTTGCCACAATCTATGACGGCACGAAGAAGGTTTTCCGGACATATGGAAACAACATGGGCAACGCCATCATGAAAGCCAAGCGCTGGATTGATGAACAAGATGAGTTACCCGCAGCCTATGACCTACACGTGGCTTGATAACGTTCGATGTAGAAGGCGGCGATGGACCCGCAGCCATACGAGCGTTCGTTGCCCGCCAATCGTAGCACAGATAACCTATTTGCATCGTCGCAGACAGCTTTGTCTGGGTTACGATTTTTCGCGTCTATACTGAGCACTGCCATAGATGAGAATGAATTCGCCTGTTCTACTCGACTGAAAAAGGTCAAATTCATTCTCATCTATGAGCGAGTGCAGTATATCAAGAGCTGAACGTTCAAGACGAACGATTTTAGCAGGACTGTTCATTCAATCAATAAGGAGAAAAATATGTCTCAATGGATGAAGTATCTCTCGATTACACTTGTTGTGACGTTAACCTTGGTTGCCTGCGTACCTGCTGGCCAGGTGGCACAACCATCTGAAACAGAGGCCCCGGCCGAAGAAGCCGCTCCGGCTGACGAAGTGGAGATGGCCGACGTCCTTTTCTTCTCGACCCAGTTTTCACCAATTGAAGAACAAGAGCGCTTTCGGGCCATTCTCGCTGAGAGCGGCTACGACTTTTCAGCTTCCGAGGAAGGCCCGCTGTTGGACTTGGTGATTGCTGAGAATCAGACGGGAAGCGGCACGTTAGATGTTGTTGGCGCGCTCCACGGCAGCTTTCCACCTCTGGCGCGCGAAGACACGATGATGAACATGATTGATGTAGAGGAAGATCTATCTGCGGATCGCGAGTTTGCGGCGGCATTCCTGGAAACGGGCCTATTAGGTTCGGACGACACGCTCTACTATATCCCCTGGATGCAAGCCACCTACATCATGGCTGCACATGTAGACGCGCTCGAATATCTACCCGACGGTGCCGACATCAACGCGTTAACATGGGAAGAATTCGGTCTCTGGTGCCAGACCATAGCCGATGAGACGGGGGACACTCGCTGCGGTCTGCCTCATGCGGGTCTCTTCCATCGCTTCCTGGAAGGCTATCTGTTCCCCTCCTTCACGGGAGGTATGGTGAGCGAGTTCAAGAGCGCAGAATCTGTGGCCATGTTTGAATGGGTGCGCGACTCGCTCTGGCCCTATGTCCACCCCCAATCCATCAGCTATGAGTTTATGCAAGAGCCACTGCTGGCGGGCGAAGTCTGGGTGGCTTTCGATCACACAGCACGCCTGCTAGATGCTTTCAATACAGAGCCTGACAACTTTGTCGCCTTCCCCGCACCCGCAGGATCAGCAGGACGCGGCTTTATGCCTGTGATTGTGGGATTGGGGATCCCCAAGACAGCCCCCAATATGGACGGGGCCATTGGGCTAGTTAATTATCTGACGACACCAGAGGTACAGGAACAAGTATTGAATAACCTAGGTTTCTTCCCCGTGGTTGGTGGTGTCGATACCGCCAATTTGCCCCAAGGTATTGGCATTGAAGCGGGTGCCGTCGAGGCTCAAGCCAACGCAGAAGATGCGCTACCCGCACTCCTGCCCGTTGGCCTTGGCGAGCGAGGCGGTGAAATCAACCAGATCTTTCGCAACGCGTTTGATCGCATCGTACTGGAAGATGAAGACATCGCTTCCGTGCTAGAGGAAGAAGGTACCAATCTACAGGCCCTCATGGACGAGACCGGTGCGCCATGCTGGGCACCCGATCCACCCAGCGACGGTCCATGTCAGGTGAAGTAGTTAGCCCATGATGCCCGCTCCACCCCTTCGACTTTGCTCCGAGCGGGTTCTAGGTTCTGTTGACATTTAGCGTGCGCCCTTAGAGCGTTGGTGGCGTTGAGAGGTACTTTCTCTCGATAGGGCTGTGGTGCTACGCACCCACTGCGTGAGCAAATGTCAACGGCTCCTAGTAGGTGGGTCTACAGAATAACGCCCTCTACACAAGGCTTACTTATAGACGAGGAAGTCTGGTTTAGCAGACGTTGTTCTGTAGCCTGGTGGCTGTAGCCCCAGACGGACATCAAATCCCCTGCTAATTTAGATATTTAGCTGCACCACTTTTTGGAGCAATAGGGTTCTAAACTGACAACAAGATTTGAAAATCTGACGCGGCCCGATCTTGGGGAGGTAATCCGAGGCTCTCCCCTCATATAGTATATACTGAGTACGGCCATAAATTTGTCGTTTCTACTCGGCTAAAACTGCTCAAATTTGTTTTAAATTTATAAGCTCGTGCTGTATATCTATGGTCACATCCAGAGATCTGGAGCCGAAATCTTGTTGTCATACGAACACAATCCAGAAATGACCACCATGGTTGTAGAAAAGACCGCTCTCAAAACCAAAACACGCAAACGACGCAACTGGGCACCTTACTGGCTAATCCTGCCTTCAGTCATCTATCTGGCATTATTTTTTGCCTGGCCCATGTTCCGAGCATTGACGCTGGCCGTTTGGGATGAGGAAGCCCATCTAACCTTGCGCGCCGAAGCCCAAGACAATAGCCCAATGAATGCCCGCATACGTCAAGGTACATCTATTGACATTCTCGATCAGCAAGGCAATGTCGTTACGCAAGACGCGCTGAGTGAGGCGAACATCGTCACCGAACTCTGGCTCCAAGTACAAGGCGAAGGAGCCGACAGGCAGATGGTGATGGGCTGGGCGCCCGAAAGCCGCATCCGCGTGCGCGAAGAGGATGCGGCTGGCACGCCAATAGCCGGAACTGTACGCCGCAAGCTAGGCAGTGATGCCGATCCATTGACCAGCGTCTACGCCGAACCCGATCAGCGTACGCTCGTTTTAGGCAAATTAGAGGCCAGCAGTCGCGTCGATATCGTAGGCAGCGTCACGTTGGAAGTCTGGTATCTGATCCGAGGTGAACAGAATGAGCAGATGGCTGAAGGCTGGGCGCGATCACGCTTTATTCAAGTTTTCAACGATGGTGTAACGGGGCGCATCGACCGCGGCAACGCTGGCGAATTTACAACCCGCTTTATCGAGAAGATGTTCAACGACCGTTTCTTCCGTCCTGCGCTGACTACTACTCTGCTGCTGATGGTGCTGATCATCCCTGTGCAGTTTGTGCTGGCCATTGTCATGGCGTTGGTTATCCAAGCGCGCCTTCGGGGGGGCAATCTCTTTCTCTACATCTTCGCCATCCCACTGGGCGTCTCCGATCTGGCGGTGGGCATTGTCTGGTTCTCCATCTTCACTCAGAACGGTTTTCTCAACTCGATACTGCTATCGCTGGGCTTGATCCAGGCACCTGCTCCCTACCTTGTTGCTGAGGCGCGTCAGTGGATTATCATCGCTGTTTGGCTGGCCGAAATCTGGCGCGCCACTTCGATTGTGATGGTGATTGTGGTATCGGGTTTGCAAGCGATTCCAGACGAGGTGTTGGAGGCCGCAGAGGTCTATGGAGCCGGTCTGTGGCAGCGGATTCGTTTTGTCATCTTACCCATGCTGCGCCCAAGCTTGCAGGTAGCACTGATCTTGCGCACGATTCTGGCCATTCAGGTCTTTGCAGTGGTGATTGCGCTGGGCGGTGGTGATGTAGTGACCGTACTGGCGCATGAGACGTACCGCCAGTATACAGACTTCCGCAATCCGAATGTGGCCGCGGCCTACGCTGGTTTTATCTTGCTGCTCTCTATGTTCACCGCAATACTTTATCTGCGTACCATTCGCACTCAGGAGGAATTAGCCGCGTGACTGCGTCAACCACCCCTCAACCCACAAGCGAAGTTTGGACCGCGTCACCCGAAGTAGTGGCTGTCCATCGGCGGGCGCAACGGCGTCAGCGTCTGCAACGTGGGCTGACCTACCTGATCGGCGTCGCCATTGCATTGTGGATTCTCGTACCCATCTATTTCATTGCGTCCATGGGTCTGACGACGCCCGCAATCGTGCGCTCCTTCCCCAAATCCGTCCTACCGTTGATCCCCTTTTCATTGGAGACCATGACCTTTTTTCTGAATTCAGAAGGGATCATACCAGGTGTCATCAACAGCATAATTGTGGCTGCCATAACGCTGCTGGTTTCAACCATAATTGCTGCGCCCGCGGGTTATGCCGTTTCGCGCTACATTTTTCCTGGACGCAACTTTTTCCGACTCTCGATCTTAGCCGTGCGTGCCTTTCCTGTCGTGATCCTTTCTATTCCGTTGGCGGTTGCCTTCATCAACTTGGGCATCTTTGACAGTGTCTACAGTCTGGCCTTGATGCACACAGCGCTGACCTTGCCCACCACTATCCTCGTGATTGGCAGTGTCTTTGCCAGCATTCCTTATGAGTTGGAAGAAGCGGCTATGGTCTATGGCTGCACACCGCTGCAAGCTTTTCAACATGTAGTCTTGCCGTTGGTCTTGCCAGGAATCGCAGCGTCGGCCATCTTCACATTTGTCATGTCGTGGAACGAAGTCTTTGCAGCCAGCATCCTGACTGTGCGCAATCGGACGCTGCCCGCACAGGTGCTCAACGCATTGGGGCAATCGTCAGAAGCTTACCAATTTGCGGGCGGCTTCTTTATGTTAATTCCGTCGCTTATCTTTATCTTTATCATCCGTCGCTATCTGTTCAACATGTGGGGACAGGTGACCAAATAGACCTTTAGCTGTCAGCTATCAGCATTTCAGCTTTGCGCCGTCGGGTGCAATGGTAGACCAACTCAACAAGCTGACCGCTGATAGGCTGAAATACTGACAAGCTACAATAAATATAGAAGACAATGGCTGAAATAAAGATCGAACACGTAACAAAAACCTTTGGCGATTTTGTAGCGGTTGACGACGTCAGTCTAACCGTGGAAGACCAGGAGTTTGTCGTGCTGGTTGGGCCGAGTGGGTGTGGCAAAACCACGCTTCTACGCGCCATTGCCGGACTGGGCATGACCGATACGGGGCGCATCAGCATCGGCGGACGTGATGTCACCTATCTGCCTCCGCGAGAGCGAGGCATAGCCATGGTCTTCCAGAGTTACGCCATCTTCCCCCACATGAGGGTCTACGATAACATCGCCTTTGGCCTGAAGATGCACAAGGTGGACAAAGCCGAGATCGACCGCCGCGTACACCACGCCGCAGAAATGCTCCACATCGAGACTATGCTCGACCGCTTCCCCAACAAAATGAGTGGCGGTCAACGCCAGCGAGTGGCCGTTGCGCGTGCGATTGCCATGCAATCACAAGTGCTGCTGATGGACGAGCCACTCAGCAACTTGGATGCTCTTCTGCGTTTAGAGATGCGTGCGGAACTCAAGCGGCTGCTCAAAGACATCGAAGCGACCGCCATCTACGTCACCCATGATCAGATTGAGGCCATGAGCATGGGGGACCGCATTGCCGTTATGCGGGATGGTATAATTCAGCAATTTGAACATCCCACAATGGTCTACGACCAGCCGATCAATCAATTCGTGGGAGGCTTCCTCGGTAATCCACCCATGAACTTTATTCAGGGCCAGGTGCGGCGTGACAACGGGCAGATCTATGTGACCGTCAGCGCTCATCGCTTGCGGCCAACTCCGGGCATTGAGCCCCTACTCCGTGGATATGATGGGCAGCCCATTGTGATTGGCATTCGCGCCGAAAATATGGAGACGCTCATGCAGCCAGCAGGCGATGCGCTCAAGGTGCGCGTGTTGGTTGTGGAACCACTGGGTTCGCAAAATTTACTGACGGTCAAGATTGGGGATGACACCGTCAAAGTCTCTACCCATCCCACGACAGATGTTCAGCCAAACACGGACGTCTGGCTGCGTTTTCCAGCCGATAAGATTCGGTGGATCGATGATAAGAGCGGTCGAGTGTTGTATGCCTATGACTGATAAGCTGTGGGCGAAAATCAAGCCACTAATCCCGCCTCAGCCGCCAAAGAGCAAAGCAGGTCGTCCACGAATGGATGATCGCAGAGCGATGAATGCGATCTATTATTATTTACCTGGTTAGCTGCATTGTAAGCATCTGCAATCATGGTACGTGTACGCGCCCCCACAGAAGGGAACCTGTGTCTGTGAAGTTGGCAAACCCATGTTGCATGGTTTCAATCCCACTGGGTGTTTCATTTTACACTGATATACCCTCCAACTGACTGGGATCGATTCCCCCTAGTTGACTGATGTAACTTCCTTGATCTTATCTCATAATATACATAGATGCGCACGTTTTGTTGCGCGAATTCTTCGGACTTCACACGGCTCCGAATGCCGTTTGAAGGAAGCAGGTTCAACATGGGCGTGATCCATTTTGGCTCCATACAACTTCGTCGCAAAAACCATTTGGTTCGTCTCCTGCTCTTCTTGGGACTATTGAGCATGGGCGGGTTGCTGCTCCAAAATAGCCTTGCATATGCACAAGATACCCAGAACGCTGTCCATATTCTTGAAATTCGCGGCGTGATCAACCCGCCTGTCGCCAGCTATTTGACGCGCACACTGCAAGATGCTGCACGGCAGGATGCACAGCTCGTCGTGATCGAACTGGACACACCGGGCGGACTGGATGCCTCTATGCGCGAGATGACGCAGGCAATCCTGGCTTCCCCCGTGCCAGTTGCCGTCTATGTCACCCCACCGGGCGCTCGGGCGGCATCGGCAGGTCTCTTTGTGCTAGAGGCCAGCCACATTGCGGTAATGGCTCCCAGTACCAACACAGGGGCTGCACACCCCGTAAGCCTGGGCGGTGAACCACAGGACGACACCCTAGTAGATAAGACTGTTCATGATGCGGCAGCGATGATTCGCACACTGGCTGAAACCCGAGGCCGCAATGCTGAATGGGTGGAGAAAGCGGTACGCGAGAGTGTCTCCATTACCGAAAAAGAGGCGCTAGAATTGAATGTTATCGATTTAGTGGCTCGCGATCTGGATCATTTACTAGAGCAAGTTCACGGATTGACAATTGAAACTGTGACAGGAGAGACAACGCTGGATGTTGTTGAAGCACCGCGTTACAGCGCACCGATGGGCTTTATCGAGCAATTTCTTCACGTCATTAGCGATTCCAATATTGCCTTTATTCTGCTCAGCGTAGGTACCATCGGTATCATTGCCGAACTTTACAACCCGGGCATGTTTTTCCCGGGCGTAACTGGTGCAATCTGCCTGCTCTTTGCCTTTTTTGCACTGGGCAACCTACCAACAAACTGGGCGGGTGTTGCCTTTATCATTCTGGCCATTGTGTTGATGGTGGCGGAACTCATCGTAGAAGGGACGGGCGCGCTGGGCGTTGGTGCCACCATTTCATTTCTGCTGGGCGGTTTGCTGCTCTTCCGCCCGTTGCGCCCAGACTCACCAGTGCTACCCGACCTAAGCGTTGATCCGTGGGTGTTGGGTGTCGCAACTGCCTTGACGGCGGCCATCATTTTTCTCGTCATCTTTGAATTAGCACGTTCACGCAATGCCCCGATTCGTACGGGGTACGAGCACTATATTGGTCAACTCGCTACAGTGCGCAAAGCGCTTGCACCTGAGGGTCGTGTCTGGTTCGACAGCCAGCTCTGGTATGCCGATGTGTGTCCCCCGCAGCGCGTGCCAGCAGGGCAAAAGGTACGCATTTTCGAAGTGCAGGGGCTACTACTGATTGTGGAGCCCACAGAAGAAACTCTGACAGAAGAACTTACCTCACTTACTGAGAGAACCACACCACGGGAGAGTGGGACAACACCAGTAACAGCGTCCGCTTCGATTTCTAAGGAAGGAGAATCGTAATGGAAAACTTAGGAACACTGATTGTTTCATTTGCGCTATTGGCGCTCATCATTACGCTTGCGGCGCTCTCGATTCGCATTGTCACTGAATACCAGCGTCTGGTTGTCTTCCGCTTGGGTCGTGCTTTGGGCGCACGTGGACCAGGTCTGATTTTCCTGATCCCCTTTATCGATCGCGGTATACGCGTGGATCTGCGCGAAGTCTTCTTCGATGTGGAACCTCAAACCTGTATCACCAAAGATAACGCGCCGCTTTCTATCGATTTCTTGGTCTATATGCGCGTGATCAACGCCTTGCTTAGCGTCTTAGAGGTGAAAGATTTTCAAGGTGCCTCTCGCGGCATTGCCATTACAACCCTGCGTGCATTAGTGGGTGACATGATTTTGGACGATGTGCTGGCCAAACGGGATCAGCTCAATGAAATGCTGCAAGGCAAACTCGACGAAGTAACCAATCGCTGGGGCATCAAAGTAACGGCGGTAGAGATCCGCGAGATCATTCCGCCACGCGAAATTCAGGATGCCATGAGCCGTCAGATGTCGGCAGAACGTCAGCGTCGCGCTGTTGTCACGGAAGCAGATGGCAAACGCGAAGCAGCCATTAAGGTTGCGGAAGGTGAAAAGCAGGCGCGAATCCTACGGGCCGAAGGTCAACGTGAAGCAGAGATTGTGGAGGCCGAAGGGCAGCGTCAAGGTACAATTTTGCGTGCCGAAGGCTATGCCACCGCTTTGGAGAAGATCAACGATATCGCCCAAACGGTCGAAAGCAAGACGATGAGCCTGCAATATCTAGAAACGCTGAAAGATCTGGGCCAAGGTGAGGCAACCAAATATGTCATCCCAGCCGAGTTCACCTCATTGCTACAGCCGCTGACGCAGCATACCCGAGCCGCGGGAGAAAATGGAACTGGGAAGTAATCCATGCCAATCAGGATACTGGCTCTTCTGGAAATCATGTGGTCTAAGCCCCCGGGAGGTGTTCTGCACGTTGTTGCAAGAACGAGACTCTGTTTGGACACCTCCCGGAGGTTGGGTCAGCCACGAAGGGGGGAATTTTATGTACAGCTTGGATAAAATTGAACATATCGATCTCGGATTGAATCCGTTGCCCGAATGGGGCGCGGCGTTAAAGAAATGGCTCAACAAGCACGTAGGTCCTTCCGGTTGGATCTATTTAGGCCTTGTCGTTGCGATGTTCACCCTGCATGGGGTTAAGTTGCTGTTGCCACTTCAGGTGAACTCTGGGCAACAGACGAGTTGGCTGTTGGTTACGATAACGGCGGTGTTGGGTGGGGTTGGATTCGTTCTATCCTCTAAAATAGGATTCCCAGAGATGTGGGACGCGCAGATTCCACTGCGAAGACGGCTATGGATGCCGCTGCTGTGGGGACTTGGCATTGGCACACTCATGGTGCTCTTTGATTTGGTGCAGCCAATGGGCTATGGGCTACAGACCCGCTTTCCCGATTCCGTACCGATCTTCGCACTTGGCGGCTTGTTGGAAGAGATTCAGATTCACCTCTTTGTGCTGCCGCTATTCATCTGGATTATCTCCAATCTGGCACTCCGTGGTCGTAGACAAACGGAAATTTTTTGGGGTGTGGCGATTATAGGCGCAGTGGCGTATTGGGGCCTGCAGATGTTCGGACTGGCCACGATGTTCCCAGAAAAGTTCACATTGACACTCGCCGTGCAATTCTTTGTCATTATTGTTGGCAGCATCACGGGCGGTGCGGTTCTGTTCCGTCAGGGTGGGTTCCTTTCTGCGCTCATATTCCGTTACGGATTCTATTTTATGTGGCACATTCTGTGGGGTGGCGGTATTGGGTTGATCCGTTATTTTAGCTAGGAGTCTGGCATGCATAAATCTACATGGCAACTATCCAAAATCCAGTTTACGTTCGTCATCGCCGCTCTAGGGGCTATCATGGGAATGCTGATAGCGTGTCAACCTACGTGGGTAATGTTTTTAGATACAGACTTAGATACTCAATTGCGCGGCCTTATCGCAGCACGCGGGCTGACTGGCGATCCCAGCATTGGACGTGAGATCCCCAGAATTGAGGAGCCGATGGCCCAACTTGGTCTAAAACTCTTCTTTACAAAAGCTCTGGGCAGTGACGAAGATTCGGCCTGTGCGAGCTGTCATCTACCAACGCTTGGTGGTGGCGATGCGCTCTCACTGCCTATCGGCGTGGGGGCACTTGAGCCTGATCTGATTGGACCAGGACGCGTACATCCAAGTGGTGGACCGACCGTGCCCCGCAACTCGCCAACAACATTCAATGTGGCCTTATGGGATAGAGTGCTCTTCCATGATGGACGCATAGAGAGCTTGGGCAAGACTCCAATGACCAATGGTGCAGACGGATTGGGCATCCGCACACCTGATTCGCCCTTGGGTGTTGCCGACCCACAGGCGGGTCACGATCTGACAATGGCCCAGGCACGCTTTCCAGTTACTTCCCCTGAAGAGATGCGCGGCGACAATCTCAACGCAACCACGAATCAGGACGTTCGCAGCTATCTGGCGACTCGTCTTGGTAACTCATCAAGGAACAACCCCTGGGTATCGGAATTTGAAGCTATCTTTGGCGCGGGTGAGACCATCGACAAACTGATTACCGAGCAGCGAATTGCTCAGGCGATTGCAGCCTACGAGCGTTCCCAACTTTTTGTCGAAACACCATGGAAAGCCTATGTACAAGGAGACAACGAGGCCATCAGCCCGGCAGCCAAACGGGGGGCGATTCTCTTTTTCAAGCCCGAAAATCAAGGCGGCGCAGGCTGCGCAAGCTGTCATATGGGCGACTTTTTTACAGATGAACAGTTCCATGTATTGGCGATTCCTCAAGTTGGTCCTGGCAAAGGGGACGGCGATACAGAAATGGATGACTTTGGTCGCTTTCGCGAGACGGGGTTACCCGAGGATCTCTATGCATTTCGCACCCCATCATTGATCAATGTAGCCGTCACTGCTCCTTATGGACATGATGGAGCGTACCGGACCTTAGAAGGCATTGTTCGTCATCACCTCAACCCGGCAGAGGCGCTTGCCGCCTACGATTACAGCCAACTAGATGCAGGTGTGCAGACCGAATATTGCGTCGAGAATACCCGGAAAGCATTGGCTCAGATTGCAGACAGGCAGCCTATCAACCTGTCCAATCAAGATGTCGATGATCTGGTTGCGTTTTTACAGGCGCTGACAGATCCGTGCGTGGAAGATCCGGCCTGTCTCAGCCCTTGGATGCCGACTCAGTCAGATTTATCTGTCGAGGAATTCCGGCTGATCGGGAGTGATTAATGAAGGAGGGTTCGTATATTGAAATCGGCGGGCCAGAGAACTGGACCAACAACCAGGTGGCTGCGCTCTATGAAGAGTTGGCAGGTCATTGTGTAGTCCATTTGAGAGGAGCAACAGATGAATACGCTGAGTCAGGTGACGTTTGGAATTATTGGAGGACTGATTGTTCTGGTCGGAATTGGTTGGGTTGGTCTTCAGGTACAACCATCGAACCTACTTCCGCCGCCGGATGAACCAGGGAATCTAGGTACTGTCGCGGTACCGCCCCATTTGCCGGCACCTGTACGCCGTTACTTTGAAGTAACGCTGGGAGAAGAGGTTCCACGTGTCGGGTCACTGGTTGTCTGTGGACGCGCCCGTGCCAACTTTGGCATCTGGATGTCATTACGCTATCGGCTGGTTCATCGTCCAGGCTATGCGTTTGAACGCTACATGGAGGTGACCTGGTTTGGTTTCCCCGTCCTCAAGGCGATAGACCGCTATGTAGACGGCATTGGGATGACCGGACCTATGGGTAAAGAAGCCACGGGACCAGCAGTTGACCAAGGGGCGAATATGATTTTGTGGGTTGAAGCGCCATTAATGCCTTCTCTTTGGATTACAGATCCGCGTATCCGCTGGGAGGCCATCGACGAGACAGCAGCACGGTTGATCTTTCCTTTTGATGATGAGGAAGACGAGTTGATTGTCTACTTCGATCCTGAAAGTAGCCTGATTACGCGCATCACTGCGCTACGGTATCGCGACGAAGCATCCGGTAAAATCCCCTGGCGAGCCGATTTCCTGGCATGGCAGAAGAACGACGGAATTACGCTCCCTTCACACATTTCCATCACCTGGGAAGATCAAGGTAAGCCATGGTCCTATTGGAAGCTCGAAGATTACTTCTGGAACGTGGATATCTCTGAGCTGCTTGCCGACAGCCATCTGGATGGTACAACGGATGAGGCTGCTATCGTTGCAGATGAATGACATGAGTCGACGCGATTTTCTTAAATTAACGGCAGTGGCTGGTATGGTCACCGTTGGTGATTACGTGCGAAGCGGCCCCGTGGCTATGCAGCCCCAGTTGTTGGTGCGCTATGGATATGCACAGGCCATGCCCAAATCGCTGCGGCGGCCTGTAGAAGAAGTGCTTATGTAGTTGAATTCGGCATCATTTTCGGGCGTACTCAGTCTGTACAGGAGGGTAGATGACTGATAGCCAAATACTCATACTGATCCGAACCATACACACAGCCATTTATCTGGTAATGGCAGCCTCGACCTTCATGCTTGTCTATGCTGGCATCACTGGTGCGCAAGGCGCTTGGCTTTGGGTTGTCCTGGCACTGCTTGGCATCGAGACTATTGTCTATTTAGGCAACGGCATGAGGTGTCCACTCACGGGGCTGGCGGTGCGCTACGGTGCTGAGAAAGGCTATGTCTTCGACACGTTCCTGCCAGAGAGGGCCACGCAGTACACATTCAACTTCTTTGGCAGCGTGATGATTGTAGGATTTAGTCTGTTGATCTTGCGCTGGGTTGGATTCTTAGGCTAAAGGGAACATTTTACAAATGAACAAATATGACAAAACAACACCTGTGCTATTCAAAAACCCGTGGTTCTACTTCGCAGTCACATTCGCCTGGACGTGGGCATTCTGGGGCGCGGCCATTCTGCTGAAGATTAGTTTGGAGACGCCGCTTGGTTTGGCGCTCTTCCTGACTGGTGCGCTTGGTACGTTGGTGACCGGCATCGGATTTACCTATTTGACCAAGAACAAGGAAGGGCAACACGATTACTGGCGGCGCATGATCGACGTGCGCCGGGTCGGGTTGAAGTGGTTCCTGACTCTACTGCTCTTCGTTCCGGTACTCAACGGACTCGCAGCCCTCATCGACTATCTGCTAGGGGGCCCAGGCGCGGTCTGGGGCAATTCGCTTGTCAATATCGCGGCCAATCCATTTGGCCTTGTGCTGTCGGCACTCTTCGCTACCCTTGTGCCCTTTATTGAAGAGGTGGGCTGGCGTGGCTATGTGCTGGATCGCTTGCAATCGACCCGCAGCGCGCTCATGTCTAGTTTGATCTTGGGCATCGTCTGGTCGTTGTGGCATCTGCCCCTCTTCTTTGCTGAGGGGACCTATCAGGCCAGCTTGGGCATCGGCACGGTTGACTTCTGGATGTTTCTGATTGGCGTTGTCCCGCTGAGCTTTGCCTTTACGTGGGTCTACAACAACACCAATCGCAGCATCCTGGCGGTGATTCTTTTCCACAGTATGGTCAACTTTACCGGTGAACTCTTTGACATTGTCGGTCGTGCTAACACGATTTCCATTGTGCTGTGGGTAATTGCCGCAGTTGGCATTATGCTGCTGTGGGGTCCAAAGACTTTTACGCGTGAGCCGATGCAAGATGTGATCTATCCGTCGATTGAGGGTGCGGCTCATCCGCCGATGTAAGGTTAATCTGTGGTGTCCCCAAAGAGACGCCATGTATCACATCATTTGACGTGGTGCGCTCTGCAAAGGAGAGACAATATGCAAAAGCTAATCGAAGTGAGCCACGTTGGCAAAAGCTTTCAAAAGCACAAAACCTAAAGAGTCCATCAAAGCGGTTGACGATATCTGGCCAGATACGCAATGCAGCAAACAAACTAAAATCTGCTGTTGACAGAGCAGTCATCGAGGAAGGACACAGCGAGGATATGGCAGACTCACACGGTCTAGCCATTTACTTCCCCGAGACAAAGATGACCTTTGAACTCGACCCAGATCACACTGGTTATCTGCAGGAAAACGATTTTCAGCCAGTCGATTTCGTGTATGAGCATAACTGGGACGAGGTGATCTCAACCGGCCTTTACGGAGTTGTTCGCCACCCGATGTATTTGGCCGTTACCATAATGGTTATCTTCTCGGCACTAGCTCTTGGCTCTTATTGGGCGCTGATACCGGCGGTACTCTTCCCGCTGGTGCGGGTGGCCAGAATCTTGAATGAGGAGAAGGTATTGCGTAGAGACCTGAAGGGCTATGCGGCGTACTGCGCAACTGTGCGCTATCGACTGATCCCTGGCTTCTGGTAAGAGGGTGTCAATACAGTATTGTCTCGGTGCATTGAAGGGCGCGTGAAGTATCGGGCCAAATCGAAGAAAGGAGATCGATCATGACACTTCAACTAACAAGTGATCAAATTTGGCAAGAGATCGAAAAAAATTTTTTTGCCGTCCTCGGCATGGTGACAGCGAAAGACGAATCGCGGACTGTTGGCATCAACTACGTCGTGGACGATCACAAGCTCTACATCGGCACGCTAAAGGCCACCTGGAAGACAAAGCATGTGGCGCGTAATCCCCACGTGTCGCTCACCATTACCATCCCCAAGCGCGTGCCGCTTATGCCCTGGATTAAGATACCGGCAGCGACCATTACCTTCTCTGGGATAGCAAAGGTGTTAGAGCGCAGCGAGGTCAACGCCGACGTGCGGCAAAAGCTCTATCTCCATGAAGCGGAAAGTGAATTGTGCGTCATCGAAGTAACCCCGCAGAAGGACTTCATCACCTATGGCGTGGGTATCCCGTTGATGCAGATGCGCTTTCCAGAGAAGGCGCGCGGTCGCGCGGCGGTTGCGGCCACTTGATCGGCGCAGAAGTCCACGACAGACTGCAATCCGAACAAGTATGGCTTATAGGAGGCAAATATGTCTAAAACAACACGAATACAACGTGGATCACGCACAATAAAATTTGCTATTGCAACGGCAATTGGTACAACTCTGTTTGCACTGGGGCGCTGGTATACGTTACCGGCATCAAAAACCCCGGAGGGAACACTCCTTGACTACTTTCTACCAAATGCTGAGTTCAACGGCCACGTTTCCGTGACCATTCATGCCCCGCCCAAGGCGATTTTTCAGGCAATACGTCGGGTAACGCTGGCCGATATGCCCGTGGCAAAATTTATGGGTGAATTGCGCTATCTGCCCAGCCGCCTTACCGGCAAACGCGCCGAGGAAACGTTAGATACCGAGCCTTTTATGGACGTTGTTTTGGCCGAAGTTGGCAACATTGTGCTGACAGAAGTGCCGAATCAAGAACTCATCGTTGGTGGGATCGGCAAATATCAGAACTTGCTGGACCAGCAGATCGTGCCTTTGCAGACTCCGACCGAGTTCATGGACTTTGACCAACCCGAGTACCAAAAGCTGGCAATGAGTTTCCGCGTTGCGGGTAGCGATCCAACCGCTGGCTGCAATCTCACGTTAGAACATCGTACCCATGCGCTCAGCTCAGCGGCGCGCTGGAAATTTGCTCTCTATTGGCTGGGCATCAAGCCGGGTGGCAACTTTGTCTCGTGGCTGCTGTTGCGTGCAATCAAGCGCCGCGCCGAAATAATGGTAACGGATGAGGCGTTTGCACAGAACAGTAGTGGCTGACTACGGGGTTACAACAATGAATCGCAAAAAATGTCTCTTCCTGATGGTGTGTGTTTGTGCGCTGTTGGCATTGGCGCTTCGGCTATTCGTGAAGCCTACTTCGGCAAAACTAACATCCACAAACGGTTCCTATGATGCAATCGAAGCGTACGTCGAAGAGCAGATACAGCGTCTGAACATTCCTGGCGTATCCCTTGCCATTGTCGAGGGCGACCAGATCATCCACCTGCGTGGCTTTGGCAAAGCGCAACCGGGCGGTGAAGCACCTTCTCCGCAAACGCCCTTTGTTTTAGGCTCAACGACCAAGGCTTTTACTGCTCTGGCCGTGATGCAGCTTGTGAAAGTTGGGAAGATCGAGTTGGATGCCCCGTACAGCGTTACTTACCCTGGTTCCGCGTCGCCGATCCCCAGGCATCTGCCGAAATGACTGTACGCTACCTGTTGCACCAGACCCAGTAGATCCAAATTTCAGGTTTTGAGAGAGAATTCTGGCTAAACAGTTGACATAAATACAAATTTGCCGGTCGATATCTAGTTTTTGCGTTAGATTTGGGCGATTTTCAGATATGAAATAGGTTGTTTTCTGTAACCGAAATCTGAATAAATGACTCCAAAATCCCTGCAATCTCGACTGAAAATAGCCAAAAACGCCAAATTTGGATCTACTGAGACCAGCGGCCTGCCTGCTGTGGCTGGGATGATTGCCCTAGCGAATTTGGACGTGTTGAAACCGTTAAAGTTCTACCACCTGTGAAATTCTTGGCGTCAGCCTGCGCAATCACAGCGGTATTGCCAACAACCTCGATGAATTCACTCTGCACAATTAACCCATTGAGCAAATTGCGCTGCTCCTCACTCAATGGGTGGTTGAGAAATTGTTTGATCACCGCCAAATTGACCGCATACTCGGACGCAGTAGCCAAGCCAAACAAGCTGCGTCTCGATGTGTCGTGCCCGCATAGGTCAAACCGCCTGTATCCTCGTGAATGACCAATGCCAGCAGCGTGGCCTACACAGGAGAGAGAAGCTGACGCTGTTCAATTAGCTTCTCAACAATGAGAGTTGTATTTGTACCCGCAGGTTCGCTCCACAATTGCCAATTTTCTGGTAACGGCTGCTCAAAACTGTGATGATCGATCACGGTGAAGTTTGTCTCGTTCTGCATTCCTTTGGGGTGGTTTGCCTTGATTGTGTCGACGAATATGGCATGGGATACCGTTCCCTTGGACAACTCTCTCGACGAAAGAAACGGGAAGTGATTCTTATAGAGAGCAAGAAAGCTTGCAACATTGCGGTTGATGCCATAGGGCAAAACAGGCAGGGCATCCGGAAAGAGCAAAGATGCGCCAAAAAGCAACGCCAATACATCAAAGTCGGTATGCTCATGGGTAAGAATCACTTCAAATGTTTGGCTTGACATAATCTTCTTAGGAAAACGCGACCTAGAACGAAATGGATAGTTGCTTATATTATACCGCAGACTGGCCTAATTGATAGCAGCTAGTGAATGTCCGTGGGGGTTATCTGTTCAGTCGCTTGGGTAGCGACAAATTGGCCTAGCAATACCTTCTTTTTATGTTTCGGACAATCAGGATACAGAATTAAAATGCGTCAAATAGAAATGAAGAATTATTTTTTTTGAGTATAATATGGGTGTACTCCAACTTGATAATTCTAAAAACTGGCCCGATGACCAGCGGTAGAACAGGTCATCGGACTGGTTTGTTTTTGTGGCTTGTAATATATGCTGAATAAATGAAGGAGACCACTTATGTTTGAACTTCCCAAATACACGACTTTGGTCAGGCGGATGAATCAGACCATGGTGGGTAAGGTCATCCAAAGGGGTAGCTTGGGCAATTCACCCCACAAGTTGTGATTATCAACAAGGGCGGTCGCAATGACGAGTTCAATCTCTGCGGCGAACGGGGTGGCTACGTACGCTTGATGGACAAAAACAGAGCGGGGCAGCCCTGTCCTGTATGTGGAATTACAGTCGAGAAGATTCAATACTTGGGGAGCGCATGCTACTTCTGTCCGCGTTGTCAAGAATGAGAACAATTTTTCGAGGAAGCAGATGCGTTTTGGCGCGCCGTTGCCGATTTTTGGCAGCGTACGTCAGAGCCAGAAGCGGCGCAAGTGTTGCACACGCGATAGGAAATAGGAGAATGCTATGGACATCAACATTCGTCAACTAGGCGACGAGTTAGGCCCTGAAAAAGTACTACTATTGCACCAACCTCAAGTGGGATTAGTGGCCATTGTTGTGGTGGATAATGTAGCCTGTGGGCCGGCTGTCGGTGGCGTACGTATGGCCTCCGACGTAACGGTGGACGAAGTTTGCAGGTTGGCCCGCGCCATGACGTTCAAAAACGCAGCCGCCGGTCTGCCCCACGGCAGAGGTAAAGCGGGCATTATTGCGGACCCGGCCTGTTCACCCGCGCGAAAAGAAGCGCTGATCCGCACCTTTGCGCGGCAGATCCGTTCGGTAGATGACTATATTCCCGGACCAGATATGGGCGTCAATGAAGAGAGCATGGCCTGGATCAAGGATGAAATCGGCCGGGTGGTCGGTCTGCCGCGGGTCGTGGGAGGTATTCCATTGGATGAAATCGGCGCAACGGGGTACGGATTGGTGGTCGCAGCAGAAGTGGCCGCACCAATAGCCAAGATGGAGCTACATGGCGCACGAGTGGCCATACAAGGCTACGGTGCTGTGGGCATTCATGCTGCGCGCTTCTTACATGAACGAGGTGCCGTGCTGGTGGCTGCGTCAGACAGTCGTGGCGCAATCCAAAATTCCTCGGGACTCGATATCGATGCGCTGACCCAACACAAGCGCAGCGGTGAGTCTGTCTACACCTTTAGAGATGGTCGTCCCATTGATCGGGAGGCACTAATAGATGTAGCCTGCGACATCTGGATTCCAGCAGCACGACCCGATGTGTTGACCGAAGAGAATATCAGCCGACTCCAGGCCAAGCTTGTCTTGCAAGGGGCCAACGTTCCAGCGACAGACGCGGCCGAACGTTGGATGCATGAGCACAGCATCTTGAGCATTCCCGATTTCATCGCCAACGCGGGTGGCGTGATCTGTGCCGCTGTGGAATATCAGGGTGGGACGCAGAAGCAGGCCATGACGATGATTGCTGAAAAAATCCGTTCGAACACCGCAGAAATATTGGCGCGAGCGACTGACGAGGGTGTGTCACCACGACTCGCAGCGCTCCAACTTGCCAGAGCGCGTGTAGAAGAGGCTATGGGCTATCGACGACCTTAAACTGCTACCGATTCACCTTTCCTATACAATTATGCGTCCAGTCAGGATATTACCTGGCTGCATGGCGGCGTAATCTCCTATTTATCTGGTTTATCCTCAAGAGGGGAACTGCGCTAGGTATGGAGCAATAAGTTTATTTAAGAAGGATAGACATGGAGATTCAAATCTTGGTAACGTATGCCACAAAATATGGTGCAGCTAATTCTCTTCAATCAAGTACCGCCTGGTCCCACGATGACTGAATAGCTGTACTTTTTATACATTATCGAAAGGAGTAACGGAGATGTTGTACTTACATCGATTCATACCAATACTAATACTGGCATCACTGTTTGTCAGTGCCTGCCAGCCAATCATAGTAGATAACACCGTGTCGGACGTGGAAGTGTTTATGGTGCCGGATGACGGTGCAATTGCCCAGATTAACGATATTCAGATGTACTATGAAATCCACGGCGAAGGTGAACCGTTGTTGCTCATGCCAAGCGGTATGTGGAGTACGGCGGACTTTGCTGGGTTGACCGAATTGCTCGCTGAGGAATACCAAGTTGTGGTCATGGACGCGCGCGGACGAGGCCGTTCTACTGACTCGGGTCAACGGCTGGACTTTGAGGTAATGGCCGATGACGCGGTGGCATTGATGGACGAATTAGCCATCGAGAATGCCCATATTGTCGGTTGGGCCGACAGCGCCGTGGTGGGTCTGGAGATGGCCATGCGCTATCCCGAACGGGTCGATAAGCTGGTGACCTATGCCCCCAACTACACCGTAGAGGGTCTTACTGAGGAACACAGAGAGTGGCTCAAATCGCTCCATATGGACGATATGTCTGCTATGTTTGGTGAGAAGTACGCGCTCATCGCCCCGGATCCCGGCCATCTACCTTTAATTGTCGAGCGGGTGCGTGCCCTTTATCTGACCGAGCCGACCTACATGCTAGAGCAGCTAAGTGAAATCACGGCTCCAACCCTAGTGTTTTGTCAGATAAGTTATGATACAGGTTGGTCATCAGAATCGGTATCCAAAACAGGATAGAAACGCTGGAACTTCTGGCGAGCGAGAGCGGGGGTAAATTGCCATTGAATGGTAGCGGATTGTTCATTGCGCTCGTTGACAAGAGCAAGGACAACAGTCTCAAGAAGCTCTTTGGAATCAATGCGGCGATCAAGAACTTGGCGAGTGATAACCGAGAGTTCAATTTCAACCATATTAAGCCAACCCCCGTTGACGGGGGTATAAACCATCTGAAAGTGCTGAGCCAGAGCGAAAGCTTCCTCAGGCGAAAAGATGGTGTAGAAGGAACTGGGTGAATGAATGTTGAGATTATCCTGAACAATCTGTAATGAATCAGCATCAGGATTGTGTTTCGTTTTGAGATCATGCATGAAGCGAGCATACTCTTGGCCTCTGCGCCGTTCGGTAATCTGAACAACCCGCTGTCCAGTGTGTGGCTGGTAAGCAATCAAGATGTAACAGATGCCCTTGCGTTCATAGTGATGATCATAGCGCCATTTCTTGCCTGGTTTCATCTCAATCGGCACGATTGTATCGCCCAAGAGCTGACAAGGTTTTCATCGTAACACCACCAGAGAGGATTCTTGGGGTCATAGGGCTGTGCATAGAGGTCCAAGATTTGTTCCATGTGCCACAAGTATGTAGGTGTTAACTTTCCGATACACCACTGCACCTTCAAATGGGGTTTCAGTTCGTTTTTTTCAGAATTTCACTCACGGTTTCATGCGAAATGTCTTCCACAAACTTTAACTCAACCGCTGTGGTTGCTAGCAGCCTTAAAGTCCATCGGCTTCGCCCATCTGGTCCTTTCGTACGCTAGTGCCGTGATTTTGGCTCTGGCTTCGTTACTAATCTCGACTGGTCGTCCGCTTCTTGGCCTCTCTTCTGGGCTTTGGTTAGCCCTTCCGTCACATATCTTTTGCGGATTCGCACCACCGTTGCTCGCGTCACTCCCACTCGTTCCATGATTTCTCTGTCTGTTTTTCCTCCATCTGACAAGAGCAGAATATGTGCCCTTCTTATCTTTCTTACGTTCTCTTTTCCTTTTGCCGTTATTCGCCTTAATTCATTTCTGTCTTTATCACTTAGTTTAACTTTATATACTTGCTTCATTTCTCTCTGCCTCCTCGTTTTTTTAGTCACTTTCTGGCAGAGTTTACCGTATTATAACTTATCTGACAAAACAGTAGTAGAGAAGCTGCTTAATTATAATACTCTGATTTGCCTACTCGCAACCGCAAGTTTTCGGCCGAATGCCCCCTACTGGTCCAAAGTGGGAAACTTACGCAGTGTTATGCTGCGGTCTACCACAAATCTCATTTTTCAATTTTTCTATAAGATGTCATCCTTCCCTCAGTTACGATGTCATCCCCCTTCAATCGCAATATCATCCTTTCGATGGACGACATCGCCCGCTCATGGGCTTATACTGAATGTACCGAGTCAAAGATGCAGATAGGACTTGGAATCGTCAATCGCAAGTTAATGAATGAATGAGAAGAACCATGGCACACGCAGGGAAAGTCATATCAAACAGAGCGATGGCTGGGACAGTCAAGTTTATCAAGACGGCGGCTGATACGAGTGGCGAGTTATTAGAGATGGAAGCGACCTACAACAGAGCCGTTGATGGCGCAGCTGAATGGGGGGTGCCCGAAGACCGCACCAACCCGGACAGTCCGACCATTCGCGTTCACGTCGTCAAGTTCCTGAGCGCGAGTGATACCCCGGTTCCCGACCCGATTATCGTGATTCCAGGCGGGCCTGGGGCATCCGGTCCGTTCTACGCTTGGCTGTGGAGTGCTTTGCCTGTGGGTGAAGCAATGCGGGCGGAACGCGATGTGTTTATCCTAGAGCCGCGCGGCGCTATGTACTCGCAGCCGGGCTTCTACTGCCCCGAGATGGAAGCCGACCCAGCTGAACAGGTAGGAATGAGCATGGCCGAAGAGGTTGCTTGGAGTCTGGATGCCTACCGTGCCTGTCACGACCGTCTGATCGCAGAGGGTGTGAACTTCTCGGCCTACGGGATTCTCGACATCGCGGAAGATGTGGCCGATCTGCGTACGGCTCTCGGGGTAGACGAAGTGAACGTCTATGGTGTCTCCTACGGCACGCCCCCGCGATGCTGCTGATGCGGGAGCAACCAGAAGGGATGCGTAGCGTGATTCTGGATTCCATCATTCCGCCGGACGTCGTGTTTGCCGAGACCATGCTGTCAAGTACGCTGGAGATATTGGATACGATCTTCGCAGCCTGTGCCAGCGATCCTGTCTGTAACAGAGCCTATCCAGATTTGGAGACTGTATTCTCAGATGTCTTGGCCCAACTGCGACGAGAGCCGGTCACCGTGGCAATTGAGGATGAAGCTGGAGAGACATTTGAGGTGACGGTTGATGACGTGAAGTTTGCCTACTACGTCTATGACAGCACCTTTGTGGGCAATGGCTTTACCTTACTGCCCGCCACTCTCTACGCTGCCCTTAACGGTGACCTAGATGCGCCTGCCCAAGGCTGGTTGGACTATGTCACAGGCGAACATGGCAGCGCAACGCCAGAGGCAGGTGCCTGGGCCAGAGGATTGACCTACTCGACTCTCTGTCTACAGGATGGCAGCGTCACCGATCTGGAGAAGGTCACTAACCTATATGAGCAGGTTGCGACCAATCCATCGCTGCTTGATTGGGCACTGCTCTATCATACCCTTGAACAGATTGCACCGTGTGAGTATTGGGAGGTCACGCCACGCGAACCAAACGTTGCGGTCGAGCCGGTGACGAGCGCTCTGCCGACGCTAATGCTGGCGGGGATATTCGACAACACGACACCGCCTTCGCTCAGTCGGGAAGCAACCACCCGATTGTCAAATGGTTACTTCTACGAGTTGCCGACCGGTCATGGCTTGATTCTCACAGAGTGCGCACTGGACCTGATCGACCAGTTCCTGGCTGATCCAACCCAGGCACCCGATGCAAGCTGCATCGACGAGATGACGCTCAACTGGGTGCTGCCGGAGTAAGTAAATGGCAATAGATAAAGCAAAGCAAGTTGACGCCGCTGAATGAGTTCGGTTTCTGCAAAACCAAACCTGCTTGATCAGGGTTCCCGTACCAGATATCGATTTCAACCAGTGGTGTTCCTATCAACCGCATGAGATACGGTTGAGTCATTTTTTCTGGTCAATGACGACCAAAAGGAGTAAAGACTTTACTTTCTGGTAAAGGCTTGAGTGACAAAGGGCAAACCGAAAGGGCGGAAAAAAGAATCCACCCTGAAAAAACGGGATAAAATGTAAAAATAGTGCTCGGCTAGTTTAAGCAGCGGCATTGAGGCGGCGATGAGCGAGAACGCCTTTAGGTAAATGGTGTGAAACCGAGGCCTTTTTCCGAAAGTCAGGGTCGAGTTGGTCAGGAGTTGGAAAAAGAGCACTCGAGAGAACACGGCGCAGCCTGCCGGGAGTGGATTGAGGCTCTCGAGCCCAGTAGCCAGTCGGTATGGGAGGAAGAGAAGCGGCTAAATGGGAAAGAAGATTGCCAGCCAGCAGCCCCAGTTCAGGTAAGCGGAAACAAGCCTCATCGGCATGAACAAATTGACGATGTAAGCCAATCATCTGCTTGGAAGCCAAGGGGGGATGTTCAACAGGCCAGCGTTCCAGGTAGACAAGATAAATGGTTTCAGGCTGCAAAGTCATAACGGTCGCCAAAACCAAAGGTGTGTTGTAGGCCGGATCCTGAATGACGTAAATCGAGTAGGTACGGTTGGCTGTATCCACCTTGGTTGTTCTGGGGACGAGATTGTGCCATGCTTGATAGCAAATCAGGCGACCACTATAGAGAAAGCGACCAGACGAGTCCGGAGTTGTAGCCTCGAGTCGCTTTCCCTTATAGCTGCGAGAGAGCGGACGCACAATATCACCATATTCAGGTGGTCTGCCTTTTTCTTTGCGTTTGGGGAACTCATTGCGGCGCACTGTGCAGTTAATGGCTTCCCGCAGGACAAATCGGTCTATGCCGCTTTCTAGCATTTCTCTGATTGTAAACCCGGCATCGACCACCGCCACTTCGTCTGACTCCAGTGATTTCTTCGTCTCTTTCAGCAGCTTTTTCCGAAACTCACTTTCCTTTGTTCCAACCGTGCATCTCATGATTGCCTTGAGCAGTGGCACTCGCTTCCCGCCTATCTCCCCCGAGCTTATCATCACTCCAAAGATGAGCGCGGGCAATGCCCGACGAGCCGTTGAGTTATAGAGTCGGTTCACTTTCCCTTGCAGCTTCGGTCGCCAGAACCCTGTGATATCTATGCTTTTCACTCGGTACCCTTCTAACTTTTTTGCCTCCCATTCCCCTTTCCACTCCACTTCTTCTTGCCACGACCCCAGCAGACTTGTGATATCCCATGATCCATATCGAAAGCTCCACCAGCTTCGCCGGAGCTCCTCATCTTCAAACCCGCTTTCTTTCAATGCGCTATGGATTGCTCCTCGACTTTTCAGAAACGACCCATTCAGCATTGCCCACATCAGACGCATTACATTTACGTTTGTTCCCATCGGCGTTACTTGCAATACATTCATCAGTACTGCTATAGTTATTTCTGGCGCGGTTAGCATTCCTTCCTCCTTTTTGGGTTCTCTACCTTTAGGATGAACTGCTAACCGCTTTTTGTCACATTTCTCACCTCATCTCTTTTCTTTTACCAGAAAGTAAAGTTGAACTGCAGGTACCGATTGTCGCTATGATCGGCAAAAAGCAGCATGACTTTCTGCCACCAGACGTGGCGGAGCAGGTCATGAACTTCATTGAACGGGCGTTGGCAACTGGCGAATTGCAGGAATTTGTGTACGACATTGACATCAACGGGGAGATGCACACACGTGAGGCGCGCGTGGTGCCGGACACCGCCGACGAAGTGATTGCCCTCTTTCGCGACATCACCGAACGCAAACGGCAGGAGGAAGCACTGCGCCGCAGCGAAGCGCGCAATCGGGCTCTTGTGGAAGCTATCCCCGACATCATCGTGCGCGTTCGTCGGGACGGTACCTACCTGGATATTCAATTGTCCGACAACGCTGAACAGCAGACATCGATTGCTGACATGATCGGCAAAAAGCAGCATGACTTTCTGCCACCAGAATTGGTGGAGCAAGCTATGCACTGCATCGAACAGGCGTTAACCACCAGCGAATTGCAAGAATTTATCTATGATATTGACGTCGCGGGGGCAATGCGCACGTTCGAGGCGCGTATAGTGTCGGATACTGATGATGAAGTGATCGCCATCATCCGCGACGTCACCGAACGCAAGCGGCAAGAAGAAGCCCTGCGCCTCAGTGAAGCACGTAACCGCGCGCTGCTGGAAGCTATTCCTGATGCCATCCTGCGCATCGACAGCGACGGCATCTATCGAGACGTCAAAGCGCCTGTCGAGTTCACATCATCAGTGCCGGTGATGGCGATGATTGGCAAGCATCAGAGCGACATTCTGCCTGCGGATCTGGCGCGCAAGGTGATGTTCTATAACGACCGAGCCTTAGAAACTGGGGAGACCCAAACCTTTGAGTACGAGATCGAGCAGGCTGGCGTGCGGCACACGCGCGAGTCACGCGTGGTACCATCTGGCGAGGATGAAGTGATTGTGATGATACGCGACGTGACGGAACACACCCACGCCCAAGCCGAAGAACGGCGTCTATCGGCAGAAGTACACGAGCAGCGCACCCAGCTGCGGGTGCTCAACCAGCGGCTTGCTGAAACGCAGGAAAATGAGCGCAAGGCATTGGCTCGTGAACTCCATGATCAGGTAGGCCAAAATTTGAGCACGTTGGCTCTCAATCTCAACATCGTTCAGACACAGATCATGACCGACTTGCCAGACGCTGAACAGATTCATAGGCTGCTCGCCGATTCTCAGGATCTGTTTAAGCAAACGACCGAACGGGTACGCAATGTGATGGCCGAACTCCGCCCACCCATGTTGGATGATTATGGGTTGCCTGCGACACTTGCATGGTATGCCAGCCGAGTCGCACAGCGGACAGATTTCACGGTGTCGGTGGAATGTGAAGAGACCATTCTGCGCTTGGCTGCAGCCACAGAGAACGCGTACTTCCGCATCACGCAAGAAGCCATGACCAACATCATGAAACATGCCCAAGCAACCCATGTGCAGCTACAACTCCGAGAAGAGAATGATATGGTCTGTCTCAGCATTACTGATAATGGCCGCGGTTTTAATCCAGCAGATTTGGCTGACCCTACCAAACGTGCAAGTTGGGGACTGCTGACCATACGCGAACGGGCTGAAGCTGTAGGGAGGACGGTTCAAGATCAACTCCCAAAAAGGGGTCGGGACAACCATTCGAATCGAGGTGGATCGATGAGTATCAACATCTTTATCGCTGATGATCATGGTGTGTTGCGCCAGGGCCTGCGCATGTTGCTAGAATCTCAGACCGGTATGCACGTTGTGGGAGAGGCCGCAAACGGACACGATGCTGTCAGTCAAGTGCTCAAACTGCGTCCCGATGTGGCTGTGCTCGACATCGCCATGTCCGGCCTGAATGGCATCGAAGCTGCGCATACCATCCGGGCCGAGTGTCCAGAGACCCAAGTGATTATGCTCTCTATGCACAAGACGCGCGAATATATCTACCGTGCACTCAAAGCGGGTGCCCTTGGCTACGTCCTGAAAGAGTCAGCCGGTGATGAACTGGTACAGGCGATCAAGGCTGTGCACGCGGGCCAGCGTTATCTTTGTACCTCTGTCTCCGACGAGCTGATTGAAGACTATCTGGTTCAGCGCATGGCGGCTGATGAAGACAATCCGTTGAACGAGTTGTCGGCACGCGAGCGCGAAGTCTTGCAGCATGTAGTGGAAGGCAAGTCGAGTGCTCAAATTGCCGAACAAATTAACCTCTCGCCCAAAACGGTGGAGAGCTACCGCAGCCGCTTGATGCAAAAGCTAGGCATCCACGATCTGCCGGGGCTGGTCAAATTTGCCATTCAGCAAGGCATTATCACTTTACTTTCTGGTAAAGGCTTGAGTGACAAAGGGCAAACCGAAAGGGGCGGAAAAAAGAATCCACCCTGAAAAAACGGGATAAAATGTAAAAATAGTGCTCGGCTAGTTTAAGCAGCGGCATTGAGGCGGCGATGAGCAAGAACGCCTTTAGGTAAATGGTGTGAAACCGAGGCCTTTTTCCGAAAGTCAGGGTCGAGTTGGTCAGGAGTTGGAAAAAGAGCACTCGAGAGAACACGGCGCAGCCTGCCGGGAGTGGATTGAGGCTCTCGAGCCCAGTAGCCAGTCGGTATGGGAGGAAGAGAAGCGGCTAAATGGGAAAGAAGATTGCCAGCCAGCAGCCCCAGTTCAGGTAAGCGGAAACAAGCCTCATCGGCATGAACAAATTGACGATGTAAGCCAATCATCTGCTTGGAAGCCAAGGGGGGGGGGATGTTCAACAGGCCAGCGTTCCAGGTAGACAAGATAAATGGTTTCAGGCTGCAAAGTCATAACGGTCGCCAAAACCAAAGGTGTGTTGTAGGCCGGATCCTGAATGACGTAAATCGAGTAGGTACGGTTGGCTGTATCCACCTTGGTTGTTCTGGGGACGAGATTGTGCCATGCTTGATAGCAAATCAGGCGACCACTATAGAGAAAGCGACCAGACGAGTCCGGAGTTGTAGCCTCGAGTCGCTTTCCCTTATAGCTGCGAGAGAGCGGACGCACAATATCACCATATTCAGGTGGTCTGCCTTTTTCTTTGCGTTTGGGGAACTCATTGCGGCGCACTGTGCAGTTAATGGCTTCCCGCAGGACAAATCGGTCTATGCCGCTTTCTAGCATTTCTCTGATTGTAAACCCGGCATCGACCACCGCCACTTCGTCTGACTCCAGTGATTTCTTCGTCTCTTTCAGCAGCTTTTTCCGAAACTCACTTTCCTTTGTTCCAACCGTGCATCTCATGATTGCCTTGAGCAGTGGCACTCGCTTCCCGCCTATCTCCCCCCGAGCTTATCATCACTCCAAAGATGAGCGCGGGCAATGCCCGACGAGCCGTTGAGTTATAGAGTCGGTTCACTTTCCCTTGCAGCTTCGGTCGCCAGAACCCTGTGATATCTATGCTTTTCACTCGGTATCCTTCTAACTTTTTTGCCTCCCATTCCCCTTTCCACTCCACTTCTTCTTGCCACGATGAGAGCAGGCTTGCAATATCCCATGATCCATATCGAAAGCTCCACCAGCTTCGCCGGAGCTCCTCATCTTCAAACCCGCTTTCTTTCAATGCGCTATGGATTGCTCCTCGACTTTTCAGAAACGACCCATTCATCATCGCCCACATCAGACGCATTACATTTACGTTTGTTCCCACCGGCGTTACTTGCAATACATTCATCAGTACTGCTATAGTTATTTCTGGCGCGGTTAGCATTCCTTCCTCCTTTTTGGGTTCTCTACCTTTAGGATGAAACGCTAACCGCTTTTTGTCACATTTCTCACCTCATCTCTTTTCTTTTACCAGAAAGTAAAGTATCACGCTGGATGAGTAATCTTCCCACACTGATCGAACATTCCCCACATAATTGTTCAGACTTTCCTTCTGGCAAGCATCTGATATCGTGCTATGCTAAATATCTCTTATTGCACCCCTTCATCGTTTCAACTTGTAGGTAGATCAAAAGATCAACTGGGCAACATTGTGTATATAAACGTTTTCTTGGCAGATGACAATGACGACTTCCGCTCCGCTTTGCATACGTTGCTTGAGTTGCAAAGCGACATTGTTGTGAGTGGTGAAGCTACGAATGGTCACGACGCCGTGACACAAGTCATCGAACATCCTCCTGACGTTGCCATACTCGACATTGTCATGCCAGAAATGGACGGCATTGAGGCAACGCGGCAGATCCTCCTGCACTGCCCGACCGTTCAAGTTATCATCCTTTCTATGCACGCCACGTTTCAGTATATCTATGAAGCATTCCAGGCTGGCGCTCGGGGCTACGTCTTGAAAGAGTCGGCTGGGAATGACTTGATTTGCGCTCTACAGACTGTACGCTTGGGGCAGCGTTTTATGAGCGAGCAAATTGCTAATAGTTGGCCCGACGATTAAGAATGCCGCCATAGTTCCCTACTGCGTCCCCGTTCGATTCCTCCAAAATCCGTCATTTGACTAGGTACAGATCTGGTCTCCAGACTGGTTTATTCGTAGGTCTTTTGTGATATCCTAGAGCTACTATATTCCTGGTCTCTACAGCCGCAATTTATTATGTCTTGATAGATTAACTCATTTAGAAAATTGCGCAATCGCGCAATTACGTCTGATGAGCGATATAGTTTGCGATGTGTACTCTTCACTGCCATCAAACCGATTCGCAAAGTGATTGTGAGTTCGATCCACTTCTCGAATGAGAATCCATCGGCACAGAACTTTTCGGATAAGGGTATAGATGAGCGAGTGAAGGATACGAAAGGAGTGCGATGAATATTCGTAATAGCGTTCAACTCAAAGCGGTTGTCTTTTGGGTTGTCGCGCTTGCAGTGACGGCTTTGTTTGTGGCCGCTTGTGCACCGCCATCAGAGCCGGTTGCACCTGAGGCAATAACAATTACATTAGAGGCCGGTCAAATCGAGATTGAACCGCAAGAAAAAATGTTGTTGAATCTTCCACAGATCGGAGAGTTGATCCAAATGGAGGGCTTTTCAGCCACTTACTCGCCGGGTGATCCAATGTTACCGACGCGACTCTATGAGGTGGCTGTGCCGCCAGGGATCGATTGGGAGTCGCTGAAACTTGAGGTTGATCCTAGAGGGATAGAGGTTTTGGATGAAAAATTTGACATATTGCCTGCACCTCCGCTGCGTGCCCGCATAGCAGATGAGGACGAAGAGATCGACCCCTATCTTGTGGATTGGGGTGAAGGCAAAGACATTGTAGATGGACGCAATCGCAAGGTCTATGAGCAAGATCGCTTCTATCCAGAGCAGCAGGTGCGGATTGTTGCTCAGTCTCAATGGCGCAAATGGAGATTTGTGCAGCTTGAGTTTACTCCGGTTCAATACAACCCGGTGCAAAAGACGGTTCGCGTCACCCAAGCGGTTCAAGCGCGCCTGACCTTTGCACGCGAGGATGAGCGCATTCACAACGATCCGCTGCTGGCAGACACGCTGTTTGATCGAGAAGCCAGTTTGCGCTTCGAGAACTACGCAGAGGCAGTCAACTGGTATCGCTATATTTCGGCGCCACGACCAGCACCAGCGGTCGAAGACCCCGACTTTGTGATCATCACGACCAACGACATTGAGACCAACAGCACCCAACTGGCGAATTTTGTTACGCATAAGACGGGGCTTGGTCATTCCGTGCTGGTCGTGACCGAAGATGACTATGGTGGATTGACGGGACAAGCTCCTGATGGAACGGCAGAGAAGATTCGTCAGTGGCTGATCGACAACTACGTTCCGTTGGGCATCCACTACGTCCTGCTAATCGGCGATCCCGATCCCGATGACCCCGTTGCTCCGGTCGATTCGGTGGGCGATGTCCCTATGAAAATGGGATGGCCGCACATTAACTCTTACAGATATCTAGAATCACCTTCGGATTATTTCTATGCCGATCTCACTGGCAACTGGGATCTTGACGGTGATGGTTTATTTGGTGAAGGTGTTAATTCTACGTCACCAATAAGCCCAGATCCAGCGATTGATCCCGATACATTCTCTGTGCGCTGGACAGGCAAAATCTCGACAACGGTTGCTGGAAACCACCGGTTTGTGGTGGCCAGCGACGATGGCGTACGCGTCACAATCGATGGGACAACTATCGTTGATAATTGGACAAGTCACTTCGTTACGGCTAACTATAGCTCAATCTCCCTAACCCCTGGCCAATATGATATCGAGATTGAATTTCACGAGACAACAGGTGAGGCCTCCGTTGAATTCCGGTGGAGGCTTCCAGGCGCAGATAGTTTCGCAATCGTACCTAGCACCAACCAAATGGTACAGGTTGGTGCTAGCTATGTTGCGGGCGGTCTAGATGGCGAATACTTCGATAATGAGGATTTCACAGCCCCTGTCCTGACACGAGTAGACCCAATCATTGATTTTTATTGGGGCACCGGCGATAAGGGACTGGGTGGCGTCGACTTCGCACATGAGGTCTATGTGGGTCGCATACCAGTCTACAATGATGACTATGCAACGCTGGATGACATTCTGCAAAAGCTAATCGACTACGAAACAGGCGTTCCGTCCGCTTGGCGAGAGAGTTTCCTGATGGCAGCGGTAGAGTTGTGGGAGGATCAGTCGGATTACCATCTTGGTGAAGCACTCAAGACAGACTTTGCAGACCCGATGGGCTTTACAACCTATCGAGTCTATGAGGATGATTTTGGCATTGTTCCAGCGCCAGAGTGTCCAACCATCAACGCAGTCGATGCCGACCCAGCAACTCCTTGCAATATGCTTGGCGAGTGGGCAAATGGCGGCGGCTATGGGTTATTGGTTTGGTCGACCCATGGCGGAGCAACGAGTGCCTCTCACCTGATGTCTTCCAATGACCGTGTAAACCTGAACGACGCAACACCAGCCTTCACATTCCAAGGTTCTTGCTTAAACGGCTATCCTGAAAATGACAATAACTTGGGCTATGCGCTGCTGCGGCAGGGTGCGATTGCTACGGTCTCTGCCTCTCGGGTCTCCTGGAACTATGTGTTTGACCCGGCCATAGACCCAGAACCATCGTATGGCAACAATAGCAACCTGACCTATCACTATATGATGCGTCTTTTCCAAGATCAGCCAGCAAGCCATGCTCTTTATCTGACGAAGGCACGGGTGCATCCGGACTATTCGTGGATGAACAAAATGGATTATAACCTGTATGGCGATCCATCTAGTGCGCTCTTCCGAAACATCGGCGGTGTGGCACTGCTCTTCGATACGTCGGGCCGCATGGCCTGGAGTCATGAGGGAACGACTGGTGTTCCTCTGCCAGAACAGCGTCTGTCACTGGCCAAGGAAGCGGTATACCCCTTTATGGAACTGCTGAACGACCACGCCAACACGCGCATGAATTTTGGCATCTCGGTCTTCCCACCTCACCCGTGGGGGCCAGCCACGCCGTGTGATGGGCAGTTGGTCACGCCCATGACCCAGGTGGATGACACGACCACAGATGACGCCGTGACTGTGACCATTCCAAACCTGGTGGCAGAAGGCAATACGCCACTCTTGGCCGGTCTGCAGACTGCGCTTGGCATGTTCGGCGATGAGACGCCACGTGCGCTTGTACTTTTGAGCGATGGCTATCACAACTGCCCCGGGACTGTGAACAGCACAGATCCAGAGGTGACTAATGTGATCAACCAACTCAATGCAGCCGATGTACGCGTCTACACCATTGGCTTTGGGCGACCCACCGACATTGATCATCCACTGTTGGAACGCCTGGCCTCTGATACTGGCGGCGAGTTCTACGATGTGACGACACCAGCCTTTGACCCCACCACATGGTCACCGGCAACCGATCTCCAGGCCACATACAAGGCTATTCTGGCCGATGCACTTGGTCTGGAGACAGCCGCGGATCCGATGGAGGTCATTCAGGCAGGTGAGCGGGCGAAACATCAGGTTCACATCAGCCAATATGATCGAACGGTTAGCTTCTTTGTCAGTTGGGAAACGGCGCAGCTGGAACGTCTCGGAATGCGTGTCTTCTCCGCAGATGGAGAAGAGGTGCCCTTTGATGACATCATCGCTGGCATTGCGGTCCATCAGGGGAATACATACAAGATATTGACCGTCGATCGAAACTTTTTGCGCAGAGAAGGTAAAGTTGGGCCTGATCCCTGGACGCTAGAAATCGATTCTGGTACCCTGGATCAGGGTGAGCGTGAGAACTACCAATATAGCGTTATCCTGGATTCGGCTCTCACGATGGAACCCACTTATGATCGAGAGACATATTGGGTTGGCGACACCATGCTGCTCACGGCCAAGTTGGCTGTCGGCACGCAGCCGATCGCTGGTCTGGAAAATGTCTATGTGCAGATAACGAGACCAGAGGTAGGGATCGGTAACTGGTTTGCAACGCATCAGGTCTCACCTATCCAACTACGCGAAGTTCCGTTCCGCATTGGCGACGAAGTCCTGTCACCATTGGTTCGCAAGGCCAGATACCTGACCGATATTCGACAAATCGAGTTTCCTGGTCGAACCCGACCTGATCGTCTGCCACTATTCGACGATGGGTCGCATGGCGATGCAGTGGCAAATGATGGTATCTACACAAATCGCTTCACCGACACCAAGACGGAAGGAACTTACGCCTTCCAGTTCCGTGTCGCTGGCCCCATTGGGACGAGCGCATTTGAACGGGATCAGGTGATCCATAAATACCTGACACCGAAAGTTCAAGCTCCGCAGATAGAGGTGACAATCCAAGAGTTAGCTGCGCCGTCCAACAATCTGCGCAGATTTGAAGCAACTGTTACGCCTAAAGATGCCTTCAATAACTATATGGGGCCGAGATATCCCATTGACATTGATCTGGGTATGCAGCAGCTCCCAAGATTTGGCGAGTTGCGCGACAATCTGGATGGCAGCTACACAGTCATATTTGAGTTGCCGCAAAGAGTAGATCTTGGTCAAGTCGATTTGCAGATACGTGCACAAGATGTACGACTTTCGATGAATGTAGAGCGTCTCTTGCGGTAGGTCTTCTACATAACGTGTAGAGCCTTTTTGGTACGGACACGAGCATTCGTGTCCGTCTCCATTTCTGGACGTTGATTTGGAAATGACAACGTAAACAAACTCCCCTCTCCCATTGTACTCTCAACAGCGATGGTCCCACCCTGCGCCTCCGTCAACTCCCTGGCAATCGACAACCCCAAACCAGTACCTGGCCCCGTACGCACAACGTCGCCCCGGTAGAATCGTTCAAAAATATGGGGGAGCAGCTCTGCGTCAATGCCAGGACCATTATCCTGCACATGGATGGCTATATGATCGTCATTAACCTCAGAAGAAACGATTACTTCACTCTGGGGCGGCGTATGTTTGATCGCGTTGTCTAGCAGGATTAGCAGAATCTGCCGGATCGCATCTCGATTTCCCATAATGGAACCATCAACGCCAGATTCACAGACGATGGTGTGCTCTGTATCCAATTGTTGCGCTTGACGGCAAACATCATCCAGTAGAGGCTGCACGTATACCGGCTTCAGTGGCAACGTTTGCTGGGTATCAGCGCGGGCCAACACTAGCAGATCGTTGACCAACCGCATCAATCGGTTGGTCTCATCGATTGTGTCGGTCAAAATATCAGTCCGTTCCTCTGCCTCAAGTGCTGGTTGATGTTGAAGTAATTCCATATTGCCACGAATGGTGGTGAGCGGCGTGCGCAGTTCGTGGGATGCATCGGCCACAAAGCGTCGCTGCGCCTGCAGAGACTGTTCGACCTGTACATATGCCTCTTGTAGGCGGGCCAGCATGGCGTTGAACGTCTTGGCCAATCGACCGATCTCATCATCGGGACCAGTGTGCCCAACCCGTCGGCTAAAGTCCCGCTCCTCGCCCACCATCTGGGCCGTCTGTGTAATGCGGTCGATTGGGCGCAAGGTCCATCCAGCAAAGGTCCAACCGAGACCAAAAGCCAAGACAATCACAACTAGGTCACCAGCCACGAGTATTCGTTTTAACTCACGCAAATATTCAATCTCATTGCCCACAGGCAGCGCCGTCTGCACAATGAGGGTCTCTGCCTCATCCGTCTCGTCCAACTGGCTACGAATGAGGAACCATTCATCATCTAACTGGACTCGTTCCAGCCATACCTGCCCCTGCGTGACGGCCTGGTAACCGTCCGCGCTGAGTGGCAGTACGGTACCTGCCAAATTATCGGATTGATACATAAGCGTTTCGTCTAGATTGCGAATCTGAATCAGACCAGGGCGGAAGTTGTTTGGGACAAGCTCGGCAGGAAAAGGAGGCGGCTGTCTGTCTGGTCTCGGTCGGCCAATGTAGGTGACTCTGTAATAATCAGTCACCAAACGCCTTTCCACAATATTAAGCGTTGTCTGGCTTTGGAATGTATAGAGCAGAACACTAAAGACGATTACGACCAGCGCCAGGATGATGGTATAGAGTAGCGTCAGCTTGAGGCGAATAGTCATCTTATTCCTCGCGTAAGGCATAACCAATTCCGCGGACCGTTTGAATTAGGCGCGGTTCGCCGCCTGCTTCTGTCTTCTTGCGGAGATAGCCAATGTAGACTTCGAGCACGTTGTCCTCCCCACCGAAGTCATAGCCCCATACATCTTCCAGGATGCGATCCCGCACCAAGACCTGCCGTGGATGACGCATAAAGAGATGCAGCAAGTCGAACTCGCGTGGTGTCAAGTCAAATCGGCGCTTGCCTCGTCGCGTCTCACGCGTTTTGAGATCTAGAGTCAAATCGGCGTAGGTTAGCGGTTTTTCGGCACTCGTGCTCTTTTCAAAGCGGCGCAACAAGGCATGAAGCCGCGCCAATAGCTCTGATGGTGCAAAGGGCTTGACCAGATAATCGTCTGCCCCTCGGTTGAGTCCCTTCACCCGATCCTCAACAGCATCCCGCGCCGTCAGCATCAGAATGGGCATCTCGTCATTAGCGGCCCGCATACGTTCCATTACTTCCAACCCATCCAGTTCCGGCATCATCCAATCGAGCACAACCAGATCTGGCTCGTGCATCTGTACCTGATCCAGGGCCTCGCGTCCGTTCAACGCCGTGACCACTTGGAATCCATCGTAGATCAGCGTGCGCCGCAACATCTTCAACAGTTTCTCATCATCATCAGCCACGAGTACAGTGGGCATCAGTTAATCTCCTCTTGCTGGAACATGTGGACAGCCGTGTAGAGCGAGAAAGATACGGCTGACTAAACTCATTTTACCAAACTTTCCTGAGCTTTACTTTCTGGTAAAAGAAAAGAGATGAGGTGAGAAATGTGACAAAAAGCGGTTAGCGTTTCATCCTAAAGGTAGAGAACCCAAAAAGGAGGAAGGAATGCTAACCGCGCCAGAAATAACTATAGCAGTACTGATGAATGTATTGCAAGTAACGCCGGTGGGAACAAACGTAAATGTAATGCGTCTGATGTGGGCGATGATGAATGGGTCGTTTCTGAAAAGTCGAGGAGCAATCCATAGTGGATTGAGTGAAAGCGGGTTTGAAGATGAGGAGCTCCGGCGAAGCTGGTGGAGCTTTCGATATGGATCATGGGATATTGCAAGCCTGCTCATCGTGGCAAGAAGAAGTGGAGTGGAAAGGGAATGGGAGGCAAAAAAGTTAGAAGGATACCGAGTGAAAAGCATAGATATCACAGGGTTCTGGCGACCGAAGCTGCAAGGGAAAGTGAACCGACTCTATAACTCAACGGCTCGTCGGGCATTGCCCGCTCATCTTTGGAGTGATGATAAGCTCGGGGGAGATAGGCGGGAAACGAGTGCCACTGCTCAAGGCAATCATGAGATGCGAGGTAGGCACAAAGGAAAGTGAGTTTCGGAAAAAGCTGCTGAAAGAGACCAAGAAATCACTGGAGTCAGACGAAGTGGCGGTGGTCGATGCCGGGTTTACAATCAGAGAAATGCTAGAAAGCGACGTCGACCGATTTGTCCTTCGGGAAGCGATTAACTGCACAGCGCGCCGCAATGAGTTACCCGAACGTAAGGAAAAGGCAGACCACCCGAATATGGTGATATTGTGCGTCCGCTCTCGATGCTATAGGGGAAAGCGACTCGAGGCCACAACTCCAGACTCGTTTGGTCAATTTGTCTATAGTGGTCGCCTGATTCGCTATCAAGCATGGCACAATCGTCCCCAGGACAACCAAGGTGGATACAGCCAACCGCACCTATTCGATTTACGTCTTTCAGGATCCTGCTTATCACACACCTTTGGTTCTGGCGACCGTCATGGCTTTACAAGCTGAAACCATTTATCTTTTCTCTCTGGAGCGCTGGCCTGTTGAACATCCCCCCCTTGGCTTCCAAGCAGATGATTGGCTTACATCGTCAATTTGTTCATGCCGATGAGGCTTGTTTCCGCTTACCTGAACTGGGGCTGCTGGCTGGCAATCTTCTTTCCCATTTAGCCGCTTCTCTTCCTCCCATACCGACTGGCTACTGGGATCGAGAGCCTCAATCCACTCCCGGCAGGCTGCGCCGTGTTCTCTCGAGTGCTCTTTTTCCAACTCCTGACCAACTCGACCCTGACTTTCGGAAAAAGGCCTCGGTTTCACACCATTTACCTAAAGGCATTCTCGCTCATCGCCGCCTCAATGCCGCTGCTTAAACTAGCCGAGCACTATTTTTACATTTTATCCCGTTTTTTCAGGGTGGATTCTTTTTTCCGCCCCTTTCGGTTTGCCCTTTGTCACTCAAGCCTTTACCAGAAAGTAAAGCTGAGAGGATGCTGAGAATTTTGTCTCTCTCAGCATCCTCTCAGCATTTTCTTGGAGCCCTGTCAGCCTCATCCTCCATAATTGAGCTATAGATGCAGTTCAGTCTAGAACAAGATCGCAAGAATGCGATGCACGGTTGAAAAATCACACCACAAATCCGGCCAAATCTCAACCGTGCGTTGCATTCAGCACAAAGTGCCTGCAATCAATTCGCACCCCTAAAGCGTAGACGAACTAATGCGAATTAGCGAAGTTGAACATCACATAATAGAGTGATAAGGAGATAGAAATGACTACATTTGCACAGACTGCCCAACAAACGACCCCCGGCAAAAATCGTGCAACGCACGGCGGGCCACGCTTCACTTTGTGCTGGATACTCATCGCAGGCTTTGCTGTTGTCATACTGAGCGTGGGTGCCTGGATGCTATGGGGGATGCCGAGCATCACCAATGTACCGACAGTCAGCACATCTGCGGATGAGACAGACAGCGCCCAATCAACGAGTATCCGATCAACTAGCTCTGATACAGTGGATGCGCAAAACGTTCCCTCTCGTCCTCTCTCTGCGCAAGAAGCAACTGAGAGCATGACCGAACGAACCGAAGAAACCAACCTCACTGTGGGTGACCTAATGAACAGAGAACGGAACGCAGCAGCAGAGAGCAAAACCGTTGATGAAGCGACCCAATCCTCGTTCCATATTGTTGTCATTGCCGGAAAAGATGGCACAGAGGTATGGAGTAGTGAGGATGGAGCGTTACTGCAGACCCAACCCGTTGGGACCCGTCTCACTGCAACGGCACGTTCCGAAAACGGACTTTGGCTTTACGTACAGACGGACGACGGCGAGGGGTGGGCAGAAGCGACGCAGCTATATGCTTTTGGGATCAACAGCCTACCCGTACTCGAAACTCGACCAGAGATGCGAACGGAGTCAGAAATACTCTTTGAAGAACTTGGACTCGAAGTCGAGACCGAATCTGGCACCCAGCCATCTATGTCGATTCCTGAAGACGAGGAGACAGTCACCGCCGTCGTCACTTTGTCCGGTTCCCGGCTGAATATACGCAATGGACCCAGCACGGAAAGTACAATCATTGGCAAAGCTTATCCAGACGAGGCGTTGGGGTGGTTCATTTTAGCTGGATAGATAGTACTACTGTGCATCAAGTAAAGGCTCGATAATGTTCGATTTTTGCACAAGATAATGCGAGCGTTTAGCGGAAGCAAGACGACGTTGCTTGTAGCGAAGGCGCTCGATAGTCTCAGCGAGTGTCAAGACAGGTTTAGGCAGAACGGCATGGAGAAGTTCAACAACCTGTGGCAAAGTGAGAGGGGGCATCATATTTGAGGAAAAACTGAGAACGAGCCAAGAAACCAAAGGCCAAAATGACTAAGGTCATATGATGATGCCAACCGAGCCAACTGCGAGTTTCATATTCGTTGAGTCCGAGAAACTGCTTTGTTCAAAATGGTTTCAATGGGCCAACGCAAAGCAGAAACAGTGGCGAAGTCATCCAAGGAAGTCTCAAGGGTGCATTGGAGAGAAAGTATTGCAGAGAGCAATCGGGATTGCGGCGGACGATGAGCCAGAGAGCAGAACCGGGGAGCCCATTGCGGACAGAGACAATGCGGCGACAAGCAATGGAAGCAACGATGAAGCCCTTGGAGCCCTCTTTGAGAACATGCTGTTGCCACTCATGCTCCTGGAAGGTGTCAGCGAGTTGAGCAACGGTGAGAGGCGTAGGTTCACCAGGCCGGACGCGGAGCTTGGAAGCTTTGCGCCCGCGTCCAGATGATGCGGGCAGATAGGTCTGGGGGCTGGAGGTCCAGACACGAGTCTCTTTGGGCACTTCAGCAAAGTAGCTGTAAGCGGTTTGGCCATCAATGCAGTCAAGCAGATGAGTATCTTTGCCAAAGGCTTCATCCATAGTGATCCAGCGGATGGGCAACGCACCCAGGGCGTGCGTCTGCTCAATCATGGACCAAGCCAATTCATTTTTTGTTTGGAAGGTCAGGTCAGTGGGAAGACCGGTTTTGTACCGCTTCTCTGCATACTCATCACTAAACCATTCTTGGGGGATATACAACCGACAGTTCAGTAAGGTATAGCCATGAGAGCTATTATATCCCAGGAAGACTCCGGCTTGACAGTTGGCGATCTTGCCCAGTTCGCCACACCGCTGCCGCTTGACGCCCACTGACTCTTCTCCTTGCTTGGGAATGTCGCTCCCATCCAGGAGTAAGACGCCATTTGCGTCTCCCAACAACTCACCTGTCTGTCGAGTATGTTCCGCCAGCATCGCTTCACCGCTCCAGCGGCTCTGACCCACAAAGCTTTGCAGGGGGCGTACACCCGATTCTCCTACTGTCGCCAGCGCGATGTTCTCGGCCGATTTGCGTTTGATTTCGGGGTCTAACAAGCCTCGCATGTAGTGGTACGCATGCTCTCTGAGCCACATGGCTGAAGTATGGACTATATATGGCATGATACTCCTGGAGTTGGTCGGCCAGTGCCGCCAGTTGCTCTTCTGTCAGTTCCAGCAGCGGCGGGCTTTCCAGTTGGCTGTAGTCATATTGATTGACTGCTTGAGCAAGTTTCATCTTGATTTCCTTTCATCGAAGACTGCTTCATTTTATTGGCTCTTCAGTCTATCTCATTTTTCCTTTGCATTCTGTTTGCGTTTTGTTAGCAATATGCCCAGAAATATAACGAATTTCCTTTGTGTTTCACAATATATTGCTGCACAGTAGTAATAGGTTTACACTTTTAGAAACAGAAAGAACGTTTATATTCTCTGATTTCGCCGGTTCTCAGAGAGAAAACGGTCTCATATAGATTTTTGTCTATATATCAAAAGTGTAAACCTAATTTTGAACCACCCCGAGGCGTTTACCGTGATGGCACGCGATGAGTCGGGGGAATGGCTCCAACTTGCACTTTCTGATGTTGAAGACGGCTTCGGGTGGGCCTCGGCAGCTTACATGGCGCTAAGTGAGTCAATCGATATGTTGCCCATTTCCACAGAACTGAGCGACGCCCCTCCGTTCGAATCTGCGTCAACGAATGAGCCGACTGGAATCGAACCGAGTAACGCGTCAGTTCCTGGCAGCATCGACGCTGATGCAAGCGATGCCGCGAACCTGACTGGCACCCTGGCCTTTCAATCCAGTCACGGCATGATCTATGCCTATGACCTGACCACGGGCGAAGAGTGGCCACTCACAGGCTTCGACCCAGCCATTAGTCCTGATGGCACAACAGTTGTCTTTACGCGTGACGGTGGCGAAAATGGCCTCTATCTGATCGACATCGATGGTACGAATGAGCGGCTCCTCTTTTCAGGACGGGATCATCTCTCTGCACCAAAGTGGAGTGTAGACGGCAGCGAAATTCTCTTTACCTATCGGACTGAGGCCCAAGAGTCGGTCAGTGGTGGATTTGGCGGACGACCGGGTGATGGACTAGGTGGCGCAGGTAGTGCGCAACAGACAGTCTATCACTATCACCTGGCTGTCGTGGACATCAACGGGGAAGACTTCACAGATATCCCTGCACTTGAATCAGCCAGAGCCGCCGATTGGACCAGCGCTGGCATCGTCTATCAGTCATCTGCCGGTCTCCAGGTCATCGATGATCTCTCTGAACCCGAGAGTCAGGTGGTCCTCTTTGACAATCTCAATCCGTTTGACAACGACCCAGATTGGCAACTTGATGGTGGTCAGATCGCCTTTATGAAACAAGGAGCCAGCCATTGGGAGATCTATGTGGTCAACCCGGACGGTTCGGGACTGACGGCGTTGACAAAGCCTGTCACTGCTCTAGTGGATGAATTGCCCAGCAACGTTGCGCCCGTCTACAGTCCAGACGGTCAATACATCGCCTATCTGAGCAACCGCAGCGCGGACAATTCAGCAGGCGATTGGCAACTCTGGGTCATGGCGGCTGACGGCAGCAATGCTCGCCCGCTGCCCATCGACGTGGGAATTGAATATACCTTTGGTGCCGAGCAAGCCGTTAGTTGGGGGATATAGCCATGACAAACAGAAACAGACAGACAATAAGTGGACAGATAGAAATTGATGCGTCCCAGAAAAGGGGTGCAGGTCTAGACAGACAGGCGCGCGAACCAGATCTGTCAGGTGCGGTTGAGGAATCCAAGCCTCTTGTGGACGCTGAACAATCTGTTTTCGTTGAGTCGCACCTGACAGGTCTCACGTGCCCCCAATCTGGGACACACTCGACTGAAAACGCGCAGATCACAAACGAACAGGGAACAACAGAGAGTGTGCCCGTCATTGAAATCACAGATATGACCAAGATCTATCAGATGGGCGATACCCAAGTTCACGCCCTCAACGGCATTTCGCTCACCATCAACGAAGGCGAATATGTGGCCATCATTGGGGCCAGCGGCTCGGGCAAAAGTACGCTCATGAACATGATTGGCCTCCTGGATAATCCCACAAGCGGTAGCTATCGCATCCGCGGCACAGAGACCAGCGAACTGAGCGAGGGTTGTATGGCCGACTTGCGCAATGCAGAGATCGGCTTTGTCTTCCAGCGCTTCAATCTGTTGGCGCGCACCGACGCCAGGTTGAGCTACCCCTCTTTTACGCGGGGACATCGGCAGGCAAAGCATACCAGATGGCCATGACGGCGCTCGAAAAGTGGGGCTGGAGGACCGCTCACCACAGACCAGATGAACTATCTGGTGGACAACAGCAGCGTGTGGCCATCGCCCGTGCGCTGGTCAACAACCCAGCATCTTGCTGGCCGATGAACCGACAGGCGCGCTGGATTCTAAGACGGGCGACGATGTGATGGCGCTTTTCTACGATCTGCACAAGCATGACCCTCATTGTCGTGACCCACGACAACGATATTGCGCGGCAAGCTGAACGCATCATTACATTACGGGACGGCAAGATTATCAGCGATGAGCCCAATGGTCACACCGTGTTGAATCCGGCAGATTGGGAGCGTAGACAGAAGGGATTGATTGAGCCATCAACCATCAGCTATCAGCCTGAAGCGCTGACAAGCTGAAGTGCTGATTGGCTAAATAGCTATGGAGAAAGAACATGAAAGTGCTTAGATATTTTGGCGTCGCAATTGACAGCATCGTCGCCCACAAGATGCGAGCGATACTGACCATGTTGGGCATCATCATCGGCGTGGCGGCGGTCTTGAGCACCATGGGCATCGGCAGTGGTGCCGCCGCAGACATCACCGAAAGCATCGAGAGTAGCGGCACAAACTTGTTGACGGTGAGCGCTGGCAGCAGCGGTGGCGGAGCGAATGCCTCGACGTTGACAATGGCAGACGCCTCGACGTTGGGCGACCCAACAGCCTTTCCCGATCTTGCGCTGGTGGCACCTCAGTATACAGGCAATGCAACTCTGACCAGAGATGGCGAAGAGGGCGGCTATCAGGTAGTTGGCACAACCGAGACCTATGCCGCGGTCACCAATTTAGATATTGAAACCGGTACGTTCTTTACAGCAGATCAAGTCGAAAACAACGAACGCGTGGTTGTGTTGGGTGGAACGGTGGCGTCCGATCTCTTTGGCAACGCCGAGCCGGTGGGCCAAACGGTACGCATTAACAACAATCTCTTTCAGGTGATCGGGACGCTCGAGGAGAGCGGTGGAGGTGGGTTTGGCAGTACTGACAACCAGACGTTTGTCCCCATCAATGTTGCTCAAGGGTTGCTCTTTCATGCGGAGCGCTATCGGGGCAGCTACACCGTCTCGACCATCAGCATTCAGGTGGCCAGCAGCGAGCGCATTGATGCCGCCGAATTGCAGATTGAACAACTGTTGCGTTTGCGTCACGGACTCGGGCAGATGATGAAAACGACTTCGAGATCCGCAATCAAGCCGATCTATTGGAGATGATCGGCGATGTTACAGGCACGTTGACCATCTTGCTGGGGAGCATCGGTGCCATAAGCCTGCTAGTGGGCGGCATCGGCATCATGAACATCATGCTCGTCTCGGTCACCGAGCGCACCCGTGAATTGGTCTGCGCAAGGCGGTTGGTGCGCACAACAGCGATATCCTGCTCCAGTTCCTGGTAGAGGCACTCATGCTCACCACGCTGGGCGGCATCGTTGGCATCGGCTTGAGCTATGGCGTGGCCTTTATCGCCAGCACTATTCCGGCTATGCCCTTTGGCATTGTGATTGAAGGATGGGCGCTTGCTTTGGCCCTGGGTGTCAGTGCGGCGAGTGGCTTTATCTTTGGCCTCTATCCGGCCATGCGTGCGACGCAGCTCGATCCGATTGAGGCGTTACGGTATGAGTAGGTGCGTGGTTGCAGCCGCACTTGCTTCGAAATCGCAAGAATCCGCAGCTACATGAAGATTCAGAAAATAATCTGGTAAAAGAGTACAGTCAGCACGCCTCGTGCGGCTCTTGACGGGATGCGACCCGCACGAGGCGTGCTCGCTGGACCTTTACCGAAATATTTATTTAACGCCCATCAAGCAGCGGCTACGTTGATTGAGACACGGCAGTATGAGTAGCAAGATATAATGATTTGATTAGGAGAGAAGAAGATGAAATTCAAAAATCTGAACAGCAAACAGGGATGGATCATCGCAGCACTTGCAATTGTGCTGACAGTGGGTGGGTACTTTGTCATCAACGAAACCCAGATCGTTGCACAAATGACGAACAGAGAAACGACGCAATCAACAGAGAACGGCGCAGAATCCATGACGGTCACAATTCAACCAGCCAGCGCCGTCATGAGCGAAGTGAGTGCAGCCGGACACGTCGAGTTGGTAAGCGAAGAGTACGTGATGCAAGATGTGAGTGCCGAAGTTGCAGAGATTGTGGTCAACGTCGGCGACCAAGTGCAAGCAGGCGATCTGCTCATTACCCTTGATACGACCGAGTTGGAGCGCGCCGTGTTGTTGGCCGAGCTTGAGGTTGAAGCAGCACGCAACGCATTGGCCCGGTTAACCGAAGAGGCCGACGCTGCTGAGATTGCCGTCGCCAAGGCCAATCTGGTCGAAGCCGAGGAAAATCTGGCCGACGTGCTGGCCGGGCCGAGCGCGGAAGAGATTGCCGCCGCCCAAAGCAGCCTATCATCGGCCTGGGCCAACTATAACGAAGTGCAGGCTGGCCCCAGCGATGCAGAATTGACCCAGTTGAGCGCAGATCTCATGAAAGCCGAAGTGGCGTTGGCCGAGGCGCAACGTGCCTACGATGAAGTTGCCTGGCGCAATGATGTGGGCATGACGTCGCAAGCGGCTGACTTGCAGGATGCCACCATCGACTACGAAAAAGCTTTGGCCGCATATGAAGAATCTATGGCTCCGGCTGACACATCGACGATCCAGTCGGCTCTCAGTTCGGCGCAAGATGCGCAGGTCAAACTGGATGAATTGCTGAACTCGCCCACTGCGGCTGAGATTGCCACGGCGGAAGCCAACGTGGCAGATGCGGAAGCTGCACTGAATGACTTATTAACCGGCCCGACAGAGACCGATCTGCGCGATGCCGAGATCAACCTGGAAAAGGTGCTCATCGACTTGCAGGTTGCTTACGCCGATTTGGACGCGGCCAAGATATTTGCGCCCAGCGACGGCACCGTACTGGAGATCAACACCGAGGTCGGGCAGCGTGTGACGCAAGAGGGCACAGCCGTTGTCACGCTGGCAGATACCACGCAACTTGAGCTGACCATCGACGTAGCCGAAGTCGACATTGTGCAGATTTCGATTGGACAGGCAGCAACGATTGAGCTCGATGCACTGCCGGATCAGACATTTGCGGGCGTAGTCGAATACATTGCCCCAACCAGCGATGATTCCAGTGGAATTGTCAGCTATGGCGTCACCATTCGCCTGACCGACGAGTCACTGGATCGGGTGTTGCCTGGCATGACGGCTGTCTCCACAATAGTGGAGACCAATGCAACAACAAGCGATAGCTGGCTCGTGCCGACCAGCGCCATCCGGCAGCAGGGCGATGCCACAGTGGTCATGGTCGTGGCGGAGGAAGGGAGCATACCCGTTGAGGTTCTGCCTGGCTCTGTCCAGGGTGAGTGGACAGTTGTTCAGTCGACGGAACTATCTGTAGGGAATGAAGTAATGGGTAGCGTTACCTCATACATCAGTGAAGACGAAGGCTTTGGTCCTCCCGGTGAAGGCGCCGGTGACCGCCCTCCTGGTGGCGGCATGGGCCGGGCGCTTCGGTAGAGCTGGCTAATGCCTGACGTGTAGGTTGGCAGCTAGCGGGATTTATGCTGGGGTTGTGATGAGAACGTAGTTTTCGAGTGTGTACCACAAAGTGTGTAAATAGATATTGCTCAGTCAGAGAATTGGCTGTATTTACACACTTTGGAACACACTCCCAGTTTTTCCGCAGCGCTACTAGATAGAGTACAACTATGTTCTTACACGGAGTATAGATAGTGGAGGTCAATTATGGTACATGAGGAAGCACGCCCGCCTACCAACATGCGCCGCTTTCGCAAAAAAAGCGACCGCAATGCCTTAATTCTGGTCATTTTCACGCTGGTTGTTGTGGGAGGTGGCTTGATTGCCTGGGCATTGGAACCAGTCGCGTTGCTCACTGCGTTGCCCTGTTTGTTGGGTGGCGCAGTGATACTCGTCATGCTCTGGCTGTTGTTAACGTTACTCGAATTGTGGCGCACACCTCAATGATAGTAGACCCGTACTGCAGATCATGGATCATTTTTACACTGATCGTGATCGGAGGTGGAGCGACCGAAGCTATCCACTTGACCAGGTAAACAACTATTCTGGTTGGCGGTCTTGTCTGACTGAATTTGGTATAAGATATCACTATATCGTGCAGAAGATGAAGTCCTGGTCTGTCTACCGCAGGGCTTCTTTTCTTGTACTGAATCACTCTGAAAAATAGAATCAAGAGCGTCAAGCCTGATGAATTTGAACCGTTCTTCCGATTGGCGTTCGAGAGCAAATGGAGATGATCGGCAGTCGTCCCAACGGAGAACCAACAGGAGGAAACAATGACTCGTCTAGGTACATCACTGCATGAAAAGGAGACGCTGACTGACTACTTACGAGCTTCAACTGAGGGCATCATTGACCCGATTGTGACCATACTCAAGCATTGGCATATTTCACCTGATTTGTTGACGGTTGGCGGCATGATGGCGCACGTTGCTGCTGCGTGGTTGATTGCAACGAACCAAATGACGTGGGCCGGGAGTCTGCTGTTGCTGATCGCACCGTTGGACGCCTTGGATGGAGCATTGGCTCGCAAGATTGGCAAACAAGCAGGTAGGTGGGGAGCTTTCCTCGACTCAACTAGTGATCGATTTGCTGAGATTATTCTCTTTGGTGGCTTCATCATCTTTTACGGTCAAACTGGACAGTGGTGGCTTATGTTCCTGGCCTATCTGGCGATTACTGGCTCATTAATGGTCAGCTATACCCGTGCTCGAGCGGAATCGCTCGGATACAGTTGCAAGATCGGGATGCTCAGTCGGGTTGAGCGCTACATTGTTGTTATTCTCTTGCTGTTGCTCAACCGGCCAGCAGTCGCCCTTCTCATATTGGCCATATTGACATACGTGACCGTTGGGCAACGAACGGCTACAGTTTGGCATCAAGCGAGCAACCAGTAAGAGAAATAACAAACCGAGGAGAACAACATGAAACAACGAACAATTCCATTAGGCAACGTTTTGGGCATTCCAATCGGGCTGGACTATTCATGGTTTTTAATCGTTGGTTTGATTACTTGGAGTATGGCTGCCAGCTACTATCCAGGTGAATTTAGTGATTGGTCTGCGCCGCTGTATTGGATCGTGGGTGCGGCGACGGCCATCATGCTCTTTGTCAGCGTCTTGTTGCATGAATTGGGGCATTCGATGGTGGCCCTGCGCTACAAGATTCCTGTGAACCGCATTACGCTCTTTATTTTTGGAGGAGTGGCTGAGATTGGTAAAGAACCATCCCACGCAACAGCCGAATTCTGGATAGCGCTGGCAGGCCCTGCTGTTAGTCTGGCCTTGGCAGCCATCTTCCGTGTGTTGGAACCAGTCGTGGCTGATGTGACACCACTCTTTGCCTTGGTTAAATACCTGGCCTATATCAACGGCATGTTGGCTCTCTTTAACCTGGTGCCCGGTTTCCCGCTGGATGGCGGTCGTGTCTTGCGAGCTGCCATTTGGGGCATGACCGATAATCTACACCGGGCGACTGTCTTTGCGGCAAATACGGGGCGCTTTATTGCCTATTTCTTTATTATTTCGGGCGTCTTTCAGATGTTTTCTGGCAGCTTTGCCAACGGGCTATGGATTGCCTTCATTGGCTGGTTCTTGGAAAATGCGGCAGTCGCCGAAGTGCAGCGTCAAACAATGCAGGAGCAATTGGCTGGTCACACTGCGGCACAAGTGATGAATCGAGATTACCATGTTGTTCCGGCGGAGACAAACTTGCAGCGCTTGGTGGAATTTTACATACTGACGAGCGGACGCCGCTGCTTTGTTGTTGAACACAGCGGAGAAGCGATTGGTCTGCTGACTTTACATCAGATCAAGGATGTATCAGCCGCGAAACGCCGCGAGACAACTGCGGCGCAGGCGATGTTACCGCTCGACCAGGCGAAAACAGTTCAACCTGATACAGAATTGTGGGATGCGCTGCAGGAGATGGAACGTGGCGGAGTGAATCAATTGCCGGTGATGATGAATGGTCGTTTACTAGGGTTGCTAAGCCGGGGCGATGTGGTGAGCTTCCTGCGCACGCTACGCACATTCAATCAGTTGAGTGCATCTGAGTCCTAAAATATCAAAGAGAGTATATCACAAAGAGTGTAAATGGAGACCGCTGAGTCAGAAAATTGGCTGCATTTACACCCTTTGGGACACACTCCCTAATCAAACCGTCGCTTGAACTGTTTTGATCCCATATTCCCTACATAGTCATGCAAAGATCTCCGCTACCAAGATCGTTTTCTTCCTGATACACTGGTTCTACCCCCTGGTATATCCATTGTTAATCAATAAATAGAAAACATGTATTGGGAAGGAATTCGTTTGAGCATGACCCTGTCACAACTCATTCGTGTTTTGATTGTAGATGACCAGCCAGCCGTACGCAGTGCGCTTGAAGCTGCGTTATTTCTTGACGACGATCTGCAACTTGTGGGTACAGCAAAAAATGGCCTGGAGGCTGTCTCATTGTGTCGCGAGCGCAATCCCAACGTTGTGTTAATGGATATTCGCATGCCCGAAATGGATGGAGTTGAGGCCACCAGGCAAATCCGTCAGACATATCCACAGATTGCTGTATTGGCAATTACCAGTTTTTTAGAACCGGCTCTGGTTCAGAATATGGTCAAAGCTGGTGCTATGGGTTATTTGCTAAAAGATATCAATGCGGACCAGTTGAGTAATGCTATTCGAGCGACTTATGCCGGGGAATCGGTCATGAACAAAGAAGCATACAAGATTCTATTTGAGACGACTGATGAAGTTGTCCATCAGGAAACAGGCCATGAACATTGTTGATACACAGGATAAAGCGCTTCGTTATCTTGCGGCGCAAGCTGGTCCGCTTTTGCAAGCGTCGGCCAGCGCCATCTATCAACTTGATACGGCGACCCGTACGTTGGTCCTGCAATGTGGTTGGCAATGCCAGATTCCTATGTTGCTTTTCACACGATGTCGCTACACCGAACGCAGGCCATAGAAGATGCCCTAGTCAGGGAACAACCGGTCGTGATCCCTAGCTTGGTTTGAAATCCTGTTCACCGCAATATACGCCTAAGCATACAACGCGAAGCATGTTTGAAAGGCGACTGTTTTTCTACTTTGGTTGTGCCTATCAAGGCTCACAAACGGCTCTATGGTCTATTTTACCTTTATTATATCGATATCTTCGATAGCGATGAGTTCGCACCGGAGGACATTGATATTGCCATGATGTTTGGTCGCTTGGTTGGTCGCAGCATCGAACAATCTCGATATCTAGGATCAGTAGAACATGTTGTCTAAGAGCCGTTGACATTTGCCCACGAAGTGGATGTCTAGCCTCACAACCCCTCCAGAGAAAGTACCTCTCAATGCGGCCAATGCTCTGGAGGCGCACGCTAAATGTCAATAGAACCTAATGTGGTCCAGCATCAAAGATAACAATTTGAATGGAGAACAACCATCATGATACGACGACGTAAGGTCAAGAACAGTGATCAAATCAAGGTGACATTTGCCTTGCCGGAGGATTATCCTCATATGCCACAAGCGGTAGTAGGAGATTTTAATCATTGGGATAGTATAATCAATCCAATGAAACGACGCAGCAATTATACATACAGCGCTACAGTCACCCTGAAATCTGGACAGAGATACGCGTTCCGGTACCTGTGTGAAGGGGATCATTGGTGTAATGAGGAGGAGGCAGACGCATTCGAACCAAATGAATTCGGAAGTGAAAATTCGGTCTTGATCACTTGAGGATAGCTTTTTGCGTGGTCGCTGAACATCGTTTCCGGTAAAGTACCAGCCCAACTCCGCCTGCTTTTACCTCTTCCGAACTAGATCTCGTCAAGAACAATACATTCGTTGTCCACATAAATATTTGCAGACACCATTGCTTTTCTACAAGCAATTTTACTTTTGTTATACCGGTCTTCTTAAAAACTATAGTTAGAGGATAGAAAGGCGCTTATCGTGAGCATCACGCTCTTTCTGATTGAAGAAGATCCCATTGTTTTGAATGCCATACAACTTTTGTTGAGAGAGGAAACGGATATGCAGGTAATCGGGATGCAACAGGCAGCTTAGGACGACGCTACGGCGTCTATGACGAAGACTCTGGTGTGGAGCGGCGCGGTCGCTTCATCATCGACCCAGACGGGGTGATTCAAGCCTCAGAAGGCGGCAAAGAAGTGATGCCTGCAGGCTGACAACCGGGCAAAATGACGCTCAAACCGGGACCTGATTTGGTGGGCAACGTTTGGCGGGTATGGAAGCCAGATCTAAATCTGAAATGACTCTGATGACAATCACCTATCCTTTCAAAAATCTTGTGTTTCATGGTGGCGGAATCCGTGCTTTTGCTTATCACGGCGCGCTCCCGGTGCTAGAAGAATACGGCACTTTGCCTCAGATTGAGCGGGTGGCAGGTACATCGGCAGGCGCAATGACCGCAGCGCTAGTGAGCGTTCGCTTGACTGCAGGTGAAACAGTCGATCTCTTTCGTTCGCTTGACTACAGCAAGATCTCATTGCTAAAAACGGACGTTGGTTCGACGCTGGGTCTGACACCGCCGCAACCTATCGAAGAGGGGCTGGAACGTATCGTTAGTGGTCTCGGTGCGCTCAACCGTGTTGTGCATAAATATGGTATATAACGTACCAGCTATCCATATAACTGGATGACTGAAACAATTGCTTCCCAGTGTGGGGGCGATGGCCAGGCAACCTTCGCCAATTTTCGGCGCAACGGTTTTCGAGACCTATTCGTCGTGACCACCAATATCTCGACCCACAAAGTTGTCATCTTTTGTGCCGACACCACGCCAGATGTTGCCGTGGTTGACGCATTGCTCATGTCCCAGTCTGTTCCGCTTTTCTTTGAAGCGCCTCAGTTTGATGGCAAGAATTTAGGCACCGGGGACTATTATGGCAATGGTGGCATGCTCAACAACTATCCATTGGATATCTTTGATGAGCCAAATTATGCTGCAAACAACAGGTGGTTTATCGGCGGCGTAAACTGGGAAACGCTAGGTTGTCACCTCTATACGCCAGATGACAAGCCTGATCTTCGCAGATAACGGCAGATTTCATCTGTTGCCAGCTATATTATGAACATTATCGAAATTCTGATAGAGGCGCAGACAACGGTCTATGATGGTGACCCCACTACTCGCCAACGGACGATTGACATTAGCAATTGTGGTGTGTCGGTGACCGATTTTGATATCAAACTGACGCTTGATGATCTAACTTATATGCAGTTGGTAGAAGCAGGTGAACTGGGTACCCGCGAGTATTTGGCGTCCTATCGATCGCCACAGGCGAAGTCAGAAATTCACCACATATCGTCTAATACATAAAAACAATGAGACTTGGGGATGAAACAATGAATACTGACGCGCAAGCTGTGCCAATTAACGGTTACATCGTTTTCAGAGAATAGAGAAGGAGATTCCTATGAACAGAATGAAACTAATCGTTTTTGCTGAGATGATTATCTGGGCTGCAGTTATCCTCGCATCGGCAGTTGTCCTTCAAGATACTGAGGCGTTCGGCCAAATGCTGCTAATTCTTGGCGGCGGCGCAGCGGGAACGCTTCTGGTGTTAAGTGCGGGTTTGCGCCAGACCGATGCGCGTCAACATTCATAGTAGTGGGTATCCCTGCGATTGGCGCAGATGAGTAAGTCGTACTCAAGTGCAATTGGCGAAGCGCAGCCGCAGTTGCTAGAACGGTATGGATATGCAAACGCCATGTCGAAATCATTGCGGCCACCTGTGGAAGAAGAGTTTATGTCGCTCGCCGATGCATGATGGAGAAAATGAGTTTGACGCACCTGCAGCACCGGAAGTGATACAGGCTGTCGAGTCGCGCATTATACTCGATTCAGCTATGGCCGCGGGCTCACAGGGTTTGGAACCAGGCCAACAGGTGATGGTCGTCTTCTACTTCTAGCACTCCGAGGGCTACGAAATGTACCAGCACCCGTGCGGTAACACGAGCCAACCCAGGCGTGGTGTCTTTGTCCTGTGCAGCGCATGACATTGCCCACATCCGTAGATGCGGATGCGGTTGAGGCAACTGACAAGCATGGAGTGTTGACTTTACGATTACCCAAAGTGGAAGGAGCCAAACCCAAGAAGATCACAGTCAAAACTGCGTAAGAGTTGACTAGCCACCTGACCAGTTCAGAACCTACATATTGACTAGTCTAAAATCTCCCCAAGTGCTTGGTGTGCCTGGGGAGATTTCGCGATATGCTAAATAAGATTACTGGTCTATCTGCAATGCACTTCTCTACGTCGACGCGTCACATCTTTTGCCAGAGGCGGAGAAGGCTTAAACGCGGTCAGCATGTTGGCTTTGGCGAGTGGGGTATTGGTGGCTGAGTATATTGTTGTCGTGGGTGACTAGGAGCCGTTGACATTTGACAGCTCTTCTCCGAGAACTAATCACGCGATGCAACCAACGCTCTGAGAGCGGGGTACCCTCTGGGTCCTAAATGTCAATAGAACCTATTGGCCGAATAATGGCAAGGAGGCAACTATGTTTACTATTTTGCTGGTCGTAATGTGCCTGATTGCGCTAGCCGTATTGTTTACATTGTTGTGGCGGATAGCTGAATAGTTAGCAAAGGGGAAAGCCATATTTATTACTTTGTTAGTTGTAACGTTTCTCATTGCGCTTGCTGTATCGTTTGCCGTGGCGCGCATGTTCGCATCTCCCATCGACAACATTCTCAAACGCATTATCACAGATGAAATCAGCGTTGAATGGTTGAAGTATCTGAAATTTGCCATCTATGTTGTGGGTATTTCCAGCGGCGTACGCATCTGGGATCTGGAGAAGTATATTACGCCAGTGCAATTTGAGGATGCCGAAATCATCGAGTTGACGATGAATCGCTGGGTGCTTGAAGTCTACCGGACCGTTATTTCGACTCTACAGGGCATTGCCTGGCTCCTTCTCGTCTTCTTTATTTTCGCTCTGATTGCGTATGTGATTGTACGCATCTTTGAAGAGCGCGATCAGAAACAGGCAACCCAACAGCATTAACATTCGCTGGCTCAAAGGCACTATATCTGGCACAACGCGTGACGGTCTGGGCCAAGCACAATCTCTCGTCCTATTCCGTCGTTATCCTGATCACCACAGCTATTGTTTTTATAATAGCAGGGCTAGCCGGTTGGATGGGCTTCTCGCTTGCCGTTGGCGCAATGTTTGCTGGCCTCGCCTACAGCCGCGATCCCGAAGAACATCGTATTGATAAGGGCTTTGAGCTCATCTACCAATTCTTTGCCCGTTCTTCTTTGTCGGTATCGGGTTGGTCATTGACCTGAATGACATATCGGGGGCAATCGGCTTGGGACTGGCCCTGCTCGTTGTTGCCGTTCTCGGTAAGCTGCTTGGAACAGCCTTGCCAACGTTACTGGTTGCCGATCGGGGGCTGCCCTCCTACTCGGCTTGAGCATGATTCCACGTGCGGAAATCGCCATGATTATCATGCAGCATGGTCGGAGTCTAGGTGATTGGGCCGTTCCGCCCGAGCTTTTCGGCGCAATGGTGATTATCGTGCTCGCCACCTGTCTGTTCGTGCCAGTAATGATGGTTCAGTTGTTACGAAAGTTTCCACAGACCGCAGAGCAGGCTCATAGTCTGCCACAATTGAATAGCGTCTAATCAAGCGGGCACGAAGGAGTAAATCATGTACTATCTGGAAGATGCCTTTGTCCGTCCTTTGGTCAAAAAAGAAATAGAACCGTTGCGCGATCGTGCAGATGCCGGTCGCAAGCTGGCCAAAAAATTAGTTCACCATGCCGACCAGCCTGAAGTTTTGGTGTTAGGATTGGCGCGTGGCGGACTTCCTGTCGCATACGAGATTGCAACGGCACTTCACGCACCGCTAGATGTCTTAATCGTGCGCAAGCTTGGTGTACCGGGTCATGAGGAACTGGCCATGGGAGCGATCGCCTCCGGCGGTATCCGCGTGATGAATGAGGATATTGTTGAGCACCTTGCGATTCCCCGATCTGTGGTTGATGATGTCACCAAGCAGGAGCTAAGAGAGTTGCTCAGGCGCGAACGAGTATACCGGGGAGATCAACCTACTCTCGATGTCTACGGAAAGACGGTCATTCTTGTCGATGACGGAATCGCTACTGGTGCAACGTTGCGTACGGCGATTGCTGCTTTGCAGGCCCAAAAACCTGAGCGGATCGTTGTTGCCGTTGGCGTGGCGCCGCCCGAAACATATCGCGAACTTGTAGGGAGAGTCGATGAGCTTGTCTGTCTGTTGCAACCAGAGCCGTTTTGGGGAGTTGGCCTCTGGTTTCGGCGGTTTTCTCAAACAACTGATGAAGAAGTGCGAACCTTACTCGACAAAGCAAAGAGTCAAATGGAGTAGGTGAATCTATACCGCGGTTTTTATACAGAGCAAAGTGCAATGAATGAACAAAAGGAGAACAAAGAGGCATGAGTATTGCAATCAAAAGCCCAAGTGTCCTGAATATCGATACCGAAATGGTCCAGATTGAAGCAGGCCCCCAAATCATGCTCGAAGGCGAACTGAGTATCCCCACAGATGCCCAAGGGATCGTACTCTTTGCACATGGCAGCGGTAGCAGTCGCTTCAGTCGGCGTAATCGATATGTAGCACAAACGCTGAACGAAGGCGGTCTAGCAACCTTGCTTTTTGATCTGCTGACAAGTCGTGAAGAAGAGATCGACATGGTCACCCGTCATCTACGTTTTGATATTGACCTGTTGGCCAGCAGACTCGTGGGCGCTACAGATTGGCTCATACAACTGCCAAAAACAGAACACCTCAAAATCGGATATTTTGGATCGAGCACAGGCGCGGCTGCAGTACTTATTGCCGCTGCGCAGCGTGCAAAGATGATTCAGGCAGTGGTTTCGCGCGGCGGACGACCAGATCTGGCGATACCGATGCTCCCTCAAGTCCGAGCGCCTACACTGTTGATCGTTGGCGGCAACGACATCCCCGTCATTGGCATGAACCAAGATGCACAAACATACCTGGGGGCACCAGCCAAATTAGAGATCGTCCCTGATGCCACGCACCTCTTTGAGGAGGTGGGCGCGCTCGAAATGGTTGCGCGTTTAGCCAAGGAATGGTTTCTGGAACACCTGGGTAAGGAGCCAGACTGAGATGACACAACAATCAACTAGTGCCAAAAACGGCACACGGAGCGCGCCGACTACCAGAGAAAAACCATCTCAGCGAGATCTGTCCATGCGGGGAAAGCTCGTCATTGCCAACTGTCGTTCTGGTGCTGATTTAGCCAAACGGATTGTGACGCACTATCAGCAACAGTTGGTGGATACAGGAAGCGAGTCGTCCATTTTGCATTTAAACAACATCGACATCCAATTCTCCGACTCCGAAACCTGTGTTCGTCTGAATGCCGATATTGGTGACTGCGACGTCTTTCTCATTCAGGCACTGCTCGACCCCGTCTCCAAGCGCGGCGTGGATGTCAACTATATGGCCTTTCTCATTGCGGCCCGGACACTGCGCCAATGGGGTGCCAACCACGTCACAGCCATCCTACCCTATCTGGCCTACGCACGACAAGACAAAGCCACTTGGCGGCAACGTGAGCCTGTCACAGCCCGACTCATGGCCGACTTGACCATTACCGCGGGCGCGGATCGGCTGATTACATGGGATCCGCACAGCAGCCAGATCAGCGGCTTCTATGGCAGCGTCCCTGTCGATGCGCTGGATCCCTTCTCCTACTTTGTCGAAGAGTTTCGCTCATTTCAAGGACGTAGCGACGTCATTGCCGTTGCGCCAGATGTTGGTGCTTCGAAGCTGGTCACCTCCGTTGCCCATGCACTAGAGTTATCGAGCGCCATCGCATCAAAACATCGCCCCCGGCCAGAAGAGGCCGTTATCTCCGAAATCATTGGTGATTTTACAGGCAAACGTATCGCCATCGTTCTGGATGACATGATCAGCAGTGGCGGCACGGTCTATAACGTGATCAACTCATTGGTCAAGGAGAAAGGAATAGAGCAAGTTGTGCTTGCCGTATCGCATAACCTCTGCCTGCCATTGGCACATGCACGTCTATTGGAACTTCACGCCGACTACCATCTAACAAAGGTCCTGGTCACCAACAGCATTCCGCAGACTGATGAGTTTCAACAGTTGCCGTTTTTGACTGTTCGCTGCCTAGCGGAGCGGCTTAGTCAAGCTATTGAGCATATTCATCGGTATTAGAAAACCCGCTATATGTATAGGGCATAATCCCTCTAGATGGTTAGTTTTGAGGAAAGAATAGTATGATATACTTAACATAATGAACACATGAACCAGAGCTGAGTTACTGTTGGGAGGCATCGGTATTTTGGGTAACGGCAAAAGTAGGAAGGGTCTACTCAGTTGTCTCTGATCGCAATTCTCCCGTTTACGATTGCCGTACCTATGCAAGTAGGAGGATAGAGCAATGAAAGAAATCTACGTTGGCAATTTGCGTTTCGATACAACGTTGGATGAGGTGCGCGAGCTATTTGCCATGTTCGGCACGATCTACTCTGTTGACCTACATACCGAACGAACACCGGGCAAACCGCATGCGTATGCCTTTGTAGTCATGGATACTCAAGCCGCTCATGACGCAATCGCTGCGCTGGACTGCATGGATTACTTTGGGCAGACGCTAAAGGTTGAGGAGGCTCAGGTCGTCGTACCTGCATAATATTTGCATTGGGGAATTAAATTGTGTTGAGAGAAGCTATATTAAGTCGGCCACTCAAAAAAGAATATGTCCAATGCACAGCCTGTGAACACTGGTGTGCTGTTGCGCCTAGTGAAGCCGGTAAATGTGGCGTCCGTCGCAATATCGATGGAACACTCCAACTAGTGGTCTACGGTAAAGCCATTGCCGCCCACATCGATCCGGTGGAGAAGAAACCACTCAATCACTTCTTGCCTCAGAGTCCCATCTTCTCCATTGGCACAGTCGGCTGCAACCTATTTTGTCAGTGGTGTCAAAACTGGGACATCTCCCAGTACAGTGACTTTGACCCAGAAATCGACTACATCGGTCAAAGCCTGTCACCGACAGACGTTGTCGAGCAGTGCAAGGCACAGCACATTCCGCTTGTGGCCTTTACCTATAACGAGCCAACCGTCTTCTTTGAATACGCATACGACACGGCCAAACTAGCCCATGACGAGCAGATTCGTACCGTTTTCGTCTCAAGCGGATTCGAAACAGAGCAGGCTCTGAATGTACTTGAACCCTATTTGGACGCCATCAATGTTGATTTGAAGGCTTTTCGCGATAAGACTTATCGCACCTATTGTGGGGTTCGCCTGGCCCCGATCAAGCGCAACATTGAGCGCCTGATACGCGAAACGAACATCTGGACCGAAGTCACAACGCTACTCATTCCCGGTTTGAATGACAGTGATGAAGAGTTAACCGAGATCGCTGAATTTCTGGCCGCTCTCAATCCGAATGTGCCCTGGCATGTGACTGCATTTATACCCCATTACCGGATGCGCAATCGGCCTCCTACTCCTGCTGATACGCTCTATCGCGCCTGGCAAATCGGCAAATCAGCAGGAGTACACTATGTCTATACAGGGAACATTGTCGATGATCCAGTCCTGGATGGCTGTTCAGATACGGTCTGTCCTGCCTGTGGACAAATCCTCGTGCGAAGAAAAGGCTATCACGTCCAACAATTCTGGCCGACACCAGGTGCGTGTCATGTGTGCGGAAAAGAGATTGCTGGCGTGTGGCACTGAGGGGGAAACATGTACATCGATGAAATGATACCTGTCATCAATACAACAGAACTTACGCACAATATTGTGTCTTCTTTCTCGTACGGGCATGATATATCATGCCCGTACGAGAGGACTCTGCGCGAGTCCTATATAGAACAGATTCGACCACCAGCAGCCGCGGGACGGCTCTATCCAGCGGCTTCGAATACGTTGCGAGCAACGATTCTGAATTATTTGGAGGAAGCGAGTGATCCTTACCTAACAGATGTACGGGCCATTCTTGTACCCCATGCTGGCTATTCGTGCAGTGGCCGAGTGGCTGCCCGTGGCTTTAAGGCGCTCGATATACGAGAGGACGTAGAATGTACTGTCTTTATGCTAGGGCCTGCTCATTTGCGTTATGTCAATGGCGTTGGACTCTCAAATATTGATGCATTTGAAACGCCACTCGGAGTTGTGCCAGTAGCGACCGAAATTGTTAACTGGCTCTTTGATCGTGGCCAACATTATCATCTGGCCGCTGCAGCCCACGCTCCTGAACACTGCCTGGAAGTGGAGTTACCTTTTCTACAGGTAATGATCCCTCACTTCCGCATCGTGCCTATGCTCTTCGACGAAGCAGCAGATCCGCAACGAGTGGCTGGGGACTTAGTTGATGCCTTGGCCACCGACCCGCACACGCTGGTCGTCGTAAGTTCGGATCTCAGCCACCACCATCCATATGTTGACGCTGTTGAGCGAGATAGCGCCTTTTTGACAGCCGTCGCCGATGATGACGTTGAGGCCGTTCGAGCAGGAGAAGCCTGTGGTCGGTTGCCCATCTTGTGCCTGATGTACATTGCGCAACAAATGGGCAGGTATTCTCATGGGTTGGCTTACGCCAACTCGGGTGATACCTGCGGGCCGCGACGCGATGTTGTGGGTTATGGTGCGGTTGCATACACGTCAGCCTGAATGGGAGCTTGTGCATAAACGAGGATGGACGCAAGATTATGTATGGATCAACTGGTCATGCGTTTGAAGAGGTAGAACATACGGCCGACTGGGCCTTGCGCGTTCGAGGCTGTAACTTGCGGGAGTTATTGCTCAATGCGGCACATGGCATAAGTACTCTATTAATTGCAGACCCATCTCAGATCCCTGACGAGGTCGAGCAATCAATCGCTGTCGAAGGAGTGGATGCCGAGAGTCTGCTCGTCAATTGGTTGAGCGAACTGGCCTATTGGGCTGAAATGGAGGGAATTGTTTTTGGCAGATTTGCTCTGCACGAGGTGACGCCAACCAGTCTGTCCGCTACGGTATGTGGTGGACGAGTTTCGGCGCTCGAAAAGCATATCAAAGCTGTTACCTTATTTTTGCGCAACGGGAAGGGAATTCTATTCGTTGACGCAATAAGAGCCTGATTCTATTCGATCAAATTCGTCAAAATGCCGAAAAAAGGATAGCCTCAAAGAAATTCATTAGAGATACCCGATCCAAGGAGGCATTCATGGCAATAGAATTCGGACTAACGAACGAGATCAGCAATACTCAGTATGCACCATTAGCTGCGTTGCTGGCACACTACCATCAAGAGAAAGTGCTAACTGCGTTGAAGAAGATCGAAATACCGGTCAAAACGTATGAATATACACCAGCAAGTAAGTTGGAACAGGTGCTGGTTAGCATATTATGTGGTTGCGCAACGCTGACTGAGTTCAATACAAAGGTCAGACCAGAAAGACTCCTTGCGAAATTTATGGGATGGAGCAGCTTAGTGAGCAATCAAATATGTCTCGTACATTAGACGCCCTAACTCTAATGAATATCGGTAGAGTGCGGTCAGCGAAATCTGCAAGCCTCTAAGCCAAATACACAACCACGATTGGCGAGGGTTCTTGTGGTTAGACTTTGACCTATCCGGATTACCATGCGGCAAAAAGGCACAGAAAAGTCAAAAAGGCTATTTTAGCGGCAAAAAAACGCAACGGGACGCCAATTGGTCCGTGTAAGTTCGGTTAAATACCATGAAACGGTTTGGTCAGACCTCTATCCAGGGAGTCAGCATACAGCTCCATCGTTTCAGCCAGCCGTGCTTGCCACGGAAAGTTCATTAGAGTTAGACGAGAAAAAACGCGAGCGAGTCGTCTGGCGCACCGATGGCGGTGCAGGTAGTGAAGAAAATATTCGGTGGCTGCTCAACCGCAACTATCAATTTATGATGAAGGGCAACTCCAACCGTCGTGCCCATCTGTGGGCGCAACAGGTGACTCGATGGGATCCTTGCGGTGACGTCTTTCTGGCTGAAATTCCATCCCTATCAAGTTTAATCGCCCTGTACGCATTTTTCTCAAAAGAGTGAAAACGAGCAAATTTGTGTCAGTTACTACATTTCGACCATCAAATTGCCATCCAAGCGTCACTTCATTTCATATTATGACAATCGAGGTGCGGCTGAAATCGAACAATTCCGTAATGATAAAATGGGGTTACACTTAGCTTCTCGTCGCAAGACCCTATTTCTAGCTCAAAAATCTCTTATCCTTTTGGCTGATTTGGCGCATAATTTGATAGGCCATTTCCATCAGCAAGCTCTCGTGGATACTAGATTTGAACCTTTCCGGCAGAAACGAATTGTTCGAGATCTATTACAAATACCTGGTTTTCTCTCTTTTCAGAACGGCTCACTTTCACGGATTGACCTGCTAAGTTCACATCCTTATTCTCGTGACCTTCTGATTTGCTTGAAATCCTATCTAGAGGCCGATTAGAAACCCCCTCTAGTTGCATGAACGAATAGAATCACGCTCTCGTTGCGCAAAAATAAGGTGTTACATATCACAACCTAAACATTGTTCAATATGAAGGAGGGTTGGAAGCAACCGTGGTCTTTGACGTGTAATATTCATCTTTCATCAGCGAAGGAACGGGCGGTTGCGTTGGCAAAGAGGGCTCACTACCCGACAAAAGGTTCGTGTGTGTCATTCTTGAGCGGGTATGCAGCCCAAATCACATCAATCCAGTCTGATTCTAAGTCCAATTCGACTCATTTAAACCAGTTGGATTAGCGAAGAATCCCTGGATCGCTAACAGTGTCGGGTACTGAGGAAGAGGAGAGAAAGATGATCGCGGAACGAGACATCAGACGAATCGACAAATTTATATACGAAATCCCCCAATCGTTTCGCAAGGATATGCGCGTGCCTGCACGCTTCTATGCTGACCCCATCCTATTAGAAGGTGTGTTGGGGGACAAAAGCCTAGATCAGCTCATCAATACGGCCACCCTGCCTGGTGTTGTCAACTATGCACTCGCCATGCCGGATATTCATCAGGGCTACGGCTTTCCGATTGGTGGCGTGGTTGCAACGAAACTGCCTGACGGCATCATCTCACCCGGCGGCGTTGGTTACGACATCAACTGTGGTGTGCGCCTGCTTGCCACCGACCTTGATCAGGAAGAGGCAGAGCCATATCTAAACGATCTAGCGACAGCGCTCTACAAAAATTGTCCCAGCGGTGTAGGCAAAGGTGGTCACGTGCAACTCCACCCTGGCGAACTCGATGAGATTATGCAGAAAGGCGCGCGTTGGGCGCGCAAGCGAGGGTATGCCACCGAACAGGATCTCGTGCATACTGAAGAAAATGGCTGCATTGACGGCGCAGACCCAAACAAGGTCAGCCAGCGTGCACGTCAGCGCGGTATGGGCCAGATAGGCACGCTCGGTGCGGGTAATCACTTTATCGAAGTAGATATGGTGGATGCCATCTTCGATGAAGATGCAGCGCAGCGTGTGGGCCTCTTCTCTGACCAGATTGTGGTCCAGATTCACTGTGGCTCTCGCGGCTTTGGTCACCAGATCTGTACCGACTATGTAAACCGCTTTCAAAAAGCCGTCCATCAATATGACATCAAACTACCGGATCGCGAGCTGGTCTGCGCGCCACTGAGTAGCCCTGATGGCCAAGATTATCTGGCCGCCATGAAAGCCGCCGCGAACTATGCATTTGTCAATCGACAGGTGCTCGCCTATCACATTCGGCGTAGTTTCGAAGAAGTGCTGGCTGGACGCGTCCCTGATCTCTCTATTACCCAGATTTATGACATCGCCCACAACATGGCAAAGGTCGAAGAGCATGAGATCGACGGTCAGCGGATCGAAGTTTGCGTTCATCGCAAAGGAGCAACACGTGCGTTTGGTCCCAATTCACCTGTGCTACCGCTAGATTATCAACCCATCGGCCAGCCCGTGTTGGTTCCTGGTTCTATGGGGACAGCTAGTTGGGTGCTGCTCGGCACAACAGGCTCTATGGCTCAGACCTTCGGCTCCACCTGTCATGGTGCCGGGCGCATGATGAGTCGTCGTCGGGCCAAGAAGACGATATGGGGTGCGGACTTGCGCACAGAGTTGGAAGAAAGGGGGATTCATATTCGTGCTGGCAGCATGTCTGGCCTGGCAGAAGAGGCACCGATTGCCTATAAAGATGTCGATCGGGTGATTGAGGTTGTGCATGGCGCAGGCATCGCAAAGAAGTTGGCGCGGCTGACGCCGTTGGTTGTGGTTAAAGGCTGATATTTTGGCGTACATACTTGGCATGGGTAGGTGTTGGACATTTAAAGTTGGGTGAGTAGTAATTAGTAATTGGTCATCAGATGGGGGTGGTTCATTTTAGGCGGACAATTAGGTTTACATTTTTGCAAAGAGAAAAGATGTTTATATTTTCTACTTTGAGCCATGCTCAGGCAGAAAATGACCTCATATAGATTTTTATCTATGTATCAAAAGTGTAAACCTAATTCTGAACCACCCCATCAGATGATTAGTAATTAGCCATTGATAGACGAGTCGCTGATAGCTCAATTACCAAGTACCAATCCACCTAAAGGAATCACATATGGAACTGACAACTGTTCGCATTACCAAACCGGATGAACAAAATTTCATTCTTGGGCAATCCCATTTTATTAAGACAGTCGAGGACATTCATGAAGCACTTGTTACGACAGTGCCTGGTATCAAGTTTGGATTGGCGTTCTGTGAGGCATCGGGCGAATGCCTTGTCCGTTGGAGTGGGACAGACGAAGCACTGATCGAGCTGGCGCAAAAGAATGCAGAAGCGATTGGGGCAGGTCCTTGCTTCATACTCTTCCTGGGCAGCGGCTTCTTCCCGGTAAATGTGCTCAACGCCATTAAATCTATCCCCGAGGTCTGCCGTATCTTTTATGCAACTGCAAATCCCACAGAGGTGATCGTCGCAGAATCTGACCAGGGACGTGGCATTTTAGGCGTGATTGATGGGTTCTCACCCCAGGGCATTGAAGCCGATGAAGATATCGCTTGGCGTAAAAACTTCCTACGTCAAATTGGATATAAAGCGTAGTGTTTGGATAACAGTGCATTAGGAGGGGAGTCAAGAAACATTGTAGTCGTTCAATAAGGAGAAACACCCATGTTCAACCATATCCTCGTGCCGCTTGATGGTTCGTCGCTGGCCGAGTGTGTGCTGCCCCATGTGGCGGCATTTGCCAAGATCTTCGGTTCGCAAGTTACATTGCTTCACGTCATGGAGTGTGCGCAGGATGGCGGTCATTTGTACCCAATCGACCCACTGGACTGGCAGATCACCAAAGCCGAACGACAGGCCAATCTAGACCACTTGGTGGAGCGGTTGAGGAATCAAGGCATGACCGTCACCAGCGTCGTTCTTGAAGGGAAGGCGGCGAGGACCATTATCGACTACGCGCTTGGTCACAATGTCGATCTGATCACGCTCAGTAGCCACGGCGAAAGTGGCCACGGCGGTTGGAACGTCGGTGGGGTTAGCCAAAAGGTGATCTTACACGGGCATACCTCCACCCTCGTGATTCGCGCCTACTTGCCCACCATAGACGCTCAATCAGAATTGCGCTATCGGCGGATACTCGTCCCCCTAGACGGGTCCCGGCGTTCTGAGTGTGTACTGGGAGCAGCCACAGCGCTGATTCGTGCTTACGCCGCACAACTGGTGCTGGCCCATGTTGTTCGCAAGCCTGAAATGCCCCGCCCGGCACCGCTGCTGCAGGAGGATATCACTTTGGTTAACCGTTTGGTCGAGCGCAATCGCCAAGAAGCGACAAAATATCTAGCACAAGTACAGGCTCAGATCCTCGCTGATGATGTAGAAACCAGGCTAATTGTGAGCGATGAGGTTGCGAGTAGCCTACATGATCTGGTCGAAGAGGAAGAGATTGACTTGGTTGTAATGGCCGCGCATGGCTACTCGGCACAGCGCAAGTGGCCTCATGGTAGCATGACGACCAGCTTTATCGCCTATGGGAGCACGCCCCTGCTCTTCATGCAGGACATGCCACAGCATGAGATGATCCCAACTGCGGCACAGATGGCTGCAACTGAATATAAGGGACATTGACATGGCTCCCACTCAAATACGCGACACAACCCCCTCTGATGGTGCTCTTCCTGCTCCAGATATAGCCGAGCAAGAGGGGACCGACCATGAGTCCCTAGATAAACAATCTGTTGTGAATGATCCTGAGCAGACGTTGGGCTTGGAGACCGCGGCATCTGTGCTGGCTAAAGCACATGCCGTTGTGATGCAGCCTGGCAGCTATACTTGGTTTGTTAATCGCGTTCAGCAGTATAAATCTACGCTTCAACACGTTTACGACACAATCACAGTTGCCTCCAAAGAAGAGGCCCTACTCTCCTACGGTGCTGAGTGGATTCTAGATAACTTCTACATCGTGCAACGGGTTCTACGCCAGATTGATGAAGACATGCCCGAAGCCTACTACCGCCAGTTGCCCAAATTGACAACCACTCCCAATCAGGGCCTTCCTCGCGTCTATGCGATTGCCGCGGGCATTATCGCTCAAACCGATCTCCATATCGATGAAGATCGCATCCAGCGCTTCGTACTTGCCTATCAAGAAGCAGTGCCGCCCAGCGAAACACCACTGACAATGGGCGAGTTGTGGGCTTTGTCCCCTATGTTGCGCTTTGTGCTGCTCGACCATCTATCGCATGCGGCTGCGAATATTGCCAACATTGATGCCAAGTTTTCCACAAACGATGGGCGACCCTCTGACGGGACATTGGCTGGTGATATCATTGCCAATGCAATTCTGGGGCTACGCTTGCTGGCCGTACTCGATTGGAAGCTCTTCTTTGAGGAAGTGAGCACAGTTGAAAAAATTTTGCGTAGAGACCCGATCGGGATCTACGCCAAGATGGATTTTGAGACGCGCAACGCCTACCGCAAAGATATTGAATCCATTGCACGGATGACCAAGTGTAGCGAAGTGGAAATTGCGTCCGCTGCCATCGAATTGGCAGGGGACGCAGGCACAGCACAACCACGTTTCAGCCACGTCGGCACCTATCTAATCGGTGATGGGAAACGCCTGCTCGAAGACAAAATCGGTCATGGCCCCAGTCTGCTGCGACATCTACAGCGCTGGTTTGTGGATCACCCCACTTTTGTCTACTTGGGCAGTATTGGGCTGTTGCCCCTTCTGACCCTCTATGGTGTGGTCGGCTATACTGATAGCGTCGGCGGCTCCTGGCTCTGGCAAGTAGGCGCTGCGATTCTTGTCCTATTGCCGTTGCTAACGACATCGGTCACCCTGATAAACTGGCTCATCACCACCTTTACGCCGCCACACGTCTTGCCCAAATTGGACTTCGCCGAGAGCATCCCACCTGACTGCCGTACTATGGTCGTGGTTCCCTCTATGATCACAAGCGAGGATGAGGTGGATGCTTTGCTCCGCCAGTTGGAGCAGCATTTCCTGGGCAATCCGGATTTGCAGCTTACCTTTGCCCTGCTCACTGATTGGGCCGATGCGCCCCAGGAGCAGATGCCCAATGACGAACCATTGCTAAAAAAGGCCAAAGATGGGATTCAGACGCTCAATCTACGCTACGCCTCTGATGATGGACGTACACCATTCTATCTCTTCCACCGCGCTCGCTGCTGGAACGCTGGTGAGAATGCCTGGATGGGCTGGGAGCGTAAACGGGGCAAGTTGGATGAATTCAATCGTTTGCTGGCTGGTGATGCCTCAACGACATATATCGTTCAGGAGGGTGACCGCACCATTCTACCGGAGATCAAATATGTCATCACGCTCGATGCGGATACGGTGCTGCCGTCGGCGACTGCCCACCGTCTCGTCGGTGCCCTTGCACATCCCTTGAACCAGGCCGAATTTGACGCGCAGAGTGGACGTGTCGTCACCGGATATACAGTGCTTCAGCCACGAACAGAGATTAAGCCGACCAGCGCCAGCCGTTCCCGCTTTACGAAAATCTATGCGGGAGATACTGGACTTGATCTCTACACGCTAGCCGTATCGGATATCTATCAGGATCTCTTTGGAGAAGGTATTTACACGGGCAAGGGCATCTACGACGTCGCAGCCTTCCGGCGAAGCCTGGATGGTCGTGTGCCCAACAACCACATCCTAAGCCATGATCTCTTTGAGGGAATTCACGGGCGGGCCGGACTGCTGAGTGATGTTGTCCTCTATGAGGAGCTACCTACTAGCTATCTGAACTATGCCCTGCGCTCCCATCGCTGGGTCCGTGGCGACTGGCAGTTATTGCCTTGGCTCTTCTCACGCGTTCCGCTCGCTGACGGCAGCAAACAGCCAAACCGCCTAAGCCTGATCGATCGCTGGAAGATCCACGACAATCTATGTCGCAGCCTCTTTGCGCCTGCGTTGCTCACACTGCTCGTGGCGGGCTGGCTTTGGATGCCCGGTTCCCCCCTTGTATGGACGCTCGTTGCGCTGCTGGCTCTCTTTTCATCGGCGATCACTGGCCTCATTGGGGATGTGTTGGCCCAAACGCGTGAGTCAAAACGCACAGATCATGGTCGCTCTCTGCGCTTACAGGTCAAGCGTAGTCTACTAGCCATCGTGTTTCTCCCGTACGAAGCGAGCATTGCTGCTGATGCCATCGTCCGCACGATCACCCGGCTAATCAAGACACGACACCATCTGCTCCAATGGAGAACCGCTGCGCACACTGCACGCGCGACCAGGTCGGGTATCGCAGCCAGTTGGCAACAGATGCGTCTATCGCCGCTGCTGGCAATCCTCATCGGTATGGCCGTGGTGGGCATTCGTCCATCCGCTATTTTGTTGGCCACACCCTTTATCTTTAGCTGGGTCTTTGCCCCGCAGATCGCTTTCTGGATCAGCCGTCCAACCGAAGACGTGCGTGCCGAACTCTCTGCTTCCCAGCACCAGTCGTTGCGCTGCCTGGCTCGCCGCACTTGGCTCTACACCGAACACTTTGTCAGCCCTGACGACAACTGGCTCCCGCCCGATCACTTTCAAGAAGCGCCACGCGGTCAGGTTGCCCATCGCACTTCGCCGACCAATGTCGGCCTGGCGCTACTCTCCACGCTCGCAGCCTATGATCTAGGTTACGTTGGTCTATTCGAACTTTCTTTGCGCTTACAGAATACCTTTGATGAGCTGGCAAAACTAGAGCGCCATCGTGGCCACTTTCTCAATTGGATCGATACGCGTACTCTAGAGCCCTTGCCACCACGGTACGTTTCGACAGTCGATAGCGGGAATTTGGCGGGCTGTCTGCTTGCGTTATCCCAGGGCTGTCAGGCGTTAAGTCACGCACCGCTATTTCGCTGGTCTCGTTGGCAAGATCTGATTGATCTACTTACGATTCTCGACGAAACGCTGGCAAATGCTTCAGTTGAACTGTTGCCTGTTACCGAGCCGCTGCGCAATCATATTGCTGGCATCTGTGCACAAATCACGGCTGCGCGCACCACGCCGCAAGGTTGGATTGCGCTTCTATACCAACTCCGTGACAAAGAGTGTCGAGAGCTAGATCGCCTCATGCTAGAACTGGTCGCAGATCATGAGCACACCTTGGACGCCGACCTGCTTCATAGCCTACGCATCTGGATGGAACGTGTGCATCACCATCTCAACAACCGACCGCGTGAAATTGAGCATTTGCTCCCATGGCTCATCTCGTTTCGGGAGCCACCTGCACTCTTCAATATGCCACACATTCCGGCAGCCGTGATAGAGAGTTGGCAGAATCTGGTCGACCTACGACCTACACAAATTGCCCTCAATGAGGTGGTAGATATCTGTCTGACTATGCAGGAAAAATTGGCTGAACTCCAAAAAGATCTGCACAAGCAGAGTGAACTGACTGTTGATGAAGACCAAGAATTATGGATTGCGGCAGACCAATGGTGTGCAACCCTGGCGACGAAACTTGAGGCGGCCAAAAACAATGCGTCGAATCTCTTCCAGCACTATCACGCTCTCAGTCAGCTGGCTGAAACTTATGTGGCCGAAATGGACTTCCAGTTTCTCTTTGACGAACGCCGCCAACTTTTCCATATTGGTTACAACGTTGAGTCTGGTCAGCTTGATGCCAACTACTATGATCTGCTGGCCTCCGAAGCGCGCATTGCCAGCCTCATCGCCATTGCCAAACAGGATGTGCCGCAGAGCCATTGGCTTCACATGGCGCGCCCCGGCAATTTATGGTGACCGTGCGCTCCTCTCATGGAGCGGCACCATGTTCGAATATCTCATGCCTATGCTGCTCTTACGCCAGTATGAAAACACATTTTGCGAAAGCAACCTGACCGCAGTCCAGCGGCAGGTTGAGTACGCGCGAGAAAAATGTTCCTTGGGGTATCTCTGAATCAGGTTATTACCGCTTCGATGCCAACATGAATCATCAATACCGAGCCTTTGGCGTGCCAGGGCTGGGCTTCAAAAGAGGGTTAGGTGATGATCTGGTTGTTGCACCCTATGCTTCGCTGCTGGCGCTACCCATCCGACCCGATGTCGTTATGCAAAACGTCAAGCGCTTCATCGAGTTGGATATGTTGGGTGATTATGGATTCTATGAGGCAGTGGATTATACACCATCGCGGCTCACGCTGGACGAGGGACACGCTATCGTGCGCTCCTTCATGGTTCATCATCAAGGCATGATCTTGCTCTCGCTGGTGAACTATCTGCAAGACAATGTAATGGTTCGCCGCTTCCATGCGGACCCACGTATTCAGAGTGTTGAACTGCTGCTCCAAGAGATGATTCCGCTTCAGGTGCCCATCGAACAACCACCATCTGAGGCGATACCGATCGAATCTCCTGGGCAGCCGACAATTCAGGCTGGGCCCTGGCATGTACCCGTTCACACGGCCGCGCCTCAAGCGCATTTCCTCTCCAATGGGCGCTACGGCGTTCTGATCACGAGCACAGGGGGTGGCTATAGCTGCTGGGAGGATGTGGACCTGACCCGTTGGCGCGCCGATACCACATTGGACGACTACGGAACGTGGCTCTATGTCCAGGATCTGGAGAGCAAACAGCTCTGGTCTATTGGTCATCAGCCTGTCGCCGAGCCAACGCAACACAACGAGGTCTTCTTCTATCCCCACCAAGTCGACTTTATCTGCGAGGCGCACGATATTGCAACGGATATGACCGTGACGGTTGCGCCACGTGACGATGTGGAGATTCGCCGTATTCGCGTGACAAATCAGAGCACCGATAAACGCCACCTGGCGTTGACCAGCTACAGCGAACCGATTCTGGCCGCACAAGATGCCGACCGACGCCACCCGGCCTTTAACAAGCTCTTTATCGAAAGCGAATATCTGCCACATCTGAACGCCATACTCCTCCGACGCCGTCCGCGTGCCAATGATGAAGAGCCACTCTATCTGCTGCACGCGCTTGTAATCGAGCCAGGGGAGAAGGCAACAATTCGCTCTGCCCGAAACCGTGCCACCTTCCTGGGCCGTGGCCGCATAGTGCAGATGCCAGTGGCACTAGCTGCCATTGGTGAAACAAAGAGTGAGATGTTCGACGGCCCGCTCTCTGCTTCAACGGTCGCAACGTTGGATCCGATCATGGCGCTGCGCGGCGAGCTAGAGCTAGAAGGCTACGAGGCACTGGAACTGTCCTTCATCACGTTAGCAGCCCATTCGCGAGAGGATGCTCTGGCCTTGGCTGAACGTTACCAGAATTGGGCTACTATCAATCGTGCCTTTGACCAGGCGCGCAACCAGAGCGAACGGGAGTTGCGTCAGCTTGATCTGACAAGTGCCGAGTTAGAACAATTTCAGAAGCTGCTCTCCGTTCTGCTCTATCCCCATGAGGCGTTGCGTGCAGTGCCAGAAACGCTAGTCAGCAACCGATTGGGGCAACCTGCTTTGTGGCCCTATGCCATCTCTGGGGATTATCCGATTTTGTTGGTGAAAGTCGGCACCAGTGATGAATCTGCGTTGGTGAGCGAACTGCTTCAGGCCCATAGCTACTGGCGCAACAGACGGCTCAAGATCGATCTGGTCATTCTGAACGAGGAAGAGATTGGATATACACAGGAAGTGCAGGGCGAACTTCTACGGGTACTGACGCGTACGGGGAGTGACTCTTGGCTCAATCAACGCGGTGGTATCTTCCTGCTCAACACAACAACCATGTCGAACGAGGACCGTGTGCTGCTAGAGACGGCTGCACGCGCCATCCTCTACGGTGACGCAGGAACGCTGGCACGACAACTGAGGGCTATCGATCATCAGCCCACCTATTTACCGCCACTTATGCCCACACGTTCAGCCCATGAAGCGCAAGAACCCACACCGTCGTTGTTACGTCCTGCCGATCTGCTCTTCGATAACGGTATCGGCGGTTTTACGCAGGATGGGAAAGAGTATGTGATCCATCTGGAGCCGGAGCAGTGGACACCTGCACCGTGGATAAATGTGATCGCTAATCCAGACTTTGGCTTCTTAATTTCGGAGGCAGGAAGCGGCAATACATGGTCGACCAATAGTGGTGAAAATCGTTTGACGCCCTGGAGCAATGACCCAGTCTCGAATACGCCAGGCGAAGCGCTCTATCTGCGTGATGAAGAGACGGGAGCAGTCTGGTCTCCAACACCTCTGCCCGCTCGATCCCCTGCGCCTTATCAGATCCGGCACGGTGCTGGATATACGGACTTCGCTCATCACAGTCATGGCCTGAAACAGCGTGTGCGCTTCTTCGTCGCGCCGGATGCGCCAGTCAAGATTGCTCATGTGCGGATCGAAAACAGTTGGCAGCGGGCGCGGCGTCTCACAGCAACCTATTACACTGAGTGGGTATTGGGCGTCAATCGGGATACCATGCAGCAATATATCATTCCCGAATATGAGGACGCGTCTCATGCTTTGTTGGCGCGTAATCCATACAATCCGGAGTTTGGCGAACGTGTGGCCTTTGTAGCCGCCAGCAAAGAACTTCATGGACTGACAGCCAATCGAACTGAGTTTCTTGGTCGCACCGGAAACCGCCAAGCACCAGCTGCGCTGCAGCGCATCGGCCTGTCCAATGTCGTGAGTCCTGGCCACGATCCCTGTGCTGCACTTCAGATTCACGTTGACCTGGAGCCGGGACAAGCTGAGGAGTTCTATTTTCTCATCGGTCAAGAGGAAAATCGAGAGAAGGCCGTTCAGTTGATTCAGCGCTTCCAGAAACCAGGCGAGATTGATGAAACACGGCGACAGGTAATCGAATTTTGGGATGGGTTGCTAGGAACCATCACAGTCGATACGCCGGATGCCGCCATGAATATCATGCTCAATCGCTGGCTGCTCTATCAGGCGCTTGCCTGCCGCATTTGGGGACGGACCGCCCTCTATCAGTCCAGCGGTGCCTACGGTTTCCGCGATCAGCTTCAGGATGTTATGGCACTGCTCCATGCTGCTACCCATCTGGCGCGTGAACAGATTCTGCGCACGGCGCGCCATCAGTTTGAGACGGGTGATGTGTTGCATTGGTGGCATCCACCGTCTGGGCGCGGGGTTCGTACGCGCATCTCCGATGATCTGCTCTGGCTGCCCTTTGTCACGGCACATTATGTGTCCACAACTGGCGACAAGTCAATTCTCACTGAGGACGTCCCCTTCCTGCGTGGACCAGTTCTTGGTGCAGATGAGCACGAACGGTATGGACTCTATGAAACGACAGATGAGATCTATTCAATCTACGAACATTGTCGGCGCGCCATTGCGCATGGGCGAACAGAAGGGGTACATGGTCTACCTCTCATGGGCGGCGGTGATTGGAATGATGGTATGAATCGGGTGGGTATCGAGGGCCGTGGCGAAAGCGTATGGCTTGGCTGGTTCCTTCATGCGACGATGATGCGTTTTGCCTCGATCTGTCGGCTGATGAATGATGAAGATGAGGCAGAAACTCTGTGCGCGCAGGCAGAGACTTTGCGCCGAGCCATTGAAGAGAGCGCATGGGACGGGAATTGGTACCGACGTGGCTTTTACGATGATGGTTCACTCCTTGGCTCCGCAGAGAATAACGAGTGTCAAATTGACGCCATTGCGCAGTCATGGGCTGTATTGTCAGGAGCTGGCGATGAAGAGCGTGTCACGCAGGCAATGGATGCTATCCGCACGCGGCTTGTGCAGCCCGATGATCAGTTGATCCAGCTCTTTACCCCGCCCTTTGACAAGTCGCCCCGTGACCCTGGCTACATCAAGGGCTATCCACCGGGAATTCGCGAGAATGGCGGTCAATATACACATGCGGCCATCTGGACCGTGTGGGCGTTTGCGCAGATGGGAGATGGCGATTTCGTTGAGGAACTATTCCATTTACTTAACCCAATTTATCACGCGGAGACGGCAGAAAAAGCCAAGCGGTATCAGGTCGAGCCATATGTGATTGCAGCGGATGTATACGGTGTGCCGCCCCACATCGGGCGTGGTGGTTGGACCTGGTACACGGGGTCGTGCGGCTGGATGTATCAGCTGGGAATTGAGACGATTTTGGGGGTGAGACGCGAAGGGTCGATCTTGCGAGTGGCACCCTTGATACCAAAAAATTGGCCAAGCTATGAGTTTACCTATCGCTATGGCAGGTCCCACTATCGAATTCGTGTGGAGAATCCCAACGGTCTAAATGGTGGCGTTGCACAGGTTGTTGTGGATGAAAAAGAGATGGTGGGTGACGAGATTCCGCTGATGGACGACGGGCAGATTCACTCTGTGACGGTATATCTTAGAACTGAATTGCCTGACTAAAGTGAAGTCAGTTTGAAAACGCTCGTTCTGAATCTTCCCGGAAGGGGTCACAAATCAGCTCGTTTACCCTGCAATATCTGACCCCTTCCTGTTAGGTAATATAGGAAAGGGAGATAAAATAAGGGAAGGCAAAAGCAAGGAAAGCCGAAACTTATTGGACTCTCGACCTGGCAAAAAGGACCAACCTCTTCGAGCGGTGCGACCGCCCTTCCCGGACAGTCCGCCAGGTCGACGCCGTGCAACGGCGAAAGCGTGCAGCACCTCGAGTGCCATAACAGGAAAACGGAAAACAGCGTCCAAAGTTGAGGAGCTCAGGCGATACGGGAGAGGAGGTCCAAGATGAAAGTGAAAATGGGAATCGACTGGAGTGAAAAGAAACATGATGTGATGATGTTGGATGAGACAGGACGAGCGCTGGGCTATGCGCAGATAGAGCATAGCCAGAAGGGATTTCGCCAAATTGAAGAAATGAGAAAGAAGACAGGAGCGAGCCATGATGAAGTGACAGTGGGACTGGAAACAGCGCATAATTTGCTGATTGATTATCTCTGGTCGAGCGGGTACAAGAATGTCTATGTGGTGCCGCCGAATGTGGTGAACAAGAGTCGGGAGCGCTATAGTCAAAGTGGTGCGCATAATGATAAGAGTGATGCCTATGTGATAGCAGATTTGTTGCGGACCGATGTCCATCGATTTTATCCTTGGTCACCTGGCAGTGAATTACTCCAGCAGATGCGAGTGGTCAGCAGTGCCACACAATACTGGACCAAAGAGACTGTGGCCTTATCCAACCGTCTGCGCGCTTGCCTGTTGCGTTACCATCCGGCGCTGCTTGAGGTCTTCAGCAACTGGCCTTCTCGGATTGCCTGCCACCTGGTTCTGACCTATCCAACGCCAGAGCATGTGCGCAACTCCACCTATGAAGGCTTCCAAGAGTTTCTCAAGCAGCACCGACATACGCAACCCCGTAAATGGGTCACTTGTTATGATAAGTTAACCGCCACTTATCCCACATCAGCTCCTGCATTTGTGCCAGCGTATCAACGAGAAGCTCTTCAGCTGGCTGAATGTCTTTTGCTTGCACTGCGCTATGAACAAGAGACCCTTGACCAGTTACAGTCACTTTTTTCTGCAACATCCGGATCAGCATATCTTTGCTTCTTTACCTGGTGCTGGCCAGCTTTTAGCTCCCAGTCTTCTGGTCAAGTTTGGCGAAGACAGGAAACGCTTTCCTCTCCCATGAGCCTTCAGTCTCTGGCGGGAACCTGTCCTGTCACCAAACAAAGTGGCAAAGTCAGAACCGTTCATTTCCGCAGAGCTTGCGATCACGACTTTCGTTATTTTACTCAGCAATTTGCTCGCTGCTCCCGCAAAGAGTCTTCTTGGGCCGCTGCTTTTTACACCGCCGCTCGCCAACGCGGTCTCAAAAAGAGTCATGCTGATCGCACTCGCTAATCGCTGGATTTGCATCATTTGGAAATTGTGGCAAGACAAGAAACCTTATGATGAATCTTTCCATTTGCAGCAACGAGCCCATCGTCGCCAACCTATCGCTTAATTGCTTCTAATTTTTTACTATGTATCGCCTTTGGGTTCCTTGCCTTTGTCCTCATCTATATGTTGACATAACACGCTGCTGGTTCTCTCTATCAGTTCTTCTTCAACGCGCCCTTTTGGAACTGCCATTACATACAAAGCGTGTCCGGGAAGATGGGTCAGCGAAACAATCGTTCTCTATCGGATTTCACTTTAGTCATCGAAATTATGAGTGATTAGAGACGGCCAACTCGTGTCATGTCAACATGGTTTTGTCCGTAGGGAGGGTTGAATTTAGAGAAATCATCATTCTGTTTTTTTCTAAACTCAAGCGTCTCTACGGGCGCAGTTGGGATACTGCTATGTTTATTGGATCTATGCCACTAGCCGATTGACCAGCCAAGTAACCTATCTGCTGTCCAGCTTGCGGCCTACCCAGATGTCCGTTGTATTTCATATAGATTTTCTGTATTCTAATATTACTTTACTTTCTGGTAAAAGAAAAGAGATGAGGTGAGAAATGTGACAAAAAGCGGTTAGCGTTTCATCCTAAAGGTAGAGAAACCAAAAAGGAGGAAGGAATGCTAACCGCGCCAGAAATAACTATAGCAGTACTGATGAATGTATTGCAAGTAACGCCGGTGGGAACAAACGTAAATGTAATGCGTCTGATGTGGGCGATGATGAATGGGTCGTTTCTGAAAAGTCGAGGGGCAATCCATAGTGGATTGAGTGAAAGCGGGTTTGAAGATGAGGAGCTCCGGCGAAGCTGGTGGAGCTGATATGGATCATGGGATATTGCAAGCCTGCTCTCATCGTGGCAAGAAGAAGTGGAGTGGAAAGGGAATGGGAGGCAAAAAGTTAGAAGGATACCGAGTGAAAAGCATAGATATCACAGGGTTCTGGCGACCGAAGCTGCAAGGGAAAGTGAACCGACTCTATAACTCAACGGCTCGTCGGCATTGCCCGCGCTCATCTTTGGAGTGATGATAAGCTCGGGGGAGATAGGCGGGAAACGAGTGCCACTGCTCAAGGCAATCATGAGATGCGAGGTAGGCACAAAGGAAAGTGAGTTTCGGAAAAAGCTGCTGAAAGAGACCAAGAAATCACTGGAGTCAGACGAAGTGGCGGTGGTCGATGCCGGGTTTACAATCAGAGAAATGCTAGAAAGCGACGTCGACCGATTTGTCCTTCGGGAAGCGATTAACTGCACAGCGCGCCGCAATGAGTTACCCGAACGTAAGGAAAAAGGCAGACCACCCGAATATGGTGATATTGTGCGTCCGCTCTCTCGATGCTATAGGGGAAAGCGACTCGAGGCCACAACTCCAGACTCGTTTGGTCAATTTGTCTATAGTGGTCGCCTGATTCGCTATCAAGCATGGCACAATCTCGTCCCCAGGACAACCAAGGTGGATACAGCCAACCGCACCTATTCGATTTACGTCTTTCAGGATCCTGCTTATCACACACCTTTGGTTCTGGCGACCGTCATGGCTTTACAAGCTGAAACCATTTATCTTTTCTCTGGAGCGCTGGCCTGTTGAACATCCCCCCTTGGCTTCCAAGCAGATGATTGGCTTACATCGTCAATTTGTTCATGCCGATGAGGCTTGTTTCCGCTTACCTGAACTGGGGCTGCTGGCTGGCAATCTTCTTTCCCATTTAGCCGCTTCTCTCCTCCCATACCGACTGGCTACTGGGATCGAGAGCCTCAATCCACTCCCGGCAGGCTGCGCCGAGAGACCAACTCGATAAATGGTTTCAGCTTTCCTAAAGGCCATGACGGTCGCCGAACCAAAGGTGTGTATAAGCAGGATCCTGAAAGACGTAAATCGAATAGGTGCGGTTGGCTGTATCCACCTTGGTTGTCCTGGGGACGATTGTGCCATGCTTGATAGCGAATCAGGCGACCACTATAGACAAATTGACCAAACGAGTCTGGAGTTGTGGCCTCGAGTCGCTTTCCCTATAGCATCGAGAGGCGGACGCACAATATCACCATATTCGGGTGGTCTGCCTTTTCCTTACGTTCGGTAACTCATTGCGGCGCGCTGTGCAGTTAATCGCTTCCCGAAGGACAAATCGGTCGACGTCGCTTTCTAGCATTTCTCTGATTGTAAACCCGGCATCGACCACCGCCACTTCGTCTGACTCCAGTGATTTCTTGTCTCTTTCAGCAGCTTTTTCCGAAACTCACTTTCCTTTGTGCCTACCTCGCATCTCATGATTGCCTTGAGCAGTGGCACTGTTTCCCGCCTATCTCCCCGAGCTTATCATCACCCAAAGATGAGCGGGCAATGCCCGACGAGCCGTTGAGTTATAGAGTCGGTTCACTTTCCCTTGCAGCTTCGGTCGCCAGAACCCTGTGATATCTATGCTTTTCACTCGGTATCCTTCTAACTTTTTGCCTCCCATTCCCTTTCCACTCCACTTCTTCTTGCCACGATGAGCAGGCTTGCAATATCCCATGATCCATATCGAAAGCTCCACCAGCTTCATCCTCATCTTCAAAGCTTTCACTCAATCCACTATGGATTGCTCCTCGATTTTCAGAAACGACCCATTCATCATCGCCCACATCAGACGCATTACATTTACGTTTGTTCAGCGTTACTTGCTACATTCATCAGTACTGCTATAGTTATTTCTGGCGAGCATTCCTTCCTCCTTGGTTCTCTACCTTTAGATGAAACGCTAACCGCTTGTCCATTGTCACCTCATCTCTATCTGGCTATCCAGAGTCGTGGGCTGCTCGAACAATTATTGAGCCGTGGCTATGAATATGCTTTTATCAGCAATTCGGACAATCTAGGTGCCGTGGTCGACATCAATATCCTGGGGTATTTTGCTGCGTGTCATCTTACCTTCCTCATGGAAGTAACGAGACGAACAGAATGCGATCGCAAGGGTGGGCATCTAGCAAAAAATGCTGATGGACATCTGATTTTGCGCGAAGTCGCGCAGTGCCCATCAGAAGAGATGGTACAGTTTCAAGATATTGCGCTTTACCGCTTTTTCAATACCAATAATCTGTGGCTTCATTTGCCGTCGCTACGGCGGATTCTTCGCGAACGTGATGGCTATTTGGATTTGCCACTCATCCGCAATGTGAAATCTGTAGATCCACGACAGGCCAATTTGCCTAAAGTCTACCAACTCGAGACGGCTATGGGCGCGGCAATTGGTCTGTTGCCCAATGTGCAGGCGCTGGTTGTGCCGCGCGATCGGTTCCTGCCAGTCAAGAACACAAATCATCTATTCGCTCTCTGGTCGGATGCGTTTGTGCTTGACGACGATTTCCGGGTTGTGCGTAATCCAAAGCGACTATCGAGTCACGAACCGCTCATCGATCTGGACACACACTATTTCAAATCGGTGGATCAATTACGTTCACGTTGGCCGAATGGCGTTCCGTCACTCTTGAATTGCGACCGACTCTCTATTCAGGGGAATCTGTTTTTAAGCAACGATATGAATCTAGCGGGAGATGTATGCATCCAGTATCTTGGTGATGAGCCTCTCTACCTTGCACCCTACAGAATCTCTGAGAACAACATACAGATCAAACTGAACGGGGAGCTTAGAACCTATCCGAAAAGTGGTTGTGAGTCTGATCAGCTTCTCGAGCAAGATGGTGTCGTCACAGAACTTTTCGGATAAGCACTTAAACGAAGTGAGAGAATAGAGGAGAACGATTATGGATATTCCCTTGAACGCAGACATTGAATGTATCGATGGGCATTGTGGTCGTTCGACATATGTAGTCCTCAATCCAACCTCGCAAGTTGTGACGCACATTGTCGTCAAGGCCGACAAAGTACCTCATACGGAATACCTGGTAACTGTTAGCAGGGTCACACAGGCGACGCCTGACATGATTAAGTTGGACTTCGTTACAGATGAACTCAGTGCCCAACAAGTTTTTATCAGTACCCGCTTTATCCGTATGGAACACCCACCATATAACGACTTTCCCTTTATTGTGTGGCCCTTCGTTTTGTCCCGCACGCAAGAGATGGTTGCAGTGTATGATCGGGTGATTCCTTATGGTGAGATGGCGGTTCATCGGGGAGCCAAGGTTGAAGCAATCGATGGCAATGTTGGTCAGATCGATGAATTTTTGGTGGATCCCGATACTGGACATATCACCCATCTGATACTTGGTGAAGACTCTTCTGGGAAAAAAAAGGAAGTCGCCATTCCTGTGTCTGCCATCAAGTCCTTTGGTCAGGAACGAATTTACTTAAACATCGACAAACGAGCAACTTCCTCTTTGCCAAAGGTCCCAATCGAACGACGATATGAATTGGCCTTAAAGACCGAAATCGAAAAGTATGCAGAGCGCGAGAGCGACTTGGCATCACGCGTTGCGGACTTGGAATCTGAACTACAGGAAATGCGTGCGGAGCTACTCGCAACAATCGACGACCGCTTTGAGACATTATCTGAAGAGATTGACGCCCTCAAACAGAAGTCTCTCTAGAAGCCGTTGACATTGGAAGGAGGCCCATTGTGTATGACACGCTAACTTATGCAGAATTAAAAACCATTGTGACAGAAACACATGGCATATGTGTATCCATCTATATGCCGACCAACTCTACTCATTTGGAGATGCAAGAAAAAGAGATCATCCGTTTACGCAATCTGCTCGATGAGGCGGAATCAACCCTGCGTATCACTGCACCGAATTTACGTACGCCTGACATTGAGCAACTGTTGGCTCCTGCCAAACGATTGCTATATGAGGAGCGTATAATCTGGCAGCAGAGAGACGCCGGGCTGGCTATCTTTCTCGCGCCAAACTTTTCGCGCGTGCTTCGACTGCCTCTGCCTACCGAGGCATTGGTTGTCGTTGGCCATCAATTTCACATCAAACCATTGCTACCATTGTTAACAGAAAACACCAACTTCTACATTTTGACATTGAGTCAGAAAGCCGTCCATCTCTTTCAAGGCGATCGATTCAACATCCACGAGCGTGAATTAACCGATGTTCCTCACAGTCTGGCCGAAGCGCTTCAGTGGGATGACTTTGAGCGGACTTTACAGTGGCACAGTGGTGATGGCAGAGCCGCAGCCGGTGGTCGTGTTGCCATATTCCATGGTCAGGGCATAGGCAGTAAGGAGATGCACAAAGAGAATTTACAGCGCTTTCTACAGCAGATTGCCGTTGGCGTGAAAAAGACGCTTAATGGTGAGAAGGCCCCCCTGGTTCTGGCGGGAGTTGACTATGTGCTTGCTATGTATCGCCAGCTCAACCAATACCCACATCTGGTCGATGAAGTGTTGGCTGGCAACCCCGATGAATGCTCGGCTCAGGCACTTCATGATCGAGCGTGGCCGTTCATAAAGTCTCTATTAGATCATAAACAGAAGCAACAGATCGTTATCGACAGTTGGCCTCAACAAGCCAAGCATCTGACGCTCTGCGTCCAATCTTGACGGCCGCCCAAACAGGGCGCGTTGATACACTCTTTGCTGCTGTGGGTCAACAACAGTGGGGCTATTTCGAACCGGAGACGGGCTACATTCATCTCTATGACCGTGCCGAACCCGGCAGTGACGATCTATTCAATTTGGCTGCCATTGATACATTGAAGAACGGCGGTGTGCTCTATCCAGTATTGCCGGAAGATGTTCCCAGTCATACGGGGATCGCAGCAATTTATCGCTATTGAAAGGAAAACATCATGTCACAAACAGGCTTTAGAGGATTCGATCATACAGTGCACGAGACAAATACTTGGTTGCACGAAATATCAGATGTGATGGGGCATCCCGACCGACAGGTTGCTTATCACGCGCTACGTGGTGTGCTCTTTGCCTTGCGCGATCGGCTGACTGTGGCCGAAGCGCTGAACCTGTCAGCGCAACTACCGATGCTCATCCGTGGCATCTATTTTGAAGGGTATAAAGCGTCGGGGAAGCCCGAGAAATTTCACCTGGACGAATTTCTGGCGCGAGTGAGTAAAGAACTGAGATCTTGCGGTCGCGTCAACCCGGAAAGGGTCACACGTGCTGTCTTTCAGGTTCTGGAACGTCACGTGACAGCTGGCGAGATTGAGGATATCCGCACGAGCTTGCCAAGGGATATTCGTCGTCTGTGGCCAGAGCAAATGTTGGAAGCTACTTAATGATGGTGGGTCGCGCGTTTATGGATGCAACTCAAAGAGAACCTGACCACTTGACCAGCTCTGAAACTCAGCAGGTATCCAGTCTTTCATCTCCCCAATTGCGCGAAGCGATTAGGGAGATTTTGTTGTAAAGTGTAGAGGGGAGCCTGATGGTGGACACAGTCGGACCCGTGCCCGCATTCTGGGAATGCTTGTTGTCCACCATCAGCCTATCTAATACAGATTTTGGTATAAAGTTAAAGATATGGAAAGAACTGCGCAGCGCGATTACTACGAGATACTTGGCGTTTCGCGTGACGCCGATGAAAAGAAGATCAAGAACGCCTTTCGCGAACTTGCCCGCAAATATCATCCTGACCACAACAAAGAAGAGGGGGCAGAGGAGCGTTTCAAAGAAATTGCGGAAGCCTATGGCGTCTTGTCTGACCCGGACAAGCGTGCCTTGTATGATACGCGCGGTTTTGCTGGTGTCGAAGGATTCTCTGCTGACGATCTCTTTGGTGGCATTAACTTTGATGAAATCTTTCGCGGTTTTGGCTTTGGCCGAGAGAATCATTTGGGGGGCGGGAGCATCTTCGATAGCTTCTTTGGGCGGCGGCGTCATGCAGGACCGACACGTGGAGCCGATATTGAAGTGAATCTGGAAGTCCCATTGGAGCGGACGTTGGCAGGAGGCGAGGAGACCGTTCACTTTGCTCGTCGCGTCACTTGTGCTAACTGCAATGGCTCCGGTGCAGAACCTGGAACAGAGCCGCGTCAATGTACTAATTGTCATGGTTCGGGACAGCGTGTGGAAGGACGGCGGGATAAAGGCGTTCTGTTCCAGCAGATTACGTTTTGTCCACTCTGCCATGGTCGCGGCACCATCATTGATGAGCCGTGTGCCACATGCAGCGGACAAGGAGAGATCGAGCAGGATGAAACGCTCACGGTCACCATCCCACCTGGTTTTGAAGAACGCATGGCGCTGCGCTTTCCAGGGCGCGGCTATCCGAGTAAAGCTCTTGATGGTCCAACCGGTGACGTGTATGTCACCGTACGCAGTGCGCCCGACCCACGCTTTGAGCGGCGAGGAAGCAATCTGTGGCGAATGGAAACGATCTCCGCCGTCGATGCAACGCTCGGCACTGATTTGGAGGTTCCAACGCTGGATGAGCCACTTCTGGTGACTATTCCATCTGGCACGCAACCCGGCACCGTGGTACGTCTGCGTGGTCAAGGATTACCCTTGTTTGGCTCGGAGCAACGAGGAGATATTCTGTTGGCCGTGCAGGTACAGATTCCGCAGTCGATCTCTGCGGATGAGAGGCAGCTTTATGAACAAATCAAGGCGTTGGAGAGCGCTTAATCTATCAGGGGGACAACCAATCGCCAACTGACCGACTGGTTTCAAGCCCACGCAGGCACGGTCAAGTTGTCGATGGCGGGACTCTTTGGTGTCTTGGGTGTTTGGTTGGGGTATATGGTTCTGATTGTATGAGATAAGAAAATGACCATTTCTCTGGGCGAATTTTTCAAACGTTTCTTGCTGATTTTACTGATCTTGTTGTTTGTGCTGGGCATGCTGATGGCGCGTTCATCGCTCATTCTGGGCTTTCTGGCTGCCGTGGTTGCGGTGGGGATCAGTATACCATCTCGGTTTCTACAGCGTCTTGGCTTGTGGCGGGGGTGGGCCATTTTCATTGCAACGCTTGTTGTGAATGTTCTCTTTATCTTTCTGATGCTATTGATTGTGCCTGCGCTCATCTACGACATTGGGCAGTTGCTGTCCAGCGTACCAGATGCCACAAGTTCAGTCTTCTCTTCTTATGAATCGCTGCGTGAAAGCAACGCGTTTTTGGCGGCCAACCTGCCCTCCCTGCGACCACTTTTTGAGGGTGCCACAGAGGCCCAGGTATTGGCGATAGACCAGGGGACGATCACGCTCTTCATCAACCAGATCTTCAACGCCAGCTTGGCTGTTGCCCGGCATGTCCTGGGCGGCATGAACACACTGTTCGCTGTTGCTCTCAATTTTGCCTTCGTACTCTTTGTTGCTGTCTTCTTCCTGGTTGATCCCAAGAGCTACGTCAAGGCCAGCCTCTTTTTAATGCCGCAACGCTATCATGCGCGGGCCGTAGTGATCTGGAACGAACTCTATCAGACGCTGATTACCTGGATTACAGGGCAATTACTTTCAGGCAGCATCACGGTTGGGCTGGTTTGGCTGATCATGGGGCTACTGTTGCAGATGCCCCATTCGCTCGTCGTGGCGATCTTTGCCGGCATGGCAACCTTTAGGCTAAACCAAAAAAATAATTATACGCGAACGAGAGAATGGAGAGGGGGAATAAGGACAAACCATTTTTCTAAACCAGGTAAACGTTGGAAGCGTTGTTCCAAACGGTCCATCTCTTTCTGAGTGAGTTTGACGCCGGTCTCATAAAGAGTGGAATTCAGGTGAACGAAGGGTTGTAGTTGGTTAAAGCGAAAAGAACGGGCAAAATTGAGAACGGTCTCAAGAGAATCGAGAAGAGAACCGTTCCAGTGTTTTCAAGATGGCCCCAAACCCGTTCGATGGGGTTGTATTTACTGTGATAAGGAGGGTAGCAGGCGAGCTGAATAGAGAGACGATAGTGCTCAACAAACTGAGTGAGACGATACATAAACTGAGTCCGACGGGTATGATTTTCGGGACCATTGTCCTGATTGATCACGAGGGTCTTGACGTGAGGAAAGTGTTCACGTACGCTTTCCCAAAAATCAATCAGGCAGTCGACAATACAGTCACTCGTCACTTTCGACTGAGTCAAGTAAAGAAAGAGTTCCTTGGTTGAAGGGAGGTAAATGCCAAAGGAGTGACTTTCTCGGTCTTCTTATCTTGAAAGTCATGATCGAGCGCTTTGACAACCACTCGACTTATCCCTTCTCTCGAGAAACGGTCAAGTAAAATCGTCGCTTTGGCATCCCAAGAGGCGCAGAACCGTCTCGTCTGCATCCGCTTCTTGATTGATCTGATGAATTCTATCAAAGATCGCATCGGTCTCTGGGATCTTTTCACTGGTTGACTTTTTTTGACCCGGTTTGAGCCATAGCCTAACTCATTGAGCTTCAAGCGGATGGCCTCTTCGCCAGGCAATTCCTCATCTGTGTATCCTTTCTGCTCGATGAGCTGGGTACGCATTTCGGCGGCGGTTAGTCGAGTGTACAATTGGGGGGTTCGAAAGGTGGGATCGGTCTGGCTGAATTGATCGGCGATTTCAACCATATCGGCCAGTAAAGTGGGGATATGGTCTTCGGCTTTTGCGACCACGTCGGTGGCTTTGGTCGACATAACAGAAGCCGCCTTCTAGTTCTTCCAGGGCTTTGGCTATCGTCGCCCGATTCCAGCCCAACTCTCGTTCTGCTTTCGTCGGACTCCCTTCGCATATCGTTTTGACCGTTTGGGCCATGAAGTGCCTTCTTTCGTATCCACTTAACATGGCCTTCGTCTCTTTCAAGACTTCAACCATTTCTGGCGAGATTGTCATTTTTGCTCCTTTTGGAGAGCTAGTTTAACACCTTCTCGCGTATATTTTATTTTTTGGATTGGCCTTATTCCAAATATTGGCGCATTTTTGCCCCTGATTCCCATCATTATCTTCACCCTTGCCTATGATCCGGCGCAACTCCCACTCTTCGTGCTCGTCTATCTAAGCATCCAGCTGTTGGAGAGCAATGTGATCACGCCGTCCATTGTCAAGGCCCAACTACACATTCCAGCTGGTGCGATGATGATCTTCCAATTGTTAATGACGTTGGCGTTTGGTGCCCTGGGCCTACTCCTGGCCGTGCCCATCTTTGCCGTACTCATTGTGTTGGTGCGCGAAATCTACGCATATGACATTCTGGGGCTGCGCACAATCAACATTGCACTGGAAGGCGATGCCACAGGGCGACTCCAAATTGTTGCTAGGAGTGTTGAAGCAGAAGAGGCTCCGATGACGCTGCCGGCACGTCCGTCATGGATACAATTGGGCAGAGGAATGATACGTAGACCACCACGTTTCAATTCAAAGGTGGCCAGGGAATGAATTCTGTGGAATGCCCCCACCAAACCACAAAGAGTTGTCTATGAATGCAGTTGTTCAACCAAGGTTATTTTGGTCTAAACACCAACGACGACGGTATCGTGAAATTGCCGAGATCTTGACTCGTCACGGGTTGGGGGCGCTCGTCACCCATCTAGGATTGGAACACTATCTCAATTTGACCCAGCGGTTGCTGCGCGGCAGTCAACCGACTCACAATGGGCGCTCACCTGCTGAACATCTGCGCATAGCACTGGAGGAACTTGGCCCCACTTTTATCAAGGTCGGGCAGCTATTGAGCACGCGCCCGGACTTGTTGCCACCCGACTATATCGACCAATTGAAGCAACTGCAGGACAATGTGCCAGCCGTACCCTGGCCTGAAATCGAGCCGTTGATTGAGGCTGAACTGGGGCAGCCAGTGATCAAACGTTTTGCCTCCTTTGAGACCACGCCCCTCGCCTCGGCTTCGCTGGGGCAGGTTTACGCGGCCACGCTCCACACAGGCGAAGAAGTTGTTGTCAAAGTTCAGCGACCAGGGATCGAACCGATCATTGAAACTGATCTAGAGATACTCATAGACTCAGTAGATCCAAATTTCAGGTTTTGAGAGAGAATTCTGGCTAAACAGTTGACATAAATACAAATTTGCCGGTCGATATCTAGTTTTTGCGTTAGATTTGGGCGATTTTCAGATATGAAATAGGTTGTTTTCTGTAACCGAAATCTGAATAAATGACTCCAAAATCCCTGCAATCTCGACTGAAAATAGCCAAAAACGCCAAATTTGGATCTACTGAGACTTGGCTCAGTATGCCCAGAATCATAGCTCGTGGGCCGAATTGTACAATTTAGTGGAGATGGCGGAAGAGTTTGCCGCCGTCATCCGCAATGAACTGGATTATTTGCGTGAAGGGCGTCATGCAGAACAGCTCCATGAAAATTTTGCCCAAGCAGAGTATGTTCATGTTCCCACCATTTATTGGGAATACACCACCCGGCGCATTCTTGTGATGGAGCGCCTTGATGGGATTAAGATTGATGATGTAGATGGCCTGAACGCGGCTGGCTATGACTGTCGTGAGGTTGCACAGCGCGCTACTCGTTTTGTCTTTAAGGAGATTCTTGAAGATGGCTTCTTCCACGGCGACCCTCATCCAGGGAACTATGTTGTCCTGCCGGGGACGGTGATTGGTGTGATGGATTTTGGCAAGGTCGGCTATCTGGATGACCGAGACCGATTCGACCTTACGCTGATGTTCATTGCGCTGATCCAGATGGATGCATCCGGTCTAGTCGATCAGATGATCCGTCTGAACTTTGTGGGGAGAGATGTGGACCGAACGGCTCTGGAGCATGATCTGAGCCGGGTGCTCAGGCAGTACGCAGGAGTCCCTCTACACGATATTCGCATCACCGAGTTGGTTAACGTGCTCGTCACCATTATCTTCCGCCATCGTCTGCGGCTACCAGCGGATTTCATTTTGCTCTTGCAAACGCTTTCGATGATGGAAGCTACTGCCATCAAGTTGGAACCTGATTTTGATATCTTTGCGGTTTCCGAACCCTATGTACGCCGCTTCAAACGGCAACTCTGGCTGCCATCGAAATGGGGGCCAGAAGCATTACGCGGCGCAGTGGGGCTGGCTGATGCCTTCACACGGTTTCCACAACAGACGGTACGCCTTCTCGGGCAATTGGAGAATGGCGAACTTAGCGTCCAAATTCGTATGCCAGAGCTACCCACAGCCCTACACGAACTTGATCGCATCGCCAACCAACTTTCGGTGACGGTATTGATCGCCGCCTTTATCATTGCCGTTGCCCGTCTGATTCCCCTGCTGGATCTGAACTGGCCCTGGAGTATTGCTACATGGCTGGTCATGGTTGCGTTTGCTTTTGTGAGTCTAGCCGGGTTATGGTTGCTGTGGCGTATTATACGCTCCGACTAATCGGGTGTGACCGCTATCAGGCATGAAGGGAGCATTTACGTTTGGAGACGAACCATAATCCGCGCGTCCGTGAGACCTGTCAGGTTCGGCACATTGCGGGTCGAGAAACGTACAGGTCAGTCAGTTACTTAACCCGTCAACCCGAACCTGACAGGTCTGGTTGCCCCGCCGATTATCTTGCCCCCAAACTCAAAGGCACCCGATATGAACATTTGTTCAATCGTCAGCAGCTAATGGTTCGAGAAAGGTGCGTACCGGCACAATCGGTATTGTGCGGAAGTCACCGAGAGCGAGCAGATGACGGTCGCCACTCGCAATCAGGTTAGCCTGTCCATCAATGGCACAAGCAAGGACATGTTCATCATCGGGATCGTCAGGAATTGCACCCCACACATCTGCTGTGCCAGGCACGACAAGTGCATCCTTCTGTAGCAACTTGGTCAATGCCTCAACGTCATCGTCCGTGACGTGATACTTACGCCGAATCCGTTCATACCCGAGGGTATGACGAATCTCGGCAATCAAGGCAGGCGATGTGATCAGCAGGTAACGACGCTCGCGCCATTGCTGAATCGCCTGGGCAGGTAAACCATGCGTGACCAATATACTGCTGACGAATAGATTGGTATCCAAAACGACACGTAGCATCAACCTTCCTCGACAACACGATGGCGAACGGCCTCTAGGGCAGTGGCTACATCTTGCAATACTTCATCTTCTGGCACATCCGGAAGACGACGCCGAATTTGGTCCAATATCCGAAAACGTTCCTCGCGTTCGGCGATCAACTGTTCAAACATGGCAATCGGGATCATCGCTACCATCGGTTTGCCTGATCGCTCGACAATGACCGTTTCCCCACCATAGTGAACTTGGCCGATCAAATCGGATAATTTGTTCCGTACCTCACGTGTACCGACATGTATTGACATGATTCATCTCCATTATCTGAATGAAAAGGAGCATATCATAAATGTGTACAATATGTCAATTGTGTTTCATGTGTACACAAGCCGTTGCATAAGTACTGATATTATCCCTGAAGTATCTCAGTATCATCCTCAAGTAATTCAATACTAGCCAAGTGGCTAGGGCGGTCACTCTCCATGCTGCTGGTATAATCGCTGCTTTTTTGGGTTTATACTGAGACAGTCACTACACTTGCCCAGAAAAGTTTCGTACCACATCTCTCAGAGCAGAGATGGGACAAAACTTTTCTGGGGGACTATATCAACCCACATCAACCCGCAATCTTGCAACCATGTATGATCTACGCTCAATTTTCCAACGCTTTGGCATTCTCACATCGTTTATTTTGCTATGCATTGCGTTAAGCTTGTTATCGGATCGCTTTCTGACACCATCTAACATTGTCAATGTTCTGCGCCAGATTACCATCAACGGCGTGATTGCCGTCGGCATGACCTATGTGATTCTGACGGGCGGAATCGACCTCTCCGTGGGGTCTATCCTGGCGCTGACCAGCGTCATCACGGCGGATCTGCTGCAGCGAGGGGGGCCAGTACCGGTCGCCATACTCATGGGGCTACTGCTCGGTGCGCTCTTTGGCATGATCAATGGTTGGATTACCACCCGCTTTCAAGTGCCATCTTTCATCACCACCCTTGGCATGTTGACGGTGGCGCGCGGTCTCGCCCTCACCTATACCCAAGGCCGGCCAATTACTGGATTACCGACTGCATTTGGAGCGATTGGGCGAGGTGAAATCTTGGGATTACCAACCCCCATCATCATCGCGGCGGTTACCTTTGGCATCGGCTGGCTGATCCTCCAGCGTACGCGGGCCGGAGCTTACATCTATGCCATTGGCAATAGCCCCACTGCAGCACGTTTCGTGGGTATTGATACAAAGCGCTACCAGACTCTGGTCTTTGCCGCATCGGGCGCGCTTTCGGCCTTGGCTGGCTTGATTTTGACCGCACGCTTGGATTCGGCTCAGCCGACCGCGGGTATGGCCTTTGAGCTTGATGCCATTGCAGCCGTTGTACTAGGTGGCACTCGATTCAGTGGCGGCGTTGGCGGGCTGGGTGGCACATTGCTTGGTGCGCTGATTATTGGTGTTTTGAATAATGGACTCAACTTGCTCAACGTGTCGTCGCTCTACGAGCAGTTGGTGAAGGGAGCGGTGATTGCGCTTGCGCTGTTGATCAATCGGGGTGAGTCGTGACAAGGTTTCAGAACCAAATATATAGGACTTACGCAAAACGTGAGCGCCTTCTCTCGTACGGGCTTGATCTATCAAGCCCGTACGAGAGGGGTCTGCGTAAGTCCTAATATACTCGGCGCGGGTTGAAACCGGAGATTGTGTTCAGGTGAAATGGTAATTAGTGATTGGTAATTAGGAATTAGATGATTGGTAATTTGTCGTCGAGCCAAGCATAGCAAAATTACCAATTACCAATCATCTAATCGCCTCACTTCATAAATTCAGAACTTACCCATTCTTAGTGCAATCCTGTCAAAATGAAGCATCCCCGATCATTCAATATCAATCCAAATACAAGGAGAACAGTATGAAATTGCGAATTCGTTCTATCACTATTCTAGTCGTCATTTTGGCTCTCGTTCTGGCTGCTTGCCAACCGGTGGCTCAAGAAGCAGCACCCGAAGACACTGGCGAGGTTACAGTGGGGTTAGCCCTGTCCACGCTCAATAATCCTTTCTTTGTGGATTTGCGCGATGGCGCGCAAACTGCGGCTGATGCTGCTGGCATCAGGCTGGTCGTCGTGGATGCCCAGGATGATGCGGCAGCCCAAGCCGACTCCATCGAAGACTTGATCCAATCCGGCGTCAGCGCTCTACTCATCAACCCAACAGACGCGGATGCCATTGTGCCCAGTATCGAAGCGGCCAACGATGCCGGGATTCCCGTCTTCACGGTGGATCGTGGTGCAGCGGGCGGTGAAGTGGTGAGCCACATTGCCTCTGACAACGTAGCTGGTGGTTCTATGGCCGCAGAGTTCCTATGTGAAGCGATGGGCAGCACGGGCGCAGCCGTCGAACTAGAGGGCATTGCTGGCACATCGGCAGCGCGTGACCGAGGCGAAGGCTTTAACGCTTACATGAGTGCTGACTGTGCGGACGTGGAAATCGTCGCCCGCCAAACGGCCAACTTCAACCGTGCCGAGGGTCTGACCGTCTTTGAGGACATTCTTCAAGCCAACCCCGAAGTCGATGGTGTCTTTGCTCACAACGATGAGATGATTCTGGGCGCGATTCAGGCTGGCGAGGCGGCTGGTCGTGAAGGCATTATCTATGTTGGCTTTGATGCTGTCGATGATGCTGTGGCCGCCGTGGAGGCTGGTACTCTGGCGGCGACGGTGGCGCAACAACCAGCAGAGATGGGACGGCTAGGTGTGGAGACGGCAGTTGCGTTTCTGGATGGTGAAGAGGTTGCTGATTTTATTCCGGTTGATCTGGCGTTGGTGACGGAGTAGGTATAAAACGTGGAGATGCAGTATACGACACCGCATCTCCAGAAACAAAGACCAATTTCGTCTTGGTCCTTTATACTCCGCAGCAGCACATTATAACATTCTCGCTCGACTAAAAAGTGTTACTTTATGGCGCTGCTCAGTATACGAATGAGGACGACACATGAGAAGCATGCTATTCACTAGTTTGACCGCCTTCGCGTGTGGCCTGTTCATAGTCGGCTGTGTCGGTCTCGAAGCAATCAGGACTGATGTTGCAGACGATGCGGAGATCAATCAGTTCACGACCTCTTTTCAGGATGCCTATAACGCGCATGATCCATTACTGGTGGCTGGCCACTACACCGAAGACGCACGATGGATGGCTGCAGCTGGACTCGTGATCGACGGGCGTCCAATGATCACCCAGTTCCTCCAACAGTTCATGATCTTCGTGCCGCCCATGCTGACCCTGACCGAAGGGGAGAAGATTGTGGTCGGAAACTACGCTGTCACCCATGGAGCGTACACCATGAGCGATGGCGTAGATGGATCTGGTCGCTCAATTGGCGGCTCGTACATGAACGTGCTCCACAAAGAAGAAGACGGGTGGCACATTGTCGGCCAGCAGATGAATTATGGAGTCGCGATGTCGCCTCTCATGTGGGTCGGAAGCATTGACGCCGTCACAGCCCTGCCCGAAGCGGGAACGCTTGGCTGGCTAGCTGCGGCATATGAGGCGAGCTACAATGCGGGCGACATTGCAGCACTCACAACACTCTTTGCTGCGGATGCGTGGGTCTCCTTCGGGGGAAGTTCTCCGGTGACGGGGCGCGACGCGGTTACGCAAGCTATACAAGCTCGCATAGGAAATGATTTCCACCTTACCCTTCATGATGTGAGTACATTGCCATTGAGCGATGAGATGGCGGTGGACGTCGGATGGTATGAGCTTGTAGCGGATGACAATCGAGTACAGTGGGGCACGTATACGCTCCTTGCGCAACAGAATTCCGATGGCGAGTGGCAGATCCACTGGTTTGTTGATACTGGTTCGCCGTTGAGTGTCGACGTGCGATAACGATGCGCGATTGATGAGTGGACACAGGAAGGATACAATGAACTGGCAACACCAATTACGTGGAGATTCTCTAAGGTGGCTGCTGACGGAGGATGCTCCCAATGTCCGCTACTTAGCCTTACGCGACTTGATGGATACCCCGGCGGACGATCAGGAACTCCTCACCGCCCAGCAAACTGTCTATAAGGAAGGGCCGATAGTGGCGATTCTAGCGGAGATGGACGAAGAAGGCTACTGGTCAAAACTGGGTCCAGGCTACACTGGCAAATATCGTTCGACAGTCTGGTCGATCATCGCATTGAGTCAATTAGGGGCGGCCGCGGCAATGGACGAACGGATCGCTCGCGCCTGTGCCTATCTGTTGGACCATGCGCTAACAGAGGGCGGTCAGTTTACCATGACCGGTGCGCCATCCGGCACAATTGATTGTCTGCAAGGGAATCTTTGTGCTGCGTTGGTAGACTTGGGTTATACCGACCCCAGGCTGGACGCTGCGTTTGACTGGATGGCCCGTAGCGTTATCGGTGAAGGTGTCGCCACGGCCAAGGATCGTGATACACCTATGCGTTACTACGCGGGTACGAACTTTGGCCCGCGATTCGCCTGTGGGTATAACGGTAAAAAACCCTGTGCTTGGGGAGCGATCAAGGAACTGTTGGCCTTCAGCAAGTTGGCTGCCAAGCAGCGCACACCGTTGATTGAAAGGGCCATCAAGATAGGCGTGGATTTCCTGTTGAGTACCGATCCGGCCTTTGCCGATTATCCCAATCGAAATGACGACAAACCCAGCCCCAATTGGTGGAAGTTTGGCTTTCCTGTCTTCTACATCACCGATCTGTTGCAAAACGTCGAAGCACTTATTGCCTTGGGGTTTGGCAAGGATGCCCGGTTGAGCCATGCGCTGGAGTTGATCCGTGGCAAACAAGACGATCAGGGGCGTTGGCCGTTGGAGTATAGTTATTCGGGGAAGACTTGGGGTGACTTTGGAGTGAAAGGCCAGCCCAATAAATGGGTAACCTTGCGCGCCTTGCGGGTTTTGAAGCAGGTAGCATAATTGGCGCAAGGTTGCTACGATGGCAAGAATAGGTGAAGCATGGAGATAGCGACCATTGATATTCCACCATTATCAATGCAAGTCATTGGCGGGGCATCGTTGATTTTCTGTCTGCGGGTCGTCGATGTCACGCTGATGACGATGCGCATGATTATGGTGCTCCGCGGACGACGCTTCTGGTCTGCTGTCATCAGCTTCGTTGCAATCACAATTTGGGTGTTCGCCATCAGCCAGGTTCTGACCAATCTCAACAATATTTGGAACATCTTGGCTTATAGCAGTGGATTTACTGCGGGTACATTGGTTGGCATGTTGATTGAGAGCAAGTTAGCAATTGGCTACGAACAAGTGCAGGTCATTTCGATGACCAAGGGGCGAGAGATCGCCCAGAAGATTCGAGATGCGGGCTACGGTGCCACCGAATTGACTGCACATGGGCAGTCTGGCCCAGTCTATCTGATTGGAACGGTGGTTCCACGTCAAGATGTGCCGAATATCATACAGCTTGTCAATTCAGTTGACTCAAGTACCTTCGTGACAGTTGATGATACACAGAAGGTGTTGCGTGGATACCACACCATCATCAAATAATTCTGAATCGACTTAGAGCCTATTGTTACCTTTCTGCCACATACCAATGCACGGGGATATCGAACTTTTGCAAAGTGTGTACCGGAAAACGAATTGCGAATTATGCGTACGTTCTTACGCAACAACGTGTAGTCAGTTGAAGAACCATAGAGAAAAGAGAGTGCAGGCATCGTGACCCAAGACATCATTTTACACATGCAGGAGATCTCAAAGGCATTTCCGGGCGTCCAAGCCCTTGATAGAGTGGATTTGTCGGTGGCACGTGGCACAGTCCACGCCCTAGTCGGCGAAAATGGTGCTGGGAAATCGACGCTGATGAAAGTGCTGACGGGTGTCTATCATGCAGACAGCGGCCAGATCACCTTCCGAGGGCAGCCCGTTGCGATTCCTTCACCACGTGCAGCACAGGCGCTGGGTATCGCCATTATTCACCAAGAGTTGGCACTATTGCCTGCCATGACGGTGGGCGAGAATATCTTTTTGGGGCGTGAGCCAACCAGTCGCTTTGGTACCGTCGACCGCACGACACTCTATGCTCAGACACAAGAACTGCTAGAGAGGTTGGGCATTGACCTGGATCCATACACGCTCACCGGTAACTTATCTGTGGCGCAACAGCAGATGGTGGAGATCGCCAAAGCCCTCTCGCTCAATGCTGATCTGCTTGTGATGGATGAGCCAACCTCCACCCTAACCGAGCGTGAAACCAGCGTTCTCTTTGACCTGATTGGCGAACTGAAGCAGCAAGACGTGACAATCATCTATATTTCTCATCGTATGGAAGAGATCTTCGCCATTACTGATGCCGTGACGGTGATGCGCGACGGCCAGCACATTGCCACCCGTGATACCGAGACTCTCACTATGGAGGACATCGTGCAGTTGATGGTGGGGCGACCGCTTCATGATTCCTATCCGCCTTCATCTAGTGGACGACAGCAGGTGGTGTTGGAGGTACGCAACCTGCATCAAGGGTCGCGCTTACGCAACATCAACATACAGCTTTATGCAGGCGAAATTCTGGGACTCTCTGGTCTGGTTGGCTCTGGGCGTACAGATTTGGCCCGTGCGATTTTTGGCATCGACGCTGTGGATGGAGGCGAGATTATCCTAGAGGGACAACCTGTCCACATCCGCTCACCCCATGACGCGATCACTTTGGGATTGGGCTTTGTGCCCGAAGATCGCAAGCAGCAGGCGCTCTTTTTGCAGATGTCTGTGGCGCGCAACGTGACCATTGCGCGGCTGGATGAGTTGGCACCAGCCGGTTTTATCAGCTTTCGCCGCAGTCGTCGTGAAGTTGATGAATTCATTGAAGAGCTAGATATTCGGACACCCAGCACCGGACAATTGGTGCGTAACTTGAGCGGCGGCAACCAGCAGAAGGTGGTGATTGCCCGCTGGTTGGCGCGTCAGCCCAAAGTACTGATACTTGATGAACCAACCCGCGGCATCGACGTGGGGGGCAAAGGCCGAGGTCCATAGTCTTATGCGAGAGCTCGCCGAGCAAGGTATCGCCATTCTGATGATCTCCTCGGACCTACCGGAGATACTCGGCATCAGCGATCGCATCCTGGTTATGCGCGAGGGAATGATTGTAGCAGAGTTTGACCGTAGCCAGGCAACCCAATCTGACATCATGGGGTATGCCACTGGCGCACAACAAGGGCAGGCAATCTTGCAAGAGGCAACGACATGAATGATATCGCAAATACACCATACACGGACTGGCGTCTGATGAGTCTGGATATCTTGCGTCGCTTCAGCGTCTTCCTGATCTTGTTGGGGCTGGTGCTGGCCTTTTCCATCATGACGCCTGAATTTCTGGGCCTACGCAATCTGCTCAATGTGACGCGCCAAATTTCAATTGTAGCGATTGTTAGTGTTGGGATGACCTTTGTGATTCTCACAGCGGGAATCGATCTGTCGGTTGGTTCAATTGTGGCGATTGCGGGTGTAGCCGCAGCCTTTGCCTCGGCCCAGTGGGGAATGCCAGTCATGCTCGCGTTGTTGATGGGTGTTGCCGCTGGTGCCGTGTGCGGCATGGTTAGCGGTGCGTTGGTGGCGTGGGGTGGATTGCCCCCGTTTGTTGCCACCCTGGCCATGATGGCGGCCGCACGCGGCGCAACTCTGGTGATCACGCAGGGCAAGCCCGTATCGGGCGTGACGCGTGCCTTTCGCACCTTTGGCAATGGTTCCTTGCTTGGCATTCCCATTCCAGTCTGGATAATGGTCGTGGTCGTGCTGGTGGCCTGGTTTGTGTTGGATCGCGTGCGCTTTGGTCGTTATGTCTATGCAGTGGGTGGCAACGAAGAGACGACCAAATTGGCAGGGATCAACATAACCCGCATCAAGTTGGCTGTCTACATCATTAGCGGCGCACTTTCTGGTTTAGCCGGAATGATTTTGGCCGCACGGCTGAACTCGGCCCAACCGACTGCTGGTACGGGATTGGAATTGGATGCCATTGCTGCTGTTGTCCTGGGCGGCACGAGTCTAAGCGGCGGTACGGGAGGCGTAGGTGGTACTTTTGTGGGGGCACTCATCATTGGCGTGCTCTCCAATGGACTAAATTTGGCCGAGGTCCCCAGCTACTATCAGCAAGTAATCAAAGGCATCGTCATTGTGTTGGCTGTATTGCTGGATATGGCCACACGGCGAAAATAGATTTTCTCCCCGTACCTAGCCAGATGGCCAGGATCAATGTACCCCAACTGCCTAGTTCAAAAACTCCCTGCCTGTCGGACACCCTTATCACAAATTCGATCTATGATCAATCAATATATACTCCACAGCAGGGGGTGGTTCAGAATTAGGTTTACACTTTTGATACATAGATAAAAATCTATATTGAGGTCATTTTCTGCCTGAGCATGGCTCAAAGTAGAAAATATAAACATCTTTTCTCTTTGCAAAAATGTAAACCTAATTGTCCGCCTAAAATGAACCACCCCCACAGCAGCACATTTAACATTGTCTCTAGACTCAGTAGATCCAAATTTGGCGTTTTTGGCTATTTTCAGTCGAGATTGCAGGGATTTTGGAGTCATTTATTCAGATTTCGGTTACAGAAAACAACCTATTTCATATCTGAAAATCGCCCAAATCTAACGCAAAAACTAGATATCGACCGGCAAATTTGTATTTATGTCAACTGTTTAGCCAGAATTCTCTCTCAAAACCTGAAATTTGGATCTACTGAGACTAAAAAGTGTTATTTTATGGCGCTGCTCAGTATAGCATACACATCTCATAGAACGAGGAACCGATTATGGCAACGAATCTATCTCACGAGCAATTACGACGGACCTTCGATCCGGCGGACTTCCCTTTTGCAACGACAGAAGAAGTGCAACAGTTAGATGGTATCATTGGGCAGCCACGTGCAGTCGAGGCGCTTGATTTTGGCCTCGGTATTCACAATCACATGTTTCATATTTATGTTGCTGGCGCGCCAGGAACCGGTCGGACAACGGCAGTTCAATCGTTTTTGGAAAAGCTTGCCAGTGAAAGACCTACGCCTGACGACTGGTGCTATGTACACAACTTCACCGACCCTTATCGCCCTTGCGCTTGCCGACTGCCCAGCGGTAAGGGCCGAGAGCTAGCATCCGATATGGGAACCTTTATCGAGCGGGCACGGCTGGAGATCCCCAAAGCTTTTGAAAGCGATGAATATACCAGTCAGCTTGAGACGATTGCAGCCGATGTAGGGAGGCAACGTGACGCACTGATTGCAGAGATGACGGAGGATGCGCAGAAAGCAGGGTTTCTCATCCAGTCCAGTCCCATGGGATTGCTAATCGTTCCGGTGGTCAATAACAAATCCTTAGATGAACAAGCATTCCAGGCGCTGCCAGAAGCAACCCGCAATGATATTCGTGTCCGACGGCAAGGAGTCGAGGATCGCATTCGTGAGACGATGAAAGCAACTCGTACCCTTGATCGTGACGCTCAGGAGCAGACCAAGAAGCTTGATGGCGAGGTTGTTTTGTCAGTCGTCGGCGGCCTGCTAGAGGATCTGCTGGAAAAGTATGCAGATTATACCGATGTGGGCAACTTCCTCGACGGGGTACGGGATGATATTACTGGCAACGTAGGCCAGTTTCGCACCCCCAAAGAACCGAATCAAATGACGCAGTTGATGGCCCCCTGGACGGAAGAGCTTCCGTTCCGCAAATATAGCGTCAATGTGGTGGTGGATAACAGCGATTGGGAAGGTGCACCTGTCATTACGGAGCTGAACCCAACCTATAACAATCTTTTTGGACGGATGGAAAAAGAATCTCAATTTGGTTCGCTCTACACCGACTTTACCCTAATCAAGGCTGGCTCACTTCATCAGGCAAATGGTGGCTATTTGGTCATACCGATTGATGACATCTTGCGCAACCCTTTCTCATGGGACGGATTAAAGCGCGCACTTCGCAACCGCAAAGCAGCATTAGAAGAAGTGAGCGAGCGGATAGGGTTGGTGACAACCAAAAGTATGCGCCCCGAACCGATTCCTCTCAACCTGAAAGTCGTGCTGATCGGTACACCATTGCTCTACCACTTACTCTATGAATATGACGAGGACTTCAACGAGACATTCAAAGTCAAAGCTCATTTCGACACAAGCATGACGCGCTCCAACGAGAATGTACGCGACTATGTCGCCTTTATGTGTACCTTATGCGAAAAAGATGGTTTGCGTCATCTTGACCGGGAGGCTGTTGCACGTCTCATCGAACAAAGTTCGCGCCAGATTGAGGATCAGCAAAAGCTTTCCACCCGTTTTGCCGATCTTGCTGACCTGATTCGGGAGGCCGATTATTATGCCAGCAAGGACGATGTTTCTCTCATCACGGGTGAGCATGTACGCCGGGCGATCGATGCTCGTGTTTATCGTGCCAATCTTTACGAAGAGCGCAGTCGCGAGATGATCGAGCGAGAGACGATTCTCATTGATACTGATAGCGCAGTGGTTGGTCAGATCAATGGTTTATCTGTGATTAACCTGGGTGACTATGCATTTGGACGTCCTAGCCGTATTACCACCACGATTTCCCTGGGGCGCAGTGGTGTGGTGGATATTGAATGAGAGGCCAAGTTGGGCGGCCCGATCCACAGCAAAGGCGTCATGATTTTGAGTGGTTATCTAGCTCAGAAGTATGCACAAGAGAGACCGCTGAGCCTATCGGCGCGGCTGGTCTTCGAACAGAGCTATTCTGGGGTCGAGGGCGATTCCGCTTCCAGTGCCGAACTATATGCGTTGCTCTCGGCATTGTCGGATCTGCCGTTACGCCAAGATATCGCCGTAACTGGCTCCGTTAACCAGAGAGGCGAAATTCAAGCCATTGGTGGCGTCAACCAAAAGATCGAAGGCTTCTTTGAGGTCTGCCAAGCAAAGGGGTTGACGGGAACCCAAGGCGTAATGATTCCTGTCGCCAACGAACAGCACCTGATGCTGCGTGAAGATGTGGTCGAGGCAGTTCGTCAGGGACAATTCCATGTCTGGTCGGTCTCTAATGCAGATGAAGGCATTGAGTTGCTAACGGGAACATCGGCAGGTGAACGCAATGAAGTGGGTCAATTCCCCGAAGGTACGGTCAACTTTCTGGTCGACCAGCGGCTGGATACCATGTGTCAAGCGCTACAGGATTTTGGCAATGGTCATAAGAATGATGAGGGAAATGGTGGTTCCAAATAGCTTGGGATAAACAGCAATTATGTCTGATAAATTATCAACCAATCAACTTCAGTCTCTAGCTTCGGTTAGTGCATATGCCGTAGCTCAGACGCAACTGGATACGGTGGCTAAACTGATGGAGTTGGATGAGGCGATGCATGTTCATCTGCGCCAACCTCAGCGGGAGTTGAGCGTTCACTTCCCCGTGATTATGGACGATGGTAGTGTACGCATGTTCAATGGCTATCGTGTCCATCATAACATGGTGAAAGGACCGACAAAGGGTGGCATCCGCTATCATCCGGACGTCACATTGGATGAATGCCGTGCATTGGCTATGTGGATGACGTGGAAGTGTGCGCTGATGGATTTACCTTATGGGGGTGCGAAAGGAGGAGTAACCGTCGCCCCCAAAACACTTAGCCTGCGTGAATTGGAAGCGCTGACCCGGCGCTATGTTACCGAGATTAGCCCCTTTATCGGGCCTGAACGGGATATTCCCGCGCCAGATGTGGGCACGAATGCACAAGTGATGGCCTGGATCATGGATACTTATTCGATGCACAAAGGATATTCGGTCCCAGCTGTTACGACCGGAAAGCCGATCTCCATAGGTGGTACAGTCGGACGCGAATCGGCTACTGGGTTGGGCACAACATACGTCACAAGAGCAGTGTTACAGCAACTTTTAGGACGAGGCTTGGAAGATGCATCTATTGCCATACAAGGGTTTGGCAATGTTGGAAGTTGGGCAGCGATCACGATGCACGATCGTGGAGCCAAAATTGTGGCTATTAGTGACGTTCAGGGGGGCATATTCAATCAACAGGGCCTGAACCCTCATGATCTATTGAAGCACCAGATTGCCAACGGCACGGTTGTTGGCTATTCCGACGGCGATCAGATAACCAATAAAGAGTTGCTTGAACTTGACGTGGATGTGTTGGTGCCAGCAGCCTTAGAGAGTCAGATAACCGAGCGTAATGCTCATAAAGTACAGGCAACAGTGGTCGCAGAAGCGGCTAATGGCCCCGTGACGCCAGATGCAGATCTGATCTTGTTGGACAAAGGGGTAACGATTATCCCTGATATTCTGTGCAACGCGGGCGGTGTTGTGGTCAGCTACTTTGAATGGGTGCAGAGTCTGCAAGCATTTTTTTGGAAAGAGAGCGAGATTCGGCAGCGCATGGAGGATAAGCTTCTGGCAAATTTGGGAGAAGTCGTTGCAACTGCTACACGCATGGGCTATAACTTGCGCATGGCTGCTTACACGACAGCCATTGGGCGTATTGTGGAGGCGAGCAAGTTGCGTGGCTTCTATCCATAGGCCATCTGGCTAGGTTATTGACTATCCATTGGCTCAGTTATCTACCTCGTCGCCTGCATGGCGTTTTTCGTGTCATCATGGCTTACAGTATAGATGTAACTGTTTGTCAAAATGAATCATTTCCAGCGTCAAACAAGTGAATTGGAGACAACACGATGAAATTGAGTATCGCTCAAGTAGAAGAATATCTGTCTCGCCATTTCGATGAGGCAGTTCATGTGTTGACGTTGACGGCGCTAGGCGACGACGAGATTTCGGCGATTTCCAATCTAAGCAACACTGATGACACAGACCGAACAGAGAAACATAATAGTGGTTCCCTCAAGACGTTTGGATATGGAGAGCCCATTCTGGTTACCTACAAACGCCAAGGGGCATTGAATCGACTCGTGTTTAGTACGGTAGCTGCCAACCATTTTGGTCATGAAGATCGGGCAGACCGAGTTGCCGAGATCATTCGCAGTTACGAAATCTACAATACCTTACCGCAGCATGCTCGTGCGTTGGATATCGGAATGATTGCGAAAGGCAATCATCTCCAATCTCTAGCTGGGGGAAGAGAATTTTTTCTCCTGACCGAACATGTAAAAGGTAAGCCCTATGCACATGATTTGGAGCGATTACGCAACACAGGAGAAATTACTGGTTTGGATCTGCGACGTGCCTATCAATTGGCTCTTTATTTGGCAGAAATCCATTCCGTCAAGCGTAACGATCCACCACTCTATGTACGGAGGATTCGGGATACACTGGGTAGCGGAGAGGGTATTATGGGCTTAATTGATAGCTACCAAGACGATTTTCCATTTGCGACGCCTCAATGGCTCGAAATGCTCGAGAAACTCTGTGTTACCTGGCGCTGGAAATTGAAGCAAAAAGCAGGTCGATTGGCTCAGGTGCACGGCGACTTCCATCCCTTTAACTTACTCTTTGATCGAGGGATCGATTTCAACATCCTTGATCGGAGTCGCGGTGCTTGGGGCGAACCAGCCGATGACGTGGTCTGCATGGTCATCAACTATCTTTTCTTCTCGCTTCAGCGAACAGGGAAGCTGGCTCCACCATTCGAGCAATTGTGGAACATCTTCTGGAACACCTATTTGCAAGAATCTAAGGATAGCGAGTTGACGAGCGTGGTTGCGCCCTTCTTTGCTTGGCGAGCTCTGGTGCTGGCAAGTCCGGTTTGGTATAACGTAGCAGATTCTGTCCGCCAATCACTTTTAAAAGCTGCCGAATCGGTGCTCAAAAACGAGGTCTTTGATCCGGCGGAGATCAATGGCATTATCTAATTTTTACCTGTTTCGATACACACTTACAGAGAGGAAGGTTCCTCATGATCCGACATAAATCAGACGTTCGAGATTGGATGACAGCGAATCCGGTGACCATATCACCTGATGCAACCTTGCTGGATGCTTTTGCGCAAATGGTGAACCACGACGTTCGCCGCTTACCAGTGGTACTGGAGAATGAGCTGGTTGGCATGATCACGCTTAGTGATGTGCAGCGAGCAGTGCCAGTGGCTGAAAATGGGCATCCAAATGGCGACGCATCACGCAATGAGATAAGACTTAGTAGTCGTACCGTACGGGAATTTATGGCAGCAACGCCAATTTCGATTGACCCAGATGATACAATTCAAGATGCTGCTGAAACGATGCTCGAATATCAAGTCAGCGGCTTGCCCGTTGTACAAGGTGAAGAGGTGGTCGGCATTATCACCGAATCTGATATCTTTCGTTTGGTCGTGGAATCCTGGTCAACTGTGTTCGCGGACTAGTACATCTTTTGGTAAATAGCACAGCAGTTTATTCCGTCGACCACGTCTGAAAACAGCTTGGAAAACCTGATGCGAACTTCCGCTGGCATTTGCTAGGAAAGGAGAGTTTTTCATGATTGTTCGAGAATATATGAGTTCACCAGCTATCACCATTCAGTCCGATACGCCATTGCCCGATGCTTTACGAGTTATGCGTGAACACAAGATTCGACGCCTTCCCGTGTTGGACCATCGTGGCCATTTGGCTGGCATTGTCTCAGAGCGAGACCTGCTTCATGCGTCGCCTTCACCTGCTACATCCTTGAGCATTTGGGAAGTCAACTATCTGCTGGCCAAGCTCCAAATAGACGAGCTGATGACAAAATCTGTCGTCACGGTATCCCCTGACCATACGCTTGATGAGGCCGCAAACCTGTTGATTGCGCACAAAATTGGGGGACTCCCTGTGGTAGACGCAGAAGGGCATGTGTTGGGTGTTCTAACAGAGACTGATATCTTTAGGGCATTTGTGCAACGGCATACATCACGCAAAGAGATGGATGTTTTTCTCGTAAAAGAAAATCCCTAAATTGAGATCTTGCTCTCGACACAAGTAGAATTGTATCTCATTTACAGGAAGGGAAAGATATATAGGGTAGCAAGAATCGAGATATCATTGGTTGCTTTCTGACGACTGGACATTTACACCTGTTTCAACAAAAAGATTCCTCAGATTGTTGCCCTACAATCTGAGGAATCAAAAGCGTATGTTCAATTTGATAACATATGGTATACAGCTTTACTTTCTGGTAAAAGAAAAGAGATGAGGTGAGAAATGTGACAAAAAGCGGTTAGCAGTTCATCCTAAAGGTAGAGAACCCAAAAAGGAGGAAGGAATGCTAACCGCGCCAGAAATAACTATAGCAGTACTGATGAATGTATTGCAAGTAACGCCGATGGGAACAAACGTAAATGTAATGCGTCTGATGTGGGCAATGCTGAATGGGTCGTTTCTGAAAAGTCGAGGAGCAATCCATAGCGCATTGAAAGAAAGCGGGTTTGAAGATGAGGAGCTCCGGCGAAGCTGGTGGAGCTTTCGATATGGATCATGGGATATCACAAGTCTGCTGGGGTCGTGGCAAGAAGAAGTGGAAAGGGGGAATGGGAGGCAAAAAAGTTAGAAGGGTACCGAGTGAAAAGCATAGATATCACAGGGTTCTGGCGACCGAAGCTGCAAGGGAAAGTGAACCGACTCTATAACTCAACGGCTCGTCGGGCATTGCCCGCGCTCATCTTTGGAGTGATGATAAGCTCGGGGGGAGATAGGCGGGAAGCGAGTGCCACTGCTCAAGGCAATCATGAGATGCACGGTTGGAACAAAGGAAAGTGAGTTTCGGAAAAAGCTGCTGACAGAGACGAAGAAATCACTGGAGTCAGACGAAGTGGCGGTGGTCGATGCCGGGTTTACAATCAGAGAAATGCTAGAAAGCGGCATAGACCGATTTGTCCTGCGGGAAGCGATTAACTGCACAGTGCGCCGCAATGAGTTCCCCAAACGCAAAGAAAAAAGGCAGACCACCTGAATATGGTGATATTGTGCGACCGCTCTCTCGCAGCTATAAGGGAAAGCGACTCGAGGCTACAACTCCGGACTCGTCTGGTCGCTTTCTCTATAGTGGTCGCCTGATTTGCTATCAAGCATGGCACAATCTCGTCCCCAGAACAACCAAGGTGGATACAGCCAACCGTACCTACTCGATTTACGTCATTCAGGATCCGGCCTACAACACACCTTTGGTTTTGGCGACCGTTATGACTTTGCAGCCTGAAACCATTTATCTTGTCTACCTGGAACGCTGGCCTGTTGAACATCCCCCCCTTGGCTTCCAAGCAGATGATTGGCTTACATCGTCAATTTGTTCATGCCGATGAGGCTTGTTTCCGCTTACCTGAACTGGGGAATCTTCTTTCCCATTTAGCCGCTTCTCTTCCTCCCATACCGACTGGCTACTGGGATCGAGAGCCTCAAGCCACTCCCGGCAGGCTGCGCCGTGTTCTCTCGAGTGCTCTTTTTCCAACTCCTGACCAACTCGACCCTGACTTTCGGAAAAAGGCCTCGGTTTCACACCATTTACCTAAAGGCGTTCTCGCTCATCGCCGCCTCAATGCCGCTGCTTAAACTAGCCGAGCACTATTTTTACATTTTATCCCGTTTTTTCAGGGTGGATTCTTTTTTCCGCCCCTTTCGGTTTGCCCTTTGTCACTCAAGCCTTTACCAGAAAGTAAAGATACAGAGCACTTGCATAAATTTAAACAGATTTAGCGACTTTCCGTCAGGTGTCGCCGACAAATCTATCTAAAGCGAAATCACATTGAAAACGACCATGGTGACAAATGTCACGATATGTAGTTTTGAATCTTCCCGGAAGTGGACAGAAGTATCTTGGCAATCGAAGCAATGTGTGTCCGCTTCCGGGAAGATGGGTTATCCCACACTACTGTTCTCTAAATGATCTCGCTTTAAAGTCGCGAACGAGAGCAGCCGAGACGCATCAAGAGCGTATCTAGCCCTTGCCGTTTGAACCAGCCTTGATGGCGATCTTTTTTGGCTTTACCTCTTCCGATTTTGGCAAGCGCAAGTGAAGAACACCGTTATCATGGGTGGCTTCTACTTTGTCAGCTTCTACTGCCATCGGCAGAGTAAGACTGCGACTAAAGCTACCAAAGCGGCGTTCACGCAGATGATAGTTCTTCTCGTCGACTTCTTTCTCCTCTTTGGATTCACCTTTGATCATCAGAACGTTGTCACTGATTGTGACTTCAACATCGTCCGGATTCACTCCAGGCACTGATGCCTTCACGACGTAGGCGTTCTCTTCTTCCGAGACATCAACTGCGGGTGTGAATTCGTCTAAACGCCATGGCCAGAGTCGATGTGATTCAAAGAAGGGTTCATCGAAGAACCTGTCTAGTGAATTCCGCAACGTTGCCATTTCGCGGAAAGGATCCCAGCGTGTGAGTGTTGTCATAGTTTATTCTCCTGTCAAACAAATTATCTTTGTTCCAAACTGGTACCATGCAGATTTCTTGTCTGCATCTTCAGTATATAGCTTTTCTGCGCGCAAACAAACGGTCTACTGACGAGTATGGGAACTGGTCAAATGGGGAGGTTGGCAAACGGCTTGTACCACTTCTATATCCACCTCTATCCTCGTTCCCATCGATGAGAGGGCGGGCATGGGATTCACCAACTTGCTTTTCCTCACACCCCTCGCATTTGAACCTTGCCAAAATATTTATTGCTCTGGTGCCTCTGACGTATCTGGTGCCATCTCCAGCTTTTCGATGAGCCGCACGACATCTGTGCGCGTTATCACCCCAATCACTTTTTTCTCCTCTATTACGGGCAACTGGATGATTTCCGGCTCTTCCATCATGCCGATAATGGTCTCCAAATCGGCGTCGGGAGTAATATATTTAACCTGCTCTGACATCAGCTCACCTGCTGTTGTTGCCAACACCTGACGCACTTGCTCTCGGTAGCGGCGATACTGCTGGAGTTCAACGGGAATCAACCCTGCTAACAGAGAAATATAGCTGGGTCCGATGATTGGCGCGTTCCGCGCAATTAGGTGTAGCTCGGTCACAATGCCAAGCAGCTTGCCCTGATTGTCTACGACTGGCACCCCGCTAATGTGATTCTTCTGCATAATGGCCGCCAGTTCACCTATCGGTTTGTCTGCCGTTACAGTAATGGCGGGAGTGGTCATTAACTCTCTTGCTTTCATCGTCACGATTCCTTCCATGTGTTACCAAAGCGGATTGTCACCTCTTGGTAGAGCTTCTCGGCATCATCTTTCTGGCATAATTCAGTGTTGGATGTGACTACTGCGGCCGTACCTGCCGCAACGCCGTACCGTACAGCATCAATTAGAGGAAGGCCGCGAGACAGCCCCAACACGATTCCTGCGACCATGCTATCACCTGCCCCGACTTTGCTGGCGATGGGAACGGTCGACGCACTCAAAAAGTCATACGGGTGCTGGTCAATGCCTTCTTCTGTTAGTAAGCTCTGAAAAGCTTGACCCGCGGCACCCCCTGACGGATAAACCGCCAACGAGTCGCCACCCAGATGCTTGATAGCACGGGAAACATTGACGCCACCCCCTCCCGGATCAAACCGCGGTGCTGTGCAGCGTATCTTCTGCTCTGCAACCACCTGTTCTGTTGTTGTATTGACGTCAAGGGCAGGATTGATGGTCAAAGACACTATCTTTAAAGTCATAAAAATCTCCTACATATTAGCCCAGCAATGTTACACCCACTCCAGCCGCCACAATCAATACAAAACCCGGCAGTGACGCCCAACGCAGACCCGATGATCCCATTGCCAGAATCACTCCCTCCTTGATACACGTATTGGACATGACAGCTAGCACGATTGCACGGGATGCTGTATCGAGTGCCAGACCATCTGGCTTGCTGCTCAACTCGGCCATTGAGAGTGTGATGGCGTCCACATCTGCCACGCCAGAAATGATGCTGGAAAAGTAGACACCCGTATCACCCAAATAGATTTCGGCGGCTCTAGAAACAAAAAGAATAACACCGTAGAGCAGGCCAAACTGAATGGCAGCCCCCAACTCAAAAGGATTTGTGAGGCTGATTTCTTCTGGCTTAAGCTTACGTTGTGAGAAATAGAGGATCACGCTGTAGAGAATGCCAACAGCAGCCGCAACCACCAAGGGCATCCACAAAACCTGAAGCAATGCCCAATTGATGGCGGCTACCTCGATAATGACACGCACAAACATAACCGTCCAGGCGATGATAATCGCCAAAGCAAAAGAGCGAGTGAGCGTCTTGTCATCTCTACTCCGTTGGGCAAAGCTTAGGGTCACTGCTGTACTGGAAACCAATCCACCTAAAAATCCTGTAATACCAATCCCACGTCGCGGATCAATGACCTTCATCAAGACATAACCGAGAAAACTAATACCGGAGATAAAGACCACCATCAGCCAGATGCGATAGGGATTCAAGACATCCAGAGGTGGCGGACCAAAGCTGCGGTCGGGCAAAACAGGCAAGACAATAGCGGAGATGATAGCAAATTTTAATGTTGTATAGATATCCTCTTGTGTAATCTTATGGGCAAAGCGATGCATCTCTGGTTTGAGCGAGAGCAGCAACGCAGTGACCACACCAATGGCCGCAGCCAGCGCAAGGTATCCCCAATAGCAGAGCGCGCCAGCCAGAATCGTGACAACCGCCGAGACTTCGGTGGTCAGGCCGATATCGCCATTCTTTTTTGCCGTCATGATATACGCAGTCGCAAGTAATGCTCCCAACAAAAGGAAGACAGCAACCATTGGCCAAGCCGACCCAGCTTTGTCAGAAGCGAGTGCCGCGGCGCTACCAAGCAATCCGATTAAGGCAAAGGTGCGTACCCCAGCATAGAGTTCCCGGTCCGGTTGATCAAATGCATGCTCGCGCTCCCTCCCGATCAACATGCCGATGACGAGTGCTGCACCAAACCGAAGAAAAAGCTCTGTTTGTGTCATGGCGTCAATCCCACCAAATGGATACAACGGCGTTTTGGCGTCCCGAACTACCAATCGCCTGCTGCACATCTTCTAGATCGTCATGTAGCAACACCATGCCACCCCAATCCTCTGCAAGATCGGCCAGTTTGCGCGCACTCGCCACATCTGGGGTAAGAATGTAGAGCGAATCGGCGTTCCAAAAGTTGTAGGGAAGATCGCGCAACTTAATAAGCCCAATGGTTGGCAGTTTCCCTGGATTCGAGAAGCAGAAGCGCTCCATTATCGCTGATTCCCAAAGCTCGGTATGGGCAAGCAGATCGGCCACGATGCGGTCGCCATCTGTTTCACCAGGACGAGTGCGACGAATAAGCTCTAGTTGTATCTCTTGGACGGTCGCTTCACCTAACATGATTTGTGGAGTAAATTGCTTAGGCTGGCTGCTCATGTGATTCTCCTTGGGGTAAATTTACTGTGGCTAGAGTAGCCGTACGAGAAAATTCCTCATCAAGCTCGTGACCAAAGGCCAGAGTAATGCTTGCAATTTCGTCGCCACTAATCACTTCATGCTCCTGTAGCCGATGGGCAATTTCGTGAAGTGCCTCTTTATATGTCTCCAATAGATCGAGAGCCTGGTCTTGGGCTTCATCAACCAAGCGACGGATTTCATGGTCGATCTGCGTTCTAGTCTCTGGACTCAAGTCCTGTCGCAGACTGTTTTCGACACTTAGATACTCCCTCCCAGCTCCCAACGTATAGCGTACAGGACCCAAGGCATCCGTCATACCAAATTCGGTGACCATACGGCGGGCTAGTTCCGTCACACGTTCCAAATCGTTGGCCGCGCCAGTACTGCTCTCGTGATAGACAAGCAATTCTGCCGCACGCCCACCCAGCATAACGGCCATGCGTTCCTGCAATTCTTGTTTGCTCAACAAATATTGATCCTCTTCAGGCATCTGCATCGTATAACCGAGTGCACCCTTAGCAGTGGGGATGATGCTCACTTTGTGAACCTGATCCGTGGTAGGCAACAATTGCGCCACCAACGCGTGTCCCCCTTCGTGATAAGCAACCTTGCGCCGCACCTCTACTTGGAGTGGCATCTTCCGTTGCAAACCAGCTACCACACGCTCAATCGCCAAATCGAAATCGGCCATCGAGACAGTTGTATTGCCCTGGCGTACAGCGAGCAATGCTGCTTCGTTTACAATATTGCTTAAATCCGCACCAGAGAAACCGGATGTGATTTGCGCAAGCCGAGCGAGATCGACATCCGTATCGAATGCAACGCCTTTGGCATGGATCTCTAAGATCTCGAGGCGGCCAGATTCAGTCGGTAGCGGAACTTGAATTTGTCGATCGAAGCGACCGGGTCGCAGTAGTGCTTTGTCTAGCACTTCAGGTCGATTGGTCGCTGCCATAATCACCACGCCTTGATTGGTTGCAAAACCATCCATTTCGGCGAGGAGTTGGTTAAGCGTCTGCTCTCGCTCATCATTCGCATGTCCTACATTGAGGGATGTGCGGGATCCACCAATCGCATCAATCTCATCGATAAAAACGATCGAGGGGGCTTTACTCTTGGCCTGCTCAAAGAGATCGCGCACGCGTGCAGCCCCGACTCCAACAAACATCTCTACAAAGTCCGAACCGCTAATGGAGAAGAACGGTACATTGGCTTCACCAGCAATTGCCTTGGCAAGAAGAGTCTTGCCCGTACCTGGGGGTCCCACAAGGAGCACTCCTTTTGGCAGCTTGGCCCCGATCTGGGTAAATCGCTCCGCATTCTTGAGAAACTCAATAATCTCTTTCAGTTCTACTTCCACTTCATCCACGCCGCCCACGCTGGCAAAAGTGATGTCCATCATCTCCCCAGTGATTTCGCGCGCCTTACTCTTGCCAAAAGAGAAGATACCATCGGCACCCTGACCCATCCGCTGAAAAAGAAAGTACCAGATGATCAGGACAGGCAAAAAGGGGAGAAGCCAGGAAAAAAACATCATGAACCCATTATTGGCTGACGGTTCAGATGAAAAAGTGACATTGGCCGCGATCAGATCCTCTACTAACGCCGGGTCATCAACCATAATGGTTTCAAAGACTGGTAAACTTACTGGCTGTGTGACTTCGTCCTCAATGGCTGTCGTGCTTTCCGATAGCTCAACTGGCCTGAACCATTCCACCACACCAGCAAAAAAACCACCTTCGTTCTCGTCTGAAGTTTCAGTCGTCTGCATTGGTGGCAGTTCAGTTATCTTCTCTTCAAGATCGGTTACAGTACAACAAGTGTAGATGATGCTGTCAGCACGAAATGTCGCCGATTCAATTCCACCATCTGCTAGATCCTGACGAAACTGACTGTACGGTACCTCCACTTGTGTTACACCTGCTGACCCAACAAGAAATCTCTGAACCAGCCAGATGGCAATCATAACAAGAATGATATAGCTGATCGAGAAGTCTGGCCGGTCGCGTTGATTTTCTTTCATCATCCCCCTCTGTTTGACGATGGCTCATTTCAACAAGGCAAAGGAGTTAACACTTCCTGGTCTCCGGATGTCCGCCGCCCTGACGGGCAAGATGTCTAAAGACCGAAGTTGCCAACCCACCTCTGAACCAACCCACTATTTCATATCATGCTTGCTACTATATACGATTGAGTCATGATCTCGATCTGACAAAAGGGGAGTTAACTAGTGGTCAAAGGGTGAGTATTTATCCTAGTCAAATGACCAGGACAGCGAAGCCTCAATTTCGTACAGATACTGCAAGACTTGACTCGCTTGTACGGATTTTCCTATATGAAGTTTCCTAGTATCTTTGGGTTGTGACAGCCTCAAACCCTGCAACAATATCTAACAATTCCGCAGTAATCGAATGCTGCCGTTGATGATGATACTCAGCGGCCAATTCATCTAAGCGCTCGCGGATATTGTTTTCGGCATTCTGCATGGAGGTAAGACGGCTGGCATCTTCGCTGGCGAGAGATTCGGCACAGGCACGATAGAGAGTAACAAAAAGGTGTTGGCGGATCAGAGATGCAAATAACTGATCGGCGTCTGCTGTAAATGTTGGCAGTACACGTGACGGCCACGGCGTCTGCTTCAATTTCTGAAGCCAATCTAGATTGAGTGGTAATAGTTGGACGATACATGATTGGTAGAGTGCGTCTCCGGCTGGACGATTGTGAAAGAGCCAAATCTCATCGATCTCCCTTTCGGAGCGCCAAGCATCAATCTTGAGCAGCAGATCTTGTACAAGTGGTGTAATACCGGAAATTCCACTCGGTGTTGAAAAAATTGCCTCGACTGGCTGTTCTGCATCTTCCAATAGCCCGGCTCCCCGTTCACCTACCGCAAGAAAGATGCGATCAGCCCGCCGAATGTGCATACCATTCAGCTTATTGATCACATATGAGGTAAGCCGTTCGTTAAATTGCCCACACAGGCCCTGATCTGTGCCCAAAAGAATGAGTCCGATTCGACCACCTGGTTCATAATCGGCCAGCACAGAAATGTCTTCCCGCGTATGCAACACAATGTGTAATCCCATCTCAACGGTCCGATTGTAATCAGCCAACGCAGCGACAGCGCGCTCAGCGTGGCGGATGCTAACTGCCGCCAGCGCCTTCATTGTCTGGACCACAGAGAGCAGATCTTTGGCGCTCTTGATTTTGCGTTTGAGTGTATCAAGGGTTTGCATGGTCGTACTCAATCTACTCCAAGCACGCTATTCCAATTGCGTCGAAATCGAACCTAGTGCGTGTCGCACTGTCCGGAGGATAGTCTCTTGATCCTGATCGTCCAGCGAGTTGCCCAATTCGATACGCCGCCCGAGCATCGGCAACTCATTGCGGACGGCGTGCAGAATGGCCTGCGTTGCCTCCCGCAATTTTTCCAGAGGAAAATGGTCGAACACCCCTTATGTCACAGTAACCAGCACCACGATTTGCTCAAAAACAGGCATCGGTTCGTATTGGGCCTGTTTGAGCACCTCCCGCACCCGACGACCGCGCGCCAGAGCATGTCTCGTCTCATCGTCCAAACGAGTACTAAAGCGTGAGAAGATCTCTAGCTCCTCAAATTGGGCATAGGCCAGTCGCAGATCGCCTGCAACTGCTCGGTATGCCGATAACTGGGCTTTGCCACCAACGCGAGAGACCGACTTACCCACATCCACGGCTGGCAAGAGCCCCTTTTGCATGAGGGTGGGCGACAGATAAATTTGCCCATCTGTAATCGAGATCAAATTCGTCGGAATGTAGGCCGACATATCTTGGGCTTGGGTTTCAACGATTGGCAATGCAGTCAGCGAACCGCCACCATATTCTGGGCGTAGATGGGTCGACCGCTCGAGCAGCCGCGAATGAATGTAAAAAATATCGCCAGGGTATGCCTCACGCCCTGGTGGACGCCGTAAGAGCAAAGATAGTTCACGATAGGCACGTGCATGGTGAGTCAGATCGTCATAGATGATGAGCACATCCCGCCCCTGCATCATAAAAAATTCCGCCATACTGGTCGCAGCATAAGGCGCAATGAACTGCAACCCGGGTGGATCTTCGCCATGCGCCACGACGACCGTGGTATACCTGAGAGCATCGTGCTTACGTAAATTGGCGACAAGCTTAGAGACAGCGGTGTTGCGCTGCCCGATCAAACAATAGATGCAGATAACGCCTGTCTCTTGCTGGTTGATGATTGTATCCAGCGCAACGGCCGATTTGCCCGTTTGTCGGTCACCAAGAATGAGTTCACGCTGTCCACGACCAATCGGCAACAGCGCATCGATAACCTTAATGCCTGTTTGCAAAGGAACGGTGACAGGGGCACGGTGCATGATGGGCGGGGCAGACCGCTCGATGGGCAGACGTTGCTCCGTGCGAATCGGCCCCAGATCATCCAATGGGTGACCTGTCGCATCGACTACGCGGCCCAATAGAGCACGACCCACAGGCACATCCATCACTCGGCCGGTCCGGTATACTTCGCTACCTGCGTGGAGTCTGTCACTCTCACCCAATACGATGATGCCGACTTCGTCATTGTCCAGATTGAATGCCATCCCTTGCCCTCCCTCTGCAAAGACAACGAGTTCTTCGGCCTGAACACCAAATAGCCCTTGCACACGCGCAATGCCTTGGCTGGCAAAGGTAACTGTGCCGAATTCGCGGTCGACCAGCCTGGGTTCGTGTGTATCCACAACATGCTGAATCGTGGCGAATGTGTCGTCAAGAAATGAAATTCGATCTATTTGGAAGACTTTATGATTGATGGCTGTCATCGTATCTTTGTTATGATCCTTTTGAGAATGCTCTCAGGTTTGACAAATCAGCAGATACTACAGCGGATTGAGATAAGAACGGATTCTGTGCACAAACATGGTCCTCGGTCGTCTCGCCCGAGCTGGCCAGATGCCGAGGACCAGCTAGCTGTAACCCATTGGAAGGGCTTTATACCGCAACAAACGCTTCAGAATAATTCTCAACCACAATCTCCTTCTTCCCATCTGCCTCAAAAAGATCATCTAGACGCTGTTCAAGTGTCTCTACATAGTCGTGCAGACTCCACGAAATGCGATGGCCGTAGGCTTGTAACTCAATCCCACACAGCAAGTCGGGTGCTTCTTCAAAGACGATCCCAATCTCTTCATCAAACAGCCCATGCAAGAGATCTATTAGCGTCGTTTTCTGCGTCTCATTCAACCCAAAGACAGTGCGAATCACGGCCTGTCCTTGCGAATTTTGTATCGCTTGAGCCAACGCGCTCTTCTCTTGTTTGTCTAGTTGTTGCAGACGCTGGCAGAAGACGGTCACAATCTGCTCTTCTAACGTAGAAGTCGCCAAATCCTTTAGTGCACGTCGGGCAATCATAAAAACCTGTTCGCTTACCCGCTTGCGTAGTTCATGAAGGTAACTCGCCTTTTCGCGTGCAATCGCGGCAAGCCACTGTTCACGCATTCCATCAACTTCAGAACGCGCTTCATCCAGTAGTTGCTTACGCTGCTGCTGGGCATCTGAAACGGCAGCAGCCAGTAGATCGGAGCGTTGACTCTCTAAATCTTGACGTTTTTCGCGAAACAACTCTGCCTCACGTTGTGCTTGTTGCCCTTGAGATTCTGCTTCTTCAAAGCGTGCAGCAATCTGTTCTTCACGCGCCCGCATTGTCTGCAGAATCGGTTTATACAAAAAGCGCTGCAGCAGAATCAACAGAACCACAAAATTGATGATCTGAGCAACAAATGTAAACCAATCAAATTGCATGATCCTCAGCCTCCAGCTTGCGCCACAACCTGATTCCAGAAGGGGTTTGCGAAGATCAGAATCATCGCAACCACAAAACAGTAGATAGCAGTCGACTCCACCATTGCGAGACCCACAAAGAGCGTACGCGTAATCGTATTCGCCTCATCGGGTTGCTGTGCAATTGAACTAAGTGCTTGAGCCAATGCACGCCCCTCCCCTAACGCAGGCGCAATCGAACCAACCGATATCGTTAACCCCGCCATGATGATAGAAATCACACCGATCCACCCTAAGTTGTCCATAAACTCTCTCCTTTTCTGGGACAAGATGACAAGATGATTGAGATGAATAAGATGAGATCCTCGCCTCAATCGTCTCACTCACCTTCTCACCCACTCACCTTGTCATCTTCACTTACCTGCACCGCCGACGAAATATAAACCGTTGCCTGCACCGCAAATATATATGCTTGTATAAGGCCAATCAGTAGACCAAGCAACTGCATGATAACCGGAAAAAAGAGTGGTACAATTGCCAGCAAGATCGCCACCAATAGATCTCCACTCATGACGTTACCAAATAGACGCACAGCTAGTGCCATAGTCCTTGACAACTCTCCAATGATGTTAAAGGGCAGCATGAAGAGCGATGGCTGAATATACTGTTTGAGATAACTCCGTGTCCCTTTCTGAGCAATCCCAAAGGTCGGAATGGCGACAAAGACACAGACAGACAGCGCAGCTGTTGTTGAAAGCGAGCCAGTTGGTGCTCGATACCCTGGCACAATGCTCAATAGATTCGCCACGGCTACAAAGAGCAGCAATGTCCCAATAAAGGGCAGGTAAGGCTCTGGTTTGCGCCCCATAATGCCTTGTATCTCATCACCGATAAATGTGACGACCGTTTCCAATCCATTCTGCCAGACGGACATGCTTGGTTTTGTCGTAAGATGTCGCGTGGCTAGATATGAACCAACTGTGAGCAGGATCATGACAACCCAGGTAAACAGAATTGTGGCATTGAGCACAATCGGGCCCCATTGCCAATAAACGGTGGCGTCAGGACTCAGTTGCATGACTCAAACCCTCTCTTTGCATAACTTTCAGAGGCATATTGCTCATTGCCCATAGATCTCCCACGCGGACCATGATGAGCCGTGCGAGTAAAAATCCGGCAATGCTGATCAGCGCATGTTCAATTTGCTGACCAATAAGCAGATAAAATCCAAATAGGCTCACCACCGTTCGTCCAAAAAAGCTAAAGAGAAACAGCGCCTCGGGATACTTTGTATGGGTCAACTGATTGACTGTAAGCCATAACCCACCAAAGAAAAAGAGACCAATGCCAAACCCTGCACAAAAAACCATCATCCACCAGAACCAATCCATCATAATCATGACAATTCCTCACAAGTACCTTGCCACCGGAAATCTAAACCCGGAAATCACTCAACGTTATTCTGTCGCCCGATCTGACGACGCTCACGCGTGACCCAAAACCATGCATTGAGACAGCCCAATGCCATACCAAGCAAGAGCAACATGAGTGTCCATGAAAAGCGACTGGGCCAGTTGGCGTCGATCCAGATCCCGAGTGCCACACAGACCAAGGTAGGAACAGCGACCGACCAGCCAATCATGCCAAACATGCCCAACCCAAACCAGACACTGCCATTATTTGCGCGACGTGCGGCCAACTTACGAGCCTCTTTATCGGATACGACCGATATCAACTCGAGTTGGGTGGTATGGTGCGCTTCCTGATCAGGGTGAGAACGCTCCGCCCGCTTTCCTTGCTCATCTCCAAATTCGCTCATCGTTCTAATCCTGTAGTTCGATAAATCGCCTCACCACTGTCTGACGCAAGCTGCCCAAATCGGGACCCACAACAGCGTCGGGTGTCGACACAAAGACATCAGCCCCTTTTTTGACAAGTATCCCCGCATCGATCGCAAGAAATGTCTCCTCACCTTTCGGTGTTTCAAAAAAGAGCACCCCGGACACAAGCGGCGCCACAAAGTCGATATGCCGCGGCAGCAAGCAAAATGAACCATTTGCTGCTTCCGCAATCACCTTCGAAACATTACGGTCTAACAAAACACGCTGTGGCAGCAAGATTCTCAGCCTTATCATCCTTCTTTTGCCTCATCGATCTCACCGATCATATACAGCATTTGCTCTGGATATTCGGCAAACTCGTCGTCCAAAATGCGCTCGCAACCTTCCAATGCCCTATCTAGCGAAACCAGCCGTCCTGTTTGGCTTGTGAATTGGCCAGTGGGAAAGAAGGGCTGGGTCAGAAAACGTTCTAGCCGCCGTGCTCGATTGACGATCCGTCGATCTTCCCGTGCAAGCTCTTCTAACCCTAGCATGGCGATGACATCCTTCAACTCTTCATAGTTGGCCAATGTTTCGCGGATTGTGCGCGCAATTCTGTCATGTCTTGTCCCCACAATCTGGGGCATGAGCAGATTTGAATCCGATCGCAACGGGTCGATGGCCGGATAGAGTCCCAAACTAGCCCGTTCACGCGAGAGCACAATGGATGTCGAGAGATGGGTGAAGGTATGGACAACTGCCGGATCTGTGAAGTCGTCGGCAGGGACATAGACGGCCTCAACTGCCGTGATCGCACCATTGCTTGTGCTGCAGATGCGATTTTGGAACTCGGCCAGTTCTGTCCCCAAAGTTGGCTGATAACCGAGTCGCGAAGGTACCTGCCCCATCAATGCAGAAACTTCTGCTCCTGCTTGGATAAAGCGAAAAACATTGTCCACGAGCAGCAGGACATCCTGACGTGAATTGTCGCGAAAGTATTCGGCCATGGTCAGGGCTGCGTGGCCGACGCGAAAGCGTGCCCCAGGCGGCTCGTGCATTTGACCAAAGATCATGACAGTACTATCGAGCACGCCTGACTCATGCATAGCTGTGTAAAGCTCCTCCGCTTCGCGACAGCGTTCGCCAATACCACAGAAGATGCTCACTCCCTCGTGCTGGCTGACCATATTGTGGATCATCTCGGTGATGAGCACTGTCTTCCCGACACCTGCTCCGCCAAAGAGCCCTGCTTTGCCGCCTCGTTCCAGCGGTGCCAACACATCGATGGCCTTGATACCTGTTTCCAGAATCTCGGGCGATGTGGTTTGATGGTTCAGCGGAGGCGGTGATTGATGGATAGAACGGTGTTCAATGAGACCTGTGGTATTGTTCCCACTGGAACTGTCACCATCAATCCTCTCTCTGAAGTCTATCGTCTCTCCAAACACATTAAAGACACGACCTAACAATTGTTGACCGACAGGAACCTGTAGCGGTTGATCTGTATCAACCGCCTGACTGCCACGCGCTAATCCCTGGGTAGGAGTCAGAGCGATGCCACGGACGGTCTGCTGGTCCAAATGTGTAGCAGTCTCGATGACGATTTGGCCTTGAGCACCTGCTCGTAGCTCACTATTCAAATGGGGCAGATGATCGGGGAATGCAATATCGACCACGCTCCCACGCACTGAAACCACTTTGCCTTCATTCATCTTGAATTTTATTTTGGTCGTAAGAGTTTGCCTTGGTGTAAAGAAACCAGGTCTTTCACAGGCCCGAGCAGATTCTTAGAAAAATGGGTCACATTTTTCGCCCGCATTTCGTTGTACAATCGAAAAACCTGGTTTCTGACCCCATAAATAGAACGATTACGTTTGGTTAATCAATCTGTGGCTGTAGTAAGCCATATTGCTCATCTTTCCGCCGATAGAGTAAATTCAGACTATTCTCGGCAGAGTTGTAAAAAAGGAAGAAATCATGGTCCAACAATTCCATCTGTTCAATTGCCTCTTCTTCCGTCATCGGATGCACCTTGAACGCTTTTCGACGCACAATCTGACCAACTTTGGGCATTTCTATGTCGGCCACAGAGAGAACGTCAGCGGTCTCCAGTACAATATCAGCATTTTCCGCAAGGACAGCTTCTGTATTCTTCGCCAATGATGTCCGCCGATGCTTCTTGGATCGTCCAGCCACTTTATTGACCTGACGATCCAATTTGTCTATCGCCTTGTCAATCGCAGCATAGATGTCACCGCTCGACTCTTCTGCGCGCAAGATCTGTTTTTTTGCTTGCATAGTCAGTTGACAAGTAAAGCTGTCATCGATTGATTTTGTCGGGAGATGGGTGAGTTCTACACGTATATCCATTACTTGAGGCATGTGGCGCTCTAGCCGTTGCATTCTTTTGCTGACATATTGCTCAATACTTTCGGTCACGTTTACCTGTCTTCCATGAACCATTAATCTCATCGCGTATTCCCTTCGTTTGGGATGGGTTGAAACTATATTTAACTTGTAGTATCTTACCAGCCATATATTCTCGAACATCGGCCAAGAAGTCGCTGAACATGACAGGATGAATAAGATGATTGAGGTGAATAAGATGAACAACCATTCATCTTATTTATCCTGCTCTTGAGCCGATTCTTTGTTTTGGGCTTTTCCAAGAAAATGAATCCCCAATTCGACTGGAAAAGCCCTAGCCGTTCCGAGAAAGTCTGATCGCTATTCTGGGAATCGATTTCTCGGAACGGCCTGCATCAATCAGGGCGCACGACAAGCACTGCGCAATGAGCGGCTTGTAAGACTTTGCTCGTCACGCTACCATAGGCCCAACGCTGTATTCCTGTACGCCCGTGGGTGTTCATCACAATCAGATCCACATCATGAGCACTTGCATAGTCGACGATACAGGTCGCGGGATCACCGGAGTCAATATCCGCCACAGCATCAATCTTGCGGTGACGCAAACTTGTCACCAACTCGCCCAAATTCCGTTGGGCTTCATCCATTGCTTGCTGATGCTGAGCATCATCTGCACGTGCAGGACCAATGCCGACAATGCTCGTTCCGCTAGCCCTAGCTGAACCAACACCCGGTGGCGTTGCCATGATGCGCAAGGGGTCATTGATCACTTCAAACAGAATTAACGCGGCGCCGTGAGCACTAGCAACGGCCTCTGCATGAGGCAACGCCTGTGCCGCAAATTCTGAACCGTCTAACGGCAACAGTATCTTTTTGTATGGGATAGACATGATATGCTCTCCTTCATAGTTTCTGTGCATTCCATCTTATCTTCAGAGCGTTGTCCTTTCAGAGCGACCTGTTATGGATCAAGTATACTGTCCATTCAGTCTGTTGACGTCCCCCAAGAGGGTAAATAGCAAACTAGTCAGATGGCCAGGAATAATCCCTGGCCATCTGGCTAGTTTGATGATGTTTTGTACTGTGAACTGGGATTATCGGCAAGTCATGCTGGTCAGTACATTGCCGCCAGCAGATATCAATTACCAGCGAAAGTTGTCGCTACAGCAGAGAGACGGGGTCAAGTATAAGAGCAATGGGCAAAGAGTTGGTGCAATGGTTGCATATACATCTGTATAGCGGGTAGGCGATAGGTGCGGATACTAAAGTAGCTATGGATTCTTTGACTCCACCAACGCAATCAACCCCAACAAGCCCATATTCGAATAGAGCAGAGGTGCCAGGAATGGCGCGCCGCGCAAAAACCGCTCCGCGACAAACACGTTGCCGGTCGCCAGATCCGCCTGGACATGAAACCAAGTTCCAATCGGACCAGCGATCACCAACAATAACATGGCAACGATATGGGTGTATAGATCCAGTCGCGATGGCCTATCAATTGCGCCCATGACAACAGCGGTCACCATCCCGAAGATACCGACTGCTGTGGCAAACCAGACCGACCATTCGGTATAGCCTGTTCGAGCATGATCCAGGGCGCTGCTAACGAGGGCGGCAACCATGCCCATGCTCACAATGAAGAAATAGGCGCGCGTTTTGCTATAGGGAAGATTCAGGAACTGATGACCAAAGATATGCAGACGCCCACTACCCGGCGGATCTTCCGCCCAGGCTGCACTAATGCCTAGGACACCAACCATCGCAAAGGCCAGTGGCCCTAGTGCTGGTGGTGCCCAGATGAGTAGGTCGAGCGTGAGACGCTGTCCAATTGGAGCAGCAGGCAATGCTGCACGCATAACATGAAAGTATGCACCCAACACCCCGACACCGATACTCGCAAGAAGTGTGACTGTGGCAATCCCAGATGCCAGTGGTCGATTGCGAAGAGCCACCAGCCCAGCGAAGAGCAATAGAAGCCCAGCACCCAAGCCAAAGAAGACAGGAATCCATTCACGCGCCACAATGGTTCCGCTCTCTTGATGAGCCAGCCAAGTGTCTAAACTCAGAAAGAGCAGATTAATGGCCATCATGAGCATCATCAATTGGTCCCTCGAAAGAGGCAGACGGGGGACAAGTAATGGCAATGATATCATTGGTTGCGATAGTTGGATCATGAGACTACTCCGAAGTGCTGGTTTCAGTCTCGCCCGACCCACCATTTGCACGCGTCTGAATCTCCTCAACCATCTCACGCAGTTCAGCCATATCATGGAGGATTTCATATGCTCCATGCCACTGAACATAATCAGCACCCTGCATCCAGACACCAAATTTGGCCGTACGCCCCCAATGGTGCCAGAGATTGAAATGGGTGAAGTCGATGGGCTGATCGAAAGGCTCGCTCGTCAACAATCCTGCATCCTTTAACGGTGCAATGATTTCGTTACTCTCCTCAACCCAAGAATTTACTTTTTCAGTGGCTGCGTCGGCCTTGGTGTAAAATTCTTCCACAAATCCCTGATTGTGACAATCACGGCAGACGCCCTGCATGCGCGTCATGTTGTCTTGCCAGGCGGGGCGGCGCTGGCTGATCGGTGCAAAAAGATACCAGGTAAGTCGATCACCGACATCATGGGTAGTGGCGCTGGTGCCAAAACCGCTCATGTGACAGGTGGCACAAGTGGGTGCAGGGAAATCTACGGTTGTGAGGGTGCCGGGTTTGGCCTCCCAATGCCAGTTATCCCCGCCAGTAGCGTAGGCAATGCCGTGGGGTGATTCTTGGTAGATCTCCCATTGGGGGTGGTCAGGGCCAATGTGGCAGGCGTTGCACGTTTCTGGTTTGCGCACCTGCTCCAAGCTAAATTCGTGGCGCAGATGACAACTCTTACACTCACCAACCGAACCATCTGCCGCTGGCTTGCCGATGTCGTGACAGCCCTTGCACGCAAACTCCGTAATCTCCGGTCCTTCCAGTTCAAAGAGGGCGTTGCGCATCTTATCCGGTGCAAAACCGCCTTCGGGAATCCCTTCGTACATCGCCAAATGTTCGGGTGAAAGACCATCTGTGCCATTATAGGCCACATAGGCAGGCAAGGCATGACGGCTCTGATTAAATTGAGCCACTTCGTTGACATGGCATTTGCCACACATCGCTGTAGTTGGCGAACCAAGTACGTAGACGCCCTCATGCTCTGTCGCCCCGGAATAGTCTGCCTCAACGACATGGCAATCTTGACATGAAACATCAGCCGCTGCCATTGAGCTATGACCATACTGCTCAACAATACCGGGCGTGGTCTGTTTGTGGCAGGTGACACAATCATCGGTACTCTCGGCTAGTACGTTGACGCGGGGAACCTCCGCTGTTGTTGCTGGCACCGCCGAACGCCCAATGGCAATGGCAACAAGCGCTAAGACGAGCACCACAATGGTGGCAGTTAGACCAATAATCAGTACCCGCGCCGAACGGAATCCCCTAAGCAAGTTGTTTTGTTGGTTCATTTTGTTACAAGATGTATACTCTTGACTGCCATAGATTAGAATAAATTTAACTGGATTCAGTCGAGAAAAACAGGCGAATTTATTCTAATCTACAAGCGAGTCAAGTATATATGAGGGCATCAGGAGGTGATGACCATGGCTGTTGGTTTATTTAACCAATTATAGCCTCTTTGTGTCAAGCTGGCTGTGACAAAAGTCTCATCTTCTAACGGTCAAAAAAAGTAGGTACTAGAATTCTGCATGAGCGATCAGTTGCTCTCGATCCAATATGTAAATGAATTCCGACCGATATTGAATAACCCCCTCCATTTTCAACGTGCGTAAGGCGCGTCCGACCATTTCGCGGACAGTCCCCAAGCGGCTGGCAATTTCTTCTTGGGTCAAATGAAGGACAATTTGATCATAGCCATTGGACTTTACTTTCTGGTAAAGGCTTGAGTGACAAAGGGCAAACCGAAAGGGGCGGAAAAAAGAATCCACCCTGAAAAAACGGGATAAAATGTAAAAATAGTGCTCGGCTAGTTTAAGCAGCGGCATTGAGGCGGCGATGAGCGAGAACGCCTTTAGGGAAATGGTGTGAAACCGAGGCCTTTTTCCGAAAGTCAGGGTCGAGTTGGTCAGGAGTTGGAAAAAGAGCACTCGAGAGAACACGGCGCAGCCTGCCGGGAGTGGATTGAGGCTCTCGATCCCAGTAGCCAGTCGGTATGGGAGGAAGAGAAGCGGCTAAATGGGAAAGAAGATTGCCAGCCAGCAGCCCCAGTTCAGGTAAGCGGAAACAAGCCTCATCGGCATGAACAAATTGACGATGTAAGCCAATCATCTGCTTGGAAGCCAAGGGGGGATGTTCAACAGGCCAGCGTTCCAGGTAGACAAGATAAATGGTTTCAGGCTGCAAAGTCATAACGGTCGCCAAAACCAAAGGTGTGTTGTAGGCCGGATCCTGAATGACGTAAATCGAGTAGGTACGGTTGGCTGTATCCACCTTGGTTGTTCTGGGGACGAGATTGTGCCATGCTTGATAGCAAATCAGGCGACCACTATAGAGAAAGCGACCAGACGAGTCCGGAGTTGTAGCCTCGAGTCGCTTTCCCTTATAGCTGCGAGAGAGCGGACGCACAATATCACCATATTCAGGTGGTCTGCCTTTTCCTTTGCGTTTGGGTAACTCATTGCGGCGCACTGTGCAGTTAATCGCTTCCCGCAGGACAAATCGGTCTATGCCGCTTTCTAGCATTTCTCTGATTGTAAACCCGGCATCGACCACCGCCACTTCGTCTGACTCCAGTGATTTCTTCGTCTCTTTCAGCAGCTTTTTCCGAAACTCACTTTCCTTTGTTCCAACCGTGCATCTCATGATTGCCTTGAGCAGTGGCACTCGCTTCCCGCCTATCTCCCCCGAGCTTATCATCACTCCAAAGATGAGCGCGGGCAATGCCCGACGAGCCGTTGAGTTATAGAGTCGGTTCACTTTCCCTTGCAGCTTCGGTCGCCAGAACCCTGTGATATCTATGCTTTTCACTCGGTACCCTTCTAACTTTTTTGCCTCCCATTCCCCTTTCCACTTCTTCTTGCCACGACCCCAGCAGACTTGTGATATCCCATGATCCATATCGAAAGCTCCACCAGCTTCGCCGGAGCTCCTCATCTTCAAACCCGCTTTCTTTCAATGCGCTATGGATTGCTCCTCGACTTTTCAGAAACGACCCATTCAGCATTGCCCACATCAGACGCATTACATTTACGTTTGTTCCCATCGGCGTTACTTGCAATACATTCATCAGTACTGCTATAGTTATTTCTGGCGCGGTTAGCATTCCTTCCTCCTTTTTGGGTTCTCTACCTTTAGGATGAACTGCTAACCGCTTTTTGTCACATTTCTCACCTCATCTCTTTTCTTTTACCAGAAAGTAAAGTTGGATTGATTTAGTAAAAATCGAGCGAGCCGGGCTTTCACTGAACACATTGACAATCCTTCGAGTTCTTGAACAAGATACCGAGCGTATGTCGAAACGTTTGCAGCAAGAGCAAGGGCAAGGGTCGGGTGAAGGCTGGCTAATTTGACGAGCTTCTCACAAGAAAAACGCCAGATGCGACTATCAGTTTGTGCAATCACTGTGGCTGGATTGGGGCCGCCATCTAAGGCAGACACGTCATTGAACGTCTTCCCCCTGCTCAATAAGGCGAGAATGTATTCACGTCTGGTGCCACTCAAGCGACTGATCTTGATTGTTCCTGTCTCGATCAAGTACATCTCTGGTGAATGTTCGTCTTGCCTTAAAATGACGGCCCCCGCTGTATATTGTTGATAAGAGGCAAGCTTAGCCAATTGATCGATCAGAGCATTGTCAAGCTTTTTGAAAGCAGTCACACTTGAAAGTAGAGCAAGAAGGCTCCGTTCTTGGGATAGAGAGTGATGCATGACTTCCCCTTATCGCATCAATATACCAGTGGGATCCTGCCGCCAAGAATCCAGCACTCGCATGTAATTTGCCCGCTCAAAAGCGTCCGGCTCGGCTACATTGATTTGGCTCATGCTGCCCCGCATCTGCGCAACCGATTCGTACTCATGTTCTTCCATCCAAATCGCAATCTCATCACGGACTTGACCAATACGCTCCATT
>JAHBNG010000193.1 GCA_019217005.1 Chloroflexi bacterium TSY
AGCGTCTGTCCGTTCAAGTTGACAATGATAATTGCAATTGTCGAGGTGGCTTTGATCATCGTGGCAGCTAGTTGAAGAACAAACAGCTCGTTTGTTCAGCAGAATGAACGAAGAAATCTTGCCAGTTTGCCAAAATGATGACCGATGCGCTTGCGGTAGACATATTCGGCAACCGTTTACTGTTTTGACGCGATGGTAATCGTGACGTTGGGTGTAATTTGATCTGTCTGGGTGAGTGAGTGCATGATCAAGCTCGAAGAGAAACCGCAAAAGCTGACGATCCTCTGCTGTATCTTGGAAATTAAAGCTGATGCCTTCCAAAAGAGGCATCAGCAACCCCCCCCAGTTGTATTGCTAAACAACGTTCATATGTTTCGCAATGGCGGGCAGGATTTGTTCGGAACCGATGGCTTCATCAGAGGAAATCGCATCGAGCGAAACAGGCTCAAGCTCTGTGCGAATCTGGCCACTCACTTCTCGTCGATATCTTTCAGGCAACAGACGAAGAAACTGGCGCGCATAGTAGAGCTGTGTATTGGTCCACTGAATCCGTGCTGGTCCTACATAGTCACTTGTGTAAAAGACACCATCCGGCTTTAACGCCCTGTTGATCCGTTTGGCGATCAGGTCGATCTCATCAAAATGGTGGTAAGCGTGATAGACCACAATCAGATCATACGTGTCGGATGGCAATTCTAGCTTATTGACATCTGCGACAAAGTAGTTAACGTCAAGTCCCTTTTTGGTTGTCAGCTCTTGTGCTCGTATCAATGAGTGGGAACTTACATCGCAAGCGTCGATTGTTGCAAACGGATATTTGGGCTGTGTAAAGAGTTCATACTCCCAAGCCATGTCACCGCAACCCAACACGAGTCCTCGGCGTTGGTTAGATTCTCCTCCCAACATCTGGGCCAAGAGTTGGTAGAGATCGTCAAATTGACCTCGGCACATGCTGGAAAATGCCCAGTCGAGAAGAATCCCATTGTTTGCACTTCCCCAAGAAACATAGCGCATCAACTCCAGATCCGCCTGATCCCAAAACGCTGCTTCGCTATGTTCTTTCTGATTTTGAACTGGCAAAATTGCTTCCGTTGGAATCACGGATGGAGTACTCGGCGCGAGTTTCCAAAGGAGATACCGTTCGATCTCTTCTAGCAGACCGACCATATTTCCTTTAATCTTTACTTTCTGGTAAAGGCTTGAGTGACAAAGGGCAAACCGAAAGGGGCGGAAAAAAGAATCCACCCTGAAAAAACGGGATAAAATGTAAAAATAGTGCTCGGCTAGTTTAAGCAGCGGCATTGAGGCGGCGATGAGCGAGAACGCCTTTAGGGAAATGGTGTGAAACCGAGGCCTTTTTCCGAAAGTCAGGGTCGAGTTGGTCGGGAGTTGGAAAAAGAGCACTCGAGAGAACGCGGCGCAGCCTGCCGGGAGTGGCTTGAGGCTCTCGATCCCAGTAGCCAGTCGGTATGGGAGGAAGAGAAGCGGCTAAATGGGAAAGAAGATTGCCAGCAAGCAGCCCCAGTTCAGGTAAGCGGAAGCAAGCCTCATCGGCATGAACAAATTGACGATGTAAGCCAATCATCTGCTTGGAAGCCAAGGGGGGGATGTTCAACAGGCCAGCGCTCCAGAGAGAAAAGATAAATGGTTTCAGCTTGTAAAGCCATGACGGTCGCCAGAACCAAAGGTGTGTGATAAGCAGGATCCTGAAAGACGTAAATCGAATAGGTGCGGTTGGCTGTATCCACCTTGGTTGTCCTGGGGACGAGATTGTGCCATGCTTGATAGCGAATCAGGCGACCACTATAGACAAATTGACCAAACGAGTCTGGAGTTGTGGCCTCGAGTCGCTTTCCCCTATAGCATCGAGAGAGCGGACGCACAATATCACCATATTCGGGTGGTCTGCCTTTTTCCTTACGTTCGGGTAACTCATTGCGGCGCGCTGTGCAGTTAATCGCTTCCCGAAGGACAAATCGGTCGACGTCGCTTTCTAGCATTTCTCTGATTGTAAACCCGGCATCGACCACCGCCACTTCGTCTGACTCCAGTGATTTCTTGGTCTCTTTCAGCAGCTTTTTCCGAAACTCACTTTCCTTTGTGCCTACCTCGCATCTCATGATTGCCTTGAGCAGTGGCACTCGTTTCCCGCCTATCTCCCCCCGAGCTTATCATCACTCCAAAGATGAGCGCGGGCAATGCCCGACGAGCCGTTGAGTTATAGAGTCGGTTCACTTTCCCTTGCAGCTTCGGTCGCCAGAACCCTGTGATATCTATGCTTTTCACTCGGTATCCTTCTAACTTTTTTGCCTCCCATTCCCCTTTCCACTCCACTTCTTCTTGCCACGATGAGAGCAGGCTTGCAATATCCCATGATCCATATCGAAAGCTCCACCAGCTTCGCCGGAGCTCCTCATCTTCAAACCCGCTTTCACTCAATCCACTATGGATTGCTCCTCGACTTTTCAGAAACGACCCATTCATCATCGCCCACATCAGACGCATTACATTTACGTTTGTTCCCACCGGCGTTACTTGCAATACATTCATCAGTACTGCTATAGTTATTTCTGGTGCGGTTAGCATTCCTTCCTCCTTTTTGGGTTCTCTACCTTTAGGATGAAACGCTAACCGCTTTTTGTCACATTTCTCACCTCATCTCTTTTCTTTTACCAGAAAGTAAAGTTTAATGAGATAGTCACATATCTTTTGCGTCCGTTGCATCCAGCGGACGGAGCGTGTCGAACTTTGCATAGGTGATGAGTAGACGAGCCAAAACGATATTTTTATGCATTACTCGGTTTAATAGTACAATAATTGATATGTTTCTTGAAAAATCGTTGCCGAAGAGGCGACTCTTTGCTTCTCGTACTCCTCTCGGTGTTCTAATTCTCTACTTTGTGGTTGCGCTGCTCGCCTACGCAAGTATCCTGACAACTTTTTTTGTATCAGATGATCTTTCATTGCTGTATGATATTCACTTTGGGGGACCGTTTGGCGTTTGGTCATCACCTGGTAGTCCGTTTTTCAGGCCGATGATCTCGTTAGGCCAATCCAAAAAATAAAATATACGCGAGAAGGTGTTAAACTAGCTCTCCAAAAGGAGCAAAAATGACAATCTCGCCAGAAATGGTTGAAGTCTTGAAAGAGACGAAGGCCATGTTAAGTGGATACGAAAGAAGGCACTTCATGGCCCAAACGGTCAAAACGATATGCGAAGGGAGTCCGACGAAAGCAGAACGAGAGTTGGGCTGGAATCGGGCGACGATAGCCAAAGCCCTGGAAGAACTAGAAGGCGGCTTCTGTTATGTCGACCAAAGCCACCGACGTGGTCGCAAAAGCCGAAGACCATATCCCCACTTTACTGGCCGATATGGTTGAAATCGCCGATCAATTCAGCCAGACCGATCCCACCTTTCGACCCCCAATTGTACACTCGACTAACCGCCGCCGAAATGCGTACCCAGCTCATCGAGCAGAAAGGATACACAGATGAGGAATTGCCTGGCGAAGAGGCCATCCGCTTGAAGCTCAATGAGTTAGGCTATGGCTCAAACCGGGTCAAAAAAAGTCAACCAGTGAAAAGATCCCAGAGACCGATGCGATCTTTGATAGAATTCATCAGATCAATCAAGAAGCGGATGCAGACGAGACGGTTCTGCGCCTCTTGGGATGCCAAAGCGACGATTTTACTTGACCGTTTCTCGAGAGAAGGGATAAGTCGAGTGGTTGTCAAAGCGCTCGATCATGACTTTCAAGATAAGAAGACCGAGAAAGTCACTCCTTTTGGCATTTACCTCCCTTCAACCAAGGAACTCTTTCTTTACTTGACTCAGTCGAAAGTGACGAGTGACTGTATTGTCGACTGCCTGATTGATTTTTGGGAAAGCGTACGTGAACACTTTCCTCACGTCAAGACCCTCGTGATCAATCAGGACAATGGTCCCGAAAATCATACCCGTCGGACTCAGTTTATGTATCGTCTCACTCAGTTTGTTGAGCACTATCGTCTCTCTATTCAGCTCGCCTGCTACCCTCCTTATCACAGTAAATACAACCCCATCGAACGGGTTTGGGGCCATCTTGAAAAACACTGGAACGGTTCTCTTCTCGATTCTCTTGAGACCGTTCTCAATTTTGCCCGTTCTTTTCGCTTTAACCAACTACAACCCTTCGTTCACCTGAATTCCACTCTTTATGAGACCGGCGTCAAACTCACTCAGAAAGAGATGGACCGTTTGGAACAACGCTTCCAACGTTTACCTGGTTTAGAAAAATGGTTTGTCCTTATTCCCCCTCTCCATTCTCTCGTTCGCGTATAATTATTTTTTTGGTTTAGCCTAATATGTGGCCCCTCGGGCTGGTTCAGAAATAGGTTGACAAAGAAGAGAGTACGTTAACAAGAGAATAGGTTAGAGAAAGAGGCTCCTGTTCAGGCAAAATAAGGGTGTTCAGACCAAAATAGCCAAAAAGGAGCCTCTAAATGTCAGAGTATCGAACAGACCCCCTATCATTGTCAACCCGAATCGATCTTGCGTTGGAAATGCTCAACCCGAATCGAGAGTGGGGGAGAGTGAGCGAACTGTCAACGGCGTACAATGTGTCTCGAACGTGGCTCTATAAGTTGAGAGAGAGCGGTGAAGCGGCGCTGAAAGCGATCTTGTCGCCAGTGAGTCCAGGACCGCAGCCGAAAAGCCATGTGATCGAAGTGGATGAGACGTTCATCCGACGAACCATAACGGTGTTGCCGATGCTGCGAGGAAGCGTACGAGATATCCAAAGGGGGTTGGGGTTGCTGCTAGGTGGAGCGGTCGGTGGGATTCATCCAAGGGACGCTGGCGGAAGTTGGAGAACTGGCATCGGCGTACAATGAGAGCATGGTGCCGACGCTGCCGGTGTTGGGGGAAGCGGATGAAATTTTCTGTGGCGACCAACCGTGCCTGACGGTGGTGGACGGAGCATCGTTTGCGCTGTTGAATATCTCAGCAGCCGATGCCCGAGATGAAACAACATGGGGGTTGAAGTTTCTCGAATTGCTCGAGCGAGGCATCACCTTTGATGACTTGGTGACCGATGGGGCTTTGGGCATTCAGGCAGGAGCCAAGGCAGCGGGGATGAATGCGCCACACTCCTATGACCTCTTTCACCAAATGCAGAATGGCACCAAAATCACCCAACGTCTGGAGAGAGAAATGGACCAGGCCATGACCGACCGTGACGTAGCTTGGCAAGTGTTGGACGAGCAGACTGCTCCTGCACGTCGCCCTGGGCGACCACGCAAATGCACAGTGACTCTCGAGGTTGCCGACCAAACGGTGCTGACAGCAGTTGACTTGCACGAGAACTGGACATGGCTTCTCCGAACGGTCCGTCAGGCACTGGAGCCGATTTCACCGACCGGGCAGCTTGTCAACACAGATGCGGCGCAACAAACCATTCTGGCTGCCACCCAACTTATGATGGAGATGAACCGCGATGAAATTGCACACTTTGCCACCCAACTGCAGCAGAATCTACCTACATTGCTGGCTCCCCTCCGCCAGAACCTCTCACCTGAGTACGAAGCCTTCATCACACACCTCTGGACTTATCGCCATGACCATCAACTTCCCATTGAACAGCTTTTCCCTCCCTCATTGCAGCCTATGGCTTTGCCTTCTGGCATGCACTGGATCGCTTCCATCGGGCTTCTTCTCTAGCTGAATCCTTTCATGCTTGGCTCAGGCCCTTTCTTGCAATCCATCGCTCTTTGCCCGATTGGTTGGCCGCTCTTTTACAGCTCTTTTGGAATCATCGCACCTTCTCACGTGGCAAACGCTCCGGTCACTCACCCTTAGAACTGGCTACCGATTCCTATGTCCCTTCTTTGGCTGACGCCCTTGATGCCATTCTTCAGCCTCAACAGCAACTGGCTCTTTAACCTATTCTCTTTTTAACGTGCCCATTTCAATTTTGTAAACCTAACTCATCCCTTGTTCTGAACCTGCCCGGCCCCTCGAAAGTTATCGGCTGACCATCTTCATCCCGCAAACGAAAACTATTTGTCTCCAGATTGCGATTGCACTTCAAGATGCTGATCCAATCTTTATTCAGACGATCGAGTACAGCTAGAAAATCTGGAGCGAGATACCAACCATCGAAGAGAGCCCAACCAAAGATAAGGGTTCGTTCAACAGCTTTTTCAACCAGTTCACTGGCAATGGTTATCTTGGTCTTAAACGCTTCGTCTCGCTCTCGAAAGGCGGGGTCAGTTAATAGGTGGCTATCCACTCGTTTATGAAAAGCGGTTCGTTCTTTCTTTTTCTTGGGAATCTCGGTCACTGGGAAATGTTTTTCCACAAATGCTTCCCAGTCGGTAAACTCTTCGTACCGTCGGTAGATACTTGCATCGACCGGAAAACGGATAGCGCCACTGACATAGTGACTTGTGACTAAGTTATGAGCCAGTGGATGCTGACCATTGCTATGATTGTAGTGGGTGTCGATATACTCGAACAGACTTCCCACATGTTCACATAGTGTATCGTCAATCGCTAATACCGATTCTGACTCTGAACGTTGGTATTGTGCTGTCTCTGACTATACGCTCATCATTGAGTTTTTCGGCTCGCCAAGGAGCTTCACTCAGATACCGTGATACATTCGTCTTATCTGCACTATCTAGAATGCAACGGGCAATATTTGCCATGCTTTTGTTGTCCAAGACCATCAGACCCGTCAGATAGTTTTCAAAGTGGCGAAACTGTTTACGATTGGCAAATACTGAACGAAAGGTTTCGCTATGCTCCTTGACCAGTGGCGCTACATTTACTATCGGCAATTGCATCTTGATGGCTCCTTTTCTGCACTTTTTTCTTGATGCAATCTATTGAGATGACTTTTGTCTCTTTTGTCAAAATTGGAAAACCTTCATTTCACAACTATCGAGTTATTAAGAATGAAGAAGGTCGTTATCTTTTCTATCGAGGTGACAGTGATGAACCGGCGTTCTTTTTGCAGCCCCACCACGAATTGGTGCAAGTCTGGTGGTCTAGCGGTATCCATAAAGAACAGCGCAGTTTGTGTCTAACTCATTTACGCCTTCAGATGTTGATTTAACAATTCGTTCCGGATAAGGATAAAATTATTTTCTATGCATGTATTAATTATTGGTGGACGTGGTCAATTAGGAATGGCTATTCAGAAACTGTTGAGCCAGCGCGCGAATAGCACAAATAGTGGGGACAAACCGGAATTAACGGTCTGGAGTCGACCTGACTATGATATAATAAACCCGGCGATTGTAAAACAGCTTGTCTCGCTTCAACCAAACGTCGTGATCAATGCCGCCGCTTGGACCGATGTTGATGGCGCCGAGTCTTCCCCAGATGCTGCCTATGCCACAAATGCTCTCGGACCTCTCCATTTGGCCCAAGGATGCGCTCAATGCAGTGCCTGTCTCGTCCACGTTAGCACCAACGAGGTTTTTGCTGGCGACCCAGGCCGCTTCTACTATGAGTACGATCTACCTGCTCCAACAAGTGTTTATGCTCGAAGCAAACTAGCTGGCGAACGTGCCGCTCGTCAGTTGTTAGACAAGCTATATATTGTGCGCGTCGCTTGGTTCTTTGGACCTGGCAGCAATAATTTCCCCTCTAAAATCATGGCCGCAGTGGACAAACATGGTGCGCTTCGCGTCGTAGACGATGAGATTGGCAACCCAACTTATGCGCCAGACGCGGCTGCCGCGATTGCTCAACTTATTCAAACAGAGCGGTACGGGATCTACCACATTGTCAATGATGGGTACGCAAGCCGTTTCTCTTTTGCCAAAGAAATTCTCCAACAGAGTGGACGAGGACACATTCCATTGACGCCAATTCCATCCAGCGAATGGCCTCGCCCTGCACCTCCTCCACTCCACGCTCTGCTTGTAAACTCGGCAGCAGCCTCACTCGGGATTAAGCTGCGCCCTTGGCAGGAAGCATTGTCAGACTATCTATCATCATAAATCATACAATTATCCAAATTCCCATAATGGCTGTCCGGTAAGGGATGCGTCATGAGCGAACGCTCGCTACTCAGGCTACAATCGGATAGTCAACGAAGCACGTCACTTAACCCACAGCAACGACCAATACTTATGAACAGAGAGCAATCCAAACTCAATCCGGTTGTGCAGGACGAAATGTATGGACGTTTAAACGACGATAATCGAGTGGTCATGCGCCACCAGATCGCACTGAACCTTGACCAGTTTCGTGCATCGACTGACGATTTTGAACACCGTCCTGATCGAAGTTATGCTGATTTGCAACCAACAACCACGCCATTCATGTCCGTTATTATCCCAAACCATAATGGTCAGAGGTTTTGCCACCACTCTTTGATGCCCTTGCTCAACAGACCTTTTGTGATTTTGAGATCATTCTGGTCGATGATGCCAGTACAGACCAATCTGTAGCTTGGTTGGAAGAAAACTGGCAGAAAGAAAACCATCCTGATCTGCGGATCATTGTCAATCGCCGTAACCTAGGCTTTGTGACTTCTGTCAATACAGGGCTGATACTGCACGCGGGCGCATAATTGTTCTGCTCAACTCCGACACAGAGCCTGAACCAAATTGGCTCGCTGAGCTTGCCAAGACCATTTGTGAGCAACCGCAGGCAGCCATTGTGGCAAGCAAAATTCTGCTTCATACTGAACGTGATACTCTCCACACGGCTGGCGATTTGATGGGCTCGGATGGGATTCCCCGTAACCGCGGCGTCTGGGAAAAAGACAATGGGCAATACGATGCTGAGACGTCAATCTTTAGCGGTAGCGGTTGTGGTATGGCGGTTCACAAAGCTGTATGGCACTCGTTGGGAGGCTTTGACGAAGATTTCTGGATGTATTTAGAAGATGTTGATCTTGCATTCCGTGCCCAATTGAGCGGCTGGCAAGCAGTCTTTGCCCCACGAGCGCGCATCTATCATCGACTCAGCGCAACCAGTGGCGATACCCTGGCAAGCTACTATGTGGGACGCAACACCATTTGGACGATTGCCAAGAATATGCCGACCTCTTTGCTGATGCGCAATTTCTTCAAGATTCTCATGGGCCAACTTGCGATCATGTTGGACGCTGTACGAAATATTCAAGGCGAAGCAGCACGTGCCCGCCTACGGGGCAACTAGATGGTCTCTTGGGCTTGCCGCGTCAGATAGCTAAACGACAGACGATTCAAGTACGCCGCCGCGTGGCTGATCCCGAATTCGAAAAACGACTCACCTAGGTATTCCGGGAATGTGTTCCAAAGTGTGTAAATGCAGCGGTTCCCTGACTGAGCAGAGATCATCTACACACTTTATGTTACCCACTCGATATTCCAGAGTGTTGCCGATATTGCTTACTCAATAGACCGTAATCGTTAGATTCTTCACATCGTTGGTGCGATGCACCCACTAGGAGCTGTTGACATTTGCTCACGTAGTGGGTGCGTAGCACCACAATCTCCTCAGAGAAATCATCTTGCAGAACGACCAACGCTCTGGGAGCGCATGCTAAATGTGTATTGTTTACTTACATCGACACCTGGGCTGTTTCCCTACATCGTAAGTAAACAATACAAAATGTGGCGTGGTCCAAAATGGACCGCAAGCACCTTTACAATTGAATGAATAAGAGCTGAATGGTAAGCATGTCAAAGCCCGAACTATGTAAGCAGCGCCGTCATGCAGGGGATGAGTTGTATAAACTAAACGTCAGGGTAGCCGAGTAGGGTAAGCCAGTCTGTGTCGTCGGTATCAATGCTGGCGATTTGGTAAGGGCTGAGCCCCTGTCGCTTGCCCCGTTGATAAACGCGCATGTTGTGCCAGAGAGTAAAGAGATTGAGATAGCGTTGCAATGAGGGCAGGTCAGGCAAGGTACGACGATTGTGTAAGAACTGCTTAAGCAAGCCGTTGAGACACTCGATGAGGCTGGAGGTGCGACAAGCGGCATCCAAGCAGCGGGTGATCTGCTGCGCTAGTTGTTCGCGGACCGGCATTTGATAAATCAAGGTGTCCAGTGCATCTTGAGCCTGTTGTGCCAGGGATTGGAACCGTTGATGGCCGTTGATGAGTGCTTGTTGTAGGCGCCAAGTGCGTGCCACGGTGCGTTCAAAATGCAGTGTCAGTTCGGCGGTCGGGCAGTGTTGGCGGAGGTCAGTGCGCAGTGGTTCGAGAGCGCTGTTCAACCAGTCGAGAGCGGTAAGCAGTTGGTGTTGATGGTTGCGCAGGGTCTTGGACCATTTCTGGACCCGATAGTGGTCAATGGTTGCCATGCGCGTCAAGGTCTCCTCAAGATACCACTGAGCCGTCGCCGGGTTGCGGATTTCGCCGCTGCGCCAGTCGACGATTTCCAGCGCATCACAGAGATGGTCAAGGGCTTGGGCAAAGGCGGCGTGTTGGTCGTAGCGACGTTCTTCGGTGGCCACGGCCGGGATATACTTTTCCAGAAAGAGGGTCTCATCCCACGCCTTACGCAGCTTTTTCTCCAGGGCCAGGACTTGCTTGGTGGCACGAAAAGCACTGCGTTCCAAGTTGCGCAAGACTTGTGCGCCATCCCGTTCGATGTGCCAGGTGTCTTTCTGGACATTGACGTCGAGTCCGATTTCGTCTTGGGATTTGGGATACATGCGGGCCATGTCCTCGACCAAGCCCGCGATCTTGGCTCCTTGTTCCTGTGCACTGAGTAGAGCCAGCCCCCATGTGTCGGCTTGACGATCTTCGCTCGCCTGCGTCAGCAGGATGGTCGTACTCACGGGGTCAATGACCAGCAAGATGGGGATTCCTTGAAAAGGTCTCATCACGCGCCACGATTACCGCTCCCAAGGGACTGGTATCGATGCCGGCTAGCACTTCACCCGCTTGGCGTCCTGCATCATTCAGCAACCCACTTAGCCACCCAACGCTCCGGCTCTCATCGATGGCTTCAGACAGGACTGCTTGCATCGGGCGTAGCGACATCTTGCCTGGAAACGCCCCCGTCAGCACCGTCCGCTCCAAACGATAGGACGCCTCTGGCTGGGACTCAACTTCCTCGACAGCTCCCTTATCTCCGACCGTCAGCTGCTCTTGGATGCGGCTTGTCACGTTGTAGACGCTCGGGCGCGACAGTCCGAAGGTGTCCGACATCCATGTCACGATCCCCCACGGTCGCTCGCTGCGCGGGATTGACATCACCGTACTCATGAAGAGGATGTCTGACAGCCCCAAATGGGGCAACTTGGGCGCTAACTCCGTGACCTTCGCACCACCCAGCGCTTGATAGACGCTTTCCAGCGGCTCCGGCTATCATACCTCATTTTGACTCACTTCAGTGTACAATCTCATCGGAAGGTTTTCTCCTGTTTCTTTGGTTGATTTCACACTCTCCAATTCTACAGGATCACCCCTTCCTTTTATTCATTCAATTGTTAACGTGCTCGCTATCACTATTGAACCATGCCCAAAATGTCAACAGAACCTAGGTGAACTGAATGACACGATTGCGGTCTACTGTTACTGAATGACCACGCGACCGGTTTGAAAGACAGCTCCGTTGAGCATAAAAGTTACATCCCACGTCCCTGCTGGCACGTTATCTCCACAATTGCCATCTTCACCATACCAAAATGTAAAGTTGAGTACCTCATTTTCCTGTGTGATGAGACCGCTTTTGGTTAGACTTGCTTGCGTTTGTCCATTGAGGCTCCATGTTTGGCTCCATTGCCGCCCGACACCGCCTTGAATCAATACATTTGACTTGAGGCGCTTAAAACCCGAGGCCAAAATTGAACCTGATTGTACGGGTTCGCTGAAAGTATCTCCTGTACAACTGTCGTCTGTTCGAAACAAATAAGGAGATACTTTGGGTACCGTCACAACAATCGGTAAATAGATCGTGTTTTGGACGATATGAGTTGGGGTATGCAGGAGTGATTTGGCGGATGTCATTGGGGCGTAGGTTGCGAATAAGAAGAGGCTGATTATGATGACCGACATGATCCTGGGCAGCGCGCCATCTGGTAAAACTGACGAGAAATAAACGAGAAGCTGAACTGTCCCAAAATGTCTCCATGTAGAAATCCCTCTAAATCTAGCTTAGATTCATCGTTAATATTAAGTAGAAATCCCCATTAAACCCTGGATGAATTCAGATAGGATCAACTCCTATACTGCGGTTGTGATGAAAAGCGGAGTTTTCCATGGCTCTACCAGAGAAGTAAACTCCGCTTTTCATACAGAGCAAAGTATAGTTGATCCAAATTCTAGGGAAAATATCCTCAGATGTCTAGTCGAGTAAGATCTCATCTGAGGATACTCCCTCTACCAATATTAAGTCACATTTTGGATCGACTTATAGACACCGGATGAGTACTTAACCTATGCTGCGGTTGTGATGAAAATACAGAGTTCAGTTTAGTTGTCAATCTTGATTTGCACTGACAAGGAAAATATGAATCCCTCGAATAGATTCTGGACAGCGCTCTCGCAACAGGTGGAGGCCAGCCGCTAAATATCAGCCAGATTCGAATCTGAATCGGATGGCCTTCACGGTTTTATTTTATTTGCTAGTTGCCTCCTATTTTTGCTTCTCCCAAGGTCAGCTTTGGCCGCAGAGCAAGTATTGACTCCAGTTTATGATGAAGCCCTTGAGGTGACTCTCTATACAGCGACCCCAGGTGCTCAGATTCGCTATACACTTGATGGTTCGTCTCCAAGACCCGAGCATGGTGACTTATATGAGCACCCAATCCGGATTGAGACGACGACCGTTCTCAGTGCAGCATATCGCCCAGACGGTTCTCTGGCACCTTCATCGGTCGTTGTTCATACCTATATCTTTGTGAATCACGTTGCACAACAAGAGGGCGACCGCGCGGTTATCCACTCTACTGGTCTGAGTACCTGGCGGATTATGATATGGATTCTGAAATTGTCGAGAACCCAGCGTACCGTGACCAGATCCGCAAAGCCCTGCTCTCTATCCCCAGCGTTTCACTTGTTCTAAAGAGATCACATCTCTTTGATGACGAGCATGGTCTCTATCAAAACACCCATCGAACTGGTCCAGGTGCTGAACGACCGACTTCGATGGAAATACTCTACCAAGCAATAGTGTATTGGTTGAG
>JAHBNG010000194.1 GCA_019217005.1 Chloroflexi bacterium TSY
TCATCGGGAAAACTCAAATTTTGTATACAGAATGAATTTGCTTCATTATACGCAAAATTTCTGGGGATTTCAACCGTTTTATCCGATCACCACATTTTGACTCCTCTTTTTTGTGGCATACAATGTGAGGTATTCCCAATAATTAACTCGATAGTTGTATTTTGAGCAGGTGCCGGATTTGACAAAGTCAAAATTAAGCAGAGCAGGCCTGCTGTTTGGCGAAAAGGGTAGCGAAGACCTCTGCAATCTCCTGTCCGTCATTCAAGGCATGATGTGCAGTCAAGATGAGATCTTGAATTAGTGACTGAGCTTGCTGCCGGTAGCCTCACCAAAGGGATTTGCTGGGCGAAATTGAGTTTTAGCCAATGATGGTCCCAAACAATCAAGGTGCAAGAGAATAAACCACGAGACCAGAGACCAATGTTTTGAAAGGCGTGGGCAGTTCGCATGCAATATTCATCAAGGCCAAGCAGTTGTTTACCATCCTGATAAACCGTCTCGATAGGCCAACGAAGCAGGTAAATCGAGAGAATGCGTTTGGCATTACAATCAGTGCGATTGGTCACTAAAACGGCCTAATTGCCTTGCAATTCAGGATTATCAAAACTAATCACGATGCGTACCTTGCCGATAGAAGGGATACGCACAGTCATGGTAAAGGTATAGTAAGTACGACCATCAATGGTGACAGGTTTGTAGGCATTCTGGGGGATGTAGGGGACCAACTCTTTGACTTTAATATGGCCCCTCGAAAGTTATCGGCTGACCGTCTTCATCTCAAACGAAAGCTATTTGTCTCCAGATTGCGATTGCACTTCAAGATGCTGATCAATCTTTATTCAGACGATCGAGTACAGCTAGAAGATCTGGAGCGAGATACCAACCATCGAAGAGCCCAACCAAAGATAAGGGTTCGTTCAACAGCTTTTCAACCAGTTCACTGGCAATGGTTATCTTGGTCTTAAACGCTTCGTCTAGCCCTCGAAAGGCGGGGTCAGTTAATAGGTGGCTATCCACTCGTTTATGAAAAGCGGTTCGTTCTTTCTTTTCTTGGGAATCTCAGTCACTGGAAATGGTTTTCCACAAATGCTTCCCAGTCGGTAAACTCTTCGTACCGTCGGTAGATACTTGCATCGACCGAAAACGAACAGCGCCACTGACATAGTGACTTGTGACTAAGTTATGAGCCAGTGGATGCTGACCATTGCTATGATTGTAGTGTGTATCGATATACTCGAACAGACTTCCCACGTGTTCACATAGTGTATCGTCAATCGCTAATACCGATTCTGACTCTGAACGTTGGTATTGTGCTGTCTCTGACTTCATGTAACCTATACGCTCATCATTGAGTTTTTCGGCTCGCCAAGGAGCTTCACTCAAATACCGTGATATATTCGTCTTATCTGCACTATCTAGAATGCAGCGGAATATTTGCCATGCTTTTGTTGTCCAAGACCATCAGACCCGTCAGATAGTTTTCAAAGTGGCGAAACTGTTTACGATTGGCAAATACTGAACGAAAGGTTTCGCTATGCTCCCTGACCAGTGGCGCTACATTCACTATCGGCAATTGCATCTTGATGGCTCCTTTTTCGCACTTTTTTCTTGATGCAATCTATTGAGATGACTTTTGTCTCTTTTGTCAAATTTGGAAAATATTCATTTCACAACTATCGAGTAATTAATTCAGATAAAGGGGTGGTTCAGAATTAGGTTTACACTTTTGATACATAGACAAAAATCTATATGAGGTCATTTTCTGCCTGAGCATGGCTCAAATTAGAAAATATAAACATCTTTTCTCTTTGCAAAAATGTAAACCTAATTGTCCGCCTAAAATGAACCACCCCAATTTTCCCGTGGATAAGCTATCTATCTCTTACCCCGTGCTATGGAACGCCCTGAAAAAGATGGTGGCCGATTTCTCAGACAATGAAAAAGATGCGCTTTTCTATGGGACCGCGGCCAAAGTCTACCGCCTGTAAATTGTAGAACAAACAGCTTGTTTGTTCCGCATCACCAACGAATTATCTATGTTGTTCCAAATGGTCGGTATGTTGAGTGGCTAATTGCAATAAACAATTGATATTCCGGTAAAATGACATCCATAAAGTCAAGATACCTACGTTGCTTCAGGAGAGTAAACGGTAAATCGCCACCTACGATCAATTACGGTATAATTTGAGTCTCATCTTTTACCCTATTTTATGGAAATCACTAATGATTGACTATTCACAGATCCAAAAACCTGATCTAGGCTATCGCTACGAGTTCGAAGTAAACGAACTTGATGCGATGAGTGATTGTTTGGAAGAACATGGCTTTGCTATCATCAAGAATCTATTGCCAGACGAGATTGTCGATCAGCTCAAGCAGGCAGTCTATGATGGAACTGATCCGGATGGTCTGCTGAATCCAGGCGAAAGCAAAACACGCCATGCCTGGATCGAATCAGGGCCTGGGGCTTGGTCGCTGTTGGATTATGAACCCTTTATGGACGTACATCGACATTTGATTGGTACCGACCAACTAACGATCCATCGATCGGCAGCAATCATTCGCATGAGCGGTTCGCAGCCAGTGACCTGGCACACCGATTGGTGCGGCTACTCAACCGAAATCAAGAATTCTGGCGATGTACTCAACCGCGGTCTCTGGCCATCGGGCAAATGGTTCTACTTGACCGGTTCGCGACCGATTCATGGTGGTCTTTGTGTGATTGAGGATTCGCATGTGGAAGGGTGGGAAGGACCAGAGGGTTTTAGACTTACGGCGGACAAACGCTCATTTTATCCCGAAGGAGAAGAAGAACGACCCTACACAGGATTTGATATCCCCGGTCTAGTCCCTTTATTTACCGATGGCGGCGACATGATTGTCTTTGCCCATCGAACCTATCATGGCGCGTTTCCGAATCGACTTGAGGAGACTCGATTGTCCTGTGCGATTGGGTTTCGAGACCGCAAGCATAAAATCGATATTCCGTGGGAGATTCCAGAAGAGGGACAACGTTTCTTGGAAAGCTTGCCGGATCATCTAAAGCGCTATACAGACGGGTATACGAGTATTGATCTGAACTGGCGTGGGTGAAGCTTACGTCAATATTTCAATCAACCGTTGCGCAATGACTTCCTCTTCACCGAGCATCAGGGTCATGGGATCGAATGCAATGGCGTTATTGTGTATACGACAGACGATCGAGGGATCTCCAGCACCAAGCTCGTCGTTCACCTGCTGAACGGTCTTGCCAAAAGAGTCGTCAACAGTGATGAATGTGGTTGGATGTTGCCTTATGCGCGTCACTTCAGCATGCACTCCATCAATAGTACCAACTGCTTGGGCGATGTGTCTTGTTTGCGCTTGCCACTGAGCGTATTCCTCGCTCTCATCTTGGGCAAGAAATAGCTCTACTGCTGTCAGTAGTCCCATGATCTCCTCTTTGCCCACCTTCATGCCGCGCCCAATAGCGCTATATGGATTTGAGTTGAGACGCGCTGCTGCAACAAACTCTGCTTTTCCGACCACCAATCCGGAATTCTGAGGACCTCGCATTCCTTTACCGCCACTGAAATTAACGAGCGATGCACCCATTTTGGCGATCTCGGTCAGATTTGAGCGGGGCGGTAGCTGTGCTGCGGCGTCAACGATTATGGGGACGTTGCGCGCCGTAGCTTCGGGGATGATTTCTGCAAGCTGTTCCTTCGGCTGCGCACCGAGGAAAAAGACAATTGCGGCGGTTTCTGGACCGATGCCATTCAGCATATCTTCACTTGAAACCGCTTCTCGTGTACCAACTTTGACCAATGTGCCACCTACCGCCTCGATCCCCTGATGGATGTAATAGTGACTATCGACCAGACTAATCACGAACTCGTTTTTCCAGCCATCTGTGTGGGGTAGCTGCGCCACGCGTTGAGGATCGGTTCCTGTCAGGCAAGCGGCGGCAGAGACTTGCATGCCGCTGGCTGCGCCGCAAGAGACAAACGCTGCTTCAACGCCGATCATTTGGGCTAATGTCTCACCCACCTTTTCGTGTAGTTCATTGAGGTGAATGAAGGAACTGGCGGCTGCCTCCATCGCTCTGATGACTTCCTTGGGCATGATGCTGCCGCCCAGAGTGGTGATGGTTCCGCTGGCGTTGATCAAGGGTTTGATCCCGAGATCTTGATAGGTTCGCATTGAGTTCTCCTTATGTATGTGCGAAAACCTCACGCTATCTGCAAAGATGCTTGCTTGTTCTCACCAATTAAAAAGGTCAAGCCAAATGAAAAAATGGAACATTCCTTGAGCATAGTAGTTCTCAATGAAATCGCTATTCACATGGTTTGCAATAAAATCGGGAACTTCGACTGTCTCGCGGATGGAGTCAATTGTCACAAATAGATGTCGCCCTTGGATATGGCTAAGGTAGCGTGATCTATGCAAGATTATGTTTTGTAATCTTGGATCATAGACTCAGTAGATCCAAATTTCAGGTTTTGAGAGAGAATTCTGGCTAAACAGTTGACATAAATACAAATTTGCCGGTCGATATCTAGTTTTTGCGTTAGATTTGGGCGATTTTCAGATATGAAATAGGTTGTTTTCTGTAACCGAAATCTGAATAAATGACTCCAAAATCCCTGCAATCTCGACTGAAAATAGCCAAAAACGCCAAATTTGGATCTACTGAGACTGAAAATAAGATGCCACTCATTAGATCTATTATAAGGTGAGACGGGAATTGCAACAAGTTCTGTTAAAAAGTAGGGGCACCCTGCATCGCCTTCTTCTGTTCCATGCGGTGAAATAGACGCTGAAAAGCGACTGTAACTATGCAGGCAACAACTACCCGTGTTAGAATATCCGACAATGATAACCGCACCAATCGTGTTGAATATTTTCAATAGGCAATTCCCCAAAATCGAGAGAGGTTCCAAATGATAGCAGAGTTAGACGTCCTTGAGCAGACGACCTCAAAGACGCAGGTACACGTATCAGTGATTGACTGCGACATTCACAACTTCGATGCATATGGTCAGCCTGAATTCAACGATATCATTGTCCGCTACTTGGAGAAAAAGTGGCAGCGTCACCACGAAATGATTGGTCGTCGTGGCCATGCAAGCGGATCGTACCCTCGTGGTTACCGCAATGCCGCGCGCCATGACGCCTGGCCACCCAGCGGAATGCCTCCTGGCCTTGATATGAAGTTTGTGACCCAACAGCTGCTGAATGAGTGGGATATGGATTATGGGATTCTGAATCCATTGGCAGGACCTGGTGGACAGTTAAATGTTGAATATGGTGCTGCCTATGCGCGTGCCATCAATGATTATCAGATTGCCGAATGGCTGGAGCCGGAACCACGTTATCGTGCCTCAATGGTCGTGTGCGAGGAAGATGCAGAGTTGGCGGCTCAAGAGATTCATCGGCTGGGCGATCACGATGGTTTTGTCCAGGTTCTGCTTCTGGCGCGCACCAAGGAACCGCTCGGACGGCGCAAATATTGGAAGATCTATGAAGCTGCGGTTGAGTACAATCTGCCAATCGGGATCCATTTTGGGGGATCAGCAGGACATCCGATCACTGCCGGGGGCTGGCCCTCTTATTATATTGAAGATCATGGTGGAATGTCTCAATCGTTTCAGGCCCAAGTCGCAAGCTTAGTCTGCGAAGGAATCTTTGAGCATTTCCCAACTCTGCGCATAGCGATCATTGAGGGAGGCTTTGCCTGGCTGCCATCGTTAGCTTGGCGTCTGGATCAGAGTTGGTCTCGATTACGCGAGGAAGTGCCTTATTTGAAACGCGCACCCTCTGAGTACATTGCCGAACATTTTTGGTTTACGACTCAGCCAATGGAAGAACCACGTCAGCCTCACCACTTTAGACAGCTACTCAGACAGATGAATGGCAGCGAACGACTCATGTTTGCAACAGACTATCCCCACTGGGATTTTGACTCGCCCGCGCGAGCGGTCCCCTTGGATCTGCCTCGTGAGGTGAGACAGAAGATCATGGCGGAAAATGCGCGGGATTTTTATGGGCTTGATTGAGAGGCCAAAATGAAGCGAGGCTTGTTATGAAAGCTGAACAAAATGGTCATGCGGTGGCTTCGCGTTCTGCCGTGATTGATTGCGATATCCACAACAAACTGCCTTCGCTCGAGACGCTCTTTCCCTATTTGGCCGACCATTGGTGCGAGTATATTCGCACGTCGGCTTTTACTGGCCCCAGCGCCAACGATTATCCCCGCGGTGCTCCCACATCTGCGCGGCCAGGGAGCGTGCCAGAGCAAGGCGGTCCAGCTGGCTCAACGCTTCAATTGGTACGAGAGCAGGTACTGGATCCATGGGCGACAGAGGTCGGCATTCTGACTTGTTCCTACCGGGTGCAGAGTATCAAAAATGAGGATATGGCGGCAGACTTGGCAACGGCCATCAACCGCTGGCAGATTGATACATGGCTCGAACCGGAGCCACGGCTGCGCGGTTCACTCGTTGTGCCAAGCCAAAATGCAAACATGGCCGCCGAGGAGATTGGGCGTTTGGGCCATCATCCTGCATTCGTTCAGGTGACGCTTCCGGTTCGCTCTTACATTCCCTATGGCAATCGTTTTTATGATCCACTCTATGCCGCTGCCGTCGAACATGATCTGGTTGTCGGAATTCATTTTGGTGGTGCACCGGGACATCCGCCCACCCCAACTGGTTGGCCTTCAACCTATCTGGAAGAGTATGCAGGCATGGCGCAAGTCTTCCAATCGCAAGTGATCAGTTTGGTGATCGAGGGCGTCTTTGATCGCTTTCCCGATTTGAGAGTTGCGCTGATTGAGGGCGGCTTTAACTGGATGCCGTCGCTGATGTGGCGGTTGGACAAGGACTGGAAGGGGTTGCGTTCAAACACGCCGTGGGTTAAGCGTCCGCCCTCTGACTATATGCGAGAGCACATGCGTCTGACGGTTCAGCCGATTGGTGCACCACCAAAACAAGAGTACATTCTGCACACAATTGATCAGCTGGAATCTGACACGATGTTGATGTTTGCCACCGATTATCCGCATTGGCATTATGACTCGGATGAAGAGGCATGGCCGCTGACATTACCGGAACCACTGAACTCGAACATTTGGTCTGAAAATGCGCGGCAGTTCTATCGTTTATAAATAAGGGAGTGTGTCCCAAAGTGTGCAAATGCAGCGGTTTTCTGACTGAGCAGTGTTCATTTACACACTTTGTGGTACACATTTTAAATGATGACAGACTTATATACACAGATCGTGTATGATTTAGAAGAAGCTGGCAAAAACAGCCCTTACTCCGCGGATGCAAATGAGCCTGATCCTCGCTATAAAGCCTATGGCGTTCGCGCGGCTGGAAAGAAACAAATCTTTCAAACCTATCGCTCTGAAATTTGTCAGCTTGGGCAGGATCAGCAAATTGATCTGGCAGAGCGTTTGATTCGCTCTGAATTTGGCGAACAGCAAAGTATGGGCCTGTTTATTCTTGAACCATTTGCTCACTACTACCTTATTTTTGCGCAACGGGAAGGGAATTCTATTCGTTGACGCAATAAGAGCCTGATTCTATTCGATCAAATTCGTCAAAATGCCGAAAAAAGGATAGCCTCAAAGAAATTCATTAGAGATACCCGATCCAAGGAGGCATTCATGGCAATAGAATTCGGACTAACGAACGAGATCAGCAATACTCAGTATGCACCATTAGCTGCGTTGCTGGCACACTACCATCAAGAGAAAGTGCTAACTGCGTTGAAGAAGATCGAAATACCGGTCAAAACGTATGAATATACACCAGCAAGTAAGTTGGAACAGGTGCTGGTTAGCATATTATGTGGTTGCGCAACGCTGACTGAGTTCAATACAAAGGTCAGACCAGAAAGACTCCTTGCGAAATTTATGGGATGGAGCAGCTTAGTGAGCAATCAAATATGTCTCGTACATTAGACGCCCTAACTCTAATGAATATCGGTAGAGTGCGGTCAGCGAAATCTGCAAGCCTCTAAGCCAAATACACAACCACGATTGGCGAGGGTTCTTGTGGTTAGACTTTGACCTATCCGGATTACCATGCGGCAAAAAGGCACAGAAAAGTCAAAAAGGCTATTTTAGCGGCAAAAAAACGCAACGGGACGCCAATTGGTCCGTGTAAGTTCGGTTAAATACCATGAAACGGTTTGGTCAGACCTCTATCCAGGGAGTCAGCATACAGCTCCATCGTTTCAGCCAGCCGTGCTTGCCACGGAAAGTTCATTAGAGTTAGACGAGAAAAAACGCGAGCGAGTCGTCTGGCGCACCGATGGCGGTGCAGGTAGTGAAGAAAATATTCGGTGGCTGCTCAACCGCAACTATCAATTTATGATGAAGGGCAACTCCCAACCGTCGTGCCCATCTGTGGGCGCAACAGGTGACTCGATGGGATCCTTGCGGTGACGTCTTTCTGGCTGAAATTCCATCCCCTATCAAGTTTAATCGCCCTGTACGCATTTTTCTCAAAAAAAGAGTGAAAAACGAGCAAATTTGTGTCAGTTACTACATTTCGACCATCAAATTGCCATCCAAGCGTCACTTCATTTCATATTATGACAATCGAGGTGCGGCTGAAATCGAACAATTCCGTAATGATAAAATGGGGTTACACTTAGCTTCTCGTCGCAAGACCCTATTTCTAGCTCAAAAAATCTCTTATCCTTTTGGCTGATTTGGCGCATAATTTGATAGGCCATTTCCATCAGCAAGCTCTCGTGGATACTAGATTTGAACCTTTCCGGCAGAAACGAATTGTTCGAGATCTATTACAAATACCTGGTTTTCTCTCTTTTCAGAACGGCTCACTTTCACGGATTGACCTGCTAAGTTCACATCCTTATTCTCGTGACCTTCTGATTTGCTTGAAATCCTATCTAGAGGCCGATTAGAAACCCCCTCTAGTTGCATGAACGAATAGAATCACGCTCTCGTTGCGCAAAAATAAGGTATGAGATACTAATATTCTTTCAATTTCGTCGAGTTCAATTCTGTAGCCTTTTATCTTCACCTGATTGTCAGAACGACCACAGAATTCCAACTGACCACTTGCTTTCCATCTAGCTAGATCACCTGTGCGATAAATTCGTTCCCCTGACATGAATGGATTTGGCATAAATCGTTCAGCTGTTAATTTGGGCTGATCAAAATATCCTCTTGCAATGCCGTCTCCACCAACATAAATCTCTCCAAGAACGCCGATAGGTACTGGCTTCAGATGTTGATCGAGAATATAGATCTGAGCATTATCTGAGTTTCTACCTATAGGCACAGATATATCGATATCAAGTTCTGTATCATAGCGATGGATCATGCAGCCAACAGTAGCTTCGGTTGGTCCATATTCATTAAATATTTCTATGTCACATCTATCATTTTTAATGGATTTTGCTAATGCTGTTTTGAGATCTTCTCCACCTAAAATTAACTTCTTCAGATTTAACGTGCCGCCAATTAAATCTAGGCTCAAACTCAAATGTGAAGGTGTTAGTTTAATGATGTCAACTGTATCATCTTGAATCACGCGTCGAATCTTTGGTTCACTGCCTTTCACATCTCCACCGTATATAATGATCTTGCCACCAGAAATCAGAGGCACAAATAGTGAGGTAACTGTCAAATCAAATGACAGAGATGAATACAAGGGAAAATCGAGCACATTGTCTAATTGATACTCTTTGCTAGCCCAAAGGACATAGCTCAATAGATTGTTATGTTGAATCATTACTCCTTTGGGGTTTCCTGTGGATCCAGAGGTATAAATTACATAAGCAAGATTATTAGGCGATAGCTCATCGTGCGGGGTTTCACATTCTTCCGTTTCAATATACATCCACTCAGTATCTATTCGAATAGTAGTGGTTTTGTAATCATCGAATTTACATAACAAACTCTTTTGCGTTAATATTAACTCAACATTTGCATCCGTTATCATAAAGGCTATTCGATCAGCAGGATACTGAGGATCAAGTGGGATATATGCTCCACCAGCCTTGAGAATACCGTAGACTGCTATGACCATTTCTATCGAATGAGTTAACTTTACTTTCTGGTAAAGGCTTGAGTGACAAAGGGCAAACCGAAAGGGGCGGAAAAAAGAATCCACCCTGAAAAAACGGGATAAAATGTAAAAATAGTGCTCGGCTAGTTTAAGCAGCGGCATTGAGGCGGCGATGAGCGAGAACGCCTTTAGGTAAATGGTGTGAAACCGAGGCCTTTTTCCGAAAGTCAGGGTCGAGTTGGTCGGGAGTTGGAAAAAGAGCACTCGAGAGAACGCGGCGCAGCCTGCCGGGAGTGGCTTGAGGCTCTCGATCCCAGTAGCCAGTCGGTATGGGAGGAAGAGAAGCGGCTAAATGGGAAAGATTGCCAGCCAGCAGCCCCAGTTCAGGTAAGCGGAAGCAAGCCTCATCGGCATGAACAAATTGACGATGTAAGCCAATCATCTGCTTGGAAGCCAAGGGGATGTTCAACAGGCCAGCTCCAGAGAGAAAAGATAAATGGTTTCAGCTTGTAAAGCCATGACGGTCGCCAGAACCAAAGGTGTGTGATAAGCAGGATCCTGAAAGACGTAAATCGAATAGGTGCGGTTGGCTGTATCCACCTTGGTTGTCCTGGGGACGAGATTGTGCCATGCTTGATAGCGAATCAGGCGACCACTATAGACAAATTGACCAAACGAGTCTGGAGTTGTGGCCTCGAGTCGCTTTCCCTATAGCATCGAGAGAGCGGACGCACAATATCACCATATTCGGGTGGTCTGCCTTTTCCTTACGTTCGGGTAACTCATTGCGGCGCGCTGTGCAGTTAATCGCTTCCCGAAGGACAAATCGGTCGACGTCGCTTTCTAGCATTTCTCTGATTGTAAACCCGGCATCGACCACCGCCACTTCGTCTGACTCCAGTGATTTCTTCGTCTCTTTCAGCAGCTTTTCCGAAACTCACTTTCCTTTGTGCCTACCTCGCATCTCATGATTGCCTTGAGCAGTGGCACTCGTTTCCCGCCTATCTCCCCCGAGCTTATCATCACTCCAAAGATGAGCGCGGGCAATGCCCGACGAGCCGTTGAGTTATAGAGTCGGTTCACTTTCCCTTGCAGCTTCGGTCGCCAGAACCCTGTGATATCTATGCTTTTCACTCGGTATCCTTCTAACTTTTTTGCCTCCCATTCCCCTTTCCACTCCACTTCTTCTTGCCACGATGAGAGCAGGCTTGCAATATCCCATGATCCATATCGAAAGCTCCACCAGCTTCGCCGGAGCTCCTCATCTTCAAACCCGCTTTCACTCAATCCACTATGGATTGCTCCTCGACTTTTCAGAAACGACCCATTCATCATCGCCCACATCAGACGCATTACATTTACGTTTGTTCCCACCGGCGTTACTTGCAATACATTCATCAGTACTGCTATAGTTATTTCTGGCGCGGTTAGCATTCCTTCCTCCTTTTTGGGTTCTCTACCTTTAGGATGAAACGCTAACCGCTTTTTGTCACATTTCTCACCTCATCTCTTTTCTTTTACCAGAAAGTAAAGGTTATACAAATTCCAACTAATACATCAGGCCCGACTCCCAGTTGTATTAGATAACGTGCCAGTTGGTTCGCCTTAGCATTAAGTTCTTTATACGTAAGCTGTTGACTTTCCGACATTAGCGCTATTTTATTTGGATTGTGTTTAACCTGTAGTTCGAATAATTCTTGGACAAATTGAGCCGTTGGATGATCAGCTTGGACCTTGCTCTGTTCAACGAGTAGACGACGAACTTCTGAATCCGTGGCAAACGGGATCTTACTTATACTTTGTCTTGGATTGGCAACAAGATTTTCTAACAGTATCCGAAAATGTTTTGACATCCTTTCGATTGTGGAAGCATTGAATAGATCAGTACTAAATTCAAAATGACCCTTTAGGCCAGACTTCGTTTCCGATATTGACAACATTAAATCGAATGTTGCTGTCCCCATATCAAACTCAACAGGATGCAAAGTTAATCCAGGCAGTTGAATGTCATCCGCTAGAGAAGTCTGTAAGACAAAGACTATCTGAAATACAGATTGGTGACTTAGCGTACGTTTGATATTAAGTTCATCGACAACCCTTTCAAACGGAAAGTCTTGATGTTCATATGACTCTAGAGCTGTCACATGTACTTGATTCAACAAATCTAGAACCGTCGCATCATATGTAAACTTAGTACGCAACGTCAACATGTTGACGAAAAAACCAATCAGATCTTCGGTCAGATGGTTTGTACGATTAGCAATTGGCGAGCCAATGATAATATCAGTCTGGCGCGTATACCGGTGAAGCAAAATATTAAATGCAGTCAATAACGTTATGAACAATGTGCACTTTTGTTCTCGGCTAAAATTATTGAGATCCTCATGAAGCTCTTGAGACAATGAGAATGTATGTGTTGCCCCTCTAAAACTTTGTACCGCTGGCCGCGGTCGATCATATGGGAATCTCAGCTCTGGGGGTAATGGATCAAGTTGTTTGTTCCAGTAGGCAAGGTGAAATTCTTGTTTATCAGCGTTGTATTGTTCTCTCTCCCAGCTTGCAAAGTCTTTATACTGAATAGGTAATGCCGGCAATTCAGGGGATTTCTGCATAGTATATGCGGGGTAGTTCATTTTAGCTGGATAGATAGGTTTACACTTTTAGAAACAGAAAGAACGTTTATATTCTCTGATTTCGCCGGTTCTCAGAGAGAAAACGGTCTCATATAGATTTTTGTCTATATATCAAAAGTGTAAACCTAATTTTGAACCACCCCGTATATGCTTCATATAAACAGGCAAGTTCTCGAGCAAATATTCGAGCAGACCAACCATCTGCAATAATATGATGGACCACAAGAACAAGTGCGTAATCATATCGATTCAA
>JAHBNG010000031.1 GCA_019217005.1 Chloroflexi bacterium TSY
TCCCCCTCTCCATTCTCTCGTTCGCGTATAATTATTTTTTTGGTTTAGCCTTATAGCAAGCTTCATGTCTTTATGTTGACGTCTTGGAATTAGAACGATAGAGGGGTTACTGCCACCCCTCTGCTAATTCCACAATCTGTTCACTGCTCAATTCGCCATCTACAAAAACGATTCGATAACGCAATGGCAGGGTCTGCTCAGGCTCTAATGTATACTCTTCATCGAACATAAAAGCAAAGCTGGCACAAGCAAAAGGATTGATGCGCACAAACCACTTGTTGGGATAGCGTAGATTCTGAAGATGATCCAAGAAAAGAAGCGTTGAACGATTGCCCGTTCCATCATGTTTGCTGCTGTAGGCCAGCCATGATGCAGCCGTGCCGCGGATTTCTTCACCCTCTACCCCAGTACTAGCCCACGCTTGACCGCCCTGAGTAAAGGAGCGTGGCCCCCGCCAAAAAAGTCCACCGTAGCCCGCATTGGGGCGCCCTTCTGTCGTTGGTGACCCAAAAATGAGATCTTCATTACGAATGTTCGTTAAGTTCGTCAGATAATCTAAACACCAATAACCTACGTTTACATCCAGTTCCGTGATTGCAATTGTCCGGTCTTCTGCAATCCAATCTGCTCCACTCTGTGTCCTCCAAACCAACGTTTCCAGGAGTGAGACCGACTTGCCATCGCAGTGAATTTGCCCCCATTTTTGGTGCCACATTCCACCATTGTTGGGTAACTGCTTATAACCTTCATCTTTGACATAGGAGGCACCGCCCCAAAAGTTTTGTCCTGAAAGATGGGCAACCGTCATTTGAATACCCTTATGCCACAGATGATCATGCGGACGATAATTGGTGAGAAGATCCCCCCTCAACGTGTACAGAGGATGAAAATATGGTTTGGGCGACTCAGCCTGAGGCATGTCCGGTTTATAAACATAGCGAAATAGTTGTTGATCACCATAACCGATGTCGATAAAGTCATCATGTTTGTGTGTGAGTTGTAGAGTCATATTTTACCTTGGTTTTTTTGCCAAGCCTGATCTCCAGGGCCATTCATGGCATGATAAAATGGATCGTCGGGCGTGATGGAGCCACGCAGGACGGGTTCTCCTGTCATGGCAGATTTATACATGCTTGCTAGAAACTCTATGGTCCCACGGACGCCTGGACCACTAACAGGTGGGCGTTCATTGCGTTCCATTGCATCGAGAATCGCCGTTAATTGGCTCGGATGGCGCGCAATTTTTTCAGGTGGCAAAGTCTGCCATTTGTTCAGTTGATCCATTAGATCTTCATCACTTTTTGCCAAGGCAGTATAACGCCATTGGTCATTTGTATAGCCATAGAGATGAGTCACCTCAACTGTGGCTTTGTCGAAATCAAAGCGCATGTAGGTCTCTTCGCGAGGAGACAGAACGCTATTCGAGATATTGCCCATGGCGCCATTTTCAAAGCGCACCATCGCCATTGAGACATCTTCTACATCAATATCATGGACAAGGGTGCCAATCATGGAACGCACTTCACTCCATTCGCCATAGAGCCAGAGAAAGAAGTCAATTGCGTGAATCCCATGGATCATGGTCACACCGCCCGACTCAGTCTCCCATTTACCACGCCAGGGAACGGCGTAGTAAGACGCGGATCGGTACCAGACAGTCAGACAGTTGCCAACCCGCGGACGCCCCATCGCTTCGGTTTCAATCAGGTGCTTCAAATGCTGACCACCTGAACCAAAACGCCATTGAAAAACGCTGCTACAATAGTTACCTGTCCGCTGTTCGGCCTCTTCTACGCGATCCATCTCAGCCAGCGAAACGCAGAGTGGCTTCTCACAGAGTACCCAAGCACCAGCCTCCAGTGCCTGAATGGTTAGCTTGCAATGGGTCCCAGGCGGAGTACAGATATGGACCAGCTGGGGTCTCTCTGTTGAAAGCATTTCGGCGACATCGGTATAGCGCCGAGGAATCTCATGGGTCTCACAAAATTCATCGACACGTTCGGCATCGATATCCATTGCGGCCACAAGCTCAGTGCGAGAGGCTTCGCTGCGTTGCGCTCCAACATGAGCGCGCGCAATTCCGCCTGTCCCAATGATGACGGATCGAATCAGTTTTTGCATTGAATTAACTCCCTAAACCCGTATTTCTCTACTGGACAGATCGTCATAAGTGTCATTCTAGAGCGGGTATGCGATGCGATTTGGTTCAATTCAGGCTGATAGTCGACCCGATTTTGCTCATTTGAGCCATTTGATCAGCGAAGAATCCCACGATCGACAAAAGTGTCCAGTAGCAAAACCCGTATTAATAACTCAGCAGTTCAACAATTCATCAATGAACTCGACATCAATAACGACGACTTCCCATTGACGATTCTTTTTCGATAGCGGTATGGTCCTTTCACAACACATCGAGAATGCATTTCGCTGCATTGCTCAGCCGCGCAGCCGTTTCCGCGCGCACATATTGACGCTGATCTGTTTGTTGGGGGTGCTGGCGGCGAACAAAGTAAGCGTGTAGAGCACGTCGATAATCTCCGCTGCTGTTAAATGTACCTCCATGCCAGGTGTGCGAGTTAAAGATCACCACCGTACCAGCTTCGCCCAACAAGAGAACTTCATCCGGATGTGGTTGAGACGGATCGTCCATCGCATCTTGTGGGAGTTGCCCAGAGCGATGGGAACCAGGAACAACACGGGTTGCGCCATTTTCTTCTGTGAAGTCATCCAACAGCCAGATTGAATTGCAGACTTGAAAGTTGTCTGGCGCAACGGCTTCGCGCCAATCAACATGGAGATTTTGTAACCCTGCTCCCGGGTTGGCCATTCGTCCATTGAGCGACGAGAGTTTCAAATCGCCATTGAGAACATGTGAGACGGCGGCCAAAACAAGCGGCTGGGTGAAACAGATTTCAAAAAGCGGATCCTTGTTCACCAAATTTGCAAGCCGGATAGCCCCTTCTTCCTGACGGAACTCCTCACCTGCCCGACCTGCTTCTTCAGCCACAAGTTCCTCAACGCGTTGGCGCATGGCTTGAACTTGCTTGCTGGTCAACAGATTGGGTAGTGGTAAATAGCCATACTCATCCAAGAAAAGTCGATCATAAATATCCAGCGTGTCTGGACGAACCCCTAAATCGTATAATGCTGCTTCTATTTTCATTCTTACGTACTGTTTAGTGCGTATTGCGTAGCACCTGTTTACAGAATTGTGGGTCTTCGCGACAAAGTGTACAAGCGATGAATTGGTGGTACGTGATACGTGGTGCGTCAAGCGATCCAGTACGCACACGTATCACGGACTACGTTGTCAAGTACACTATCTCGCGTAGAGTCAGAATTGATTGTGCGGCTGGTGTCTGTGTATCAGTGCAGATCGCTGTTTTGCTGGAGTCGTTCGGATTGTCAGGCGGCTCGGTTGACCATTTCTAGCATTGCCGTCATGTAGCCAATGGCATAGGCGCGTCCGCGATGTCCCCAATTTGTGTCTTCGATCATTTGGGGAACGTGATCGGTGATCATAAAGCCAGTAAAACCAACGTCCTTGAGTGCTTTTATAATTGTGAAGGGGTCCACATTGCCCTCGTTGATAAAGCACTCGTTGAAGCAGGGCACTTGCCCCTGGACGTCTCGAAAATGAACATAGATAATCTTGTTTTGCATACCAAAATAATTAATGCCGCGCAGTACATTTTCTTGACCGCCCATTTCAGACCAGCAGCCCATACAGAAGTCCAAGCCATGATGGGGGCTATCAAATTTATCCATTGCGCGTCGGAAACCCTCAAAGCTATGAAAGATACGCGCGATGCCTCCGAGTGATTCGACAGGTGGATCATCGGGATGGAGTGCAAGTTTGACGTCCGCTTCTTCTGCCACAGGCAAAATTCGTTCTAGGTAGTAGCAATAGTTCTCCCACATCTGCTCAGCGTTATAGACTTTTTCGTGGGTCAGTTCGGCAGGATTATGTTCCTCTAAGTTAAATCGAGTGCCTCGTGCCCCGCCACGCAAAACAGCAGGATTGGGCGTGCGCCAAACTGAGTTGGGCATCCAATGATAGCCCAAAATGGGGATGCCCGCCTTGCCCATGTTGCGAATAGTGGTCGACATATGTTCAATCTGCTCGTCCCGTCCAGGTAAGCCAAGCATTATCTTATCATAAAAGGAGACAGGCACATTTTCCAACGCCATCAAGCGTAGTCCCGCTGCATCCGACCGCTGACGATAGTCGAACAGCTCCTCATATTCCCAGTGCGTCTCACCTGGCAACTTGGGAGTATTCATCAAATAATCGTCTGCGCCCAACTGCTTGATATATGCTAGCATCTCGTCCGTCAATTCATTAAATTGTCCCAAACCGATACGCATGGAGAGGGTTGTGGTGTTCATAGCGTTCTCCTTGATCGTGTTGCGTAGTGCATATTGCGTGGTACCAATTATCGATCTAACTGTACTGAACATAGCTATTTGATCACGTGCGTGATTGTGCCCAAGTGGTCAGTAAGGTCGCTATATTTTTCATCGTTAATGGTAAATTTTTTTCAAAGTCCTGTGCGGCGGTTGCATTTGCTCCATCAGATATTCCGCGAACTTCCACAAATGGGATTCCACTAAAGTGGCACGCCCGTGCGCCCCCAGCTCCTTCCCAACCGTTCGCTAATGCCTCTGTTCGCTCCCTTAGGTCTCGTCGCCGCTCGTCATCGACGACATCTTCATCTCCGCTGGCAATGAGCCCAACATAGACATTAAAGGATTGGTGCGTGATGGGCGTTTGTTTTAGCTCTTCCACATGAATCTCAGAACTCTTGAATCGTGGAAGAAGTGGTTCACCAAAGTTATTGTGTATGTCAAACTCGATCGTTTCGCTCCCAATCACCACATCCCCGACCGCCAAGTTTTCGCTCAAGCCGCCGGCAGCTCCGGCACAGATCACCACATCCCACTCTGGACCGCGTTCAATCAAATGCTGCGTCTGCACTGCAAATTGGGCTTTGCCAAGACCGCCAGGTGCCAACACCAAGCCTAGCTCAGGTAGGTGGATTGTCGGAATCAGACCAACCTGTATTGATTCCGTTGAGAATCCTTGTTCAACACAACCTTGGACACAGAAATCAAGTTCTTCCTGCATCGGAGTGACAGTCAGTATTTTCATGATGACCCCAATATCAACAACGCTCAAGAACCCTGTGCAACAGCCAGGTCCGCAAGCTGATCATATGTACCAAGCCATGCACCCTGTTCACGGGCATAGGTAATTACATCCTTGACCACCTGTACCTCACCAGGATTGATCATCAACATCCACGGATGAATCACCAATGAGCACATCCGTTCCTGGGATTTGGCTCGATCAATCATGGCCATCCACTTTTCGCGGGCGCGGGTCGGGCTAAAGGCTTCCTCGATCCACGGCTCATCACGGCGGCGATCGCTCCAATCGGATGCGCCTTCTGCCAAATCGGCATTAACCAGAATGGTCTGACCAGTCTCCGCAATCTGTCGTGGCTGGGGTAGCAACGAGTTCTGACTACGAATTCTCGAGAGTACGTAGTCGAGTCCTGTCTCTGCTGCGGCGCGTAACGTATTCTCATCAGCCAATCCATGATGTGGCACAGCTAGTCCGCGCACGCGGACGCCACACACATCCTCAATTGATTGAGACATGCGCTTCAAACGGTGACGTTGATCGGCCAAAGGCAAGCCAGCCAATGCCGGATAATGAAACATACTGTGCCCGAAAATCTCGTGCTCTGCGGCAATGTCTTGAATCAAATTGGGGTAAAGTTCAGCCGTAATGCCTAACACAGCAAAACTATGATGCACACCCATTTCGGCAAAAAGATCAAGTAAATTGGTCACAGAAACAAGCGTCGTGCGAAAGTCACCAGTATATTTCTCCGCTTCGACATGTTCGACATCGACGCGCAGGATAAATGCAAATGAATGGCCACACCAATCAACACTACTCTTCACGTTTCACCTCATCGTTTCCAGATTGATTGCGCAGACATGCCTGTTCAAACGCCGCACAAAACTCAAGGCTGCGCAACGCTTCCTTTTGCCATGGAATGGGGTTTGCTCCCGTACGACACTTTTCTATCCAGTGCAGTAGCTCAGCTTTGTGCATATTGCCCTGATCGACCGAGATCTGCTCAGATTCGGTGCGACTGTAGACTTCTAACTGCAGTTGGCCGCTCTTCGGTTCTTGAAGCAAACGCAAAGCGCCTTCATCCCCTACGATTTCGGTGAGCCTTGCCGGGAAAGGAAAATCGGTCGACATGTAGAAAGTCAAGGAACCAAGTGCACCATTCTCAAATTCAATGAGGCATTTGCCATTGTCGATGTACGGTATGCCATGATGATCCAAGTTGGCACCCAAAGCCATAACTTGGGCCGGTTCAGAGCGCATCAACCAGCGCAAGGCGTCACAAATGTAAAAACCCATCTCGTATGCTGGCCCCGCTGCCATGGTCGGATCACTCTTCCAGCCGCCCAGCGTCAAGTGATGCACGATCTGCGCATGGCCGGAAATAGGGCGCCCGATTCGTCCGTTGTCAATGACCTGGCTGGCTGCAACGTAGGCATCATTGAAGCGCAAGGGAATGCTGCCCAGGAGAACAACGCCAGCCCGATTGGCGGCGTCAAACATTCGTTCCGCATCGTCACAATTGTTGGCAAATGGTTTGGGGACAAAGACATGCACCCCTTGCTTAGTCGCACGGAGCGCATGATGGATGCGTAGATAGTCTTCGGTCGTGATGCAAACAGCATCGAGCTCTTCTGCACCAATCATCTCTTCGGGTTGCTCGTAGACCCGTAAACCAAAACGTTCTGCATAGCCATCCAATGTCTTCGGATAACTCTTCAGCCAGGGAAGGTTCCATGATGCTTGGATGGCACGCGGTTCGCGGTTCAGATGTGCAGCAGCGACCACTTCGACATTGGGAACATCGGCAAGATAGTGGGCATAGTACAGCGTGTAGGATGAGACGACGCCCACAATGCCAACTCGGAAGGTGTCAGACATAGGTTCTTCTCATTGGTGAATCAACTTGACAAACTGCCCTGTGGTCGATGATTCATAGCTCGCCGTAATCAACTCCAACGAGGCGATTCCTTCACGTCCATCGGTGACGGGTTCCTTGTCGTTTAGCAGACAGTCAACCCAGTGCTGCCAGTAATTGGCAAATGGAGAGAGTGCTGGCAACGTTTCGCTCTCGATCCGCGAGTCCTCTCCCCACATAGCACCGAGCGATTCAAAATAGGTTCTAGCCTCGTCGCTCACGTCGTTTTGGGCCAGACTAAAGAGCTGAAAGATGTTTCGCTTCTGATCGATGATGAGCGTCCCCTTATCCCCATATACTTCCACCCGACCGCTTCCCGGACGTTCATTGTAGCATGATTCGAGCGTCCCGACGACGCCACTCTCAAATTCTAAAACAGCAGCCATATTATCATCGCCTTCCATGTTGGAGACAAGTGTCTTCCCAATCGATGCAAGTCGCTTGGCTGGTCCCAGATACCAGCGAAAGATGTCGGCATAGTGAACGGCCAGGAGGCTAAACGATCCCGCAAGCGCTTCGGAAAATGAATGGCGCCAATAGCCAGGGCCAACGCGCGCACGCAATCCACCGGCATGGGCAGTGCGGGCACGAATTGAGGTGGGGCGACCGATCAAGCCTTCGTGGATGATCTTGGCACCATGCATGGTGGGTGTGCGAAATCGCTGCATGTAGATGACGCCGAGCTTTCTCCTAGATTGTTCTGCAGCAGTCACCATCTTCTCTGCATCTTTGATGGTCGTGGCCATTGGTTTTTGGCACAGTACATGTTTGCCTGCCTCAAGAGCCGCAATTGTGGGCGCAGCATGAAAATGATTGGGGGTGCAAACTTCGACTGCATCTAACTCCGCGTTGGCGATCATGTCATGAAAGTCAACGTAGCAATGGCTCTCTGGGACACCATATTTGCGCGATGTGTTGGCCAATGCCTCCTCATCGAGATCGCAAAGTGCTGCGATCTTTACGTCAGGGATTTCGGTATAGGGCGTCAAATGACGCTTGGTTGCGATGTTGCCTAGATCGACAAAACCGATGCGGAGGGGGCGAGTTTGGTTGGTCACTGTGTTGTATCCTGATGAATGGTCAATAGTCAACGATGGCCAATGGCTCACTGAGTGAACAATAGTCAATGGTTAATGACTGTCTGCGATCTACTGTGTGAGCAGTTGTTACTTTATTTGTGCTATGATTTCGCGGTAGAGTGCTGCGTAGAGGGCGATGACCATTTTTTCTCCGCCGTCTCGATAGCCCAGTTCGAGTGAAAGAGTGCCTTGATAGTTGTTTTGCTTCAGGATGCCAAAGAGCTCTTTGTAGGGGAAAGTAGGATCTTCCAAATTGTGCATGTGTACATAACGTACGTACTCTTTGACTTGACCGAAGGTGAAGGCAACTGAGCCATCAACCAGATCGCGTTTGTCACAATTATAGTTGATGGCGACCTGTGGGTGATTGGCAATCTGGACGGCACCCAGACAATACTCCCAGTAGTAGAACTGACCATGCATTTCGAGCCAGATGTCAACGCCGGATCCTTCTGCATATCCTCCCAACTCGGCTAGCGATTCTCCCACATATTGAACGACCTGCATTTTGGGGATGCCAGGTGGAAAATCATTGCCAAAGACGCGGATACCAGGGCAATTTAGATCGGCGGCCAGGTCGATAAACTGTTTGGAGCGTTCGATGGCACGTTGTCGTTCCGACAGATCGGGATACTCAAAACGTTGGCTGGTTGAGAGACAGGTGACGTCTAAACCAGCGTTGTTCAAAAATGTAAGAATGCGTCGCCGTTCTTGCTTGGGGATTTCGGGTTCAACACCATGTTTTTGGCCTGCTTCGCAGCGAAATTCAACCCCTTCAAACCCGTTTGCAGGCAGCAATTCCACGATGTCGCGCAAAGTCAGGTCGGTATCGATGCTGTAGGTATCAAGTGCAAGTTTCATGGTTCACTCTTGTATAAATTCTAGTGTGGTTGTGATGAAACCAGAGTTTTCCCTCGCCCTACCAAAGAGGCAATCGCTGGTTTCATGCAGAGCCAAGTGTAACTGGGCTTTCCTGTTTGCCGGATTGATAAGCTGCCAAAGCAATTTCCAATGCGGCTCGACCATCCCACCCGCTCACTGGCGGTGCAGTATCAGCGACAATTGCTTGGGCAAAATGCTCGATCATGAGCGAACGTCCGCTGAGGCTTTCCGTCGGTGGCTCCGATGCTGGGAACCATTCACCGACGGGAAAATCACCATAAGGTTGTGTAATGTAAATCGATGGTCGAGCAGACAAGACAATTTGTCCGTTCTCACCATAGATGCGATTGATCTCGCGCTGTCCGGGTGTTGGATTACGTCCAAACATGGCGGATCCTGCTTCGAGACTCCCAATTGCACCACCCTCGTAACGCATGGTGACAACGATCATATCCTCGACATCTCTACTACCCATCCACCAGAACTACCCACCAAAATCTTACGTATCACGACCCAAGAACCGATCCCGCCCCTGAACCAATGTCTCCATCTTACGGTCAGCAACGCTGCGAGAGAGCATCCAGAAGCCACAATCGGGATGAACCCATTTGATGCGCTCTTCGCCTAGCACGTTGACGGCATGTTCGATACGGCTGGCGACTTCATCGGGTGATTCAACCTCATTGTCTTTGATATCAATGACGCCGATGCCCAGCGCAACGTCATCTCGCAGATCGCGGAAGACCTCCAGCTCATCATACCCGCGCCGGGCAAATTCGAGTACAAGATGATTCACATGTAAATTGTTCAGGAAGGGGAGAAGCTGTTTCCAAAAGCCCTGTTGAATGCTCTGTCCGCCATAGTTGCCAAAACAGAGATGCAGACCACGCTCTCCATAAATACCATCTAATACATGATTGATCGGCTCATGTGCCCACTCTGCATCCTCTGCGTGACCTGTGAGATTGGCTTCATCCACCTGGATAACAGGAGCATCGATCTCTTCAACTTGCTTGCGCAACACCTCGGCAAGGGCCATACAAAGGGCACGCAGATCCCGATAGTGCTCGTCGAGCAACGTTTTGGCCAGCATGTAAGGTGCCGTGAGCGTAAATTTTTGCGGTACAGTGCTAAGAGACTTGACGAAATTCCAGGCAGCCGGCAGATTGAGTTGCCCTTCTCCAATGGAACCACGCACCACGCCAGCAGGTTGGCTACGAAACGACATACCAACTTGTTGACGAAATGCCGCTAACTCAGCACGACTTAACTCAGATTCAATGCCGGACATCGGTCGGATAAAGTAGTCGATCATGCCGTTGGTTTCGGGATGATTGATGTCAAAGCGGGACAACTCTCCATCGGCAATTAGATCGAGACCAGCCAGTTCCTGGGTTTTCAAGACAACCAGAATGGCATCGCGTAAAGTCGGTGTTGATGGTGCTATGCTCAACCAGGTCGGAACGGGATAGCTACCGACAACGGTCGTCTTGATCGGGATATCGGACATGTTGACGTTCCTGTAATAGATAGATTGATAGTCAGTGGTCCGCAGTCCTAAGTTCAATGTCCAAAGTTATCTTTGGTTCATGAGAATTTACTTGCGAACTACTGATAGTGGGCTTGGGGGAACGATTTATGAATTCTCAGATCATAAGTCAGAAGTGTGGGGATGTCAAACAGTTGGTTTAATCTGGGGCGTTCGAGACAAGGAGAAAATGTATAGACAGTAAATGCGTGGACCAGACCCTGTGAGACTTAACGAGGCTGTCTCGGCAAACACTTAAGGGGACTTGATCCTCCGTTATTCACTAGCGCGGAGGCTTTAGCTCCTTGCGAATGCCAAAGCCCCTTGCGCAAATGAACAGTTAGGGATCGCCAGACCTGGAAGATCTAAAGCCGAAGACCATTTTCCTCATCCATCCAACGAATCTGCTCGGGGGGAAGCGTAGCCAGACATCCTGGTTCGGTTTTACATCGAAGGTGGGATGGGTGGAAACTTTGATGGTATCGTCACCAATTTTGGGGGTGGTTCATTTTAGGCGGACAATTAGGTTTACATTTTTGGGGGTGGTTCATTTTAGCTGGATAGATAGGTTTACACTTTTAGAAACAGAAAGAACGTTTATATTCTCTGATTTCGCCGGTTCTCAGAGAGAAAACGGTCTCATATAGATTTTTGTCTATATATCAAAAGTGTAAACCTAATTTTGAACCACCCCGAGTTGGCCACGAGTAATCAGATCCAAAATCGTGGCACGGTTGCGGGCGCGGGTCCAAGGCCAATAGGGGTGTGTGTCGATCATGCCAGTCTGGTAGGAGCCGCGTAGGGTAATTTCTCGCCGAAAGAGTTCGTGGGATTCAATCGGTACGGATCCAGCCGTCGCCCCGACCAAGATGATCCGCCCTCGATCGGCGGCAGCCTTGATCATGGTGGGATAGTTGCCAATATAAGAGGTTGTATGAAGTTGTACCTCAGCGCCTGCACCCGCTTCGAGATTCGGCAATGCACCGCGCCAACGCCACGGCAACTCTGTCAGGTCACGGATCGTCGCAATTACATCTTCGTTGCTTGCATTGATAGTATGGCTGGCTCCCAACTGTTGCGCCAAAGCCAACCGCTCCTCGACGAGATCGACGCCAATCAGAGGAGACACGCCCGAAAGCCGACAGAGTTGAAGGGCAAGCAGACCGACGACACCCAGCCCATGAATGACCACTGATTCACCGATTTGAAGTTGTGCCAGACGTACGCCGTGTAGTGCCACATCGCCCAAGATACAAAAACAGCCTTCCCTATCACTCACTTCATCAGGCAGTTTCTCGATGTGATACTGTTGCGGTATGGCCGCGTGTTCCTGTGCGCGCGAGGGAGTCACGAGCCAGTGGCTGGCATGGTTGCCGCCACATATCACCCGATCACCGACAGAAAAGTCATGAATCTCCTTGCCTATGGCCTCAACGTGACCGATAAATGTATACCCTAACCCGGCAGATCCAAAACGCCCCTGATCTGGACGGGCGCTGCTTCGGCGGCTGCGCACAGCATTTATTTCACTCCCCGCGCTCACCTGTGTGATATTGGCGCGTACCAAAATCTGATCTGATTCCGGCACCGGCACATCAAAACTCTCAACATGCACTTGACCCGCTGAGTCTAATGCAAGACGCTGGCCCTTCATGATTTGCCTCCTATTTGTCCAGCGGCAAGTTCACTCGCACATTGCCTCGCTCGTGAGATTTCAACATAGCCAGCATGATTTCCAGCGTTTTACGTGCTTCGCGCCCAGTTGAGACCAGTTTGCCTCCATGTTCCAATACGTGCACCAATTCTGCTACGGCGCCGAGTTGATAGCTTTGCATATAATCAGTTACGGGAACATTGGCTCGAGACCAGGCAAAGTGTGAGTTGGCTTGGATGACATCAAGGCCCCGATCGGATACCTCAAGGCGCCCCTTTTCACAGACCAATTCGTATTGGGAGCCGGGCATTTCAACTTTGAGGCCATTGTAGAAGACGCGCACGCCGTTTTGGAAATGAATATAGGCTGACGCGGCGGGGTCGGTTGCCGGGTCGTGACCTCCGTCACTCTTATACTCAGTGAAATGGTCAAAGCCTTCCTCTAATTCAGCAAAGACCCATTGCGGATCAGATTCGGCAAAAAAACAGATCGTATCTACCATATGAGTGCCGTTGCGAAAGAGCATGGAACGAGGGCTATAGAGATTGCAAACCATTCCGCGCAGGGGACCTAACTCTCCACTACGCAACAACTCTCGTGCAGTGTGAAAGATAGGGGACCACCGCCGCGTATGCTCGACGGAAAGCAGGACATTGTTGGCTTCAGCAGCAGCGATCATGCGGTCGGCATCTGCCAATACGGTCGCGATGGGTTTTTCACAGAGGATGGCTTTTGCACTGCCATGAGCAGCATCCACGGTAATGTCGGCGTGGAGATGATCGGGTGTGGCAACGCTCACAATATCAGGCTGTTCACTCCCCAACATTTCCCGATAATCTGAGTAATAGTGCATATCTGGCCAGACATCCTGCCAATCCTGCTTGAAGTTGTCCAATGCCTCTTGACGGATATCGCAGACACCCACAACCTCTGTTTGTGGATGACGGTAGTAGGCTGCGGCATGAGAGCGAGGCATATTGCCGTAGAGGGGGAGGTGGGCAGGTTCTTTAGGGCGTCGAGCACCAATCCCAGTTAGCCCAATGATGACAGCTTTGTAGGTTGACACGAAGGTTCTCCTTTGTCAGTTTTCAGTGAAGTCATTTAATGAAGCCTGACATCGTATGGAATGGAGATTGAGAGATTGGGCTGTTTGTACCGCGCTCCTCATCTCTGTACTCCTGTCTTCAATCTTTAAAATGACAAATTGACACGAGTCCCCGTCCGGCTCGATTCGTATGCTGCATCGACAACACGAGCGACGGTTAAAGCATTCTGTCCGGTCGTTAAAGGTTGACTTTTTCCTTGGGCCGCCTGGATAAAATTGCGAATAAACTCTTCGCCGTAGACACCGCCATAGGCTGGGGAGACGCCGTACTCGTATTTGAACGTACGTTGGGGCGCACCTGCCCAATCGGGGTGGGTGGTCTCAACATAGATTTCCGTGGGTTGCCCCGCAGAAGTCCAGGTCATACGCCCCAAGCGGCCGTTGAAGCCAGCATAGGTATCATACCCACTTTTGTTGTGGTAACCACTGCCACTCAAGGCCAACATATACCCTGCATCGAGAGAAGCCACAGTGCCCGATTGTAGACGCATCGAGAGGGTTGCAGTATCTTCCACATCAATCTCCTCGCCGCTGCGGGTGGCCACCTCGGCAGAAACCGAGATGATCTCTTCGCCAGTCACGTAGCGTATCATGTCGATATAGTGACAGCCAAGCCAGGAGAGAATGCCACCACCTGCATGTTGCTGGTTGAAGAGCCAATGCTGGGGATTGCGGAATTGAACCTGGGTTGTGATCATGCGTAATTCCACCGACATCAGCGGTCCCAATAGTCCCTCATGAATCACGTTGTGGGCATCCTGAATCACTGGATTGGCCCGGTTTTGATAGCAGACGCCCAGTTGAAGCCCCATCCGTTCGGCGACAGCCAGCACACGTTCTGTATCGGCAGCGGATTTGCCGATGGGTTTTTCCGCCATCAGGTGTTTGCCCGCTTCCAGCGTACGAATAAAAATGTCTGGTCCCAAATCGTTGCGAATGGCCGCAATGACGAAAAGGAAATCCTCACGGGCAAGTAGCGCATCTAAATCGGTAAAGGTCGCCTCAATCTTCTGCCCGTCAGTTTCCACAACGGCATTCAAGGCTTCTTCGTTTTCGTCCCACAGAACAATAGCCTCCACCTCGGGCAACTGCTGTAACGTTCGTAGGTGAGCACGCGAGTGCGGATGTTCAATACCAAGCAAAGCTGCTTTGACGGTTAACATAGTTTTATCCTATTTTACTTTTCCACGCCCTTGGACAGACCAAATGACCTCGATCTGGTCATCTCGATAGCCGACCAGCTCATCATGTAGATTCAGACACATTTCTTGATGCAGTGGGATAAATGTGAGCCGTTCACCCACCTTGAATTGGTGGTTCGATTTTCCCACATCAACATGACCATGCTCGACAGACATGGCGTAAATCTCAATTTCAGGATGTTCCACACAAAGACCATAGGGGGTCGGCGGGTAACTGGTGAAGGTCTTCATCCCACCGTCAATTATAATCCGATCCGAGGTAGGCGTACTGACGATGGTTGTGATCACTCGCAACGGGCAACGCTCATCACCGAGATCAGCGCGGCTTTGGACCCGATTCATCCCCTCCCACACATAAGATCCCGCACGATGCTCCGTGCAGCCCAATTCTTTGGAAATTGCTTCTGAGCCAGTACCGCCACCGCTCACAACATGAATGGGTATGCCAGATTCCCGCAACAGATAGACCGTTTCATCTAGAAATGAACTGATTTGGGGTTGACTGGGATAGGTCATAATGCCCTGTAGATCGATGCCGGGCAACTCAGCTATCTGCCGCGCCAATTCCTGCGCTTCTTTGGGTGATTGTACGCCACATCGCCGCGAACCTGTATCCAGTTCGATCAGGACGCTTACAGTCCCACCTCGCCGCTTCGCCTGTTCCGATATACCTTGCGCTGTTATGAGCGAATCGACGGAGACAGTGATGTTCGCCCGGCGTGCCAATCGCAAGAGCCGCTCAACTTTAGATGCCCCCACAATGTTATAGGGAAGCAGAATATCTTCTACACCACCCACCACCATGACTTCCGCCTCACCTACCTTCTGGCAACAGATGCCGATCGCGCCGCTTTTTAACTGCATATGCGCGATTTCAGAGATTTTGTGGGATTTGGTGTGGCTGCGCAGAGGAATGTCAATCTCGCGGCAGCGTACAGCCTGGGCCCTGATGTTTCGTTCCAGCTTGTTAAGATCACAGACAACGGCAGGTGTATCGAGGTCATTCATGGGGGTGGTTCATTTTAGGCGGACAATTAGGTTTACATTTTTGCAAAGAGAAAAGATGTTTATATTTTCTACTTTGAGCCATGCTCAGGCAGAAAATGACCTCATATAGATTTTTATCTATGTATCAAAAGTGTAAACCTAATTCTGAACCACCCCCATGAATGAGCGGCATATAATTTGATCTCCTCGTGAAACGGATCAATGAGTTAACCTCACACTATACATCCCCCATTATCGGATCATCTGGAGGGGGATGACGACCGACTGCAACGTCAGCCAATCGAATGTTCACAATTCGAGGCCGATTGAGTTGAAGTAGCGTGATCGTAGCACGACCAGTCGGGGTCAAACCAACAATTTCAGTTCCATTCGTTGACCAGATGAAATGCTCAGCCCAATCATCCAGGCGAGGGTTGAATAGTTTATAACTGAGTTCAGATTCAGGATCTATACCCGTTAGATGATTCGATTTGCGACGGTTACAATGAAAACAAGCCAACGCCAAATTTTCACTTTCATCTGCACCGCCCTCCGCTAATGCAATAACATGATCAATCGTAAATCGAACATATTGCCATTTCTCGGTAGCATGACAATACTCACATAATCCATTTGCACGTTCACGAACTGCGTCTTCAAGATACTCAGGAATGGCTCGGCGAGAAGATGCCAATTTTAGATATCCTGCACTGATCGAGGAAGTAACTGGTTTCTTATTGTACGATTAACGAAGCTCAGATAATCATCGACTTCTTCATATAGGTCAAGCTCTTCAAGTTCTTTTGTTGTTAGGGAGGATTTTTTTTGCTTATCAAGCAATGATTCAATCCGATTTTGAACAGTGTAAGTGGCGCGAAAAACGGGAATCCCTTCTTCCAACTCCAAACGCACTGCATTTTCAAGCGGCAATGTTTTGGGTAATCTATGGAGCTGCGGAATCGGCTGAATTGTGGCTATTGCCATAGTAATATCTCCTGATTCAACTATGTTTCCACCATAGTATACGTGGCATTATTCACCACGTCAACGATAAAAATCCGTTTCTTGTGCACTCTCATAGTTTGTCACTTATACTTTGCTCTATATGAAAACCGCAGTATAGCGTGCTGCTTCATTAGCAGAATAGGTTCAGTTGACATTTAGAGCGCTTCCCCAAGGCTTTGGTCGCGTTGAGAACGGATTTCTCCCGAGAGGTTGTGGTGCTACGCACCCACTGCGTGAGCCAATGTCAACGTCTCCTTACCAAGGATTTGTTTGTGTGACTTTTTAATCAATTGTCATACGTGGGTCAAGCGCATCGCGCAGACCGTCACCGATAAAATTGATGGCCAGTACGCAGAGACTAATCATCAGCCCAGGAGGCACCCACAGCCAAGGAAAGGACTCAATAAGTTCGATGGATTGGGCTTCATTCAGCATGTTGCCCCAACTTGGAGTGGGAATCTGCACGCCCAGGCCCAAAAAACTAAGACCGGCCTCCGTGAGGATGGCGCTCGCAATACCAAAACTCCCGGCGACAGTCACGGGCGCAACAATACTGGGGAGAATATGGCGAATAAGGATCTGCCGCTCTGGAATGCCAACGGACTCTGCCGCCAGAACAAAATCCATCTCGCGTACTGACAAAATTTGACCACGCACAAGCCGCGCCACGCCAGTCCAGCCGATTAGACCAATGGCGATCATGGCATTGAAGAGTCCTGGTCCCACGATGGCGACAATACTGATGAGAATGACCAAGACAGGAAAGGCCATCACCGTGTCAGTAATGCGCATAATGACCATATCCACCTTCCCGCCATAATAGCCCGCAATGCTGCCGACGACGGTACCGATTGTCATGAAGATGCCCACGGCAACCAGCCCCACCGCGATGGAGACACGTCCCCCATAGACAACGCGACTCCACACATCGCGGCCGATCATGTCTGTCCCCAGAATGTGTGCGCTACTCGGAGCCTGACGGACTTCGCGGAGGCTTGTTTTTTCGGGCGGGATAGGTGCCACGACTGATGCCAATGGAAAAACGGTCAAGACCACAATAAACATAAAAATCGAACTGGCAACAGCAACTTTGTGACGTAAAAAGCGGCGGATTGCACGCTGACTCGGTGTTTGAACAGTCACGCTTCCATCACTGAGGAGCGATCGATTTGGCAGTACATTACCTTGGGTACTCTGTTCAACAGCCACAGCGAGGCAGGTCTCCTGATTTTATGGACATTATAGGGATCGAAAATAGGACACGGATTTTCAGGATGGACACGGATTCATTCAGAATAAATCCGTGAAATCTGTGTCCATCCGTGTCCCATATTCTTAATCCTTATAATCTTTTATGTTTTGGTCTTTACATGATAGGGTAACCTATGCAATGTACTACTCATACCGGATACGTGGATCAATCACGGCATAGGTCAGATCGGTGATGAGATTGCTCAATACGATCAGAAAGGCTGAAATCAACACCATCCCCATAATCAGAGGATAGTCGCGCGTAGTTACGCCATCTAGATAAAGAATGCCCATCCCTGGCCAGTTGAAGATTGTCTCGATGATAATGGCGCCACCAAAGAGACTGGGGAGGCGTAGCCCGATGATGGTGATGACAGGCAGAAGAGCATTGCGCAGAGCATGGCGGACAATGACCGCACGTTGCGCCAAGCCTTTGCTGCGTGCAGTGACAATGTAATCGAGGCGAATCACTTCCAACATACTCGAACGGGTGTAGCGCATAATGGCGGCTGTGCTTTCAATCCCCAAGACGATTGCAGGCAGCGCCAGATGGTGAAGGTGATCAAACAAACCATCCCAAAAGCCAAAGTCTTGACCAGGCGTTGAATAGCCGCTTGTGGGAAACCAACCCAGCTTGACAGCAAAGAGATAGATCACGGCAATGGCCGCAAAAAATCCAGGCACCGAGATGCCCACAAAGACAAAGCCCGTGAGCGCGTAATCCAAGCGCGTATACTGTCGTAAAGCGGAGAGAATGCCGAGCGGAATCCCAAGGATCACCGAAATGAAGATCGCCGAGAACATGAGTTGGATTGTGGCTGGCAGTCGGCGTCCAATCTCTCCCGAAACGGGCACACGACTGCGAATGCGCACACCAAGATTCCCCTGCGCCAGCCCACCCATCCACTGTAGATAGCGCACAGGCGCTGGCTGGTCCAGCCCATACTTCTCGCGCAATGTCTCCGTATCAAGCTCACCACTCAGACCCGAATCTTGCATCGATAGCAACATCGACGAGACGGCATCGCCCGGTGCCAACTCGGTAAAGGTAAAAGTGATAATCGTAATGCCGATCAGCACCGGAATGGCTTGTAAAATGCGACGAAGGAAATAGCGATTCATAATGATGAATGGATGATTGAGATGATGCGCCAGGTTGGCGAGAGATGATTGAGATGAGAATAGAGCCGCGCGTTCTCATCTCAATCATCTCATTCATCCACTCATCTCATTCACTCTACTGAGCCAACCACCAAGTATGCGGATTGCGCTCTGGCCAAACAATGTTGGTCCACTGGCGGAACTGGTAGTTACAGACATTGGCACTAATCGCGTGGCGACGATCTTGTTGGAAGAGCGTCATGTGGAGCAATTGATCGTTGGTCACCTCACTAATCTCATACCACATCTGCTTCCGTTTTTCGGCATCTGGCTCTACGAGCGACGCGGAAACCATCTCGTCAATCTCGTCATTACAATATTGGGAACCGTTGTAGCCAGCGGGCGGAAGGTTCTCACAAGAGTAACGGGGATACTCAAAGGGCAACGCAACACCACAGCAACCATAGCCCAAGTCAAAATCCGGTTCTTCATAGAAGCGAGCAACAAAAGTAGGACCGTCCATATGCTCAACGCTCACATTGATGCCGACCTCCGCCCAGAACTGTTGCATGGCGGCCACCACGCTACGATCCAATTCAGATTGGTAATAGGTAATGAAATTCAGCTCTTGGCTACCATCCCAACCAGCTTCTTCCAGAAGTTGCTTGGCCTTCTCTGGGTCATAGTTGTAGGTGGGAATATCGGGACTGATCCAGTCCCCTTTGGGATCGACGTTGGCATATTCGTAAGCCAAGGCCTGACCGGGACCATAAATGCTCTCCGCAATCGCCGTGCGGTCAATGGCATGAACCATCGCCTGCAAGACTCTCTTGTCTTCAAAGCGGCTGTGATTGGGCCAAATCGACATGGCACCCGGCAACGGAGCACCGACCACAGTCAGATCTGGATTCTCCTCCACGCGTTCGCGGTCCAGACCGTTGACCATATTGCCAACCTGGATTTCGCCAGCTTCAAGCCCAGGTAACCACGAAGCAACAGATGTCAGACCAATCCGGAAGATTAAGCGATCCAAGTGGGGGCGTCCCTGGTAGTAATCCTCGAAGGCTTCCAAAATGTAGAACTGATCCGGCTCAAATTCGGCCATCTTGAAGGGACCAGAGCCAATGATCTTTTCACGGGCAAATTCAGACTCGCGCATATCAGCAAAAGCCATTCCTTCCCAAATATGCTTGGGGAAGAGATTCAATCCACCCATGCCGTAGAAGAAGTCAGCCCGCGGTTCAGACAGAGTAATTTCGACGGTAAAATCATCGAGCACTTGAATGCCTGTGATCTCGTCAGTTGTTCCATCGGCAAACTCGTCGACTCCGGCAATCGCAAAGAGTGGCAATGTGGTGCGAGTGGGAATGTTGGTATCGGGATGCCAGAACATTTCAATCGTCCACTTGACATCATCCGCCATCAACTGTTCACCATCGTGCCACAAAACATCGTCGCGAAGATGATAGGTGTAGGTTAAACCATCCTCTGAAATCTCCCAGCTCTCGGCCACATCGGGTTCAATCTCCAGCGTCTCGATGTTTAGATCCACCAATTGACTAAAGACAAACCCTTGGTTGGTCGATGAACGCGAGAGCCAATTCTCGCCGCGCATGGCTTGATCAGCGAAGGCAAGGGTTACGGTCCCACCATCGACAGGTTCGCCTTCACACTTGTTAATCCAGGGACTGCTCGTGGCCAATTCCTCCTCGGCCAACGGTTCTGCGGGCGCATCCGACGCAGGTGAAACCGTTCCAGGGGTGGGTGCCGCCGTGCAGGCAGCAAGGACAAGACACAACATCAGCAGTACTACTAGACTCCAAAACCGTTTCTGGGTAAACATAATTCCTCCAGGTGACTGAGTATCGATCCGCAGATTCTGATTTGAGTCATAGTACGGACAGATACAAATGAAGTGGGGTACGTCCGACAATTCAAATTCCACACACCATTATATGAAACGAATTTCGATACACTGATAGGATTTTACGAAACTTTGCAGAAAATTGAGGGAATGACGAGCTAGGAATCCACTCAAAGCCTATCTGAAAAGTGGATATGAGTCCAACCCGCTTTGCGGATAAACCTAAGTAGTATAGACAGTATACTCGCGCCAAAGCACCCTGTCAAACAACTATGAGAATCGGGTGCCTTTTGGTTTGGGGGCAGGAATGAGAGAATGCGATGCACGGATGATAAGGCGCATGGAGCGTCCAATCAACAGCTCAACTGCGTGCGTTGCATTCGGCTCGCAACCCGAATGCAGAGCGTTCTCGCCCCAAGACGTGAATGCACCTTGAGAAGCAATTTGCTAGCTCACCAATTTGTATGAGAACCATCTTCCCGATGAAAATGTGGTGCTTCCCAAAACTTGAATGTTTGCTGCGCAATTGCCTCTTCATCTACCTCAACGCCCAAGCCTGGGCTATCCAATACAGGAAAGCGTGAGCCTTCCAACATTGGCTGAAGTGGGAAAAGCTCGTCATCTGTACGATGTGCATTTTCTGTGGGCGAAATACGCACTTCCAACCAAGCAAAGTTGGGAACGGCAGCAGCCAGGTGAATCGTTGCAGCAGTGCAAACCGGCCCCAACGGGTTATGAGGCATTAAGTCGATATAATGCCCTTCCGCCATCGCAGCAACTTTCATCGATTCAGTCAAGCCACCCACGTTGCAAACATCGATGCGAGCATAATTGGTGATCCCTCGCTCGATGTAGGGCTGAAAATGCCACTTGCTCGAGATCTCTTCACCAATGGCAAATGGTACATCGGTCATGGTGCGCAGTGATTCGTAGGCTTCTGGCGATTCATCGCGAATTGGTTCTTCGAGAAAATCGAGCGTTCCTGATGGCATTCGCTGGCAGAAAGAAGCAGCCTCGGCCACGTTGAGACGATGATGATAATCGATTCCCAACACGGGATCTGGGCCAAACTCCTCACGCACTTTTGTCAGCCACTGGGCTGTTAAACCGATTGATGCACGTGGTTCCCAAAGAGTTGGATCCTCATTTTCTGGATGTCCAGGCACCGTGCGGATGACGGTCCATCCATTGTCGAGCAGTAGTTTCACATCCTCCAATAGTCTCGGTCCCATCGGGGCATGGGTCGTCGCAAAGCATGGTACATAATCACGCTGTTTCCCGCCTAATAATTGATAAACCGGTACATTCAGCGCCTTGCCTGCAATATCGTACAGAGCGATATCGATTGCGGAGATAGCCGCAGTCAGCACACGCCCCCCTTCGAAATATTGGCTGCGGTACATCTCCTGCCAGAGCGCCCCAATCCGCATGGGGTCACGCCCAATTAAAAATTCGCGGTAATGCTTGACAGCACCCACAACGGCGAGTTCACGACTAGAGAGTCCAGCTTCGCCCCAGCCGTAGATCCCCTTGTCGGTCTCAACCTTGACCAGACACTGGTTGCGCTGGCCAACCCAAGTTGGATATGCTTTGATCTCTGTGATTTTCATAAAGATTGATCATTATGAAGAGATGATAAGGAAAAAAATTAGGACACGGATTTTGAGGATGTACACGGATCATTTCAGAATCAATCCGTGAAATCTGTGTTCATCCGTGTTCTACATTCTTCATCCTTATCATCTCTGGGATTTGATTGGGGTATATCCACCCAGAAAAGTTTTGTCCCATCTCTCTGAACAAACATGTGGTACACACTCGAAACTTTTCTGAGGAACCTAACATTGGTCATCGTGTATTATATATTATATACTGCCAGCATCCCCAATATACAGCACTCGCTCATAAATTAAAATCAATTAGCTGGTTCTACTCGACCGAAAACGGTTTAGTTTATTATGAACATTGCAAACCTCTTGTCAAGAGCCGGCCGCATATTCGCCGAAAAGCCTGCCATTGCAGTAGGTGTAAAGCCCTATTATTCATACGGTGTTCTCGCGCATCGTGTGGCGACGATGGCTGGTCGCTTTTATGATCGACTACAGCTTCAGTCTGGCGACCGCGTTGCCATCGTCATGCAGAACTGCCCCCAGTTCATTGAAGTTCTCTACGCCACCTGGCATGCTGGACTTTGTGCAGTGCCCATTAATGCCAAGCTGCACCCACGTGAAATTCAGTACATTCTAGAAGATGCTGGTGCTGCTGCCTGTTTTGTCACGTCCGAACTCAACGATGCTGTCAAACCACTTGCTGATTTTGTGCCATCGCTTGCCTATGTGATGAATGTCTCAAGCGACGATTACCATATGTTGGCAACGGGCGATCCGATGGTGCTTCAGGAGTGTGCGTCAGATGACATCGCCTGGCTTTTCTATACCAGCGGCACAACGGGACGTCCCAAGGGTGCGATGTTGAGCCACAGCAATTTATTGGCGATGACGTTCAGCTACTTCATTGATGTTGATAGCGTCTCACCAGGAGATTGCATTATCCACGCCGCTCCCATGTCCCACGGCTCCGGTCTCTACAATTTTGCCTTTGTGGCCAAAGCTGCCACGCAGGTCATCCCGTCGTGTGGAGGATTTGACCCAACCGAGATCTTCGACCTGATCGCTGCCCATCAAGGGTGCACCTTCTTTGCCGCGCCAACCATGATCAAGCGCCTGGTCGATCATCCACAGAGTCGCTGTGCAGATACAACCAACCTCAAAACGATTGTCTATGGTGGTGGTCCGATGTATGTATCGGATCTGAAAGATGCAATCGATTGCTTTGGCTATAAATTTGTTGAGATCTACGGACAGGGTGAGAGTCCCATGACGATCACGGTACTCTCAAAAGCACACCATGCTGATACCGATCACCCACGTTATGAGGAGCGTCTGGCTTCCGTGGGAACAGCCCATACGGTCGTTGAGGTGAGCGTGATCGACGCCGAAAATCAACTGCTTCCCCCAGGACAAATTGGAGAAATTCAGGTCAAAGGTGATGTCGTGATGCGCGGCTACTGGAACAATCTACAAGCCACTGGAGATGTCTTGCGCAATGGCTGGTTACATACCGGCGATCTGGGTGTCTTCGATGCAGATGGCTTCCTTACCCTCAAGGATCGATCCAAGGATCTGATCATTAGTGGCGGTGCCAATATCTATCCGCGCGAAATTGAGGAAGTCTTGTTGCAACATGAAGCAGTCCAAGAGGTTTCTGTCATCGGTGCGCCTCATCCAGAGTGGGGAGAGACGGTCGTGGCCTTTATCGTTCTCCAGAATCATAAAGCCACAGACCAAAAGGTAACCGAAGACGAACTCGATCAACTTTGCGTTGACAACATCGCACGCTTCAAGCGCCCGCGCACCTATCGCTTCGTCGAGCATCTACCGAAAAACAATTACGGGAAGGTTCTGAAGACCGCATTGCGTCAGTATCTCCAACAGGAAGAAGGTAACGAACAACCAGCAACCAGTAACCAATGAGGGGAACATCATGGGAGATCGATTAAAAGACAAAGTAGCAATCATAACGGGTGCTGGCTCTGTTGGGCCGGGTTGGGGAAACGGAAAAGCGACCGCCGTGCTCTTTGCGCGCGAAGGAGCAAAGATTTTTGCTATCGATCTCAATTTAGCGGCTGCCGAAGAGACAAAGAGCATCATCGAAGACAAGGGTGGCAATTGTACAGTCCATCAAGCTGATGTTTCCAAGGCAGAAGCAGTCAAGGGTCTTGTGGAATCTTGTCTCGAAACGTATGGGCGCATCGATATTCTCCACAACAACGTGGGAATCCTTGAAGTTGGTGGCTGCGTTGAGACGAGTGAGGAAAGCTGGGATCGAGTCAACGATGTCAATCTTAAAAGTATGTTTTTGACTTGCAAATACGTTTTACCCCAAATGGAAAAACAGGGCAGTGGAGCTATTGTCAATGTCTCCTCGGTCGCCTCCATTCGCTGGCTGGGAGTATCCTACATTTCATATAGCGCCACAAAAGGCGCGATCAATCAACTGACTCAAAGCATTGCCATTGAGTATGCCCAAAAGAATATTCGGGCGAATGCCATCCTGCCCGGCTTCATGAATACACCGATGGTGAGCAACTCGCTGGCCGAAACCTATGCCGAAGGAGATATTGAGGCGATGATCGAGATCCGCAACAACCTCTGTCCCATGGGCAAAATGGGTGATGCCTATGCAGCTCTCTTTCTTGCTTCTGACGAAGCAAAATACATCACCGGCACGCAGTTAGTCGTTGATGGCGGATTGACCAGCAAGTGTGTTTGAACGTACCATACCATGAAAAGACGCGGGGTGGCAAGTTGCAAGGTGGCAAGTGACTTAGCAACCTGCAATTTTTATACTTGTCTGGGTGAGTAAATGCAATATGTTTGTTTGAACATACCTTGACCATAATATGAGTATCCAGGAATTATGCAAATGAGTCGACTCCCAAACATCTTACCTGAAAACTTTACAGAACCTCAGCAAAAACTTTTCGAGAGCATTACTGGCGGCAAGCGAGGCAAGCAGAGTGCTGTCGAAACATTTCTAAACCCGGAAGGCGGTTTGAGAGGCCCATTCAATGCCTTGCTCTTTAGCCCCATACTTGGTGAGGCTGCGCAACGGCTGGGTGAAGCCGTACGTTTTGAAGGAACACTTTCACCGCAGTTGCGAGAACTAGCGATTCTCACAGTTGCGGCCAAATGGGAAGCCCAATATGAATGGTGGGCGCACGAAAAGATTGCAAGAGAGGCCAAGCTGGATCCCAACATCATTGCAGGCATCAAAACAGGTGTATTGCCCGAATCAGCAGAGCCAGCTGAGGTCATCGTCTACAACTTTGCCCGCGAATTGACCGACCGCCACCAAGTGTCCGATCAGCAATACGAGAAGGTTGTTGCACTTCTTGGCGAATCAGGTATTGTCGAGTTGGTGATCCTGATAGGTTACTACACATTGATCTCGATGACGCTCAATGTTTTCGAAGTGCCTTTGCCTCCTGGTGAAACTGTTCCGTTCGCCTAATCTACAGGATCTTGTCTAATCGTATTTGATTATACTGAGCAAGGCCATAAATGAGAAAAAGTAGCCCAGTTTTACCCGAGTAGATCATTCTCATCTATGAGCGCTTGCGGTATACATTGCGAAGGAAATACTCTATGCTACTCAATGATAAAGTCGCGATAGTCATCGGCGCTGGACAGACGACTGGAGAGACAATGGGCAATGGACGGGCGACAGCTCTTCGCTTTGCCAAAGAAGGTGCGCAGGTTCTGCTCGTTGACAAGCGCGCTGAGTCGGCAGAGGAGACAGCGCAGATGATCTCGCAAGAAGGCGGCGCGTCTTCGGTCCTTGGCGCTGACATCACATTGGAACAGGATTGTCAAGCCATTGCGACTGCTTGTGTTGAGCGTTACGGGCGTATCGATATCCTGCATAACAACGTTGGCGTCTCAGCAGGAGATGCCGATACGCTCAATCTGACCGCAGAGAACTGGCAGCGGATTTTTGACATCAATCTCAAGGGAATGTTTCTCACTTGTAAGCATGTTCTTCCCGTCATGCGCGCTCAAAAAACTGGTGTGATTATCAATATCTCATCGACAGCCTCGGTCTGCTCCTATCGTACATTGGCCTACAAAACCTCCAAAGCTGGCATCAATGCCATGACGCAAAATATGGCCATTGAAAACGCTCCGTATAGGATACGCGTGAACGCTATCTTGCCTGGCTTGATGGATACACCGATGGCGATCGAGCGACGCGTCAAAGATTTGGGCCTGGATCGAGAAACAATCCGTCGCCAACGAGATGAACAAGTCCCCCTTGGCAAAAAAATGGGAACTGCGTGGGATGTCGCTGCCGCAGCTCTCTTTCTGGCCTCAGACGAAGCGCAGTACATCACAGGAGTTTTGCTGCCTGTTGACGGCGGCTTGAGCGCACGCATCGGCTGACCAATCGTAGAACAAACAGCTTGTAGTAAAGTCCTACGACCATTTACAGCTTGTTTGTTCCACTTCACGAACGGCTAACCACACTCCGAGCACCGAACGATACAAAGAGTTGCTGAATTGTGAATATGGGGTCTTGGAACCGTTTACAAAATTAATGGGGAGATGCAAATGACAGCGTACAGAGGAGCCGTCATCGGTTGCGGACGGCTTGGCAGCACCATCGACGATGAGCAGGTCAACAGGCCCCAATTTCGCTATCCGTGGGCACATGCGCCTGCCCTCATCGAAGCGAAAGGCGTGGAGTTGGTTGCCGCGTCGGATCTGATGCAGAGCCAATTGGATGACTTTCGGCAGAGGTGGGGTGTTGACGCGCTCTACACCGATTATCGAGACATGATCGCTCAGGAGAAGCCGGATATTGTTTGTGTAACAACGCAAGCACAAGAACGAGCGGAGGTTGTCATCACGCTAGCGGAAATGGGCGTCAAAGCAGTTTATGCCACAAAACCGATGTGCCGCTCGCTTGCGGAAGCCGATGCCATGATTGAGGCCTGTCGAAAGAGCGGCACGTTGCTCGCAATTGCCTGTCACAAAAACTGGAGTCCCTGGTTTCAGGCATGTCTCAAAGCCATCAAGGACGGCGAGATTGGCACGTTTTCCTCCATGGTCTGCAACTATGGATGGAGCCTCTCACGTGGACATAGCCATACGCTGGCGCTCTTTCGTCAATTTGCAGGCGCGCCCGCCAAGTGGGTCTTTGGACACATGGAGAGCAATGAAGCGGCTGCAGGGGACAAGGATCTCCGTGGGACAGGCATGATCCTCTATGAAAACGGCATTCGTGGTTTTCTCAACACGGGTGGATGGTTGAATATTGACTTTATCGGCAGTGATGGTTGGATCAGCGCCCGCAATGAACATGCCGACTTTGAGATGTGGAGCCGTCTACCCACGACGCGTGAACCGATCCGCCGTCAATTTCCAAACCCAAAACGACCCCGCAGTTCACAGCAAGCCGCCATCGAGGGAATCGTCAAAAACCTTGATGACGGAACGGAACCGCTCTGTCCAGGCGAATATGGACGTGAAGCCCTTGAAATTGCCATTGGCCTGAGGGAATCTCATCGACGGGGCGGGGAAAAGATCGAACTTCCCCTGGAGGATCGAAGCTTGTCGATTGTGGCGTGATCTTCGGTCAATTTACCATTTAAATAATTTACCGATTGAAGAGATTTTAGTCTTTTAATTATGGTCATTCCGTCCATCCCGTGGATCATGACATTTTGGATTTATCAGTCGGTAAATTGACGGCCAATCTGATGTCGTATATGATATGATCATGTTGCGTATCGTACTTGACACCGATGTTATCGTGTCCGCCATGAGAAGTCCCTCCGGTGCATCAGCGGCAATATTAAACGAGGCTGACGCACATCGTGTGCAATTGCTTGTTAGTGTTGCGCTTGTGCTTGAATATGAAGCAAAGTGTACCTTGATTGAACACTATCAAGCAGCAGGGATCACTCAAGCCGATGCATGCAATTTTGTGGATGCGATCACCGTCTTATCCGAACCAACAAAGCAGCATTTCTTTTGGCGACCACAATTGCGTGATCCGGCAGATGAAATGGTCTTGGAAACGGCCATTAATGGTAGAGCAAATATGATTGTGACGTTCAACTTACGCGATTATGGACAAGTACCGCAGCAATTTGGTATAGAAGTCATACGTCCGGCAGAGGCAATTTGGAGGATTCGATCATGACAACACAGGCTGCAACTTACTCATTGCGCCTTCCTATTTCACTAAAAGAAGCCGTAGCTGATGCTGCAAAACGCGATGGCATCAGCATGAACCAGTTCATTATGTTGGCCGTCGCCGAAAAACTCTCGGCAATGGAGACGGCCCATTTCTTTGCCGAACGTCGCGAACGTGTTGATATGGTACGCTTCCGTCAAATTCTGAATCGTTCTGGTGGTGAGCCACCACAGGATGGCGACGAAATTCCGGAACCCTCATAAGATATTTTGCAGATTAATTAAATAACTCTGGTATAGATAGTCGAGTTCTATACCAGGATTAATTAAGCAAGATGCAATATATCTTCAGGCTCTGTAGAGATCATATGAATGTGTCGCTTTTCGTCTGGGATATCTGAACACAAATCCTACGTAGACGCTCGCGCGTATTCCCCGCGCGGAATCCGGAAATACCCCCAAAAGAGCAATGCACCGATGGTGGCCAAAGCGGCACCGACCAGGAACAGACCTCGATAACCCATGGCAACGATAATGTAGCCACCGCCCAGGGCCATGGTTGAAAAGCCCAATCCCATGGCCGCTGAAACGGTGCCAGATGTGAGTGAACGCCAATCGGGTGTTACAATTTCCATTTGATAGACGCTGATCACGGCCCGCGTCATCGAGCGCATGGCGATGACGCCTAAGAAGCCCAAGCCAGCAGTTGTCCAGTGAGGAACGAACGCCATCAGAAGCAGGCTCAGGACAATCCCCGTCGCCCCTAGAACGACTGTCCAGACTTTGCCACTACGTGCCACGACCAAGGGTGAGATCAGCGCAGCTGGAACGGCCATGACCTGACCAAAGGCTGTCAGGACACCGATCCACGCGGTGGAAACGCCTAAGCCAGCATCCAGGTAAATATTGAAAAATGAACGGGCAGCGCTTTCGCTTCCATTACGCATGAATCCTGTTATGCCAAGAATCGCAATTAGGAAAAAGGGGGGCGCGCTCAGCCCACCTCGCTTTGACAGGCGCTCCTCTGGCTTTCTCTGCGGGGTTCTGAATTCACTGGTGGTAAATAGGGCCACAACGGCGGGACACATCATGACAGAGGCTGTTAGCAACGGATACCGGTATGGCGCAGGATGCTCAAGCGTAACATCCAGAAGCGTTGCAAAACCGCTGGGCATGAGGCCGGCAATGAGGCTCCCGATAAATCCGGCCAATGCGGAGAGGGCGATTTGGATTGAAAAGACATAATTGCGATCTTCCGGTGGTGTCACGGCCACCAAATACGGATTCGAGTTGACGCTGTAGAGAGCAAAGCCAAAACCACTCAACCAACGAGTGGCGATGACAGTGCCCGGCTGCAACGCAGGCGGCAACAGCTCAGCCACGGGTAATAACCCAGTGGCAGTACCGACCAGACCAACACCAACAATTACCATGCGTCGATTGCCCCAGCGACTACCAAACGCACCAGCAGGCAAAGATGATACCGCGAAAGCCAATGCGGTGCTGCCAGCAGAGAGACCGATAAAGACTGGGTCATAGTCCAAACGCAGCAAATAGAGGTTGAGCAGCACAGAAACGAATCCCATGTAGCTAAACCCGATGAGTGTTGACGTAATCAGATACATCCGCACATCGTGGCTAAACCGACGCAAGGCGGCTATATACGTGGCAACCATCTCAGGCTCGTTGTCGTTCGACGACTGCCTCGTCAAGTTCAATCCCAAGCCCTGGTCCTGTTGGTGGAACGATGTAGCCATCCTTAAACTCGATTGGCTCAACAAATATCTCGCCATGCAAAGAATTTGCATTAAATTCTTGGATGAGAAAATTGGGGGAACAGGTGTCGAGCTGGACGGCAGCAGCGGCGGCGATTGGCCCACAATACATGTGAGGGGCGATCATGGCATAGTGGGCTTCGGCTATACTGGCTATTTTCTTCGACTCCAAAATCCCACCACATTGACCTACATCGAGTTGGATGATCTGTGCCGCTTGCTTTTTGAGTAGTTCGGCAAATTCATATTTGCTGACTAGTCGCTCTCCAGTCGCAATGGGGATGCTCGTGTGGGCAGCCACGCGTGCCATTTCATCAATATTTTCTGGCGGGACCGGCTCTTCGAACCAGAAAGGACTGTATTCCTCCAATTCTTTGGCGACACGAATGGCAACTGCGGTGCTAAATTGACCATGCGTGCCGATCCCAATTTCTAGTTCATCGCCCACTGCATCGCGGATGCACTTAAAAATTTTAGCGACGTGCCGGATCATCTTTAGTGAATAGTCGCTCGGATTCGGAAAGATTGGCGTAAATGGATCAAATTTGCAGGCAGTATTTCCCTCCGCAACAAGCTTTTCCGCAATCTCACCGGCCTTTTCGGGATTTTCCCAGATACCCTCAGTCGGCATGTAAGCATACGCCCTAAGCTTGTGATGATATTGGCCTCCCAACAGATTGTAGATGGGCTGATTCAAAGCTTTCCCCACAATGTCCCAGCAAGCCATCTCAATCGCGCTTAAAGCCGGAGTCGAGTCGAGTCCGGGGTGGCGATAATCATGCCGTGAGGCAAAGATTCGTTGCCATAACTTCTCAATCTCAAAGGGGTTGGTTCCAATCACAAATTGGTGGCAGAGATCGTGGATGAGAGCCGTCTGGGCATCGAGATTGAGCGCATTGCCAGATGGCCGCTCGCCTAACCCCACAAGGCCTTCATCCGTGAATAGTTGGAGAAAGAGCCATTGTTTTCCGCCTCGATAGGGTTCATTGTTGTTGATGACAATTGTCTTTACATCGGTGATTTTCATACCTATTTGTTCCTCTCTTTTGCTTGGGTCGGTTGAATATTTAACTCTATACAATCTCACCACGGCCTCGCCGCCTGATGATTCCACGTGCTATTCCGAAATACGGCAAAGTTCGTCAAATCCGCACGGGCATTCACAGATCGAGCACGCGAATTGACCTGGATACGGGGTGAATCAGTCTGGTTGAGGGCAACACGATGATAGCAGCGAGAATGCATCAAGACCATTGTGCCCGCGGTTGGCGCAACGTGCATTTGGCCTGGGAGCGGCTCGTGATTGCCTCCAGAGGGAAGATGTCCCTGTTTATAGGAACCGGGGACATAATAGAGCTCTCCCTGTTCGGGCTGGATATTGTGGCAGAAAAGGATGCGATTGAGTACAAATTGCCCCTCTTCATCGCTGCCCGAATCTTGATGCCATCCTTGACCACATCCTCTTGGCGTTGCGAACGACATCGAGCGCGGCGCAACAAATTGGGAGCCAAGTAAGGCTTCGGTGATTGCTGTCAGACGTGGATGTGTCATGATTCCCTGAACAGCGGGTTCATCGGTTGTGTGCCACGATTTTACCTCAGTCTCGAATCGTCTGACGTATTCTGCACTTGTGGTCGGCTCTCGACTTGGCTCTTCGGCGAGATATTGATCGAGTAGCGCTCGAACTGACCGCATCTCATTTGTAGAGAAAAAATTTGTTAGAATTAAGATCCCATCTTGTTTGAATTGCTTTTTGAGAGTTTCCTGTGCTTGAGTGTCTTTGTTTAGCATGGCAATTTCTCTGAGTGTTTTGGCAGTTTTCCCAAGGGCTTGAACTGCATGGGGGGATTCACTCTTCGCACAGTTTGCGTGCTGGGGTAATGGAACCTTCTCTGATCGAGCAGTTCTATGGCTGTGGAGAGGAGCAAGACGATCTTATCTCTAATAAATGAATCTGTCAATCCATTTTTTTCGTTGGTCAGAGAAAATTCTGATATACTGCAAGTTGCCCATAACAGGATGCAAATCCTTTCTCAACCGAAAAAGTATACCGAGCGGCGCCAAACAGGTGTATCTTTGTTTTTGTTAGTCATGTTCGGTTGTGCTGCGGCGGAGTATCAATAGACTTCATGTGAGCACATTAACCAATCATCCAAAGGAGAAACGATCATGAAACGATTCAGACAATTGTCCGTCCCCTGCTTTTTGATTGTTGCGCTACTGCTGTCTGCATGTGCAGTGCCAGTTGCCGCACCGGGTGCCGGTGGTGAAGGGGCAGGTGGTGACAAGATTGAGCTTGTCTACCTTACCCACAGTTTTGATCCGGCCATTACAATTAATGATGAGATCATCAAAGAGTTTGAGGAAATGCATCCCGAAGTGACTATTGTCTACGATCATTCACCCCATTCCCAATACGAACAGAAAATATTGACTGCATATGCTGGTGGTGAGGGTCCTGATGTCTTTTGGGCGGGTGATTGGATGGTGCCTCAATTTATCGAACAGGGTATCATTGCCCCTGTTCAGTATGACAAATTTGGTGCCGGTAGTGCAAATGATTTTCTGGAACTGTTTGAACCAGGCTCGCTGGATCCTTATGTGCATGAGGGAGAAGTCTACACTGGCGGGCTTTCCGAGTTCAATACATTTAGCCTCTTTGTGAATGTCGATCATTTTGAAGAAGCCGGCGTGACCGTACCCTCCACGGAAGAACCCATCACGTGGGAAGAGTTTGCCGATCTAGCAGAGCAAATGGCCCAGCAAGACGATAGTGGAAACATTACCCGTAATGGATTTGCCTGGCCCGTGACAAGTGGCATCTGGAACATTCTTATCTTGGAGCCTCTCGTGAACCAGCTTGGCGGAGGCATTGTGGATGAGAATGGAATGCCCACACTCAACTCAGAAGAGGTTATCAAGACTTTTCAGTATGTACATGATTTGCGCTTTGAGCGCAATGCTTTTGACCCAGCCCTCTACACTGGCTTGACCTCTGGTTTCGGCAATGGTGAGCATTCCATGATGATTGCCGGACCCTGGGCCATTGCACCCGTCACGCAGAACTTTCCAGATCTGAATTATGCAATCGTGCCGCTGCCCAAATGGGCCGATGGTGATCGGGTCACCACGCTCTACTCATGGGCCTGGTTTGTGAACCCCAACAGCGAACCAGAAATTCAGGAATTGTCCTGGGAATTTGTCAACTTGCTCTCTTCTAAAGGGCAAGCATGGTGGGATGGCGCACGCTATCTCCAGGCACGCAAGGGCGAGGCGGATACAGGTGAAGACCTGACTGCCTACCGTGTCAGTACCGAAGCCGATCTCCCGGTGTTCCTGGATGATTTTACTTATGGAAAATACGTATGGTGACATTTGTCACCTTGGTCCCTGATTTTGGGTGTTCAAACCCTATACAAGCGAGTCCTTAGAACACCTCTGAGGGTCTGTTAGCGTCAAAAAGGTTACAACATGACAAATTTGAGGTGCGAACCCTCTACAAACCCTTGAAATTGTCAATTAGGGTGACAAATGTCACTATTACGAATTTCGTTCGACTAAGTACTTTGAACTTTCTGATATCTGGACACGGGCCGTGAGTCGCGTCTTGGAAGGGGAGGATGTGGCAACTGTTTTGAATAAGGCTCAGATTGCGGCGGAGTTTGCAGTTGAATAACTACTACAACGGATTGAGATAGGAACGAATTCTAATCGTAGATGTAAGCGGCCTAATAAAGACGCTACTTAAACGTCGGACAATCGAATCGTTTTTATCGAGGGACATTTGATCGCCACAGACAACATTGACTCTCCTGCAAAAAGCCCATTTTCACCATGAAGGCATTGAAGACATTGAAGGTTCTCTGACTAAATCTTCAATCCCTTCAGTATCTTCATGGTGGTTTTACCCTTGTTGCAGTAGAGTCAGCATTAGATGCCGAAAATTGCAATGGTGGTACGATAGGATAGCTGATACATGACAGCCACCGAACACTCAGAACAGAAGAGATTCCGTCGACCGGGCGTCGTCCGCATGCGCGAAATCAAGTATGGATTGTTATTTGTTTCACCCGCTATCCTTTTCTTTTCGATCTTTTATGTCTACCCACTGGCGCGGGCCGTCTACATCAGTTTTCACAAATGGAGTCTGTTGACACCGCCGGAATTTAATGGCGTACGCAATTATCAACGTCTCTTTCAAGATCCTGAGTTTCTAAACTCGCTTTGGGTCACGGCAGTCTATGTCTTTTGGACGGTGCTCTTCATCTGGATTTTTGCACTTGGGCTGGCTCTGATCTTTAATAATCAGTTTCGTCTACGTCAAGGATATTTGACACTCTATTATCTGCCCGCCGTGGTCTCGTTGACTGTCTGGTCCTTAATCTGGCGTTTGATGTACCATCCGACGGGTGGCATTTTGACCATTTTCACGCAACCGCTCGGCTTCGATCATATACGCTGGTTGAATGATGCAAATCTGGCGATGCCGGCGATTATCATTCTCAGCATCTGGAAGGGCACACCCTTCTACATGATCATCTATTTGGCTGGATTGCGCTCGATTCCGTCCGACTATTATGAAGCGGCGATGGTCGATGGAGCCACTTGGCTACAGCGCTTGTGGAGCATTACGCTGCCACTGCTCAAACCCGTCATGCTCTACGTTGCCGTTATCTCTATTATCATTGGCTTTCAGGTCTTTACGCCCGTCTTCCTCCTGACCGGCGGCGGACCAGGGTCAGCAACCCGCGCAATTCCCATGTTTATCGTAGACAATGCCTTCAAATTCTCACGCATGGGCTATGCCAGTGCGTCTTCCCTGATTCTATTTTTGATCTTAATGGGAGTGACGCTTATTCAATTCCGATTTCTCGGTCAGGATCCATCAGCATAAGGATTGGGGATGCGTTCTCCGGTTACAACATTCATCAAAACAAGCATCTTCTATCTTTTGCTAACCATTGGCATGGCCGTGATCGTGTTGCCCGTCTACTGGATGTTCATGGCGTCCTTCATGACCTTGGCCGATGTCTTTGATACGCCCGTTAATTTGTACCCACCCATCTGGCAACCGCAGAACTACATCACGATTTTTGCCGAATTCGAAATCGGGCTTTACTTTCGAAACAGCATTGTTGTCACCGGCAGCATTGTAATTCTCAACCTCCTCTTCTGCTCCTCGGTTGGCTATGGGCTGGCCAAATTTGATTTTCCGGGCAAAAATCTGGTCTTCATGTTCATCATGGCCACGATTATGATTCCATTTGCCGTGATTTTGATCCCGCTCTATCTGATCGTGCGTACATTCGATTGGATTGACACGTTTCAGGGACTCATTATCCCCTTTGCCATGTCGCCCGTCGGCATTTTTCTGATGCGTCAATTTATCATCTCTGTGCCCGATGATTATATGGACGCAGCGCGGATTGACGGTGCCAGCGAATTGAGTATCTTTTGGCGTATCGTTCTGCCCCTTTCACGTCCCGCCGTCATCACCCTGGCCATTATCACATTTGTCACAAACTGGGATCAATTTCTGTGGCCTCTCATCATCACCACTACAAAGTATTATCGTACGTTACCGATCGGGCTGGCCAGCTTCATGCAGCAATTTACCAACGATTGGCATCTGTTGATGACGAGTGCCGTCGTGGCCGTATTGCCTGTGATGTTGCTGTTCCTCGTCATGCAGCGACAGTTTTTAGAAGGGATGGCGGGGTTGTCGGGGATCAAGTAACACAATGAGAGTATTTGTAGTCACTTGTTAACCTCCAGTGGGGTACCAATGTCTTGCTCAAGGATACGTAGAGAGGCAAACAAAGGCATTGAATCGATTCACCCATCAATTTCCGGTTAGTTTCCTATGAGAGATAGCTTTGTCAGTCTGTCGGCAAGAAAGCAGTATCTATACTGCGAACGATTTCTTGGTATTGTTTGCCCGTTAAGGGACATGCCATCAGGGAATCAAATTCATCTGGGGTCAGTAGTAATTGTCTGACGATTGCACGCAATGTACCAGTTGGTAAAGGCTTTCTCCCATGGGGGATTGTTACTTTGTGGTGTTTCTTACCATCAAGATAATACCAACATGTATTGTGTGATCTACTGCGAGTTATTGCATTGAGCTTAGTTTCAACTATATGCAATACTTCATTTGCGCGATATGATGCTCTAGCCATCCAGCAAACTCTCCAAAAGCCGCTTCCACTTAATTGCTGGTCCTGCTAGTGTATCATCCGAAGAGTTGTGCAAATCTTCGTAAAGTTCAAGTAGTTGTTCTTTCATGTCTGCTATTGCATCGGCTTCAGTGCCACCAGATCCATAAGTTTCTGTATCGACAAATCGAGCTATATATTCATCTAAGTATTCCTCGATAGTGATAAACAGTGGAGTGTGTTTTAAACTGACTTCAGAACTATCCAAATCATAAATGGGGATGGTGTATATCTTAGGACATAAACTTAACTCATGAAGTTCATCTGCAAGTGATTGCAATCTTCGTGAAAGTTGATTGACCACTTTATATAATGAATCAACTGCGCCAACCATAGGAAAGTACGGGTTAGAGTATGTGGTTCCTTGTTCTTCAATCTTCTCTACGATTCCAGAGCCACTGGTTTGCTCCCAACCTTCGATAGAATCAATACCGAAGCTGAAAGTCCCCTTTGTAATACTTGGTTGTATATACTTACCTTGAGACTGCTGTAGCATTGATAACCTCCTAGCTTTCGGGATCAAATGGATCAACACCGTAGTTTTCTGAGAGTGACCATCTAAACGCCTGATAAATAACATCATGATAACGATTAGAAATATCTTCCAATGAACTTAAGGGGGTAATCTCACTGTCGATATACATATCAAAATCTAAAATGATCGCTCGCGACTCAGAGTCTTCTAGTTCTGACCAGAGAATCGCTATTGTTAATTTATCAGATCCGTCTACTACTGTGACACGCTGAATGGCTCTGATTGCATTTTGCAAAGGTTGCGTTCGAATCAATTCGGATAACTCAGGGCGCACAAGATCAAGAATATGATCTGCATGGACGTGGTCTGCCATATCTTGTGAGACTACATTAACATATCTTAGCCCAATACGAGCAGCTTCTTGAATGTCATATAGCGACTGAACTGTTTCAGATAGCCATAATAGACTATTGTGAAACTTGTTCCAGTGTTCGTACTTGGTTGTAGTTAATGCAAATGAGTCGATGTTAAGAGTCGCTCTTAATGTTCCATCATGATTCAGAAAGTGATGGCTGGCAAGTGTATTTGAGCTAACCTGTGTGTCCGCTACAGGGGGTAATATAGATATTTTCTGCTCGATTTCATAATTGGGCAAGCGTTCTCTGATTAAGTCTTGAAACTTGCTTGGTGTTTCAAAGCCAATACGTAAAATAGGAGCAAATCGTACTTGACATATGACCTCATTGAGTGGAGATTTTCTTAACTGTACTTCTTGATAATCTGTCGGAAAATCGAAGGGCATGGAGATCTTCCTCGTGAAAAAGAATTTAACACTGGCTATCTTCATACAATTTAGCATCATGATGTTGATTGTTCCAAATATCAAATACGCTCAACATAGATGTACCAGACTCAGTAGATCCAAATTTCAGGTTTTGAGAGAGAATTCTGGCTAAACAGTTGACATAAATACAAATTTGCCGGTCGATATCTAGTTTTTGCGTTAGATTTGGGCGATTTTCAGATATGAAATAGGTTGTTTTCTGGGGGTGGTTCATTTTAGGCGGACAATTAGGTTTACATTTTTGCAAAGAGAAAAGATGTTTATATTTTCTACTTTGAGCCATGCTCAGGCAGAAAATGACCTCATATAGATTTTTATCTATGTATCAAAAGTGTAAACCTAATTCTGAACCACCCCGTTTTCTGTAACCGAAATCTGAATAAATGACTCCAAAATCCCTGCAATCTCGACTGAAAATAGCCAAAAACGCCAAATTTGGATCTACTGAGACTGTTCATGGGTCTCCAATATCGTAAAGCGCTGCACCCTGCTTAAGCAGACCACGCGCCACCACCGTCCGATGAATCTCTGACGTACCGTCAAAGATACGATAGATCCGTGCATCACGGTAGTAACGTTCAATGGGCATTTCCTTACAAAAGCCCATCCCGCCAAAGAGTTGAACACCCCGATCCACGACGCGCCCCAACATCTCGGCGGCGTGAACTTTGACCATCGATATCAGCTCCCGTGCATCATTTCCTCGGTCCAACTCGAATGCCGCTTTGTGAACCAACAGACGTGCAGCATTGATCTCGATAGCACTATCAGCCAGCATCTGCTGAACCAACTGAAAGTTGCCAATGGGATGTCCAAACTGATGCCGCTCCTTGGCGTAATTGACCATCATCGTCAGCACATGACAGGCTTTGCCCACCGCCCGGGCACCGATCTGTGCCAGCCGCACTCGGCCCAACTGTTCCAGGATAAGTCGTAGGCCACGCCCCTCTTCACCTAGCAGGTTTTCAGAACCCAACTGGACATCATCAAAGAAAAGTTCGATATGGCTCGTGCCCCGCAAACCCATCATCTTCTGATCTTTGCCCACAGTTACGCCGAGCATTTCTTTGTCGACCAGAAACATGGAGAGCCCCCGGCTGCCTTGTTCCGGATCCGTCACGGCGGAAACCACGAAGAAATCGGAAAAGAGGCCGTCACTGACGAAGTGCTTGCTGCCACTCAGCCGCCAACCGGAGCCATTACGCAACGCCCGCGTTGAAATGCCAGCCGCATCAGACCCTGCTCCTGGCTCGGTAATAGCAATCGAGCAAGTTCGTTTACCTTGCACTGCCGGTAGCAGCCAGCGTTCGACTTGCTCACCTTGACAACTGAGAAGAATCTCATAGACATTGCCAAAGGCGCGTCGAATCAGAATATCGGTCGTGTGACCAAACTGCTCCTCTAGCAGCATCGTGTCTACTGCAGAGAGCCCGCCACCTCCATATTCTGTGGGCATGTTTGTTCCATAAAGACCGAGTGCTTTCGACTTTTCAAAGATGCTCGCAGCTTTTTCTGGAGCCAGTTCACCGGTCTCTTCTACCTCTTCTTCGAGTGGAGCCAGTTCATTCGCAATAAAACGGCGGACGGTGCTGATCATCATTTGTTGTTCATCGGAGAGTGAGAAATTCATGCGGAATACCTTATCTCTGTTGGATAGACTATACCACCCTATTCATTGACAAGAGTGCACATTCATATTAGAATGAGTAGACTTAATTGAATCTTTCGATTCTCTTGAGATCCCTTTAATCTGATACATCTTTTCGTAAATAGCACAGCAGTTTAATTCGCCGACCCTCTAAGCTAGACTTTGTAAGTTTTAAGCACCATAAAAAGTTAATAACAGACAGCAGAAAGTAAGGTGTTCACCTGAGAGGGAGAGAATAAACGAAGATCAGGTGAAAAGTGAGATGTCTGGAAAAGGAAATGGCACCATAAGCGGCGGCGAACCAGAGAGAGGAGGTCATGGAAGGTGGCGTGAGTCTTGTGATACCAAGCAGCTTGAGGCAAAGGGATAGAGCCATCAGGAGAGAAGGCATGAGCCATCAAGATGACAAGGCTCAGTAGATCCAAATTTGGCGTTTTTGGCTATTTTCAGTCGAGATTGCAGGGATTTTGGAGTCATTTATTCAGATTTCGGTTACAGAAAACAACCTATTTCATATCTGAAAATCGCCCAAATCTAACGCAAAAACTAGATATCGACCGGCAAATTTGTATTTATGTCAACTGTTTAGCCAGAATTCTCTCTCAAAACCTGAAATTTGGATCTACTGAGGCTGAAAAGACCAAAGAGAGCAGGAGTAGTCCTCTCAATGGCCAAGTCACTCCACTGGCGCTGAGTTTCGACACCGAGGTGAGCTCTGGCTTCCTCGAAAGAGACTTCAATGGACCAACGTTTGACGAAATCAGCGATGATGTGGGGGGCAGCCTGATGAATATCGGTGGAGAAGTAAGCGACGGTCTCAGCTTGGCCTTTGGGATCGCGGACTAAAACCCAGCGCAGAAGGAGCGGAGTTGTGCCGGTAGAGTACCAAAAGGCAATACCAGTGGCCCAGTCGACGACTTCAGAGTCTCCCCCATACCAGTCAATGCGGCAGCGGTGCCAACAGGTGGTTTTGAAGAGGGCAACATCTTCCAGCTTGGGCAGTCGCTGCCCAACGACAGGAGGACGACCAGGTCGTTTTGTGCCGTCAGGTTTCAAACGGGAGGGTGGATAGTCAAAGAGACGCGCATCCAGGCGCAGAGGCGCAATCAAGGTGACTCCTTGGGATTGACAGCGCAAGCCCAACTCGATCACACTGTAAGCCCCATCGCCGATGAGCTTGATTTCTCGGCCTGGCAAAGCTCGACGCAGCCAGGCCACCACCTGCATGGTTCGTTTCGCCACTGTTCGGTGGCGCTGGTTGAGCGTTTCGCTGACTTTCGGTGTTGTGAGTAAGACGCTCAGAAAGGGCATTGACCAGTAGAGGTCACTCCACAGCAACTTGACCACCACACAGAAGACCAGCCACCGCAATCCGCTCGTGCTTACGCTCATCTTCCGGCCTGACGCCAGGCTATCTCGCCAGTGTCCTCGTTTACTGATCTTGGGACCCCAGCGCCTTTCTAGCGTCTCGTCTACCGTTATCTCGACTGGCGCTCCCATGACCACAAACGTATCCACAATCAAGTGCAGTAAGATATAGCTCAACATCAATCCATCCCACTTTGCTCGATTCAGCACATGGTGATACTTGGACCAGTCTCCCTCTTGCTCCAATCCCATCACTCTCAACGCCGCTGTCACCGTTCGTCTTCCCTTCGTTAACACCGTCCCTATCACCAAGACCAGTGCCTTTTGGTACGTCGGTTCTGTGAAGACTGGGCGAAAGCTCTCGAACAACGGGATTATTTCTGCTGGAAGGAACATTGGGCTCTCCTCTCTTTGATAGTTGTTTTCTCACTCCTATCTTACATCAGCTTCCCTTTTGTTCCTTCTTTATTAACTTTTTAATGTGCCCAAATTGTACAAAGTCGAGCTAAGAGAAGGCTTGAATAAGCTTATGCGAACTTCTGCTGGTATTTACTATCCACTTTTACACGAAAGGAGGTATTCTATGTGCATCATACGTTTGTTCAAATGTACTCAACTCAATGCCTTCTGGCGCGCTTTGCTTTGTTCATCTAGATCATAGTTCATCTATAGCCTTTCAGAAAAAGATTTTCTTGTCGTTGATGGCATTTCAGCATTTCAGCCGGTCAGCCAGAGAGCTGACGAGCTGAAATGCTACTGTTTCGTGTGGAAAAGCATTATCTGAACATCTATAGTACACCTAAACTTCAACATCTTTAAGTTCTGTTGACATTTAGAGTGCGCCCTCAGAGAGTTAGTTGCGTTCAGCGGTACTTTCTCTCGAGAGGGCTGTCAAATGTCAACGACTCCTAATCACTTGTCCCGCAAAACGTTACAAAATGGGCCAGAAAATCTCACGCCAAGCCGTGAAGACGCCAAGGCGTTAAGCGTTTCCCAGCCGACGGCAGAGTGGCAGCACTGATCCATTCTAAGACTCCGTGCCAACCCTTTGCGGCTTTGCGCCTTTGCGAGAGGCTTTTTGGTTCTGGCTTCGAAGCGAAGCGGCCTTGGTCAGGATAGGGGCTTATCCGAAAAGTTCTGTGACGATGCATTCTCACTCGAGAAGCTGATCGGACTCACAACCACTTTTCGGATAGGTTATAAGAGCGTGTTTTAAAAGTGTCGCAGCGTGTCATTCTGAGTGAAGGAACTGAGCGAAGAATCTTCTTTCTGCACTTGGAACGAGGGATTCTTCGTCCCAAAGCCTCCTCAGAATGACTTTTAAAACACGCTCTAAGGCTAAACCCAGAACACACACCAGTCTCAGTAGCCCCAAAATGTGTCTATGAACCACGGATTGAGCATTCTCTAATGCGGCTGTACTCGACTGGAACCGGCGTTCTCTATTACACGCAGTAGGATTTCTCAGAGGTAGAGCGTTCAAATGGCGAAAAAAGACGCAGTAGAGAATCTCGGACCATTTGGCACGCTCGAGTCTGTTTTGACTGAGAAGTGCAGGATTATGTCTACTGCGTGTAATAGAGAACACCTCCTCTGCAGGAATTTGGATCTACTGAGTCTATTAATTATAGCACTATCATTCATGGACCGGAATGGCCAAAGGACGTTCATCCAGATCGTTTAGTCAGCCATGAAATGTCCAAGAAATTTTTCATGGTATAGGAATTTATAAAAATCAGTCATATAGCGCTGCCAATTCCTGGCTGTTCACGAAGTGGTCGCTTCGACCTAGCTGACAGCTGATGGCTGTGGCGAAGCCGCTTTCTTGAGTATAGGAAAATCTAGAATCAGCCACGAGACATGACCAGATTCTGGCTGTTCACGAAGTGGTCACTTCGACCTAGCTGACGGCTGATTAGCTGACAGCTTTTTTATTCTATAGGGAACAACAATGAAACCTTATGAAGAATTAACCTGGCGTGGCAAACTGCGTCGGTTTCGTCTGCTCGCAGCACATGCGTTACAACAATATGATATTGAGTTACAGCGGTTTGATTTAATTGGTTATGATACCAACATCCTCTATCGCATCTATGCGGCGGATGGTTCTCAGTATGCCTTACGATTGGCGAATGGTCAATGGCGGACGATGAATGATGCTCAGTCAGAGGCGACTTGGCTTCAGGCACTTGCGCAGGATACGCAGATTCCAGTCCCTCGAATTGTGTCCGCCAGAAATGGCGATTCTGTCATTACACCTCAGATTCAGGGTATGCCTTCAGGTGGGCATGCAATTCTGATGAGTTGGTTGCCAGGTGTGCTTATGGGGAAACGGCTGACTGAACAAAATCTTGTAAAGATGGGGAAGCTGTTTGGTCAACTGCATCAACACGGTGTCTCGTGGAAGCCACCTTCAGGATTTACCACGAGACGCTTTGATAATTTTCTTTCAAGAGGTGAAGAGGATCTTTTCCTGACTGACCAATACACCGCCTTGTATGCACCGGAAACGACCCAGATACTGCGTTTGATTCGAGAACAAGTGGAGGCGACCTATGCAGCGCTCGATCCCGCTGATCTACGCGTGATCCATTGTGATTTGTGGCATGACAACATCAAAATAGACAAAGGTGTACTCTACCCCTTTGACTTTGAGGATACAATTTGGGGTTATCGCCTTCACGATATTGCGATGGCGATGCTTGATCTGTATGAGGATACGGAAGATATGGAGCGCTATGAGCAGCTCCTGACTGCGTTTCGAAGGGGCGATGAAGAATATCTGGCGTGGCCCGAGGGCGATATGACGCTCCTCCAGATCGGGCGCATTCTTTGGCGTCTCAATCACTATGTGCGTTGGGCACCCGAAGAGTGGCTCAAGAAGGACGCAGCATTCAACGCCGATCTCTTCCGACGCTATCTGGAAACGGGCAAGTTGATCCCGCCACTCCAGACACCGCGGTAGTTATCATACTTCGGAATTTTGGATCATCGCCTCTCATACAGCTTGCGTAACGATTTTGGCATCAGCCACCGCAGAGGCAATTATACTGTCATCTACACCATGTTTACGTAATGACTCAATCATGGTTGAGATGACTTCTTGACCCTCCAACCGTTCTAAAGTGAAGTCAGTTTGAAAACACGAGTTCTGAATCTTCCCGGAAGGGGTCACAAATCACCCCGTCTACTCTGCAATATCTGACCCCTTCCAGGAAGATGGGTCAGCGAAAACTCTCGTTCTCTATCAGATTTCACTGTAGATCAACTCGCAACCCTTGACCAATGTGGGAACGCATTAACTATAGTCAATCTCATCGTGTAGTCAGCGCCGTGGCCAAAAAACGTCCTGTATGGCTCTCTTGGATTGTCGCCACAATTGAACCGCCTCCCTCTCCACCTTCCGGTCCGAGATCGATGATCCAATCTGCAGTTTTGATGACATCCATGTTGTGCTCGATGACGATTACGCTGTTGCCCTTGTCAACCAGACGATGTAGGACGTCAAGCAGGCGCTGAATGTCGGCGAAATGAAGTCCTGTGGTTGGCTCGTCAAGCAGATAGATGGTGCGTCCAGTCGCAACGCGGCTCAATTCTTTGGCCAACTTGACCCGCTGCGCCTCGCCACCACTCAGCGTTAGAGCGCTTTGCCCGAGTTTGATGTAATCCAGACCTACATCGTGGAGCGTCTGAAGAATGCGGTTGATCTTTGGGTGGTTCGCAAAGAAATCGAGTGCCTCCCGAATATCCATATTCAATACATCGGCAATGGATTTACCCTTGTAGGCAATATCGAGGGTTGAACGATTAAAACGCTGACCGCCACACTCTTTACATGTGACCCAAACATCGGCCAGAAAATGCATCTCAACACATTTTTCGCCGTGACCTTTGCAACTCTCACAACGTCCGCCCTTTACATTGAAGCTAAAACGTCCCGCATTATATCCTTGGGCCTTGGCATCTGGAACGGAGGCAAACACTTTCCGAATCTCGGTAAAGACACCGACATATGTTGCGGGATTTGACCGTGGCATGCGTCCAATCGGATCCTGAGTGATGTGAATGATTTTGTCGATCTGCTCTAATCCCTCAATCTGATCGTGTGGTCCCGGGACGGATTGAGCATTGTGCAAGGTACGTGCAAGCGCAGGAAAGAGTGTCTTCGTGATCAGACTGCTCTTTCCGGAACCGCTCACGCCGGTGACACAGGTAAAGACGCCAAGCGGAATCTGTGCTGTCACATTGCTCAGATTGTGTAACCGTGCTCTTTGAATTGTGAGCCATTCCTGGGGAGGGCGTCGATTCTGATCGTTGGGTGCCGTGATCTGGAGCGAGCCGGTCAGATAGCGTCCCGTTAGGGATTTGGGATCAGCCATAACATGCTGCGGTGTACCAGCCGCCACAACTTCTCCACCCAATACGCCCGCACCAGGGCCAAGATCAATGAGCCAATCTGCTGTCTGCATCGTGTCTGCATCATGTTCGACAACGAGGACCGTGTTGCCCATGTCGCGTAGTTGAGTCAATGTGCTGAGCAGGGCATGATGATCTCGTGAGTGAAGACCAATCGATGGTTCATCCAAAATGTATAGGACGCCCACCAATCCACAGCCAAGTTGGCTGGCCAAACGAATGCGCTGTCCTTCGCCACCAGAGAGCGTTGGCGCGGGACGATCAAGGGTCAAGTAGTGTAAGCCCACATTGAGGAGAAATTGAAGACGATCGCGAATCTCTTTGATGACTTCTGTTGCCACCTCCAACTCATCAATAGTTAGATAGTTCGTGAGCGAACAAATCCAATCGTGTGCTTGTGCAATGGTCATGGCCGTTACATCACCAAAACAGAGCTGATTGATGCGTACCGAATTGGCTTCTGCCCGGAGTCGGGCACCTTTGCAGGTTGGACAGGATTGTTTGCTGAAAAAGGCACCATAGTAGCGCCGTGCACTATCAGAGCTGGTCTGTTGAAAGCGCCTGTTGATCTCGTTGACAACGCCCTCGAATGCGTGATAACCCTTTTTGGCAGGCGTTCCATAGAGCCACATATTCTGAAATTCGGCCGACATCTCTTTCCAAGGAGTCGAGAGAGTATCATTTAGCCTGTAGTGCCGGATCATGCTCTCCATCCGACGTACGTCCCACTTGCGCTTATCTTTTTTGCGTAAATCACCATAATAGGGTGAGGCGCCATCCAGCAACGACAATTCGGGATTTGTCACAAGCAGATCAGGGTCGGGACGCGGTTCCGTTCCGAGGCCATTGCAGTCGGGACACATGCCAACTGGCGAATTGAAGCTGAAGAGATTGGGGTGTAACTCAGGGAAGCTAATATCACAACGAGGACAGGCGTTCTGTTCACTGAGCAAAAGCTCACCATCTGTGCCAAGATCGGCAACCAGGAGCCCCTCTGAAGCACGTAGAGTCGTTTCGACTGAGTCTATTAAGCGAATGTGGAAGTCTTCCCAAACCGACGCTTCACTCTTGTCGGGGACAATCAAGCGATCAACGACCAAATCAATGTTGTGGCGCTTGTTTTTGTCCAAAACTGGTTGGACGACACCATCTAGTTCAACAATTTCTCCATTGATTCGAGCGCGGGTAAACCCATCACCAACGGCTTGCTTTAGTCGGTCACGATGGGTACCTTTACGATTGCGTATGATGGGTGCGAGCAGTTGGAGGCGTTGGCCTAGAGGAAGGGAAGCCAGCTGATCGGCAATTTCGGCCGCACTTTGGGGCTGGACAATATCATTACATTTTGGGCAGTGAGCGGTTCCCGTCCGCGCGTAGAGGACGCGTAGATAGTCGACAATTTCTGTGACCGTTCCAACGGTTGAGCGGGGATTCTTGCTCACTGTCTTCTGTTCAATCGCAATGGCAGGACTGAGGCCACCGATATAGTCGACCTGGGGTTTCTCCATTTGCCCCAAAAATTGGCGTGCATACGAGGAAAGACTTTCGACATAACGACGTTGACCTTCGGCGTAGAGCGTATCAAACGCGAGCGACGATTTACCACTACCGCTCACACCTGTAATGACAACGAAACGATTGCGCGGAATCGTGACATCAACTTGCTTTAGGTTGTGTTGATTGGCACCTTGAACGATAATGTCGGTAAATAGGTTTTGGCTTGGAGCAAGTGGATTTGGCCCCGGGTTCTGGAGCGGATTTAGCGAATTTGGCGTTGGCTCTGTCGTGATTTGAATTGGGTGATGATTGGTACCGTTTTGGTTGGGTTGATTCTGATGGGAGGGGCTTTTGATCAATCCATTGTTCGCCATGCGGACTGATTTGACGATTTCTGTTTTTCGCATTCGGGGCGCTCCTGTTGTTCTTCGCAAAACATTGCTGAAACTGTTGTATTCATTAGACATTATAGGGATTGAAATAGGACACGGATTATCAGGATAAACACGGATTATCTCAGGGCAAATCTGTGTTCATCCGTGTCCTATATTCTGAATCCTTATAATCTCTATTCGTAAGATGGATATAAGTTTTATTGTAATAAGGGTTTATGACATCTATTGTCAAGAATAGATTTTCAGCAGACCGCAATCGTGTCATTCTGTTCACGTAGTGAGTGCGTCGCACCAACGAAGAGAAGAATCAAACGATTGCGATCGACTGATTTTGCAACATCCTGAATGAATAAGTATCCATCTCTTGGGCAGAGTGGTTAGTTTACATAAAAACTAGCTTGATTTATTTGACAAAGATTTTGTCATTATGTAAGATTAGGCATCTTACGGAATTGCGTATAGTGTGAGAGTCTATCCAATGAGAAGTTATTTTCCAAGTCACATAGAAACTCTCCATCAGCGGTTTATCGATTCCAACGAAGAAACGTTGCGGGAAATTGGTGCAGAAGGATATGAAGCGGAAGGACGAGGGGTTCTGGTTGTTCTATTAAGAAACGCCGATAGCTATGATAAAGTGCCTGTGGGGTATGCATCAGTTGAGCGCTTGCGCAAAGTCTACGCCAATTACCCAGACAAATACAACGTTCTTGACAATGTGGAACAGTATGATCCTGCTACCGAAACACTTGTTCTTTTTTATACAAGCCAAGAGATTGAGGTCTTCAACAACATTGAGCCTGAAAAGCTGAGGTTGTTGGATTATAACTGACCCAAAATCACTGCACCCTGAAAAGTAAATGAGTGATCATTTTCAACGAAAAGCGCTTCGCGCACTTCTGCAGGTGCGCCATCAAAAAGTTGACGAATCATTTTGATGTTCTGTGCGGGTGTCTGCATTCGTTTTACCCACGAGGTGAATTCTAGCCGTTGTCCCCATTGGTAAATCGTCTGCGCATGGAAACCAGCGGCATTCATCATCGTCATCCACTGCGTCAGTGAATGATCGCGAACGTGTGATGAATCGCGCAGTAACTCTATTGCCTGTAGGTGGGTATCAACCGTAAAATCATCGAATGAGACAATGTCACTTAACATGAAACGGCCATTTGGGCGTAGAACACGTGCGAACTCAGCCAAAGCCTGTTGGGGCCGCGGCCAGTGATGGGCACTATAGCGACTGACGACCAAATCAAACGAATCGTCTGCAAAGTCCAGCTTCTCCACATCACCGACGCGGAAGTCTGCATTTTGAATGTTACGCTTAGATGCCAAGTGGCGGCATTGTTGCAACATCGCATCCGATAAATCAATGGCCACGACCTCAGCAACGTTCGGCGCAAAAGCAAGGGCTGTATGCCCAGCTCCGCAGCCAGCATCCAACACCCGTTCACTGCCATCTAATTGAGCGCGTGCCACCATCTCCGCCAGATCTTCGCCCTGTGCGTGTACGGAACTCGTACTATAATTGGCTGCTACTTGACTAAATTGTTGGTGAACGGCTTGTTTCACCGTGCTATTTCGCATAGATGTATTTAAGCTCAGTTATCCAGCAGTTATATGAAGTCGCACAAAATGCGCCAAATCTAGCACCACGCAATATGCAACACATACTCTCTAGTTCTGATCCCACTCGATCCAAAGCAGTCCTTGACTTCCACTTGGAATCGAAAAGCCAAAATCGCGGCTGTCTCGTTCGCCGTTGCCGTCTAAAACATACATGACGTAGTTGCCAGCTACACTATTGCCAGGAAGTTTGTCAACGCCCATCGAATATTCGTAGTTGTATTGCCCAAGTGGTCCATTCCGTTTGTTGAGCGCCTCACTACGCACATTGTCACCCACTGGAAGTTGCTGACCCTCCTTGAGAAGCACCACAAAATAACTCCCCTGAGCCTGACCACCATCCACACCAGTGTGGATGAAGCCAAGTTGCATTTTCAATTCTTGGCCGCCATTCTCTCCATGTTTGGGGCCACTCCGTACCTTGAATTTGCATCCATCGCCTCCAATGCTTGCACACGGATCGGCCGCTGGAGGTGGTGGAGCTGGTGTCGGGGGTGCCGGCGGTGGAACTGGCGTGTTGGTTGGCAGTTGAGGTGCTGGCGGAATGTTCTGCGCAACGGCAACGGCCTCTGCATTTTCGGCGCGGGCAAGTTGTCCAAATAGCCAAACCTGCTGTCCATTCACGCAGCAAATCTGCCACCACGCACCATCGGGGCTTTTGCCTACGATCTCAAATTCCTGATTCGCCGATGCTGTCCCCGCCAATCCATAATTGGTACCGGGACCCTGACGTACATTTACAATCTCTCCAATCACGATCAACCGGGGAGAAGGCAGCGGCGTATCTGTCGCGGTTGGTTCTGGCAGAGGCGTATCTGTTGGTGTTTCTACGGGTAACGGGGTATCTGTTGCTGGAACTGGTGCAGCGGTTGCTGTCGGAGGAACAGCCGCTTGTCCTTGAGGTGTCGAGGTGAATGTTGGCATCAATACACGTGGCGGTTCGGTTGGTGTAGCTTCTGCTTCGGCCGATCCGAAAATCAAGTTATTCAGCGTGCTGCAACCGTTGGCGGCCAAAAGTATGCCGACCAAAAAAATAAAAATCATGACAGAACGCATATAACGTTGTGTTCTGTTTACAAAAATTCCATAGAATCCAAAATTCATACGCTCTTTCTAACCTTAAGCTATTTCTGTTGGAGAATTACGAACAACTCCAAGCCATATGCCTCCAATTATACTACAGATTGGTCGATTAATCGATAGGTAATATTTTTTGCACGCGGTACGTTCCCTTCGCCGCCCGCACGTCCAATTCTTCGTTCGGCTCCACATTCTTCGGATCTGTTACAACTTGCCCATCGAGCCGCTGCACAATGCTATACCCACGGCTTAAAACGCCCAAAGGATTCAAGGCTGCGAGTCGCAGTTGAGCGCCCTTCTGGAAGGTACGTTGCTGTGTGAGCACGCCACGCATGATCGTCTGTAATCTGCGTTCTCGATCATCAATACGCTGACGTTGTTGATCGATCTGACGCTGCGGATGGAGACGGAACAAACGCATTTGCAGCTGCTCTTGCCGATTCTGTTCCAAGGCAATTCGATCGAGCGCCCGTTGACTTAAATGCTCCGCTATATCTGTAAACTGTTCAATAACCTCCATCCGATCTGGAACCACAGCAGCCGCAGCCGCAGTAGGCGTTGCGGCCCGCAAGTCAGCCACAAAATCTGCAATGGTCACGTCCGTTTCGTGACCAATACCGGCCACAACGGGCAGTCTGCTGCCTACAATTGCATAAGCAACTCGTTCATCATTAAATGCCCAAAGATCTTCGATGCTTCCCCCACCCCGCGCCAAAATCAGTGTCTCAAGCGGCTCGTTTTCCTCGTGATATTGGTTGGCTGTTGCCAACGCGTTTGCAATCTGGTGGGGTGCCTCGGCACCTTGTACCAACGTGGAAAAAACAACCACATCGATCAATGGCCAGCGCATCGACAACACCCGCAGAATATCACGTAGCGCCGCGGCATCGGCGCTGGTAACGACACCAATTCTTCTCGGGAGAGGTGGAATTGGACGTTTGCGTTCTTCGTCAAAAAGCCCTTCCTCCATCAATCGCTGCTTCAGTGCTTCGAATTGGGCATAAAGTTGGCCGCGACCGGCTGGTTGAATTCGGTTGACATAGAGTTGATAAGCGCCCCGCTCTGGGTAAACACCCACATAGCCATGAGCCACAATCTGATCACCCGCTTGCGGCAACCAACTGTGACTGTAAGCACTCTTTCGCCACATGACGGCATTGATTGTCGCACCGCTATCTTTCAGGCTAAAGTAGACATGACCACTGGCAGCCTGTTTCCACGTACTAACTTCACCCGTTACCCACACATCGCGTAAGACGGGATCGGATTCGAACAATGTGACGATATGCGTTGTGAGAGCGGAGATTGTAACAGGATCGGTGAGGTTGGGTGAGGGTTGGTTCATGGTTTGTCGTTTAGCATTCACAATTCTGAACTCGCTATTTTGAGTTGGTGTGTTCCATGCGTTTAGGCGAATCCAGAAGAATCAATACCGACCGACAAGATGGACTCTTGCAGCCCAACCTAGATTCTCGACTGGTATCACGCAAGACGCACCACGCAATACGTACGTTCTATGGGGTTTTTATTTGCGGAACGGCCTTATTTTCTTACAAACGATACCATGCTCGTGCATTTTCTGACCAAATGTTGCTATTGAGCGGCTCGGGCAATTGCAGTGGCCATGCTTCGTCATCTGTATCATAGTGCCAATGGGGATAATCCGTTGCAAACATCAACATTTCTTCCGATTCCATCTGTTCGATCATCTCTTCAATATATTCTAGCATCGGTGGTGCGCCAATCGGTTGAACTGTCAATCGCATATGGTCACGCATGTAGTCAGAAGGTGGTCGTTTGACCCAAGGTGTGTTTGACCGTAACCCCTTCCACTCTTTATCGGTCCGCCACATCAGTGAAGGCATCCAGGCAAAGCCTCCTTCGATGAGGGCCACCCGCAGATCCGGAAAACGAGCAAAGACACCTTCTACAACCATACTGACCACCTGGGATTGAAAGACCTGGGCCATGCCGCCATGTTCTTCAAGATAGGTTGAGGGCCAGCCAACAGGTGTTGGAGCGTGGCCGGGCGCGCCACCGTAATGGATACCAAGAACGAGATCATGCTTGACCGCTGCGGCATAGAGGGGATCATAAAAGCGTTTCCCGTATGGAATTCGTGAGCGCACTGGCAGCATCACCTGCACAAAGGAAGGATGAGAACCAAAACGGTCGATCTCCTCTGCCGCTCGTTCCGGAAGCCGACTCGGCACAACCAAGGAGCCACGCAGACGCGACTCTCGTTCGAGCCAAGTATCAATCTGCCATTGATTGATGGCAGTTGCAATGGTGGCAGACAAGTCGTCATTGTGGATACTTTGTACCCAATAGCAGCAGCTCAAAATCCCCACTTCTGTGCGCCACGGCTTCAACACCTGCTCTTGAACCAGGCGCAGATTTGATCCCGGTGGCGAACCGTCTTCGGGTCTACTTCCTGGACGGGCCGACGTTGGTGCGCCACGCGGATAGTCATTTGTGCCTGGTCCGCCAAAGCCTGTCTCCCGAATGTAGTCACACCAGTGGTCTGTCAAATAGGGAAATAGCGCGCTGAGAGATGGCAGTTCGTTGTGGATGTCGCAATCGATGACGGGGTGGGGAGGAGTAGTCGTTCGTTCGTTTTGTTTCGAGTTTATCGCTGGAGTGACCAAATCTGTCATTGGGTTAAGCTCCAATTCTCCGATTATGATGATTTTTGTCTGTTCGTTGGTGTCTCTTATTTTAGCATGGATAGTTGGTCACGGCTTACTCCTCAGTTCCGGTCGCCAGCCGTAGCGCGATGCGACATGCATCATCAAAGTCGTCTAGATCGAGTGTTTCCCGAACGGTATGCGCATCTCGCTGCCCACACCCCATCGTGACCGATGGAATACCACGGGCCGTCAGCCAGTTGGCATCGAGCCCACCATTCACGATTGAGCGCTCTGGCTGACGTCCAACTGCATGAATCGCTGCTTCTGCCTTAAGCACGCAAGGCTCATCGTCGGCCAGAACAAACGATTCATATTGTAAGTTGCTATCGATTGCTACACTTCCCGTTGCCCCTGATACGTTCTTGACTTCGCCGACCGCTGTGTGAAATGCATTCTCAATCTCTGTCTGCATCTGTTTGCGGAATTCTGGGTTGTGGCTGCGGGCCTCGACATGTAGGTCGACATGATCCGTCACCACATTGGTCGCCTCGCCGCCATTAATGAACCCGACATTGCTTGTCCCTTCTCTGCCATCCTTCTGAACCAGACCATGCCACCCATTTCGATCGATGTCGGCAATGGCCCGCGCCGCAATGGCGATGGCGCTAATTCCCTGTTCGGGTGCGCCACCGGCATGGCTGGCGAGTCCTTCGATGGCAATATGTGTCCGGTAGGCGCCTGTTGCACCGACGCTCAATTTGTCTGGTGCTCCACCATCCCAATTGAAGGCCAAACGGGGATTGCCAAGAGCCGATTTAGAGACAAATCGGGCACCCTGCATGCCGACCTCTTCCTGAATGAACCAGCAAAAGGTCAATGGTGGATGAGGTAGATCACGTTCAAGAATCTCGAGTGCAGCACTCAAAATAACCGTCGCCCCGGCACGATCATCTGCTCCCAGTGCAGTCGTCGGTTCGGCGGCAGACACTGTACGTCCCTGGCAGACTGGCTGACTCCCGACACAGAGCGGCACAGTGTCGATATGTGCTGAGAGCATGCGCCTTGGTCCGCGCTTTGTCCCCGGCAACTTAAGAATCAAATTGCCTGTATCGCTTGCAATGGTCGTTCTCTGATTTGCCTTGTCGGTCTGGACGGTGTCTGCTGGCGCGCCCGCCGCTTTCAGCATCTCGACGATAAAGTTGGCGACCTGACCCTCTTCCCCCGATTTTCCCGGTATGGCCATCATCTTCATGACGACATCCAATGCTCGCTGTAGATTGGGTTCAATCGTTTGTTCTTGCTGTGTTTTTGGCATAGGGCCTAAACCTCCAACCGGCGATTTCTAGCCAGAATCGGCCATCGGTCGCTCAGTTCTTTGTTTTCATCGATGACATTCGCTTCCTGATGGAGAGCCACTGTGGGGCAGACATGCCACGGAATTCCGTATAGAACATCGCCAATGTCAAACCCGTGGCCCTCCGGCAGTTCAATCACCAGATGCTCTTCTTTCTGGTCTACATATTTGGCCTCTGGTGCATTGAGGAGCCGAACGCGGTTTTCCAGAGGATTTTCGGCTGACACAGCCTTATGGCCCAGATCAAGACAGAGCCGATTGGGGCCGGGTTTGCTCACGACTCGAGTTATTAATACTGCGGCAAAGACAAATGGAGACTCTGGGCAGGCGGTCTTGTAACCCATATCCCAAAGAGAATAAGTTCCCGGGCTTAGATCTGCGTCGGTTTCTGCTGCGTGAACAGGAAAGGTAGGCGTACCACCAGCAATGACATTTGGTACACCTACCTGCTCTGCTTCAAGTCGCTGAGTCATGGTGCGTACCGGCTCAAATGCTTTGACTGTTTCGACGGCTCTGGCTTCTGTGGGCAGCCCCGTGAATTGTCCATCATAGACATGCAGTCCAGCAAAAACAACACCGGGTGTATCCGTAATCAGTTTGGCCAGATTTTCTGCGTTGGCATTTGGTTGAATGCCTGTGCGGCGATTGCCATTGTCGATGTCGATCCAGATATTGAGTTGCAGACCTGTTCCATCCAACTTGGTCGATACTTCTCGGAGCGTCTTCTCATTATCAACGAGACAGCCAAACTGGCTGTGGGGATAGGTTAGAGCCAGGTTGATAAGCCGTTGTTGTGTAGGACCAACAGGTTGATAAGCAAGCAGGATATCTTTGACACCGCATCTTGCTAGCATTTCGGCTTCGGCAATTGTGGCACACTTTAATTTTTCGATTCCGTGGGCTTGATGCATGGCAACGATCTGGGGAAGCTTATGGGTTTTGACGTGGGGTCGCAATCGGTTTACATCACCAGCAATGTTGATCAGATGCTGAATGTTTTCCTCGATGCGTTCCGGATAAATCAATAAAGCAGGAGATGCAATCTGCTCAGGGTCTTTGGGTTCATACCACGAATGATGGTTTTGACTGTCGGTCATTTTTATTCCTTTGTGGTTGCACTGCGGGGGAGGTATCCGACGTGTCTTTTACTTTACATCGAAAGACTCAGTAGATCCAAATTTGGCGTTTTTGGCTATTTTCAGTCGAGATTGCAGGGATTTTGGAGTCATTTATTCAGATTTCGGTTACAGAAAACAACCTATTTCATATCTGAAAATCGCCCAAATCTAACGCAAAAACTAGATATCGACCGGCAAATTTGTATTTATGTCAACTGTTTAGCCAGAATTCTCTCTCAAAACCTGAAATTTGGATCTACTGAGACTATGAAATTCAACTCTTTGGATATACTTTACTTTCTGGTAAAGGCTTGAGTGACAAAGGGCAAACCGAAAGGGGCGGAAAAAAGAATCCACCCTGAAAAAACGGGATAAAATGTAAAAATAGTGCTCGGCTAGTTTAAGCAGCGGCATTGAGGCGGCGATGAGCGAGAACGCCTTTAGGGAAATGGTGTGAAACCGAGGCCTTTTTCCGAAAGTCAGGGTCGAGTTGGTCAGGAGTTGGAAAAAGAGCACTCGAGAGAACACGGCGCAGCCTGCCGGGAGTGGATTGAGGCTCTCGATCCCAGTAGCCAGTCGGTATGGGAGGAAGAGAAGCGGCTAAATGGGAAAGAAGATTGCCAGCAGCAGCCCCAGTTCAGGTAAGCGGAAACAAGCCTCATCGGCATGAACAAATTGACGATGTAAGCCAATCATCTGCTTGGAAGCCAAGGGGGGAGGTTCAACAGGCCAGCGTTCCAGGTAGACAAGATAAATGGTTTCAGGCTGCAAAGTCATAACGGTCGCCAAAACCAAAGGTGTGTTGTAGGCCGGATCCTGAATGACGTAAATCGAGTAGGTACGGTTGGCTGTATCCACCTTGGTTGTTCTGGGGACGAGATTGTGCCATGCTTGATAGCAAATCAGGCGACCACTATAGAGAAAGCGACCAGACGAGTCCGGAGTTGTAGCCTCGAGTCGCTTTCCTTATAGCTGCGAGAGAGCGGACGCACAATATCACCATATTCAGGTGGTCTGCCTTTTCTTTGCGTTTGGGAACTCATTGCGGCGCACTGTGCAGTTAATGGCTTCCGCAGGACAAATCGGTCTATGCCGCTTTCTAGCATTTCTCTGATTGTAAACCCGGCATCGACCACCGCCACTTCGTCTGACTCCAGTGATTTCTTCGTCTCTGTCAGCAGCTTTTTCCGAAACTCACTTTCCTTTGTTCCAACCGTGCATCTCATGATTGCCTTGAGCAGTGGCACTCGCTTCCCGCCTATCTCCCCCGAGCTTATCATCACTCCAAAGATGAGCGCGGGCAATGCCCGACGAGCCGTTGAGTTATAGAGTCGGTTCACTTTCCCTTGCAGCTTCGGTCGCCAGAACCCTGTGATATCTATGCTTTTCACTCGGTACCCTTCTAACTTTTTTGCCTCCCATTCCCCTTGCCACGACCCCAGCAGACTTGTGATATCCCATGATCCATATCGAAAGCTCCACCAGCTTCGCCGGATCTCCTCATCTTCAAACCCGCTTTCTTTCAATGCGCTATGGATTGCTCCTCGACTTTTCAGAAACGACCCATTCAGCATTGCCCACATCAGACGCATTACATTTACGTTTGTTCCCATCGGCGTTACTTGCAATACATTCATCAGTACTGCTATAGTTATTTCTGGCGCGGTTAGCATTCCTTCCTCCTTTTTGGGTTCTCTACCTTTTGGATGAACTGCTAACCGCTTTTTGTCACATTTCTCACCTCATCTCTTTTCTTTTACCAGAAAGTAAAGTTATAGGACTTTTCATTTATTCCCCAGACGCTACGGATTCTGGTATGATTAACGCATACAATCATCCTAACCAATCAACCATATTCATCTCCCAAATATGTACGGTGGACATTCACATTTTTTAGAGAAGGTCACGTCATATTTAATACATGATAAGTGAGCAATCAGCAGAGGAATGCAATCAATGAGTGCAAAACCCAAAGTCTCAGTAGATCCAAATTTCAGGTTTTGAGAGAGAATTCTGGCTAAACAGTTGACATAAATACAAATTTGCCGGTCGATATCTAGTTTTTGCGTTAGATTTGGGCGATTTTCAGATATGAAATAGGTTGTTTTCTGTAACCGAAATGGGGTGGTTCAAAATTAGGTTTACACTTTTGATATATAGACAAAAATCTATATGAGACCGTTTTCTCTCTGAGAACCGGCGAAATCAGAGAATATAAACGTTCTTTCTGTTTCTAAAAGTGTAAACCTATCTATCCAGCTAAAATGAACCACCCCACCGAAATCTGAATAAATGACTCCAAAATCCCTGCAATCTCGACTGAAAATAGCCAAAAACGCCAAATTTGGATCTACTGAGTCTATCTTATTGTCTCCATCGAGGAGGATCTCCAGGAAAAGCTCCGGGCTACTTGTGATGTATCTCAACTCGACTACACCACGCCCCGAGACGAATTACATGCGACCATCCACGATGCTGACGGGATCTTGCTGACGCCGCGGGTCCGAGCAGATGCCGCGTTTTTTGATTCTGCTCCCAACTTGAAAGTCATCTCTACCACCAGCGTCGGCTATGATCCATTCGACATTCCGGCAGCAACCGATCGGGGTATTGTGGTTTGCCATACACCGGGCGTCCTGACCGCAGCCGTTGCCAATTTGACCATGGCGCTCATTTTTAACGCGACTCTTCGCTTGATTGATAATGAAGCATACGTGCGCAGGGGTGGCTGGGCGCGCCGGGAAAAGCCGCCAGCACTTGGGCATGATATTCAAGGAAAGACGCTGGGAGTTGTTGGGTTTGGCCGGATCGGCCAAGAAGTGACTCGTCGCATGCAAGCGTTGGGCATGAAGACGCTCTGGTATGATGTTTTCGATACACCCCACCCAGATGCGCCCAAGAGTGAGCGGCGCTCGTTGGATGAGCTACTGACCGAGTCTGACTATGTCAGTCTGCATACCAATTTGGATGAATCTTCCCGATATCTTATTGGTGCCGACCAGCTTGCCACAATGAAGCCAACCGCTTACCTCATCAATACCGCGCGTGGTCCTTTGGTCGATCAAAAGGCACTCACCAAAGCGCTCCAAGACAAGGTCATTGCGGGGGCAGCGCTCGATGTGCTCGAAAGTGAACCCCCTGCCGAAGATGATCCCATTTACACGTTGCCCAACGTGATCTGCTTCCCTCACATCGGTACTGCAACTGAAGAGACGCGCCGGGCCATGCGCGAACTCGCTGTGGAAAATTTGCTGGCTGTTCTAGCTGGAAAGAAGCCACCAGCCCTGGTCAACCCAGAAGTTTTGAGATAACCAAGAACTTGTAAAAGAGTTATTTTGACATGTCATTCTCGAGTGAAACTAATGGCTTGTCCTGAGCAAAGCAGAAGGAATCTATGTCGAAGCTATTCTTTTACGACGACCAAAAAGGATGAGGAACAATATGCACAAAGTTGCACCCGAAGAAGTGGGATTTTCCCAGGTACGGTTGGATAAGATCAACCCCGTCATGCAGCGCTATGTAGACGAGAACAAGCTGGCGGGCATCGTCACGCTCGTTGCGCGCCACGGCAAGGTGGTCCATGCGGAAAAATTTGGTATGCAAGACATCGCTGCAAACAAGCCGATGGCGTTTGACACGATCTTCCGCATTTACTCCATGACAAAGCCCATTGCCAGCGCAGCCTTGATGATGTTGCATGAAGACGCCCGTTTTCATCTGAGTGATCCGGTCGCCAGATTTCTGCCCGAGTTTGAGCATTTGAAAGTCTATGGTCCAGACGGTCAGCTTGTTGAACCCACACGAGAAATGATCATCCATCATCTATTGACGCACACATCTGGGTTAAGCTATGGCTTTCATGAAACCGCGCCTGTCGACCTGCTCTACCAGGAAGCCAAGCCACTTGCCTACTCCGTCTCCCCCCGCGAACTGATTCGTATCCTCGCTGATTTGCCGCTCCGCTATCATCCCGGTGAGGTTTGGCATTACAGCGTTGCCACAGATGTCGTTGGTTCTCTGGTTGAGGTGATTGCCGATATGCCGTTTGCCGACTTCCTACAGGAGAAGATTTTCCAACCGTTGGGGATGGTCGATACGGCATTCTATGTATCGCCAGAGCAGCAGGGTCGCTTTGCTGCCAATTATGGTCCTTGCGAACAGAACGGCATCAAGGTCATTGATGCCGTCGAAACCAATCTCTACTGTACACCCAATGTACACCAGTCTGGTGGTGGTGGTCTCATTTCGACCACAGCTGACTATCTGCAATTTGCCCTATTCACGCAATGTCGGAGTAAAAAGGGTAAACAGAAGCAAAGAAAGCGAAAGAGTCGCAATCTTGAGAGGAACAGCCTAATGTGAACTGAGCTAGCGGCGGGTGCCCAGTGTCAGGGTTAGGTTCCAAGGCACTGCACGAGAAATCCTGAGTGAACAGCAAAGAATGCCCTTATGCAAGGCATCGACATCTCGGCACTTCCAAGTGCGCGTCCGTCAACTGAGAGCCAACTAGCAAAGCCGAGCCATCAGGCTCGATTCTGGTCAGACACTGATCAGTGCAATTGGCTGCGGGATTCAAAGCCTTATGCAAGCAGAGAGCCGGGACCAACCCAATGAGAGCAGCCTCTGGCAGCGTCGGGTTGCAGCTTTTAGGGCGATGCTCGAATGTTCATGACTTTATTTTAACTGTTTTCCTACAAAACTGACAGTGTGTGAAATTTGCCCAACTTATGCTCAACCGTGGTGAGTTAGATGACGTGCGGCTGCTGGGTCGCAAGACCGTGGAATTGATGACGATAAATCATCTGACTCCATCCATGTTGCCCATGAAGATTCGTTTTCCAATGCCAGGGATTGGTTTTGGACTGGGCTTTAGTGTCGTGATGGATGTGGCTCAGACGCGGATGGCTGGCTCCCTTGGCAATCACGGCTGGGGTGGAGCAGCCAACACCCATTTCTGGCTCGATCCTGTGGAGGATCTTGTAGGAATTATTATGCTCCAGTACATGCCGTCCGGTACGTATCCAGTCATTCCTGACTTTAGGACATTGGTTTATCAGGCATTAGGTTCTGTTGACATTTAGAGTGCGCCCTCAGAGTGCTGATTGCGTTGTGCCATGATTTCTCTCGAGAGGGCTGTCAAATGTCAACGGCTCCTAGTAAACTCTGGGTGAAATAGGAGAATACGATGACGATTCGTCGCAATGATCTGTGTCACTGTGGCAGCGGGAAAAAATATAAACACTGTTGTCGACGTAAAGATATAGAAGAAGCGAAACAAGCGCAAAAAGAAGCAAAATTGGTCCGCGAACAATCTTCATCCTTGACGCTCGATCCGTTCGATGAAGAGGAGGAGGAGCAGTTCGAGCCCTTTGCCAACTCGTCCTTGCCGGTAGTTGAAGAAGAAGACGAGGGAATTCCAGAAGATGTGGAAGCCCTGAATCAGTTGTACGAGGAGTTTGAGGATGCTGATTATGAAGAACAGATCGTCATTTGTCGGCGAGCGATTGAAGAGCGCGCGCTCGACAGTGAACTGGCCTTCGAGTTTTTCAATACCATCTATTACGAGTCAGTCGAGCGTGAGGAACGTGCTCGCTTCGATGAACTGGCAACTGCACTTCGTCAACATCAACCCGACATTTATCAGGAAGAAGCGAATTATATTCGAGAATGGCGGATTACAAATGCGCTCGTGGCCAACCGTATGGAAGAGGTGCAGACGCTCGTGAACGAGGCATTCAAAGAAGGCGGAGAAGATTTGGATGCATTTGGCAAAATATTGGATCAGTTAGAATACCACGGATTGCTCAACGTTTTGGTGATTGCGGCACATCAGGCATGGCCCGAAGTCACACCTGGAAAGTATTTTCCTGATACCCAGGAAGAGTTTGATGGGCGCCTCACCGATTATTTGGTACAGGACTATTTAGAGCGCACGCCGCATGAGGAGGTCACCTCGCCGGAACGATTCGATGCGCTACTTGCTGAAATCACGTCACGTATCACGGTTGAACGAGACGATTTTGCTCGCTACCTTATACGGGCAACAGACCAAAGCGAGCACGCATGGTCCATCACCGACTTTACTTTTGATGAGGTAGACTCGGCGCATGAAAATCTTCACTATCTTTCCCATGAATTTCTCGGCCACCTCCGTTGGAAAGAGGGCGTTCCCTATCCCAAAGCCAATATGGGACGAACCCACATTATGCGCTATATTTTACAGCGTCATGAGGGCGAATTGAAACCTGCCAGCATACAACCCAAGCGAACCCGCTTGCGAGTGAAACGTGGTAAACGGCGCAAACGTAACCAAACACAACAAAAACAACATCCTCTTGTGCCTGATTATGGCACGCTGGATCGCTACCTCGGTGGGCTTCTCTCCTTCTTGGTGAATCGCACGTATGAAGCTGCTGCTGCCTTGGAGTTGATTCCCGCATGGCTACGCTTCTTAGAGTCACGCAACCTAATCGATGCAGAAGAACGTCAACACACTCTGGACAATTTAAAAGGGCTAGATACATCATTAACCAAAGTCTGGCAACAGCATCGGTCAGATCCGTCGCTTCTTTCCAATATCGAACAATGGCGCACAAATGATGGGTTCACCTCAAAAGATGATTAGGTACACATGATGACTAGACAGAATCAGACACATTCCCTTTACAGAATTGAATCTCTTCTCGCCGCTCGCCTCTTCTTACAGCCCAAGCTGGTCGACGAGCGTATCTACTTTATCAGCGATCTCTCTGGTCGCATGAGCCTCTACGTAATGGATGAAACGGGCAGCGTCCCCGAACCGCTGTTGCCGCCCAGCATCGCCCTGCAAAACCCGGAGCTAATCGGCGGTGAATCTTATGTGGTGATGCCCAATCTAGGCAAAGTTCTGGTGATGATCGATCAGGACGGCGACGAAAACTATCAACCGATGCTGATTCCGCTGGACGGCGGCGTCCCCAAAGCACTCTTTGGCGACCAGTTTGCTGGGCAGCAATTGACCTGTGCCAGGTGCGATGCTGAACGCAACCAAGCCATCTTTATGGTGGATCCGCGTGATGAAGCCATTCTCAAAACTATCCTAGTCCATCTCGATACTTGTACCATAATAGAGTTAGGCAGCACGCCTTATATGCGTGGTCCCATAGCAGTCAACGAAGATTGGTCTCGCATTGTGTTGAACGAGATATATACAAGGGGTGACGTTGTTCTCTATATGTGGGAGTCAGAGAAGCCTCAGCTACGTCTGCTCTACGGAACGCCCTTGTCAGAGCGTGAATCAGGCATAGACGTACCTCTGAACGGCATCGGTAGAGGGACGTTCGTATCGGATGATGGCCTGCTCTTTCGTACATCGCTCTTTACGCCTACCTACGGCCTAGGCTACTTCAATGTGGCAAATGCGGATCCAGTTGAGCCAGTAGAAATCAGTGGGATCCATCACAGTGGTTACGGCGAGTTTGAGGGAATAAAAGAGATTGCGCCCGGTCGTTACAACATTTCCTACAATATAGATGGTTGTTCGTGGGTTTATGAGGGGAGCTTTGATGAAAAGAACCTTCGTTTTACCATTACCAAGGTTCTCTGTGGTGCCGGCACTCTTGCTGAAGGGGTGCTTGCAGCCCTCGACTTCGACAAGACCAGTGATCGCTATACCGCAGCCTTCTCTACAGCGACTGCCCCTTCGCAGCTCTATCTTATTGCGAATGGTACTCCTACGCCCCGAACAAATGAACGCATTCTTGGTATCCCACAACAGATGCTTGCTTCGGGCGAAGATACCTCATACCCCAGTCATGATGGCTTGCGGATCTCGGCACGTCTCTACCTGCCTACATCGGACCTTGGTTTTGAGGGTCCACGTCCTGTCGTCTTTTACATTCATGGAGGTCCACAAAGCCAGGAACGCCCGGACTTTACCTGGTTCTCCATGCCCCTCATTCAGTTCTTCACGCTCACCGGCATTGCTGTCTTTGTGCCCAACGTGCGCGGCAGCAGTGGCTATGGGATCGAGTACATGAAACATGTCGATCGGGATTGGGGTGGCAACGACCGATTGGACCACTTGGCAGCCTTCGACCACCTCCGAGCAGATCCGCGCCTGGACATGGATCGGATAGGTGTCATGGGGCGTTCCTATGGCGGCTATATGACATTGACATTGGCTGCTCGTCATCCCGAATTGTGGAAGGCGGCGTGTGATATGTTTGGTCCATACAGCCTCTTCTCCTTTCTCGAACGTCTGCCGCCCGCATGGCGCACTTATTTTGAGATGTCCATGGGGCATCCCGAAAAAGACAAAGAAATGTTAACGGAACGCTCTCCTCATACCTGGTTGCATCAGTTGGCGTGTCCCATGTTGGTCATTCAGGGTGCCAACGATCCGCGCGTGGTCGAAAGTGAGTCAAGCGATCTAGTTGAAAACCTACGTAGCCAAGGGAAAGAGATCGAGTATCTCGTTTTTGAGGATGAGGGGCATGATGTGATCAAATATCACAATAAGGTGCGTTGTTACAATCAGATCGTGGATTTCTTTGCGCGGCATTTGCAGCCATGATCCACCCGAATGGGTTGCACTCAGGTCAATCAACTTGTCGACAAATTGTCAACTGCGTGCGACGCATTCCAGCAATTTCAAAATTTCAAATGAGGCCGTTCCAGGTAACTGTCACTCCCGAATGGGCGGAAAAGGTTGATAAACTTTCGTCCTCACAGCACCTCAAGTGACGGTCGCCTTTGCGGAAGGCGACCGTCACCTAACGACCCCGCGGGCGTACACTTCTACCGAAACGTGGGAGATTTCGCTTCTTGATTCTGGTATAGGTCGCTCTTTTGACTCTTGTCCCGCCAGAGACAGGACCTACGAAAAGCGGTCACAATTTTGGTTACATGGATGAGGAGAGCATTACTGCTGATCTTGTCCGCTCAGACTCAATTGCAGCGTCAATAATCTCCAAGCCTCGCAGACCATCTTGACCAGTTACCAAGGGTGCCTCACCAGCCGCAATCTGCGCCAAGAAGGAATGAATGTGGCTCACAAGCGAATCGTAAAAGGTAATGTTCTCTGTCCAATAACTGGGCCGAAAAGTTTTGGATTCATCTGGATTGGTCCAGAGTTTGACCCCAAGCATGACATCCTCAACAGAGATGATTCCTTTCCTGCCGCCGACTTCCGTCAATTCCCAGGTACGTTGGGGCGCTTGTCGCCACCCGCTCACGATCGACCCTACAGCGCCGTTGTCAAACTGAAACGAGAGCGTTAAATCATGTACCACTCCTGGCTCTTGTTGTGGCGCAAAGAAGCTATGTACGGAGACGATTTCACCGCACAAGAAACGCAGCAGATCGATGTGATGGGAAAGGAGAGCAGTCAATATGGTGTAAGGTTTGGCGACTTTGGCGGATAGCGGAAATCCATCGGTGACGCGGATCATTCCATAACGTATGTCGCCGATTCGACCTGCTTTGATCAGCTCGTGCGCTTTCTGATAGCCGAAACCAAAGCGACGGTTATAATCGATGGCCAGATGCCGCTCATGCTTCGTGGCGGCCTCTACCATCTTTTTCGCATCATCCAGGCTCGTCGCCATCAGTTTTTCACAGAAGACGTGGCAACCGGCTTCGACCGCTTGGATAACTGGTTCAACGTGTTGGTCATCCGACGTGGCCACCGTAACGGCATCGAGTGACTCTGTGGCAAATAGATCATCGAGGCTCGCGTATGCATGTATATCCGTTCCGCTAGTGAGCCGTCGAGCACGCTCCACATCAACATCGCAGACAGCAACGAGCGTCGCATGTTCCGATTGACGAATGGCTGCCACGTGACGCGTGCCAATCGCGCCACAACCGATTACGGCAGTACGTGGTTTTTGCTGAGTGGTCATGATTGTGAATGTATGATGAGTCTCTATAGTCCCTCAAGTAGAAATCCCCAACCACCCCCGCGTCAGCTGGAAATCAGTGTTGTTTTGTGCCAAAGATATTGGCTCTCCCTGCCCAGAAACAATTGCAGATATCAAGCGTAGTATTTTGCCAGCCCAATCCGCAGAATTTCCCTCTAAAACAAGATCGATTTCGTTCTGTGATTGCCTGTTTCCAACCAACAGAACAGGAACAAAAGGATGGCCAGTACGTGGCTTGTCCGTACAGCCCACAAGCGCGTCAACTCCCGTCGCCCCCAGACCCGTGAGCGTTTCCGTCCAGTGATTTGTGGGCATCTCCATGAGATGAAAACCTGGCTCTTGGACTGATTGACCATATGCAAGGGTCGGCAGCGGTTTTTGGGTTAAAGAAAGTGCCTTGAGAAATCTAGGTGAATCCACCAGTGCACCGTTGTCTGGTATGACGACCGTGCCGCCGGCACCGACAACGAGTTGCGTTACTTCCGCCATACTGATCGCAAATTCTTCGACCCAATGCTCCATGGCAGGATCCCTTTCTGTCAGATCTGGTTCGACGAAGAGGGCGACAGAAAGCGCTCGACTACTAGTATCGCGAGACGATTTGACGATATGCTCTGCGCAGAAATATGTGCTGATCTTTTCCGTCACTTTCTCGATGCCACCATCCAACTGAACACTTGCCCATCCAAAGCTTTCGGCGGATAGCCCCGCTTCATCTAACAATGAGTGCAGATAGTCATTGTGGGCTTTTTCACATCCATGTTCCAAAAAGAGGCATGCTCCAACCAACGGATGGGTGGCATAGCCAATCATGGTTTTGGCATAGATTTCGCGCGTGGATGCAAACGCAACGCCACATCCCTCGGTATGAACCAGTGTCGCAAAACGAGACAGCGCTGGTTGCTCGCCCCTATCCATTTCATTCAGCCGTGCCGCGGCCAATCGCGCAATCTGTCCAGAACAAAGGCTTGTTGGCAGAATCAGACCAATTTTAGCATGATTTCGCTGGGGACGATTCAGCGTCGCAAGGCTATCCTCTGTATCACTCATTTCCCATTGACCAGCATCTGAATCAAGAATTCCAATTTGAATGGGACACCCATCCGGTTTCATCCGCTCCAAAATCAGCGGCAAACGACTCCGATCTTGCTGCTGCCAATTGCGCCAGATCGAAATCTGGGAATGACCGGCACGTTCGCCCTTGCTTGGTTGCCCCGACGCAATGTCAATCAACAGATCGACTGTCTCTTGCGTGAGCTGCTCCATACTTGTCCCATCAAGATAAGCGCCAGCATTCACATCCATTTCTTGCGAAAGCAGCTCATACCGCTGGGTCGTTGTCATGACTTTGATGGTCGGGACGAACGGAAAGTTGGTGATCGAACCATTGCCCGTGACAAAGATGATTAAGTTTGAGCCACCAGCGACCTGTCCGGCAATACTCTCCAGGTCATTGCCAGGCGTATTCATGAAAAAATATCCCGGTTCCATCATGCGTTCGCCGTAATCGACCACATAATCAAGCCGCACGTCAGGGTGTTTTTTCATGGCCGCGCCGATGGACTTGAGTGCAATATTGTAGAGACCGCGATACTTATTGCCGCCTGATGGATTCCCTTCAGCAGATTGTCCGTGCCACGACAGCCGCTCCTTAAATTCGGCAATATAGTTCAAGAAGGTTTGCGCCGTCCCAAGGTCCCGAACATTTTGCAGGACATACGCTTCCGAGCCAATCAGTTCGTCCGTCTCCGCTAGATTCGCTCGACCACCAGACCGGATGATCTCTTTGGCAACGTTGGATGCCAATGGATTGCCAGAGATACCGGAAAAAGCATCGGAACCGCCACACTGGAGTGCAATTGAGAGACGGGCAATCGATTCGGGTGTTCGTCGGAGATCATTGATTTTGGGCAACCATGCTTCCACGATATTTGCCCCTCGTGCTAGGTCATCGTCCCAATTACCTGATGGCGTATAAAAATGATGCACAACATCATTGAGTGGGTACTCATTGTCCTCCATGTACTGCTTCAACACCCGATTGTTAATGTTATCTGTCTCGAGATCGACTGCAAGCACAGCCGCCACATTGGGATGCACGATCAATCCAGCCAGCGTGCGCAACAGAAAATCTCGGTTGTTGATTCGCTCATAACCGCTCCCTTCAGTGTGGGCAATTGGGACAATCCCATCCAGATTGGAGAACCCCCGGGTTGCTGGTTGCAACCGTTCGGCGAGAGTCCGTGCATAGCTAGCCGTGCTGGACGTTGTCCCCAGGATCACAATCATGTTACGGGTGCCGACACCGCGGGCACGACTCCGTCGATAGCCCATAAAGGTGCGTTCAGAGCCAGAACGCTCCACTTGCTTTCCTGGCTGAAAGAATGCTTCATTGACCTGATGAGGCACAATACGGTCGCGAAAATTTGGCCTCGGGGGCAGATGAAAATCAAGCGAGCGACCATTCAATGCCTCCAACATTCCTTCATTGCAGACATATTGACCTGGCATGATAGGCTCTGTGGCAATGCCAAACGGAACGCCCCATGACAGGAGAGCTTCGTTTTGTGCAATTGGTTTGATCGCAAAACGATGCCCAACAAGAACGGTGAAGTCCAGGGTAAACGTCAGTTCGTTAAGATTTATGAATGTTCCAGCAGGCAAAATTCGTGTGGCAATGGCAACGTTATCGCCAGAAAGGGGAAGACGTCCGACAGATGAAAATGAGATAGGTGGATGGACCATAAACTTTACTTTCTGGTAAAGGCTTGAGTGACAAAGGGCAAACCGAAAGGGGCGGAAAAAAGAATCCACCCTGAAAAAACGGGATAAAATGTAAAAATAGTGCTCGGCTAGTTTAAGCAGCGGCATTGAGGCGGCGATGAGCGAGAACGCCTTTAGGGAAATGGTGTGAAACCGAGGCCTTTTTCCGAAAGTCAGGGTCGAGTTGGTCAGGAGTTGGAAAAAGAGCACTCGAGAGAACACGGCGCAGCCTGCCGGGAGTGGATTGAGGCTCTCGATCCCAGTAGCCAGTCGGTATGGGAGGAAGAGAAGCGGCTAAATGGGAAAGAAGATTGCCAGCAAGCAGCCCCAGTTCAGGTAAGCGGAAACAAGCCTCATCGGCATGAACAAATTGACGATGTAAGCCAATCATCTGCTTGGAAGCCAAGGGGGGGGAGGTTCAACAGGCCAGCGTTCCAGGTAGACAAGATAAATGGTTTCAGGCTGCAAAGTCATAACGGTCGCCAAAACCAAAGGTGTGTTGTAGGCCGGATCCTGAATGACGTAAATCGAGTAGGTACGGTTGGCTGTATCCACCTTGGTTGTTCTGGGGACGAGATTGTGCCATGCTTGATAGCAAATCAGGCGACCACTATAGAGAAAGCGACCAGACGAGTCCGGAGTTGTAGCCTCGAGTCGCTTTCCTTATAGCTGCGAGAGCGGTCGCACAATATCACCATATTCAGGTGGTCTGCCTTTTCCTTTGCGTTTGGGGAACTCATTGCGGCGCACTGTGCAGTTAATGGCTTCCCGCAGGACAAATCGGTCTATGCCGCTTTCTAGCATTTCTCTGATTGTAAACCCGGCATCGACCACCGCCACTTCGTCTGACTCCAGTGATTTCTTCGTCTCTTTCAGCAGCTTTTTCCGAAACTCACTTTCCTTTGTTCCAACCGTGCATCTCATGATTGCCTTGAGCAGTGGCACTCGCTTCCCGCCTATCTCCCCGAGCTTATCATCACTCCAAAGATGAGCGGGCAATGCCCGACGAGCCGTTGAGTTATAGAGTCGGTTCACTTTCCCTTGCAGCTTCGGTCGCCAGAACCCTGTGATATCTATGCTTTTCACTCGGTACCCTTCTAACTTTTTTGCCTCCCATTCCCTTTCCACTCCACTTCTTCTTGCCACGACCCCAGCAGACTTGTGATATCCCATGATCCATATCGAAAGCTCCACCAGCTTCGCCGGAGCTCCTCATCTTCAAACCCGCTTTCTTTCAATGCGCTATGGATTGCTCCTCGACTTTTCAGAAACGACCCATTCAGCATTGCCCACATCAGACGCATTACATTTACGTTTGTTCCCATCGGCGTTACTTGCAATACATTCATCAGTGCTGCTATAGTTATTTCTGGTGCGGTTAGCATTCCTTCCTCCTTTTTGGGTTCTCTACCTTTAGGATGAACTGCTAACCGCTTTTTGTCACATTTCTCACCTCATCTCTTTTCTTTTACCAGAAAGTAAAGTTAAAGGATCCTTGTGATTCTCAGTCGATCCAAAATGTGTCTTGTGTTCGCCGAGTCGCCATGCATGGCGCAGCGTTCTCTAAGGCCGATCAAATTTTTAAATGATCCACAGATGGACGGGATTGACTAGATTTTCTCTTTCTAATCCTGTAAATCTTGTCCATCTGTGGATCATTGATTTTTTGGAATCGCCTAATGCGGCTATGCTCGACCGAAACCAGCGTTAGAGGATGACCTATTCCACGAGAATTTGAATCGACTGATTCTGGGTTTGTTTGAAAACTTTGGGTTCAAGAAAATTGACAGTATAACATGGATCTCAATCCTCTCCTGAATCTCTCCCGGGCAATTTCCTAAAATAATGGGTTGTCTGAGGAATTGTGTGGGTTTCAGTTGGTTTGTTGGTTAGATAGTTGGTGAACAAACCAGCAAACCATCCAACATTTACCCCACAAAACGTCACAGAACCAAATAATGCCATGAGTTGAGAGAATAAGGAACCCATCGCAATTTCTCTGAGCCGATCTCTCAATGTGGTATAGTGTCTTTCGGCAAAGGAGAAACGTACGCTTTGCCTCGTTGTGCCTGCTCGAATTCTTTGCGTGCAGCTGCTAACACGCTCGGTTTCGTCATGAGTTCAAGGCTCGTCAAAGCCAGTGCTTTGGCGGCAAAAAGCATTCCCTTAAAGCCAATACTCGACCCAGATGAAGCCACTGTTTGCCAGCTATGAGGGGGTGTTCCCAGTGGCCAGCAACAGGTTCGTAATTGCCCCGTAGGTGTAATCCGGCTGACATCTGCTACTTCAGTCGATCCAGAAGAGGTTCCAGGGTTTGGCACATGCGGCAACACATCTTCCCAGAGTGGATTCTCAACAGCAGTCGGATCGAGTGTAAGCGTCGTTCCTTCCTCTATTTTGTCGAACTCGTGATTCACCGAACCATCGGGGAAGGTCTCTTGTAATTGTTTCGCAAAGGCTCGTTCCTGGTCCGTAAAACGCAGATCGTCAATCTCTTGCATCTTTTCGAGCATAATGTTGGAAATAACGCTGTTGGACAATAATTCATAGCACCCCGTCACAAAGTCGATGTCGTGAGTCGTGCCGCTCATTAGTGCGGCCCCTTTGGCGATATCTAACATGCGGGCATAAATTGCCTCTACCTGCTCCCGGCGAGGCGCACGGACAAAGTACCAAATTTGCGCATAAGCGGGCACCACATTTGGCGCTTGACCACCACTCGTGATCACGCTATGAATACGTGCTTCTTGGATGATGTGTTCACGCAAATAGTTGACACCGACATCCATCAACATTGCACCATCCAATGCACTACGTCCTAATTCGGGTGCCACACCGGCATGGGACGCTCTACCATGAAAATTGACTTTGAAGGAATTCATCGCAAGGGATGAACCCGCCCAGACGACGTTCACGGAGCCAGGATGCCAGCCCAATGCAGCATCCAAATCATCAAATACTCCATCACGGGCCATGAAGGTTTTGCCGACAAGTGTCTCCTCTGCTGGACAACCATAGTAGCGAATTGTCCCAGGGATTTGCTCGGTTTCCATGATCGTCTTGAGCGAGAGCGCTGCGCCAAGGCAAGCCGTGCCGAAGAGATTGTGCCCACAGCCGTGACCTGGACCGCCATTCACAATTGGATCGACTTCTGTAGACAAATTTTGCGATAAACCCGGTAACGCATCATATTCACCGAGGAATCCAACAATAGGCTTTCCCTCTCCCCAGGTGGCGACAAATGCAGTCGGCATTTGGCCGACGCCGCGTTCTACCGCAAAACCGGCATTCTCCAGTTCCTCAGAGAGAAGCCTGCTGGCAAAAGTCTCTTCCAACGCGATCTCGGGATGATCCCAGATCTCTTTGGCCACATATGATAATTTCTCATCTTGATCATTTAAATACCCCAAAATTTTCTCGCTTGCCTTCATTGATTTCCTCACTGTTCGTACCATTTATAGGCTGTGGCAGTAATGACGAGCCATATCATTAAAACTTCGGACAATCATCTCAATTTCTATCGAGAGACGACTGTCCGAAGTTTTAGAGATACCCCTTTCGGTTCTGTTGACATTTAGGCCAATCCAGAAAAACAAATATCAACAGCTTCTAGAAGCGTCAATCAACTTTAGCATTTTGAGATAAAACGCACCAATTCACGGTTGCATAGATTCATCCACAACCGTACCAGATGAATCGTGAATACGCTAAACGTCAACAGAATCTAAAGCGATCTGTTTGATGTCGTCTGTCACCTGAGTTGACTGACAGACATGGATATGCGGCAAGCGGATTCGATATCGACGAACAATGCCGCGAACTCGAATGGTTGTCCCTTTGCCTTTTACTGGCTCGTAGCGCTCATGCTTGATGCTTTGTCCCACCAACTGTCTAAGATTCAGGATAGTCCGGTTATACATCGATTCCTCCAGTGCTATGCTTCTCGGCCGCATTCGAGAATTTCAATTCATACATATTTCTGTGTTCTATTATACACTAACGCACAAAAGACACATTTTTTGCCACTTGTGAACCTTAAAATTTTGCAATACTTCGATTGCTCACTGAGTCAAGGCGAAATTTTCGACATATATGGCAAAAATGCTTTCTTGATATCTTGTCATTGTTGACAAGGTCTATTGCGGCTGGACAAAAAATAAGCTAGAATTGCCCTACATTTTGGGAAGATTCGCAACTTTTTACGCCGTTTAATATGGATGTGTACCACAAAGTGTATAAATGGAGCAGGCTCTCTGACGAAGGGGGCTCCACTTACACGCTTTGGGACACACTACCTTGAGATCGGAGAGACAAACAACGATGAAGCCCCCCACGCAAGAAATTCGCTTCGGTCAACTTCCCTTGGAACAGATCGCCCAAAAATGTGCAGAAGCGACTGAGCACTTTTTTCACAATCGCGCTCATGATGATTGCTACTGTTTTGAGATCTTTCGACGCGCCTTTGTCGACGGCAATCAGCGCGCGTGGGAACTGGTTTTCAGTCAGTATCGAACCCTCATGACCAGTTGGGTCCAGGCACATAGTCAATTTGTACGCTGTGGTGAAGAAGAGCAATACTTTGTCAATGGTGCGTTGATGAATATGGCCAAGGCATGTACAGGCGAAAAGTTTGGACGTTTTCCCAACTTGCCAGCGTTGCTTTCCTATCTCAAGTCCTGCGTTCATACTGCCATCTATAATTACGTACGTGATCGCAGTGGTCCACAGCTCGTCGAGTTGCCAGACTCCTTAACCAGCCGCGCAGATTCTCCGGAGCGAGAAGTCGTTACGCAGACCCAGCGCGAAGAATGCTGGCGATTGATCAACGTTCGTTTGCAGAATGAGAGAGAGCGTCTTGTGCTTGAACATTGTTTTATCTTCGGACTCAAGCCACGCAAGATCTACGATCTCTATCCAAACAAGTTTGCCAACGTACGTGAGATCTATCGGATGAAACGCAATATCCTGGACCGGCTGAGTCGCGACCCAGATTTGAAGAAATTTTACGCCGAACAGAACCATAGATGACCAAGAATGCGCGAAAATGTGAAGATCCTGTGTTCATCATATACCCCTACCATTCATGAGGTGTTCATATTGGCGCTGAATGGGCAGATGCGAGTTGCACAGCCAACTTCTCTGCTTATATCACCCAATACGCAACATTACCACATTTGACGCGCAAGATCATTATGTTTTGGAATTGCGTGAAATAGGTTCTGATAGATTCAAATCCACAAAAGGATTGTCGATCTTGCGCCGCAAGCGGTACTTGGGCCGATGGCCTGGACTCATTCCAGGCCCAAATAGATAGAACTTGAAGGGATAGTTACGATGGCCTGTATATCTCCACCCGAACTTGACCAAATCGATCTGCTGATGCTGTTGGATCACGAAGCAGATGATGCGGTTATACAACATGTGCAGCAGTGTACCCATTGTCGCAGCAACGCCGAACGCTTGGCACACCTGGATAACAGAACGTTCCAGCACCTCCATCGCGTCACTTGCCCAGAGCCCGATGATCTGCGCGACTATCATTATGGGTTTACGATGCCAGAGCAGACGACGGCGATTACGCAGCATCTGGAAACTTGCCCGCACTGTACTCGCGAGTTGACTACCTTAAGTGCCTTTGTTGGAGAATTTGAGAAGATTGGTGAAGTTGTGGAGATAGGTACACCGACTGCGGAAACGGAGCCGCCTTTGCTGGATAAGGTTCGGGTTGTGGTGGCTGAATTATTGCAAGGTGGGAGTGGACTAACGCCAGCCTTTAACGTCCGCGGCCACGACGAATCGTTGGTCTATCAAGCTGAGGGCGTGCAGATATCGATCCAGATTCAAGAGGATATCGAGCATCCGGGGCACAAAATGCTTTCCGGTCTTATTGTCGGCGTGAACGCCCCGGAATTTGAGGTACAACTCCGCTTAGAAGGCAGAACGATTGTGCAGACAAGCGTCGATGACCTCGGTATTTTTGCCCTCTCACAACTGTCTCCAAACGAGTATGAACTAATTATAATTGGACCGGAATTCCAGATTCAAATTCAGGCATTATCCGTATAAATATCATTGTAGTCCGTTGACAAATTATCGATACCCCTTATGTCTCCCCAACAACTTATTGCTCAACTGGTAGCGCTGTCAGACGAGGACAAGCAACGTCAAATTCTTCAACAAAATTTATCTTTTTTCGATGGTCAAATAATCGACGAGTTAGCCGAAAAATTAAGAGAAAAATTTGTGCGAGACTTGCGTGCCGACATTGCGGAAGCGTCTCAAACGGCCAATCTCATTCGCCTCCTCGCCAGCTTGACTCAAGAATTGCGTCACCAAGCCTTGGCATTGCGTATCCAGGCACAGTTGGAAATGCTTGGCTATGGTCGTTTTCAACAGGCGTTGCCCATTTATGATCGAGCTGTCGAACTCTATGAAATCCTGGGAGACACGGTAGGAAAGGCAGATGTGCAAGTCACACGCATTTGGGCATTGGCCATGACAGAGAAGTATGAGGAAGCAGTGCAAGCAGGGTTGTGGGCTGGGCGGGTGTTAGTAGAGTATGAAAAATGGTCTGCAGTAAGAACGCTTTATAGCAATTTGGCCATGATTCATAATCGGTTTGGCATGTTGGATGATGCACTATCATCGCTAGAGTCAGCACGTGAGGTGTACGAAAATCTGGGGTCTGAAGGAAGACAATTTCTCCCCACTATCGAACTCAACCGATCTATTGTATTATTTTCTTTGGGTCAATATAGTAAATCGATTCGAGCTAATCAATATGCACTTCAGCTTGCCCAGGAAGCACATGAAGCAGCTTTGGTTGCTCGATGTAGACATAACTTGGCCCTTACCTACCAGACACTCGGTCACTATACTCAAGCATTGTTGCTCTTCGAGCAGGCAAAAGAAAATTGGCTAGCTGAAAAAAGATATCAAAACGTCGCCCAGAATGAATTAGCATCTACATATTGTTTGCTACAGCTGCGCCGCTTTCAAGACGTCATAGCAAAATGCCAGCGCGTTCGTAATTATCTGTCGCAACATGAGGTTATCCCTGAGACAATGGTTTCGTTACTGAATGAAGTCCAGGCTTATGCCGGACTGCGTCAGTATAATGAAGCACATACATCGCTGGTTGAAATTAGACAGTGGCTTGAGACTACTGGCAATACATATTGGATTGCACTTGTTGACTTAACCAAGGCAGACCTCTTCTATATGCAAGGTAAGCACGATTCCGCAGAGGGAACTGCACTTAGCTGTATGTCAGTTTTCGCCGAGTCGAATCATCTTCTGGAAGAATTGCAGGCATTACTGATTGCAGCGCGTGCAGCGATCGCACAGAATGAATCTCATCGGGCACAATCGTTGGCTCAGACAGCGCTAGCGCGTGCAGAATCTCAAGATATTTCCATTCTCATCTATGAAGGATATGCCATTTTGGGCCACATTGCGCAGGGAAAAAATGACAGACAAAGAGCCTTCCAATGTTTTGCACGTGCAATAGATGAGCTTGAGCGCCTGCAAGGACAAACGATGCTTGAATTCCGCTCTGCTTTTCTGGAAGATTCACACAAGCGCCTGCTCTATGAGGAAATGGTCCAACTATGTCTGAAATTGAATGAGGTCGACCTGGCCCTAGATTATGTAGAACGTGCAAAGTCACGTGCATTAATGACGTTAATTGCGCATCGACTCGATCTGCAGGTTCAGGCGCGCAACGAAAGCGATGAGCCTATCGTTGTCGAATTGAACAAGCTCTATCAGCGTCGCAATCGAGACTCTCGTCGTCGGGAACAAAATGGGCTAAATAACAATGTCTATGATGAATCAGATGCTGCTCAACAGCGTCAGGTTGAGAGTCGCATTACCGAACTCTGGCATCAGCTCCTCATTCGTAATGCCGATTATGCACGCGATGTTTCGCTCTCTCAGGTCACGACCGAACGACCACACCCTTATCTAACAGATGATGTATGTTTGGTCGAGTATTTCATCATACAAGATGAAATTATGGTCTTTATTATGACGGCTGACAGCAATGGACAACGTCAAGCGACGAAATATCATCACCTCCCTCTGTCTATTAAAGAAATTGTGAAGTTTCAGAACGCCCTTGATCTAAATTGGGGTTTGGTTCTAAGGAGTTACCCCGAGCAGATTGTGAATCTTACCGCCAATGCCCAGGAGATTCTCAAAAGACTATATCAAGCACTTATTGCGCCGTTCGAGAGCGAATTATCGGGTACATCCCATCTAATTATCGTCCCACACGGTCAGCTTCACTATCTGCCTTTTCATGCCTTACATGACGGCAAGGCATACCTACTTGAAAATATTCAAATCAGCTATCTGCCTTGTGCCAGCTATTTGCGCTACTGTACAGAAATCGATCCATCTGCGCACGGGAGTGGACTGCTCGCGGTTGGATATTCATACGATGGTCGGTTACCCTTTGTAGCAGATGAGATCAGCACTATTACTCAACACTGGGACAACCGAACGCTCCTTGAAGATCAAGCTACACTGGATCAGTTGTTGGCGTCCGCTCCCCAATATCATTTGCTTCACTTTGCCACCCACGGTGAATTCCGTGCCGATAATCCCCTCTTTTCTGGATTAGCCCTAAACGACGGCTGGTTGACTACTTTGGACATCTTTAACATGCGCATCAATGCCTCACTCGTAACGCTGAGTGCCTGCTATACGGGACGAAGCGTTGTTGGTGGTGGGGATGAACTCCTAGGGCTGATGCGTGCGTTGTTGGCCGCTGGAACGGTTTCTGTTCTTTTGAGCCAATGGACTGTGGAAGATCGATCAACGGCATTGCTTATGGAGATCTTGTACCGTTCCCTGGCTGGTGGCATGACAAAAGCAAGCGCGCTGCAAACAGCACAATGAGCCCTTATTTACGGACGCGATACCAAAGGAATGCCCCTGATGGATTGGCGTTCTTACTATTCACATCCCTACTTCTGGGCCCCCTTTTTCTTAGTTGGTGATTCCGGCCTGCTGTAAAAAGACCCTAAATTTGTGTTCATTCCCATGAGTGAGAAATTTTAGAAGTTGCCTATGCAACTAATTGTTACTATGGAAAGGAATAAACCACAATGAATAGATTTTATCGTTTGCTAACGTGCTTACTCGTCTTTATGGGGCTTACTCTGATCTTTGCTGGCACAGTACTATCAGGCGAGCTTGCTGTTTCGGAAACTGCATTGCCGATACAGAACAAAAGTTCTACCAATGCATTGAACTGCGATCTTGGTCCATTGATTGGCACTCCATTAAAACAAGACCCTGATCAGCCCTTACATAAGAGTTGGTTGAATACATCGGGGCCAATCAACAAGGATGGATATATTGATAATCAGATTATCATTGCTAGCACATCGTCAGCCACGAGGGCAGGCATAATCAGCATTGTTAATTCATATTCATTGACACTTGGGGTCGCTATTAGCCCAGCAATTCCAATTCATTCGAATAGTGAAGGGATAACTTTTCAAAATCCATTTGAAAAATCTGAGACAATCACCCTCAGTCTTCATCAGATTACGAAAAAAGACGATGCCTCAGTTTTGACAGCAGTTAATGCATTTAATGTAATCGCACGCCTTCTTTTCCCAAAAGCGTTATTTCCGGTTGCCGAACCTAACTATGCGATCAATCGATCTATACTTAAAGGAGATCCAGGAAGCAGTTCCGAAATTGGAGGCAATCCAGAAGATCAACCACCAAAACTTATTACTGTTACGAATACGTCGGATGCATTTAATCATCAATGGTCTTTTGGTGGATTTGGCCTGAATTCACTACAGTCAGCGACCGGTAAAGACGTCACGATTGCAATTTTCGATTCGTCTCCTTATTCTACTGGGCAACATATCATTCATTCTGAAGCTACACAACCATTTACAATGTGCATATCGGCACTCTTGAAAGATAAGGTGCGACATGTGAACGATATTGTGCAAAGTAATCAACCGCAAAAATCTTACCTGACAAGCACAGTTTCAATCTCTAGTTCTCATGGTCTTTTTGTTGCAGGTTTAGCACACCATATTGCACCTCAAAGTAACATTCATCTTATCGAGATATTGGATCACAAGCTTGAGGGGAGTCTGATTAATCTGTTGCATGCGATGCATCTCTTCTTTCAAGCACAAGAACAAGCGAGCAATGGCTCTCCCGGAAACACTGTTGTGAATCTTAGCTTGGGATTGCAACTCGATCCAGAAGATATAAACAAGAGCGACCTCAAAGAGCGTCAATGTGCCTTCACAAATTTGTGGACACATCTATATGATTTGAATAATTTTCTAGTTGATAAAAATACTCTGCCAAATTTAGTGAATTTTCCTCCTGGGTTAGAGCCACTATACGATTACGAAGATCTATTGTGGAATATGGCTACGTTGCTCTGGGGTAATGACTTCGACCCATCAGACATCAATTACGAAGAGCTATTGTCGTATATTGCTACGTTGCTCCAAGATAATAACGAAGTAGAAGCAATTTGTCCCCAAATCACTCTTCCGCGTGAGATGCCGTTCCCATCTGTAAGCCTTCCATTGATGCTTGCTGCACATACCAGGAATGTTGATAACAGAGTGATCGTCGCTGCAGCAGGCAATGATGGATTTAACGAACTCGTGGCAAAAGTTGATCACAGAAGAAGCAAAAGACAGCAGGCTCCCGCTCAGTATCCAGCGGTCATTGGTGTTGGTGCCCATAACCATGCGCTAGACTTACCATGTTTTACAAATTATGGCGATGTTTTTGCACCAGGCGGCAATGCAACGTGGAATAAGCTGCCTGGAACAAATAAATGGAGATGCAAAATCCGTCCGACAGACGGGATAGTCAGCTTAATAGAAACGAGGAACGTACATAGACCGATGAATCCCATATCACCCTGGACAGACCACATATTTACACCAACTACTGCAATACGTCCTATACAGTTCATACAACCTGTCAATCCCACGTATGCCTACTGGAGTGGGACATCCTTTGCCGCACCGTTGGTCAGCGGTTTGGCAGCACTCGCTTTAGATAAACTGGACGATGATCTGAACGAATTGAGCGGCCCTCCGATGAGATATGATTCAGTATGGCAACGGTACGTTTTGGAGCAACCATTGTATGCTGTCGTATGGGAGAGCACACCCCCTCAATTTATCAATAGGCAAGTTCAAAAAGCGATCGGTTGGCATACTGCTCCGGATTGCTGGCCAGCCTCTAAACCAAACCACAAGATTACGGATGTTACGCGCATATTGAGCAATGAATGTCTACGTCGCCCTCGTGGATTACTAGGTTATGTGTCATTTGATGGTTGGCTTGCCACTGATTTTCAGGCGCGGCGAATGCTATTGAAGTCGGCCCCATGGGTGATAGAGTTCAGAAAGTTCAATGGCAAAATTGAGTTTAGACAAATGACAATGGATGGACTCCCTCTGATTGGTTGGTTGGGTCCAGGAAAATCTTGTCAGGATCTCTTCAAAGATCAGACATTGATCATAAAAGTTCCTTCAGAGGATGAAGCATTAAACAGAATTGCTCGTTTTCTGCAACTCCAACTGTGGCAAGAATGCCAGTTGGCAGTTGATATCAATCCTGAATATTTTTATTTTGGGTCTGCTCCTGTTATGAGGCTGAGCCGGGAGTAATCAATTCCGTACTATGCATTGCACCTCTTCGAGGACGAGAGGAACCAACCCTGACCGATGATCGAGATAGATTCTATCGGTCTTATCAATCATCCGCCTCTGGCCAAATGGTCAGAGGCGTTTTTTTATAGGCTCGTCTGATATCACCACAGCTCAATAGGGAGAGATCTTCTAGGAAGAGGTCAAATGTGGATTCGAATGATCGAAAACTCAGAAAATGCTGTAAAACCACCCAGCCCCGTGTTTATCCCAATGAGCAGTCAATTAGCGCTGACTGACTTGGGCCAGTCCCCCGAGTGCTCAAGAAAAATATATGTTATTATGTGAAACAGGCTGGTGTTTCGCATGAAGCAAACCTTTTGGAGAAAAATGAATTATGACAACTCTCATAAAATCATCGAATGATGTTCAGCGATCTCTCGCAACTGACATGCAAACCCCGTCGCCGATATGACTGTGGCGCAATTGGTGGAGACCATACAGGGGGTCCAGACAGCTACCTTACAGCAGTTTGTTCCGATGCCCGCAATCATTCAGTGTTTGGAATTCGAGACTCTGCCTCCGGGTGCACAATATCCATGTGGAAGTTCATTCACAGAGGCCAATGTCACTGTCGTCGCCGAGCCTTTCCAATGGGAGGGCGGCCAATGGACCACTAGCGGACATGCAGAAGTCGCTTCGTTGGGCGCAGCAGGTGGGTCCGGTCAAGAGCTAGTCGTTAATAATGTGACGCTTGGCTTCTATTTTGGGGGACCTGTCAACAATCTCGAGCTGCGGTTTGGCGAGTTTGGCGGAAACTTAAATGTGCGCATCAATGGCGTATTCCAGAATATCAACAACTTCATTGATATTGATGGAACCACGATCGGTGGTGTCTATGTCGCTTCACACAATGGGTATGGCAATGATCAGGGGCTTCTACGCCTGACGGGACCGCTTCATTCATTCGCAGTTGGTGGGCAAGAGCTGGTCATTGATGCAGTTTGCACGACTTGCTAGGCTACTTTAAAAATTTGGGCTCTACGCGAGAAAGTGGGAGAACAGGTTGATGGTCTTTAAAAAATAAACTCGGTGTTCAAGACGGGCACGAGGAACGGCGGTGTGGCGCCTCAGCAACAGAGAAAGCCCTCTTCCGCCGTGCCTCTTGCCCCTACCGGTCTGCCGAACGATTTTCTTTATCTTCGTAAACCATGTTCAGGGCAATACCGAGCGTCCACGTAGGTGGACGCTCGGCCTAATGGCCAAGATCAGCGCCTTCAGTCACTTCTCTGAGTACACGTTCTCGCATAGACCCTTTGTCCTTTAAAAATGGAGGCAAAAATGAAAGCTCTTAAAAAAATGATTGATAGTTTTGGATCAACATCCAGAGAACTGATAATCGACCAGAAGGTTTTTATTGCAGAAAATGAGACAATCGAAATTCCGGCCAATCTGGCCGTCCGCGTCACCCGAGAAGGTAAGATTGTCTTTCCGCCGAAAAGTCGGACGACATGCCAGCTTAATGGCATTCCTCAATTGACAATTGCTGGCTCCCTTGAGGCTGGTCTCTACCCAATTTTTCAGTTTTGCGACAGTAACGAAGTCGACAACGATCTTGACAACGTACTCTTCAAGCGCGGTTCTGTCAAAGAAGTGCCGACCTGCTGGTTTGGTGCGCAACCGGATGATCCGCAACAGTTTGATAGTCAGCCAGCGATTCAACGAGCTGTCTATGCCGCGTTGGAGGTGAGTCGTCTTTACATGCCTGCCGGTGAGTATTGGATTAATGAGACGATTCACTTGGAATCACCTGGCACGTCAGCCACGAGTAGCTACGTTTTGGAAGGAAGTAGACCGGCAATGGGAGCGGCCAATCCAGCAACCATCATTCATGCCCGCTTCAAGGACCGTCCAGCAATCAACCTCTCACAGGCGCGGGACACTCAGATCAAGAATCTCAGCATCGTGGGACAAAACATCAAGGCATCTCAGGTGGTGGGCCATCCAAAAAAGAAGCTTGACAAGTTTGATGGCGAACGCTGGGCGGATAATCTCCATCCGAGCGACTGGATCAGTGAGGGGTGTACAGTAGGCCAACACAATCCTTATTGTGCAATTGCCACCGATGCTTACGGCAGCAGACCCGCCAATCGTCAGGATTGGTACGGTGATGAATCTCGCTATCAAACGAGAAACAGGAGCAATTCTGGTTCATCCCAGGTCTTGATCGAAGGGGTCGACATCAGGCAATTCGTCGTCGGAATTGCAGTCTCGCCTACGGGGGTATTCCCCAACGATCGGATTCGTGTACAGCGCTCGACCATAGAAAGCTGTGCCTATGGCATTGCCGTGGGCACACCCGCGGCGCGTGGCTTGCATTTTCAGGATAACAGGTTCGCCAGATGCTACACAGCCATTGACAATTTTACTTTTGGTGCCAGATCTGGATCGAAAATCAATTGCACCTCCAATCTCTACGATGCATGTCGCAACCTCTATCATCTAGAGACCACAACGGGTGGAGCCGCCCATCTCTGTGGCGAATTCGCCACAAATAGTATCAACTTGGGGAACTTTGGTGGTGCGGGCAATACAGCTCTTGGTTCAAATATGGTCTTCTCTGGCTGTCAGTATGAATTTAGGGCCAGAGTCAAAACAATGCATTTGTTGCCAACCCGTGGTGCCTTAACCTTCATCGGCTGCGACTTCATCACTTGGGGCGATGAAGAGCGATCGAAAGACTTCCACGTTCGGCTAGAATCTTTTGGGGCGAATTTGGTCTTTCAGTCCTGCAATTTCCACACAATTGGTGCGGAATATCCAAGATTCTTATTCTCTCGCTATGCCGACTGGAACCGCATTCATTTCCACGACTGCAACTTGAGACGAATTGATGGTGATCAGACAGCAGTGGAGTTCTTGCTGTCTGATGATCAAGTGGTTGATCTTCATATCGTCAATCATGCCACGCGTATCCCTCTGCATCTCAATAGTCAGACTTTGCGCGTGCGGAGTACGGAATGGCCCTACCGCGTCTATCACTTGAAATATAACTCGATGGTTCAACCCTTTCTACCGGGTCGGACTGCTGAGCGAATCGATCCCTACACGATTCGTTTTATGATAGAGCAAAGCGCAGAAGGATCATTTTTCCCCGGAGATCGGCTCTATTGCCTATGCTCGCTAGAGGAATACCCGACTCCACCTGAGTCATCCCTTCCCATGCCACTGCTTGAAGTGGAGAGTGTTTCAGAAATTGAGCGGGACGGCGATTCAAAGATGCTGATTACCGCCCATATTCCGGGCGACCTGCGTCAAGAGGTGAAGTTACCGGAGGACTTCGCAAGCGATCAGAAACCGATTGAGCTGCAGCTTCTGCCCAGATCAGAGAATGCACCCTATGTCATTCTCAATGGAGAGTCCAAAGGACAATTTGTTGTCGGAACCGATCGGGTAATGGGCGTATCCAATGCCGGTTTGTTGAACATCGGCGATTTGGTGAACGGTGAATTTGTACCCCGCGGCACGCGGATCAAAAAGATAGAAGAAGACACGATCTACCTTTCGCAAAAAGCAACGAAAAGTTCAACCAGTCAAGACGGAGATCATGTTCCGATTGTCGTTGCGAAAGAAGTATAGAATCAGTTTTTGGCATCAAGAACACCACTCATATGAATCAAGAGAACCTGATTGAGGAGTCGCTCAATCCCTCTGGGTGAGGCGTTCTCTATTACACGCAGTAGACATAATCCTGCACTTCTCAGTCAAAACAGACTCGAGCGTGCCAAATGGTCCGAGATTCTCTACTGCGTCTTTTTTCGCCATTTGAACGCTCTACCTCTGAGAAATCCTACTGCGTGTAATCTCTAATGCAGTTCTATGCGACCGAAACCGGTGTGAGAGAACGCCTGTTCCACGGGAATTTGGATCTGCTGAGCCTTAGTTCGTAAATCCATACTCTGCTCTGTATGGAAACCGTAGTTTGTTCTCTCTGAATGAGTTTGCGAAAACTACGTATGGTGACATTTGTCACCTTGGTCCCTGATTTTGGGTGTTCAAACCCTATACAAGCGAGTCCTTAGAACACCTCTGAGGGTCTGTTAGCGTCAAAAAGGTTACAACATGACAAATTTGAGGTGCGAACCCTCTACAAACCCTTGAAATTGTCAATTAGGGTGACAAATGTCACTATTACTGTTTTCATCACAACCGAAGTATATAGTCCAAAATCGTAAATCGTTACTTCCTCTATGCAATCTAGCCTCACTTTTTTGCCCAGTTATTGGTATCTCCTCATGGCTGCAGTGGCGTTTCTTGTCCCAGCAGGCTTTGTTCTTATTGGTATTGCTGGATTAGATCCAGAACAAGCCTGGCGCGCGTCAGTCAACTGCCTGGCGGCTGTTGGATTGGCATCGATTGGTTACTGGGCAATTGGATTTGCGCTTCAGTTTGGAGGTGTTGGATTGGTTTACAGGTTACCCGAGCTAGAGATGCTTGTTTGGGAGTGGAGTGCACTTTCACCCTCATGGGGTACTGGTTGGGGGATGGCTGGCCTGAGTGGCTGGTTTCTATCTGGACCAGACATAGCGCCGATGATCTATGCACTCTTCTTGGCGCATCTTCCTTGGGCAATCACAGCTGCGATCTTGCCTGTATTGGCAATTAGAGGACGTGCACCCAGCATAGTGGTTCTCGTTCTGTCGTTGTTTGTTGGGAGTATCCTCTATCCAATTGCGGGAAATTGGGTACAGGGCGGTGGATGGCTGAGTGCTATAGGACGTAATATGAATTTGGGGCACGGCGTGATCGACTTTGGCGGTGCGGGCACAGTACATCTTGTGGTCGGTGCTTTTGGCCTCTCGGCGCTTGTTGCTTGGGTACCGCGACGGGAACAAATTCCCATCACCGAGGTAAAACTGCCGCCGGTTCAACTGCCGCTTCTCGCCATCGTCGGGAGCTTTATGATTCTGGGGGGCACGGTTGGCTGGCTCTGGTCAAACCCGCTTCAGGTCAATGGGTTAACTGAAGTCGCTTTGATGCGAGGAACAATTAACAGTATTTTAGCAGCAGGCGGTGGAGCCTTGATCCCGATCGCCTACACTTGGTTCGTGACAGGACAAAGTGATCCTACAGTCAGCGCACGTGGATTGGCTGCTGGTTCAATTGCAGGCTTGGCTGCTGGTCCATTTGTTGAACCGTTCAGTGCCTTTTTGATCGGGTTTCTCGCTGGTGGGACAGTTCCATTTGTTCTTTTTGTGACTGACGGCATCCTGCGCCTGGATGATGCAACGGGCGCCGTCCACATGAATACAGTCCCAGCCATTATTGGTCTTCTGATGGCGGGTCTCTTCGCCGATGGCGCTGTGGGAAGCGGGTGGCAGGAAACTGGCATTGATCGATATCTGGGTGTGACAGGACAAGGTGTGACAGGACTCTTTGCTGCGCATGGATTCCAATCCGATTTCCCAAGTCAGCTTCAGGCGCAAGTGATTGGTATTATGTCACTTGGACTCTGGGGGATGGTCTTGGGTATCGTAGTCTGTTCACCGCTAGCACTTTTGATACGCGGATTCGAGCACTCGTTTGACAGAACCACGAGGGAACCAGCGACAGAAGCAATTTCTGAGAGAGAACCAGTACGACCAGATGGCTTCACAAACCTTCACGACATTGACCTGTCACGAGATTTATCACAAGATCTAACAGAAACACAAACCCGTTCTCAAGTTGCATCTCCTCAAACGACTTCTCCTGTCCGACGCAACCTCCCGCCACTGATTCGACGACGAAATGAGGAGCAGATGTCATCATCACAAGAGATTGAAGAGCGAATCGAGCCGTTTCAGGAGTCTTGAAGGCCTGCAACTTTTATCTCGAATGAACGTATAGATCTATATGTTCAATAAAATTAAAATGAATCTGAAACCTGCAGATGGGTGGCGAAACTACAATCCCTTTGCCAAAGACAGAAACTTAATTCGCATCCATGTTGATTACAATTGGAAATATGGTCTTATACGATTTATCTTGAGACAGTTTATCGCTTTCTTGTTGATTCTCTTGGGACTCTTTCTGGCGATACCCTCCGTGCCTGGTCCAGGTTGGCTCAGCATTCTTTTTGGGATGTTTATTGGTAGTTATCCCGGCAAACAGAATTTCATCAGTTGGATTCGCACCAAGAAGCTCTTTCGGACGTCAAGGGTAATTCTTCGTAAAAGATACCGGATTTTGCTGGTGTTGCCCAGGAAGCAATTGCAGCAAACAAGCACCCGGGTCGTGACTGTGTCAAAAAATACTCATTGATCGCGTAAAAAGAACTGTCGAAACTAAAGCGTCCATTTTACAGTTGAAGCGGGAACGCTTGTAGCGCTTGATACGTCGCACCAGTAGACCGCAGTTCGCTGAGGAAGTGAGTGATCTGTTCGACTCGAAACAGATTCTCGTCAGCTGAGTAAGATTCAGCAGCCTGAAGCGTATCGAATTTCTGTTGCAAAACTTCGCCAAGATGACGAATCACTGATTGCTTTGCTTTTCGCTGCACACGGCCAAGCGTAAGATGAGGAAAGTATTGTTGAGTGTCTAGAGCAAATCCAGCTTTTTGTGTTGCGTGTTCAACCTCCTTCTGCAGAGCCCTAAGTGCTGTCTTGCCCCCCTTAATACCAACCCAGATCGCGCGTGGACGTTTGATATTTGGAAAACATCCAAATTGTCCCAGTGCCAGATCGAACTGCTTTTGTCGCAGCCCTATCTTTCGCAATTCGTGCGCCAGCGCTTGGCGTTGAGTTTGGCTGGTTTTTCCCAGAAAACGCAACGTCAAATGAGCATTCCCTTGCGCAACCCAGCGGATCGAGCGTTCGATGCGATGCTCCTCAAGAAGCGCTTGATGCTGCTGGTGCTGGGCAAGCGTCAGGTGGATTTGAGATGGAAGTTCGACAGCAATGAAAGTACGCATGGTTCTTTATTGGCTCATCTATGGAAAAGGTCTTTCTTCCAGAAAGTATGCAAATATGCGAGGAAGCAGTTGAATTATCAGTGAATTACATACTTTCGTCTGTTGAGCGTCTTTATTATATCCAGCCGGTAAACTAAATTTCAAGTTGACAAACGTGTCTGAACATGCTATGATTCTCTCATATTGACACGTTTGGATCGTACAATTTTAATTGTATAAGTCTGAATGGCGACTTTCAAGAACGTATGGTAAACCCATGAACAGCGGACGTAAACGTCAGTGGTCTCAATTAAATCAGAGTCCTCTCAGTGGCAAATTGCTTGCTTCTTTGTTTACGTTTGAATTGAACCTACGCCAAACTGGGCGTGGGTTTTCTTTTTATTTTTTTGGGTTTACATTTTATTTTACGTACGCATCGCCATTCCGACTGGTGAGACAGCAAGCGCCTGGCTAAGGCTTGGTCTAGACTGAACTCAACGAGAGCGAGAATGGTGGACAGCCATCGCTCTCGTTTTTTTTTTGGCAAAAATCAAAGGGTTTGAGATACATAGCTCCCCAGAAAAGTATTAGAGTTTATAAGGATTGAACATTTCTGCCTGACGATTGTGCAATTTCTCAGAGAGATACTTTGAATCCTTATAATGTCTATTGTCACTCGGAGCAACGACAGGGCGGATTGTTCTGGGGATGAATGTCATATGTGCCCACTCGAACCTCACAAACATTGGAGGATTTTATGGTCTGTCGAGGAGTACGCGGCGCAACGACAATTGACCACGATGATCGAGAATCGATTCTGAAAGCCACACGCGAGCTATTGGCTCTCATGATTCGACTTAATGGGATTGAGGCGGAAGATGTCGCTAGCGCATACTTTACGACCTCGCCCGATGTTACAGCTGCTTATCCTGCTGTGGCAGCTCGGCAGCTTGGATGGCTCGATGTGCCACTGATTTGTGGACATGAGATGAATGTACCTGATGGTCTGCCGCGTTGTATTCGCGCGTTGGTGCACTGGAATACAATCAAAGGACAAAAAGAGATTCAGCACATTTATTTACGTGAAGCTGAACGACTCAGACCGGATAAGAAAATGATTATTCCAGAAATCGATATGAATGAGCTAGAAAATTGGATTCAAAGACAACTGGCAGTTTGGGAACAATAAAGAAAGAACGAAAATCAAAAATTAAAAAACGTTATGGGAGTCTATTATGACCGTTGTTGCATTCCAAGGCGAAATCGGAGCATTTTCAGAAGAAGCAGTTTATCAGCATTTCGGACGAGATGTCGAGTCATTGCCCTATCAAGCTTTTGAGCACATATTTGAGGCTGTAGAAGACGGAATAGCAGATTTTTCTGCCGTGCCAGTCGAGAATTCAACAGCCGGCAGTATCAACAAAGCCTATGATTTGCTATTAGATCACGATCTCAAAGTACATGGCGAAGTGTTATTATGTGTACGCTACTGTCTGATGACGCTGCCTGAAAATAAGAACGGAATCACTCAGATCCGAGCGCATCCTCAGTCGCTGGCTCAGTGCGAAGATTATCTCAACCGTAATCATTTGACGGCTGTTCCTTGGTATGATTCCGCCGGTGCAGCCAAGGAGCTAATCGAAAAACCGGAAGAGGGCATTGGCATTGTTGCAAGTCGCTTGACTGCACAACACTACGGCCTGAAAATAATTGATGAGGGTATCGAAGATTTTAAACACAACTATACCCGTTTTTTCATTGTAGGCAAAGGAGAAGCGGAACGATGTCAACCTGCCAAGACATCATTAGTCTTTGCTGTGCCAGAGATTCTAGGCGCACTCTACGAAGCAATTGGTCAATTTGCCAGCCGCAAAATCAATTTGACCAAAATCGAGAGTCGTCCTCGCCGCAACCGACTTTGGCAATATATCTTTTATTTGGATTTCGACGGTCATTATCAAGATGCCTTGGCCAGTGAAGCACTCGTTGGACTGTTAAGCAAGGCATCCTTTGTGAAGCTACTTGGTAGCTATCCACCTGCATCAATGCAGAAAACTGAACAGACGACAGTGCAATCTGCATTATTACAAATATAAAGCAGCGCGACAAAGTGCCAAGATTGCAAAATGTGTCGAGAACGTGACTTTGCAACCTTACAACTCTGCTATCTTGCAATTTTGACAGTGTGTCCCAAAGTGTGTAAACGGAGACCGCCCAGTCAGAGAATCTACTCCATTTACACACTTTGTGGTACACACCCGCAATTTCTTTTGAGGAGGAAAATTATGATCATTGTGATGAAAAAGGATGCGACTCCAGAAATGGTAGAGAGCGTCGTGAAACGAGTTGAAGAATCTGGACATAAGGTCCATCTCAGCCGAGGTGAAGCACGAACAATCATTGGAATTATTGGTGCTGACGAACATACGCTGGAGACACGTACGTTTGAAATTCTCGACGGTGTGGAAAAATCGATGCGCGTGATGCAACCGTACAAACTCGCCAGCCGAGACTTTGTCCCAGAAGACACGATTATTCAGGTGAATGGTACAGCAATTGGTGGAAAAAAGATCACGGTGATGGCTGGCCCTTGTAGTGTAGAAAGCCGTGATCAAATCTTAGAGACAGCTCATGCTGTAAAAGAAGCTGGTGCCTCAGTGCTACGTGGGGGAGCCTACAAGCCACGTTCCAGTCCATATACTTTTCAGGGTCTGGGCGAAGATGGGCTGAAGTATCTCGCTGAGGCGCGCGAGCAGACGGGTCTTCCCATCATTACGGAAGTCATGAGCATTGACGAAATTGATTTGGTTTCTGAGTACGCAGATATTTTGCAAATTGGGGCGCGGAACAACCAAAACTATCCATTGTTGAAAGCAGTTGGCAAACAAACAAAACCGGTCTTTTTGAAACGGGGTACCAGTGGTTCGATACAAGAGCTCTTAATGGGAGCAGAATATGTTCTGAGTGGCGGCAACATGCACGTAATGCTTTGCGAACGCGGCATTCGTACATATGAGACAGCTACGCGCAATACCTTCGATGTGAATGCCATCCCTGTCTTGCAAGAGCTAAGCCACCTTCCGGTTGTAGCGGATCCTGCTCATGGAACAGGTCGTTGGGATCTCGTCAGCCCAATTGCAAAAGCGGCAGTCGCCGCGGGGACGGATGCATTGATGGTTGAAGTCCATCCCAATCCAGAAAATGCACTCAGTGATGGGGCACAGAGCCTGACTCCCAAGCGCTTTCAAACATTGATGAACGAATTAAGACCCATTGCTGAGGCGGTCGGCCGCAAAATCTAAGATATCTCAGATTATTGTAAAGTATCATGAAATCTTTATCTGATTGTCGAGTCGCCGTTGTCGGACTGGGGCTGATGGGTGCCAGTCTTTGTCTCGATCTGACCCAAAATCAACTTTGTCGAGAAGTGCGTGGGATTGCGCGCCGCACAGAAACAGTTCTTCAAGCATTTTTTGCCGAGGCTGTTGATCTAGCAACCGATGATATTCACACGGGAATTCTGGGGGCGGATATTGTTATCTTGGCGACGCCTGTTAGAACTATCGTTTCAATGCTGCACGAGTTAGGACCATTATTGTGGCCAGGAACTCTCATCATGGATATGGGGAGCACCAAATCCGAAATCTGTGCAGTGATGGATGAGTTACCTGCAGGCGTTCAGCCTATCGGCGGTCATCCTATGACGGGAAAAGAGATGTCTGGTTTTGTTGCCGCTGAACCCGACCTGTATCGGAATGCAACCTGGGTGCTTTCACCGTTGGAACGGACAAGTCCTGCTTCTGTGGATCTGGCAATAGAGCTTGTGGAAGCGGTTCATGCTTGCCCAGTAGTCTTGCCTGCTCAACGCCACGATCGATTGGTAGCTAGTATTAGTCACTTACCGTTTTTGCTGGCATCAGCTCTTGTGCATGCTGTCTCTAATGTTGGTTGCGACGATCCCGTTGTTTGGGAGCTTGCTGCGGGCGGTTTTCGCGACACCAGCCGCGTCGCAGCAAGTGATACCCGCATGTTTATGGATATTTTGATGACGAATCGATCGGCGGTGCTGGAACAACTGGATTGTTTTAATGCGCAGGTAGCTGAACTGCAAAATCTTTTGTCTGATTCAAATGAAAGTGCCCTGAGACAAAAATTGATACAATCACAAACGGAGCGGGCGGATTGGGGGACACGCCTAGCGGGAAATGGACACTCTATAAAGTGATTCTCATAGAGTAACATGATTACTCGGGTTCTATATGCCACTTTGGAACATATTTATACTCTAAGACTTGTCCAGATTGGCCTATACCAAAAGGTTAAAATAACAGAATAGTCAACGATCAACGATGGCTATTGACCATTTTATTGGAAAACACAATGACCCACTTAAAAATTAAATCCAATCACCCGCTCACTGGCCAATGCCGCGTCCCCGGCGATAAATCGATTAGCCACCGCTCCGTTATGTTTGGCAGCATTGCCGAAGGCGAAACCCGCGTACAAAATTTTCTTGATGGTGGCGACTGTCGTTCGACCGTTGAGATCATGCGTAATCTAGGTGTTCAGATTGACGAAATATCGCCGACTGAATTGATTGTACACGGTCGGGGCATCGATGGACTAACGGAGCCGAATGGTGTTCTCGATTGCGGCAATTCTGGCACAACTGTTCGACTTCTTACTGGCTTACTTGCTGGACAACGATTCACGAGCTTTATCAATGGAACCGAGCAGATCCGTAGACGACCCATGGGACGAATTGTGCGTCCACTTCGCATGATGGGTGCGTCCATTATTGGGCGACAGGATGGAAATTATGCACCTTTAGGCATCGAACAGCGAGAGCTACGCAGCATCGAGTATGATATGCCGGTGGCAAGTGCTCAGGTCAAAAGCTGTGTCTTATTAGCAGGTCTCTATGCAAATGGGCTCACTGTTGTACGCGAACCCGGTCCGACCCGCGATCATACAGAGCGAATGTTGCTTTCTATGGGTGCTCCGATTCAGCGTTGGGGCAATGCAATTCACTGCGAGCGACCGAAAAATCCATTGACTCCCCTCGATATCACAGTACCGGGAGATATCTCTTCTGCTGCCTTTTTGCTTGTTGCGGGTACGGTCGTGCCGGACAGCCGAATGACCATTGCCGATGTGGGTGTAAATCCAACCCGCAGTGGTATTGTGGATGCGTTGGTCGAAATGGGCGCCTCAATTGAATTTCAGAATGAGCGGGAAGACGGTGGTGAACCTGTCGCCGATCTGGAAGTGCGTTTCAGTAATTTGCAAGCCGCAAGATTTGGCGGTGAGCAGATTGTCACGATGATCGATGAGCTGCCGGTTCTGGCCGTGGCAGCGACGCAAGCCACTGGCACAACCGTTGTCAGAGATGCGGCTGAACTGCGCGTCAAGGAGACCGACCGCATTGCCTCTACCGTAAGCGAACTACGCAAAATGGGTGCTCAGATCGAGCCAACGGAAGATGGTTTTATCGTAGATGGACCAACAAAGCTGCGCGGCGCGCCAGTAGAGAGTCATGGCGATCATCGGATGGCGATGGCAATGACGATTGCGGGACTGGTTGCCGAAGGGACTTCAACAGTTTATGAAGCCGAGTTGACGGCAGATAGTTTTCCTGGCTATGAGTCGATGCTTCAGATTCTAGGAGCGGACATTGAGTTGCAAGAATAACAATGTCCCGACTTCCTTCAACGGAAACAATCAAGCAGATTGCAGATCTGGTCACAAACACGTCCAATTGCTGCGTCAAATTCATTGGCCAAGGCGCCACGAGTGCAGCATGGCGTGTAGACGCAAAGACTGAAGCGCTGATCATACGGATGATTCTCCGTGGGACAAATCGGCCAGTTACATATCGCTCTGAATTTACAATTCTGCAACTGTTGCATAGTCAAGGGGCCTACGTTCCGGAACCGTTGTTAAACAGCCTAGACGATCGCTCACAACCGATTGTAGATATAACAGAACCGTGGGCAATCACACGCGTACTGCCTGGACAAGCACTACAAAAAGAGGCGATGTCCCATTCTGTCGCCAATAGTTTAGGAACTTTCTTAGCGCATCTTCACGGCATTCCCGTTCAAGGGTATGGTCGTTTGCAAGAAGATGAGAGCCGAATTTGTGGTCAACAGACCGATGCGTTGTCGGGTATTCTTGCTAGATGGTGTTGGGGGCAATTGTGGCCTTTTGATCAATCGTCACTTCATGATCATCCGTTTGCCAAGATGGATCCCGCATTGATTCCCAAATTGCAAATGGTTCAGGCCGAGCTTTTGGAGTTGGCCAGCTCAGAAAATGCCGTCCTGCTGCATGCCGATCTACACGGAGAGCATATTTTTCAGGAGAACAGCGAGCTGACTGGCGTCATCGATTTTGGTGCAGCGGCCATCGGTCTGCCGGCGTGGGACTTTGCCATTTTAGCGCACTATCATGGATGGGCTGCAGTGCAACAGGTTCTCATGGAATACGATGGATCAGTTCTACGTCAGAAGGCGTTCGTACATCAAGTACAGGAATTGGCGATTGTGATCGGGCTGTACAAGCTAGAGCGAGCTGTCAAAGCAGATGCATCCAAACAAAAAGTGGAGCGAATACGAAAATTTGTCTGTCAAACAATAGGCGGTGGCATCCCAAATTGTGTGTAAATTCGCTTTCTCTCTGAGAGGTCAATTCATTCTTACACAATTTGTGTGATACCACCCAATTAGTAAGGTACTCAATGAATAGTCGATCAATTCTGGCCTATAATAGTGACCAGCAGGCGCAGAACTACAACTCTCGGCGTGGCTTCGACCCTGCACGGAAGGAACGGATGCTAAACAGTGCGCTACGATTACTAATCGATTTAGCACCAACTGACTCAACCTTGCTCGAACTTGGTGCCGGCACCGGACTATTCACCCAGAAGATCGTTGACTCAACTCATTTTTCTCGCATTCATGTCACGGATGGGGCTTCTTCAATGCTCTCAATTGCGCAAGAGCAACTGACCTCTTGTCATACACAGCTTACATTTGAGCTTCTCGACTTTGCTGGGTCCGGTTGGTCCGCTCGATGTCACAATGTTCATTTTGATGCCGTAACGAGCTCCATGGCCATACATCATGTGGCTGACAAACAGAGGCTCTTCGATGAAGTTTTTCATCTATTGAGCGATGGAGGTATCTTTGTTATTGCTGATCACATCTCTGGTTCCTCTGAACTGTTTGATAAAGTGATTCAGCACGAGCGTGGTCGCACAAAATTGGCTGCCAATGGTCTAGAACAACCTGATTCTGCTGCAATGATTTCGTTTATTGCGTCTGACCTACGTAAACAAGCGGCGGAAGGGAACCGTTGCGAGTCGCTCACTCAATATCTCCACTATCTTTCATCGGCTGGTTTCCAACACGTGGATTGTCTCTGGCGCGACAGTTGGTTGGCAGTCATTGTCGCCATCAAGAAAGGAACAATCTCTTGACATCATCCTCATTAATTTCAGGCAAAACACAAATGGTCGGCTTGATTGGCTACCCCGTCAGCCACAGCATCAGCCCCCCCATGCACAACGCAGCATTCTCAGACCTGGGCTTAGATTGGTGCTATATACCGCTACCGGTTCCAATTGAGCCACGGGAGCGAATCGCCGAAGCAGTCCGTGGTGTGCGTGCACTGGGGTTGGCGGGGTGCAATGTGACGGTGCCGCACAAGCAAGCAGTCATGCCGCATTTAGACAAATTGACTCAAGCGGCAGAGGCCATCGGTGCTGTCAACACCATCCGCGTTGAAGATGATGGCTCGCTTCTGGGCGACAACACAGATGCACCGGGGTTTGTGCGCGACATCGAATCACACGGGGTTGAACTGCGCGGAAAATGGACGCTTGTTCTGGGAGCCGGTGGCTCCTCCCGCGCGATTGTCTATGGTCTGGCGAATGCTGGTTGCGTGGAGATTGCCATCGCCAATCGTACGGTCTCAAAGGCCCACCAATTAGCTACTGAGATGCAGGTTTATTTTGACGGTTGTTCGATCTCAGGCCATGCCATGTCGGGCGATCTTGCGGCACTCGCACAGAAAACAGATCTAATTGTCAACTGTACTTCGCTAGGTATGACGCCCAATGTGGATGCGATGGCTTGGGATCCAACCGTACATTTTCGCTCCGACCAGATTGTCTACGATCTCGTCTACAATCCGCCACAGACTCGCATCTTGCAGAAAGCAGAACAAGATGGGGCGCAAGCAATTGGTGGACTTGGCATGTTGGTCTGGCAAGGGGCCATTGCCTTTGAGATATGGACGGGACAATTTCCATCTGTGGTTCTCATGACGGAGGCCGTGACGCGCGCTTTCTCTGACAAACCCACAGCAGGAGAGGAATCATGACTGTATCGCAAAGCAAGGAGCGTTCCGCAGTGTCGACAATCTTGAGCCCACACGAGGCGGCCGTGATTCGAGCGCTCCAAGCAGAGACGGAGGGTGCCACGCTTATAGAGATCGCCGAATGGAGCGACATCGAGGTCGCTCAGGCTCGTTCTGCGGTGGAGCGGTTGAAGCTAAAGAGTGCGCTCGAGCAGACAAACGAGCAGGTAGTTGCTCATGTGACACTCACCGAATTTGGCGATGAGTGCGCAACACTCGGTCTGCCAGAGTTGCGGCTGCTGCGTATGCTGAACGAAGAGGGACCGCTCTCCATTCGGGCGCTCCAACAGCGGGAGGATCTCTCACCAGCAGAGGTAGGTGCAGCGTTCGGGGCACTCAAACAGGCCGGAGCACTCAAGCTCGTAGATGGAATAGTGCATCCTGTGCAGGACGAGAACGATGCACGCGCTGTCACTGCACTAGATGCCCGTCAACGCCTGGTAAAAAGAGTCCAGACAGATGGGACTCTAGAACGTACTGCCCTAACGCTCGAAGAACAAAAGTGGTTACTCGAACGCCGGTTACGCAACCTCTTTCGACTGCGTGAATCAAAAGTACGTAGCTATCGACTCACTGAAAGAGGACATACACTGCTCCCAACAGCATTAGAAAGCGCAGATGAACTGGTTCGTCTAACACCTGCTATGCTTCAGAACGGATCGTGGCGGGAACGCCGATTTCGACAATTTAATATTGGACTGCCACCTCGCCTCGTTGGAGGTAGCCGCAATCCCTATCGACGCTTTCTCGATCGAACCAAGCAGACGCTTCTTGCACTGGGTTTCGAGGAGATGCGCGGCTCTCTGGTCGAGAATGAGTTCTGGGACATGGACGCGCTCTTTATGCCTCAATTCCACCCGGCGCGTGAGATTCACGACGTCTATTTTGTACAGTCGCCTACCCATGGTCGGGAGATCCTTGAACCTTATCTTTCCAATGTGGCCAAAGCTCATGCAGGAAGCTCTGATTATGACTCTCGCGGCTGGGGATATCTCTTTGATAAGAAGCGTACCCACCGACTTATCTTGCGCAGCCAAGGCACGGCGCTCTCTGCACGTCAGTTGATCAAGCAGCCGAATATTCCAGGCAAGTACTTTTCCATGGCGCGTTGCTTCCGCTATGACGCAGTCGATGCCACCCACGCACCGGATTTCATTCAGATCGAGGGGATCGTCCTCTCGGAGCAGATCACGCTGCGCCACTTATTGGGAATGCTTCAACTCTTTGCGTACGAGGTGGCCCAAGCCGAGGAGGTCCGCGCCGTACCCGCTTACTTTCCCTTCACTGAACCCTCAGTCGAGATGCACATGCGTCATCCTACGCTTGGCTGGATCGAGTTGGGCGGCGCAGGTATCTTCCGCCCAGAAGTGACGGGACCCCTAGAAATCGACGTACCGGTGATTGCGTGGGGATTGGGGCTGGACCGGATGGCGATGACTGCCTTGGGTTTCAACGACATCCGCCACCTTTTTACCAATAATTTGGTGAATGGGCTTGGCGATCTGCGAGTCTATTAAACTGAACGCAGATTTGAGAGTCTCAGCATTGTTTTGGTCAAGATGGCATTGTCTCATCGTTTGTGACGCTGAACAAACAAGCTGTTTGTTCTACAATAGGAATTTGGAGTAAACCGAATGCCAACCATTACGGTTCAACGCCAGGATCTCTATCGACTGGCTGGGTTAGAGATTGACTATCCATTGGCTGCGCTGGACGAGAAGTTGATGTTGGTCAAGGGCGAGTTGAATAGCCGCACACATGACGGTATCGACCTGCGTAGGACAGATGGCACTTGGCAAGTCGATAGCGATAACTACAAGTTGCGCATTGAGCTAGCCGACACCAATCGTCCCGATCTCTGGTCGGTGGAAGGAATCGCTCGCCATCTCCGCGATCACGCACGTGGACATGGTGAACGATATGTTTTTGCGCCTTCCACGTCGATTTCTGATAGTGAGCCGAAGAGAGACGACCGACAGTTCGAGATCCGTGTGGATCCGCAAATGGAGGCGATTCGACCTTATGTGGGTGGCTTTCTTGCACAGGGCGGGGTCATGGATGAGGCGACTCTATTGGCCATCATCGAGGCACAGGAGACGTTGACCGCCAACTTTGGTCGACATCGCCGCGCTGTCTCGATTGGCCTCTATGATGGAGAAACGCTGGCATGGCCAATTCGCTATACTGCCGTCGGATTTGATGAGATGCGTTTTGTGCCGCTGCCGCCAGTGAGTGAAGGTGAGAACGAGAACGAGGCATGGCCGATGGATCTTGCCATGACGCCGCGTGAGATATTGGAACAGCACCCGACGGGACGCGAGTATGCAACCATCCTGGCCGATGTGGCTCAGGCACCAATGCTCTTTGATGCAAACGATGAAGTACTCTCCTTCCCACCAATTATCAATAGTGCTTACTTAGGACGAGTCACCGTGGGTATGCGTGCGATCTTTGTAGAAGCAACCGGTCTGGACCAGGATCAGTGTCTGCTTGTGCTCAATATCTTGGCCGCGAATTTTCAGGATCGAGGATGGACAATCAGACCTGTAACGAGCAACTACCCCTACGGGACACCACGCGGATGTAATGTTCATGCTCCGTTCAACCTGTCACAGCAGCAGCAAGTTTGCCTGAGTAATTTCGTGCGCTCCCTTGGCGAACTGACCACTGAAGATGAGGTGATGGCTTCATTACACGCGTATGGGGTTGATTGCTCGATCATCAGCTCTGGATCGGAGAGTGGTGACCCAAAGGAGACAATTCTTCTTGCAACTGCTCCTCCCTATCGTCAAGATTATCTCCACGCCGTAGATGTGATCGAGGATTATGCCATCAGCCGAGGGTACGATAGCTTGACACCATTGCTACCAACTGATTTTACTGTCGGGAAGCTCGATCCAATGACCGAATTGGAGGATCTTGTGCGAGATTTGCTGATCGGTTTCGGCTTCGAGGAGGCGGTCTGCAATATTCTGACGAGTCACCAGGTCATTCGGATGCAGATGGACCTGCCGGAGGATGAGGCTCAGCCTTCCACATATGGAGGTTTTCATGGCGGTTTGAGCGTCTCTATTCAGAACATAATGAGCCGCAACTATGCAACATTGCGCGATTGGGTGATCCCTTCGCTGCTTGAGATTGAATCCCATTCTACTGCAACACTTTATCCGCATCGAATCTTTGAAGTAGGCGAAGTGGCTGTCTACGAACCAGATGAGAATCTTGGCTCACGAACGGAATCGCGCGCGGCGGGGATCAATGCTGATGAGGGGGTAAACTTTGACACAACCCAGTCGGTTATCTACGCGCTGCTCCAGAGTCTGGAATTGCCTTTTGTGGTTCAACCATGGCAGCATCCTTCTTTCATTCCCGGACGCGTGGCTAGACTGACGGGAAAAGACGGGCAACCCATTGGCTTTTTGGGTGAACTTTCTCCACAGGTGTTGACGAATTGGGGAATCCGTGTGCCGATTTCTGCGTTCGAAATAACCGTCAATGCCCTTCACCATTAGTTATGTCCAAAGCCACTGGGTATGGATAATATGATCTTGACAAAAACTTCCTTCCACATCTAAGATTACATCTAAATGCAATCCTAATGTAACTTTACTTTCTGGTAAAAGAAAAGAGATGAGGTGAGAAATGTGACAAAAAGCGGTTAGCAGTTCATCCTAAAGGTAGAGAACCCAAAAAGGAGGAAGGAATGCTAACCGCGCCAGAAATAACTATAGCAGTACTGATGAATGTATTGCAAGTAACGCCGATGGGAACAAACGTAAATGTAATGCGTCTGATGTGGGCAATGCGGAATGGGTCGTTTCTGAAAAGTCGAGGAGCAATCCATAGCGCATTGAAAGAAAGCGGGTTTGAAGATGAGGAGCTCCGGCGAAGCTGGTGGAGCTTTCGATATGGATCATGGGATATCACAAGTCTGCTGGGGTCGTGGCAAGAAGAAGTGGAAAGGGAATGGGAGGCAAAAAAGTTAGAAGGGTACCGAGTGAAAAGCATAGATATCACAGGGTTCTGGCGACCGAAGCTGCAAGGGAAAGTGAACCGACTCTATAACTCAACGGCTCGTCGGCATTGCCCGCGCTCATCTTTGGAGTGATGATAAGCTCGGGGAGATAGGCGGGAAGCGAGTGCCACTGCTCAAGGCAATCATGAGATGCACGGTTGGAACAAAGGAAAGTGAGTTTCGGAAAAGCTGCTGAAAGAGACGAAGAAATCACTGGAGTCAGACGAAGTGGCGGTGGTCGATGCCGGGTTTACAATCAGAGAAATGCTAGAAAGCGGCATAGACCGATTTGTCCTGCGGGAAGCGATTAACTGCACAGTGCGCCGCAATGAGTTCCCAAACGCAAAGAAAAAGGCAGACCACCTGAATATGGTGATATTGTGCGACCGCTCTCTCGCAGCTATAAGGGAAAGCGACTCGAGGCTACAACTCCGGACTCGTCTGGTCGCTTTCTCTATAGTGGTCGCCTGATTTGCTATCAAGCATGGCACAATCTCGTCCCCAGAACAACCAAGGTGGATACAGCCAACCGTACCTACTCGATTTACGTCATTCAGGATCCGGCCTACAACACACCTTTGGTTTTGGCGACCGTTATGACTTTGCAGCCTGAAACCATTTATCTTGTCTACCTGGAACGCTGGCCTGTTGAACATCCCCCCTTGGCTTCCAAGCAGATGATTGGCTTACATCGTCAATTTGTTCATGCCGATGAGGCTTGTTTCCGCTTACCTGAACTGGGGCTGCTGGCTGGCAATCTTCTTTCCCATTTAGCCGCTTCTCTTCCTCCCATACCGACTGGCTACTGGGATCGAGAGCCTCAATCCACTCCCGGCAGGCTGCGCCGTGTTCTCTCGAGTGCTCTTTTTCCAACTCCTGACCAACTCGACCCTGACTTTCGGAAAAAGGCCTCGGTTTCACACCATTTCCCTAAAGGCGTTCTCGCTCATCGCCGCCTCAATGCCGCTGCTTAAACTAGCCGAGCACTATTTTTACATTTTATCCCGTTTTTTCAGGGTGGATTCTTTTTTCCGCCCCTTTCGGTTTGCCCTTTGTCACTCAAGCCTTTACCAGAAAGTAAAGATGTAATCTAGGAGGCTAAAATGGACAAAATACAACAGTTTGTGCCAATTACTGAAATGCGTTTGCGCCATTCACAAGTACTAGAGCTGCTTGATAACGGTCCGGTCATTCTTGCACAGCGGTCAAAACCGACGGCAGTGTTGGTGAATGTTGATATGTGGGACAATGTCGCTGAGTATATTGACGAGTTGGAAGCGACGATTGATGCACTCATGGCAGAATTAAAGATTGCCCGCGGTGAGACAGAGACTTATATTCTGGCGGAAAATGAAATCGCAGAGTGGGCGGGCGAAGATGAAAAAATACCGACTTGATATTGGGCTTGTTAAACGGCAGATCGATCGATTGCCTGGCCACATGAAAAGTCGCGTCAAAAAAGAAACTGCGCAGTTGGCACAGCAGCCGCGTCCGGCTCATGCGAAAGAACTGCGACTGCTACCGAACACCTATCGTATTCGTTTGGACAACCATCGTATCGTCTATCGAATTGACGATGAGATCGTTCTTATCATCGTATTAAAGGTCGGACGCAAGCGCGGACCAGATTTCTACCAGGATATCGGGAGTGTGTCCCAAAGTGTGTAAATGCAGCGGTTCTCTGACTGAGCAGTGTTTATTTACACGTTTTGTGGTATACACTCGGATATCAAACAGCAAAGGAACTCTCATGACAACAACCACCCTTGATGCTCTCCCTAAAATCAACTACCAATCCGTACCCGACGAAGATGGCCGTTTTGGCCCTTATGGCGGCAAATTTGTGCCAGAAACGTTAATGCCTGCCCTGGATGAGTTGGAAGCAGCCTATCTTCAGGCGCGTAATGACGCAGAATTTATGGAGGAACTGGCCTATCTCCAACGCACCTATATCGGGCGCCCCACACCCATTACCCATGCCAAGCGGCTGAGCGAACGTTTGGGCGGTGCACAGATCTACCTCAAACGCGAAGATCTTTCTCATACCGGTGCGCACAAGATCAACAATGCGCTTGGGCAAGCGTTGCTCATGAAGCGCAAAATGGGCAAAACACGCATTGTGGCCGAGACAGGTGCTGGTCAACATGGCGTGGCAACGGCGACGGTTGCGGCCTGGCTTGGCATTGAGTGTATTGTCTATATGGGAACGGTGGATATGGCGCGTCAGGAGCCGAATGTTTTTCGGATGAGACTTTTGGGCACGGAGGTACGCGGCGTTGAGAGCGGTAGTAAGACGCTGAAAGATGCAATCAACGAAGCGATTCGGGACTGGGTGACCAATGTCGAGACGACTCACTATCTTCTCGGCAGCGTGCTGGGACCACATCCATATCCCGCAATGGTGCGTGATTTCCAGAGCATCATCGGGTGTGAGGCAGTCTACCAAATGCGTGAGCACGAGGACGGTCCTGGTCGACTGCCCGATGTTCTGGTGGCTTGTGTTGGCGGTGGTAGCAATGCCATTGGTCTTTTTCATTCGTTTTTGGAATTTGAAGACGTGCGCATGATCGGTGTTGAGGCAGGTGGTCACGGCATCGAAAGCGGCGAACATGCATCTCGCTTCTGCGATCCCAAGCTGGGACGTGTCGGCATCTTGCAGGGCACAATGAGCTATGTGCTCCAGGATTATGACGGTCAGATTGCGTTAACCCACAGCATCAGCGCCGGATTGGACTATGCTAGTGTTGGACCAGAACATGCATGGCTGCGCGATCTGGGTCGCGCTGAGTATACCTATTGCACCGATGAACAAACATTGGCAGGTTTGAAACTACTCTGCGAGTTAGAGGGAATTATTCCGGCGCTGGAAAGCGCACACGCCATTGGATATGTCATGGAGCTTGCACCCCAAATGAGCAAAGATGAAATCATTTTGGTCAACTTGAGTGGGCGCGGTGACAAGGATCTTGGGACGGTGATGGATCAATTGAAATTGGGATAATCAGTAGAGCGAAATCGTGTCATTCTTGAACGAAGTGAAGAATCTAATGATTGCGATCTACTGATAATTGAACACAAACAGTGAGTGACTCCCGTAAATAATTCGACATTTTTTGCGATTAAGTCCCTCTTCTCAATCGGACAGAACCGACCTTCCTGGAAGAGGGCGTGGATTGTCCCAAATACCCAACAACCCTTGCTCACTTGATCGCAAAGGTGCTAGGAAAACATCGGAAAACTTAGTTAACATAGAATCAGGGGGAAACAAGATGACTGGCGAAGAGAGAATTTCAGCCGTTTTCAAAGAATTAAACCGCTCTGGCAAAGCGGCCTTTATGCCTTACCATGCAATGGGATATCCAACTCGGGCAAAATCCCTGGAGGTCATTCAGACATTGGCGGCAGAGGGGGCGGATCTGTTCGAGATCGGCATTCCATTCAGCGACCCACTGGCTGATGGTCCAACAATTCAAGCAGCGACTTATACAGCGCTCATGCAAGGCACAACAACGACCGATTCGTTGGCAATGGTGCGCGAATTGCGTGAACGAGGTGTTGAGCAGCCTTTCTGCGCAATGGTCTACTACAATCCGATCTATGCATACGGCATTGAGCGCTTTGTTCAAGATGGGATGGAAGCAGGGATCGATGGCCTGATTGTTCCTGATTTACCCCCAGAAGAGGCGGAGGAGATTGAGACTGCCTGTCGCAAGGCAGGTCTGGCCACAAGCTATTTAGTGGCTCCGACTAGCACAGACGAGCGTATCAAACTGGTCACTGATCACTGCTCAGGCTTTGTGTACATCGTCAGCGTTGTAGGGATTACAGGTGCACGGCGCGAAGTGCCACCAACTCTGACAGGCTTTGTTGAACGCGTCCGTCGTCATACGGATCTACCACTTGCCGTTGGATTTGGCATTGGGACGGGTGAGCAGGCCGCAACGGTGGCCGAAATTGCCGAAGGTGTCATCGTCGGTTCCGCGTTGGTCAAAGCTGCGGGGGAAGAAGGGCTAGAACCTGTACGTGCTTTGGGGGCAGAATTGGCGGCTGGAGCGCACAAGGGGTAGCAATTTCATCACCACAATCTCTAGGTGGTATACCATACCGAATCAACCAGCTGTCTAATCAAGCAACTGAAAACCACACAATTCCTCGATAGACCACATCCTCTGATTAATGTAGTTTCGTTGTTCCACAGCAAGAGCCAAATGGTCCGCGTCGTTCATGCTTGTGTGCCCGACTTCGCGCGCAGCAATTGCACGAAAACCTCGTTCTAGCAGAGCATGCAGCTATATCTTCGTCTATGTATTGGGTGGTATAGCACAAATTGTGTAAATTGCCGATCTCAGTCAGAGAGAAATCGAATTTATACACGATTTGGCATACCACCATATATTGTCGGATGATCTATTTTTCGGAGCAGCCATATTGATATGATGAGCTGGAGAGACCAAGTTCCCCAAATCTACCACTATAGTAGTGACGGCTTCAGTAATCGATTACTTTCCGTACTTTTGGTAAGAGTCAATTGATTGGGGAGTGTATCCCAAAGTGTGTAAGTGCAGCGGTTCTCTGACTGAGCAGCGTTCATTTACACATTTTGTAGTACACACTCATTGATAGAGATAGAAGAGATATGTAATGTCAGAGGGGAAACAAACAGACGCAGAACTGGTCAGCGCAACGAAACTGGGTGATAAGCGTGCGTTTGGCGAACTGATTGAACGCCATCAAGCGATGGCGCTTCGGACTGCTCTGTTCAAGACTGGGAACGAAAGCGTTGCTGAGGACTTGGTCCAAGAGGCTTTGCTTCAAGCCTATCTTTCGTTAAAGAATTTGCGCAATGAGAACCACTTCAAGAGCTGGTTTCGTGGCATTGTGCTCAATGTCTGCCGAAGTTTTCTGCGGGCGAAAAAGTTTCGTCCTCAGTCGCTTGATGCCATACTGGATGAAATCGAATCAGCCTCATCTGAATTCTGTTCCGTAGAGCCAGGACCAGATGAAATTATCCTTGATCGCGAGTCGAGTGCCCAACTTCTGACCCACATCGATTCGTTATCCACGGAGAATCGACTCGTCACTCTGCTCTATTACTACGGACAACTGAGCGTTCAAGAAATTGCGCAACACCAAAATATGACGATTTCGGCCGTCAAAAATCGGCTCTATAAGTCGCGACAGCGGCTGCGAGAACAGCTGACACAGGTGAGTCAAGAACAGATTAAACGAGAGAGCGAACAAACAGATGAACCGACAATTGAAAGGACAAACAACATGATCAAGGTATCCGATGTCCACATTATACGGACGGAAGCAACCGAAAATTATATTGTTTTTCTACTCGAACAAACAAAGCAGCGGGCGGTACCCATTTGGGTCGGAGGAAGCGAAGGTGTCCAAATCCGTATGCAGCTCACTGGAGCGACGCCCCATAGACCAAAGACATATCATTTTGTAGCAAATATTTTGCAGACACTGGACGCCACGCTCGAGGAAGTGCGGATAGAGAGTTTGACCGGGGCCACTTTTTATGCCATTGCCAAACTAAAAGGACAAAACGGTGTCCATGAGTTAGATGTGCGGCCGAGCGATGCAATCACACTTGCCTTGTATACCGGCAGGCCGATCTTCATAGCGGATGATGTGATGGGACAAGCCGGCAAAGCACTACCCGAGACCTTTGATCCAACCGCTTGGCAGTCTAAAGAAGCCGAGCGCGTGGCGAATTTGGAAGAGATGTATGGACTCGTGCAAGAGTGGGAACAAGAATGGGAAGAACAAGCCAAGGAAGGAATGAATCGCTTTACAATACACGCGCGTCAAGCATTTGACCTGGCGAAGTCGGAAGCGAAGCGTCTACGACACAACTACCTTGGTACAGAACATCTCTTGCTGGGATTGGCTCAAGATACGGAAGGTGTAGCGGCCAAAGCGTTGCAAGAATCTGGTGTTAGCGCCAAAGAAGTGACCGAGGCTGTAGAAAAGACAATTGCACAAGGGCTGGAAGATGAATCCGTTGAACCCACCGTCGCACCAAGGGTCAAACATGTCATTGCCCTGGCGGCCGAAGAGAGACGAGTCATGGGACATCGCTACATCGGTACAGAGCACCTGTTGCTTGGGTTAATGCAAGAAGGCAAAGGCGCTGGTGTACAGGTTCTAATTTCTCTCAACCTCAATCTCAACCGAGTGCGTTCACGTATTCTAGAAGTTTTTGGTGGTTGACTGGAACGAAGCGAGGGGAAGTGGCAAGTTACGCATCACTTGTCACCCATCTCTCTGCTGGGTGCATTGATATCCCTTATCTCAAAAGCTCCCAAAAGCGAAATTGCGCAAATCCATAACCAGCTAAACCTGGGTCTACTTGAAATAGTTCCAATGTGCGAACAATACTATCCCAAAACACAACCCGGATTGGTGAATCGATGAAAAAGAGAAAGAAGATCAAGAAGAAGGTCAGTCCACCCAAAGATTGGAGCGTATTGCGCACATTATCCGGCATAAATGGGGCTAAAATATTAAACCCATCCAATCCGGGAATAGGAATCAGGTTGATAATGATGGCAGTAATTTGGAGCAGAATCAGTAGAGCCACACCGCTCCAAAATTCAAGGTGCTGGAATTGTTCGGGCTGCGAGAGACCAATAAAGAAGGGAATCGATAGCAACAAGCAGAAGATGAGATTGGCGAGTGGTCCCGCAGCAGAGACAAAGCTCATCATGCGTTCGCTGCGGATTGCACTACGGTCTATGTAAACAGCGCCGCCCGGTAAACCGATTCCTCCCATAATGAGGAAAAGCAAGGGCATGGCGATACTCAACAAGCCATGGGTATATTTCAACGGGTTGAGGGTCAAATAGCCCTTATCAACTACGCTGTGATCTCCTGCATAGTAAGCAACCGCAGCATGACCAAATTCGTGCAGCGCTAAGGAGATCACCCAACCGCCCGTGACAAAGATAAAGACAGCAAAGGGGCTGGCAAACGTAGGTGAATAGCTGGCGTAACCAGCTAACGCAGTCAACAAAACAATTGCGATAAAGACCGGACTGATGGAGAAAGGGTTCCGTGTGACAATACCTCCTGAACTCGAACCGGAACGCTCTCTGCTTTCACCAGCATATTCACGTACAGCTTGTACATGGACATTGTATTGGGACAAGAGTTGTTGAGCATATCCTTTTGTCTGATTCAAAATCCCCACGAGAAGATGTCGCGTTGTAACACCGAAGACCTGGTCTCCTGCCGCCTCGATTAACGCCTCGTCAACCACTGCCCGCGCCGAACTGGCCATGTATGACCAAGCCTCTTCGTCCTCTGACGATTTGGGGCCACTCATCCACTCGGGACTGTCTTGGCCCAGTTGATTTTGAAACTCCTTTAGATTTACCCCTATTTTCGCCAATACCTGCCGGGCATCACAGCGTTTTAGCTCCAGCATTGCATAGAGAAAGTGCTCGGGTACGACTTGGCGACTCTCATCTGATTCATGTAGCTTGCGGGCGCGTGTGACAATATGGAGGGCTTCTGCCGTGAAACGTGCATAGATATCGGGCATTCTGGAACCTCAGCTTCTATATGGATTTTGCAAATAAAAAGGTTTTCAAATTAGAAAGATCAATTCTTCCGATTTTACCACTATAATCGTTATGGTGTCATTTATCGATTGCATTTGGGTTCATGTAACCACAAGATGCACCCCATTTCTGGGAATCAGCGGGAGAATCTCACCCTGAAAATCAGGAAGTTGTGCTCTTTGATCATTGACATTTGGCCGCATTATGTTACTATTCCTCAAGAACACTCCTCTTCCCCCATTGATCCATCGTCTACTACAAATGTAAATCGTTGTCTGGTTTTGTCGAATAAAGGAGAAACAGCTCATGAAGATGGAAAAGAACGCTCCAAGTGGTCGACAACTGTCGCGTCGAACCTTCTTGCAAGTTGCCGCAACGACTGCGGGTCTCATGGCAACGGCCGCTTGTGCGCCAGCCGCTTCCACGGGAGGTGAAGCAGCCGATAGTGGGGCCACGCAAGAGGCAGTTGAATTGCGTTTGGCCTATTGGGGCTTCGAAGTGGAGAAGCAAGGGGCGATGCAAGACAAGTTTATGGAAACTTATCCCAATATCAAGCTCAAAGAAGAAATCACTGGATGGGGCACTTACTGGCAAAAGATGCTGACCTCCACTGCGGCGGGCGAATCGCCCGACATCATGTATCACTCGCCCTATTACCATGTGCAGTTTGCCTCGAACAGCGTAACGATTCCACTGGATCCCTTCATCGAACGCGACGGCATTGACCTCTCTGAATTCTACGAAGGGGCCATCACCTCCGGACGCTGGGCGCCGGGTCAGGTACGCACCGGAACAGGTGATCTGCATGCCTTTCCGACAGTCTGGCACACGGGAACTATGTGGTTCTATAACAAAAATCAATTCGCCGACAAAGGCATTGCGGAACCGGATGAAACCTGGACCTGGGATACAATTGTCGAAGTGGGCAAAGAGTTTACTGTCATCAATGATGATGGCTCCGCCGAGTCCTATGGAATGGACACCCCTGTGGATGGTAATGGGCGCATGAATTTCTGGATCTTCCAGGCGGGCGGCGTTTTTTACGATGAGGAATATACTCATTGTCTCATCAAAGAGCCAGAAGCCATGGAGGCGTTCCAGTGGATGGTGGATTTGGTCAATGACCATCAGGTAGCCCTACCGCCAGAGCCAGACCAGCAGTTCAATCCTTTTGAAACCGGACGTGTCGCCTTCGCTGTACAGGGCGACTGGAAGATTCCGGCCTTTGCAGAGGTTGAAGATTTTGAGTGGGACGTCTTCACACCCCCGTCGCATTCGCAGACAGGACTGAACACAATCGACGCCTATCAAAACGGCATAGCCATCACCAGTTCAACAGAAAACAAGGATGCTGCCTGGGAGTATATTAAATGGATAACGGCTGGCGAGGGTGCCGTCATGTTCGCACAAAACATCTTCCCCTTCCCGGCACATATCCCAACTGCAGAAAATCTCATCTACGTTCAGACCCGTGAGGAACCGCCTACTCAGCTGTGGCTCCTCAACGACCTTTTGAAGGCAGCAAAGCCAGTCTTCTTAGGTCCTGCCGAGGGGGAAATTGCTGGGATTGCTGTAGAAGAACAGCAGGCAGCCATGTTGCAAGTAAAGACGGTCGAAGATGCCACCAACGACCTCGAATCGCGCGTGAACGCTGTATTGGAGCGGGCGCGGGAAGAGTTAATTGGGTAGTTCACTGGATTCCGATTAGGGTCGAGACCTTCCGGGAAGAGGTCAAGAATAGTAGTGTTTTCGAATCTTTTTCTGACCTCTTCCCGGAAGGTTGGTGCTGTCCAACTACTTCTCGTTGTGAAGAAACGCGTTGTGGCAAAAGACACACAGGGGTGAGGACTCAAGTCCATCACGTGTCTGAAGCCCGGACGTCCACCTTCGTGGACTGGTCTAAACGGACATGATATTGTCTGCGAAGGTAGACAGTCAGCATCGCTTCGAGAAGTTCGTAAGCAGGGAGAAAGACCGATATGAGTGCGGCAACAACACCCGTACGTAGTGGATTTCGTGAATTTTTGGGAAGCAATCGGGTGCGGGAAGCCATTGAAGCCTACATTCTGATCCTACCCACGATCTTGGGGCTGGTCATCTTTACAGCTGGGCCAGTGCTGGCATCGCTCTATTTTAGCTTTACCCGTTGGAATCTGCTGAGCAGCCCGAAATGGCAGGGGCTGGACAACTACATCGAGCTATTTACCAACGATCCGATCTTTTGGGTGACGATCAGAAATACGGCTCTCTATGTGTTGGGTACTGTTCCGACTGGTACGGTACTCGCCCTGCTGTTGGCCATTGCTCTCAACCAAAAGATTCGCATGTTGGCGGTCTTTCGCACCATCTACTTTTTGCCCGTTGTCTCGTCGGTGGTGGCAATCTCCGTACTCTGGCTTTGGCTCTACCAGGCCGATTTTGGCTTAATCAACCAGTTCTTGCGCTTTCTAGGATTTCGGGGTGTACGCTGGTTGAGCAGTACAACCTGGGCCATGCCTGCCATTATCATCATGAGCATCTGGCATGGCTTGGGCTACAATATTGTGATCTTCATTGCAGGATTGCAGAGCATCCCTCAAGACTATTACGAAGCGGCTACGGTAGATGGTGCAACAGCCTGGTACAAATTCCGCAAAATTACGATTCCGTTGATCTCACCTGTCACCTTCTTTGTCATCACCTTGTCCATTATTAACTCCTTCCAAGTTTTCGCCCAGGCCTATGTCATGACGCAGGGTGGACCAGTCAATGCGACCAAGACCATTGTCTACTACCTGTATCAGCAGGGATTTATGCATTTCCACATGGGCTATGCTTCAGCACTCGCCTATGTGTTATTCGTCATCATAGTGATGTTGACTCTATTTCAGTTCTGGTTCCAGCGACGTTGGGTTCATTATGAAATCTAAACAACTGATTAAGGCAATCACCTAAATTCACAAGCCATTTCGGAATGATCCGTAAGGAAAACGAGAATGAGTGCTGGTAAAGCAGACCCCATACGCGACACACAATCTAGTCCACTATCTGGCTCAGTGGCTACTGCGCCGCCCGGATTGATGATGCACAAGGTTCTCTACATCGGAGGCAGGGTGTTGTTGTATGTACTCTTGATCACCATTGGTGTGACTATGCTTTTTCCCTTGCTTTGGATGCTGTCCACCTCACTCAAAAATCCTGGCGAGATCTTTATTCTGCCCCCCAAGTGGATTCCGAACCCACCCCAGTGGAGTAATTATGTTAAGCTGTTCGAGGTTCTCCCCTTCGAACTCTTTGTCTTGAATAGCGTCAAAATCGCTGCACTGGCTACCTTAGGCGCACTATTGAGTTGTTCGATGGCGGCCTTTGCCTTCGCCCGCATGAGATTTCCAGGGCAGAACATCATCTTTGCGATAGTGCTGGCCACCTTAATGATTCCTTTTCACGTGACCCTTATCCCCCTCTTCGCTCTCTATCGCGACCTGAAATGGCTAGGCACCCACCTACCGCTGACTGTGCCCTTCTTTTTTGGCACTGCGTTTGGCATCTTTCTCATGCGTCAGTTTTATCTGACGATTCCCCAAGAACTGGTCGACGCAGCCCGCATTGATGGCTGTAGCTTCATCCAAACCTACTATAAAATATTCCTCCCTCTCTCCAAACCAGCCTTGGCGACTCTGGGCATCTTTACGTTTCTCGGCTCGTGGAACAACCTGATGGGGCCACTGATCTTCCTCAACGAGGTTGAGTCCATGACCATCACCTTAGGCTTGACGCTGCTCACTACTCAAGCGGGCGGGCGCTGGGAACTCATCCAAGCGGGCGCTGTGATCAGTATCGTGCCGATTATTGTGATGTTCTTTATTGGCCAAGAACACTTCATTCAGGGGATTGCGCGGACGGGGCTGAAGGGGTGAGCGGCGGCAACTTTCGTAGGCCCAAATAGGTTAATAACTCATCCAATTGTTCTCGTGTGGACCACAAAATTCCCTCCTTCTGGGCCAACTCCAGCGCATCTCGAGTTAGTCCTTCGTGGGCAAAGATCCACATCCGTATTGAGTTAGATTCATATTCCGTTTGAACCGCTTCTGCTTGCGCCATCAATTCGCGTAAGACGGCAGGTCCGATTTTGCGAGTTGTCACCCATTTGCTTTGACAGACCCACTTTTCGGTGCCAATGGCGGCCAACAGATCGATCTCTTGACCTTGGCCCAACTGCAAACGTACTCGATGACGGACGTAACTCAAAGGCCAGCCCATGGGAATATCGTCCTGACTATTGAATAACCGTCCGGGTAGCGGCAATTGGCTCTTATCCTGACTGTTGAGCAAGATTTGTCCCATGAAGACTTCGCCGAGATAGCCCTGATATTCCCGAATGCGCCGTTCCAGTTTTTGATATTGGAGTACGAGGTCATCTTGAACATCATTGGGATTTTGGCCTTCAACCTCGATGCGTCCCCACACTTTCAAGAAGTCCAATAAGATAGGGTCATCAATCTTGCGGAACCAACCGCCCAATTCTAGATATTCCAGCAAATCACCGCGGGATAGCTTCACTAACACATCGCGAATTTTGTCTAAGGAAACGGTCTGCCTTTCACGCTCGTACAGTACCTGCTGGATCCGCTCGAGACTAATACGTTCACCCTCCTCTAATGCTGAAAGATAGAGAATCCACTTGGTAATTCCATAGTCATTCAGACGCTCGATCCAGCCGTTGACCTGCTCATATAGTTCACCCCAGATAAAGCCAGAGGCAATATCGACGGCTAAGACGTTATTGATGGCTTCTTCGTCTATTAATGGTTTATTTGTTTCAGCTGATTGTTGGACAACCGCGTTGATATAAAATGGATTACCACCACAACGGTCTGCAATCACCGGAGCCATCACTTCCGGCACTTCCGCTCGATGGTAGCGGGCTGCCTTTAGCGCCAATTCGGCTCCCCAGTAGCCAGAGAGTGGATCGATTGGCTTGCTTCGAAAACGACCAAAGAGCGCTCCGCGTCCAATGATTTCCCGAGCCAGAATGCTCATGGCAGAACCAGTCACAAAGTGAGGGCAGGTGTTTGATTCGACAGCTTCTTGCATATACCCAACGATGCTAAACTCATATTGAGGCAATCGAGTATTCTGAAATTCATCGAGAAAGACCACAACAGTGGAATCATTCACATCGGACACCCGACGGGGAATCTCTAACGCATCTTGCTCTGGAATCGTCATCTGCCCGTCTGTCATTGCGTCGTACCAATAGAGAAGTCGGTCCAGGCTTTTGGGAAATGGATGGGATGCTCTAGCTGCTTCAACAGCGGCAATTAATTTCTTTTCAGCAATATTGTCCAGCACAAGTTCCGGTTGGCGGCTGTAGAAACCGACATAGTAGCGCATGAAGTTTTCCAGATATTTTATGGCAAATGTTAGCCGATCCGGTGCTTCATATGGAAAACTATAGTAGACGGGTACAACTGCGTCAGGATCGCTTGGATCCTGTTCAAAGAAAAGCCGATTGACGACACGCCGAAAAATCTCAGTTTTGCCCATACGTCTTCGCCCCAGCAGTACAGTGGACATCGTGCGGCGCGTTGCTGCTTTCAACGCAATTTCGTAAAAATAGTCCAGAAATTCAGCGCGATCCGTGTAGACCTCTTCGGGCACCAATGATTTAATGATCCAGGGGGTGGCTTCTTTTGCCATCAGCATGTCTCCTATCAGTCATCTATTCGATCTATTATAACACAACTGATACTTTCGTTGATACAGACACTTCGCTCCATAGAGTGGACAATAGCTACCCGTCAATGTTCCGATCGTGATATAATAATATAAGCTCATGTGCCCTGCATGAAGAATATCCGACACACTCAAAATCAAGGAATATCCATGCCCCGCCAAAAATTCTGCAAGGAGTATTCACCCAATGACATCTAAGAAATATCGAGTCGCTGTGGTAGGAGGCGTTGGAACTTGGGGCCAGTTTTACCTGCAAGCCTACGCGACACATCCTCACTGCGAAGAAGTCATTCTCGTTGATCTTGCTCGTGATCGGCGGCAAGAGTTTACGGCACACTATGGAATCAAAACAGTGTACGACACGGTGGAGGAGCTTCTCACGCACGAAGTGCCAGATATCGTTTCGGTGATATTGCCCGTGATCCATATCCCTGATGCCGTGATTGCTTGTGCGGAGGCCGGTGTCAAAGTGATCTCCTGTGAAAAACCAATTGCGGCGGGACTAGACCAGGCAGATGAGATGGTCCGTATCTGTCGAGAACGAGGAGCGATTCTAGGTTGTGGTACCCTGTTAGGGAATCCGCATCTGCAAGCCACCGCGGCATGGATTGGCGAAGGCAACATCGGGAAGCTGACTGCTGCCGCGATTCCTTTTGGCATTGAGCGCGAATTAACAGGAAATGGGTCTGTTCTTCTGACCATTTTGCGATTGCTCACCAATAGGGAGATCGAATGGGTGGAAGGCTGGACATTGCCTTCGGAACCTGGTTTTCGAGCAGAAGAAGCGACCGATTTGGAGGCTGATTGTTCCGGCTATGGCCGACTCGGGTTATCGGGCTGTATCATCTGTGAGATTCCAAAACCGCAGACGGGTCAAGGTTTTTCGGGCTATAAAGTTTCGGTTACAGGAGAGGCTGGACAGATTTACTTCTTCAGCGGTGCCAAACCAATCTTGATTCAGGGCAACGGCGCGCGCTCCTTTCCCGTATTTCCTAAATTCCTGAATCCACCACCCCCCATCTTGCGCTTTTCCTTTGCGCCCGTCATCGAACCCCTGATGCGTGCACATGATACAGGGAAGCCAGTTTGGCCCAGCGGTCATGACTTCCGGCAAGCATTAGAAATCGCCATTGCGCTCAAACAATCGGCGCATCGGAATCACGAGCGCGTCCACCTCCCACTAGAAGATCGCACGCTTAAACTCTATCCCCATCCATACCGTCTGAAAGGTGGTGATGTCTTTGGTTGGGGGACCGGTTTTGGCGGCGCTCATCCACCGAATTTGGATGAGCACACTGCTCATTTTGCACAAGTAATGAACTCAAGTAAAGAAATATCATGATCCGCATCGGACTCATTGGCTGTGGCGGAATGGGCAACACACACCGCGCAGCTATCCAACAGCTTCGAGATCGCGCTCAGTTCACGGCAGCGGTTGATCTGGACCTACAGCGAGCACGCGATACGGCAAATATTTTGGGGTGTCACACAGCTGCGACCGACTATCGCCAAGTCTTGGACGAAATCGACGCGGCAATCGTCGCTGTACCCCACCATCTTCATCATCCCATCGGTCTGGATCTGCTTCACCACAGCAAACATCTGCTCATGGAAAAGCCTTTAGCCAATTCTGAAGCAGAGTGCCTGGATCTAATTCAGGCGGCGCAGGAGAACAACGTCACCTTGATGGTGGCCTACTGCATGCGTTTTCATCCAATTGTCGTCGAAATGGAGCGTCTGCTCAAGGCGGAGACCTACGGCGACCTCTTTCAGCTTTCCATTTGGACGGAACAGCACACCCAAGGTGAGCCAGGAAGCTGGATGCATCGCGTCGAGACGTTGGGGGGTGGTCAACTCTTTAGCCACGGCTGTCACTATATCGATATTCTACTGGCCTGGATGGGGCAACCTGTCCTTGGAACGCACATCGGTACCAATTTTGGCACACCTTGGATGGAGGCAGAAGGCACCTCCAACGTGACGATCAAATTTAAACATGGTGCACTGGGTTATCATTTTGGTACTTGGGGTGCCAAGGGGACGCGCCTAAAATACTCATTCCACGCCCACTGTACTGGGGGTATGTTGGAAGGTCAAATCAGCCAGGGACGCCTTCTATTTCATCGAGGTGCGCAGGAAGCAGAGACGGGACGAGAAGAATTGCTTTTTGAAACCGAGCCAGGCAAGCATGTACAGAATGAGTTGATGCATTTTGTCGAGTGCTTGGAAAGTGGTCGGCGTCCACTGACTGATGGCGTTCGTAGCTTGCAGAGTCTGCGCGTCATTTGGAAGCTGTATGAAGCCGAGAAGCGGGGTGTTATGGCAGATTTACGAGGACTGGGGATTGACCGAATAAGTTAACCCATAGACAAACCAGATAAAACCCATACAAATGTGGAGTCGCCGTCCATGGCGCGCCATGTATGGCGCAGCATTCTCTAATGCGAATGAGCGGCATTCTCTATTACACGCAGTAGACATAATCCTGCACTTCTCAGTCAAAACAGACTCGAGCGGGCCAAATGGTCCGAGATTCTCTACTGCGTCTTTTTTCGCCATTTGAACGCTCTACCTCTGAGAAATCCTACTGCGTGTAATCTCTAACGCCGGATCGAGTCGAGTATACTCGCATTAGAGAATGCTCCCTCCACAGATATAAGAAACATTTTGGATCGACGGAGGCTGTTCTTGACCTCTTCTGGGGAGTTCATGGCACTTCTTTGTCAACCCCCTGAGATCCTGAAGAGCCAAGAGATTGACACAGAACTTTTCGGACAAGTACTGAATGGAGGGGAAATGTGTTATCATACGAAATAACCGATCAACATACAATAGAGATTATAAGGATGAAGAATCTGGGACACGGATGAACACGGATTCGACGGATTTTCTCTGAAATCATCCGTGTTTATCCTCAAAATCCGTGTCCTAACCTCAATCCATGTAATGTCTAATGGAGCAACAAGTCATGAAGGAGTCGACCATGAATATTTATGAAGAACTGGGCGTGCGACCGATCATCAATGCGGCCGGGACAGTAACACGTTATGGTGGTTCTTTGATGGCGGCGGAGGTTCTAGACACAATGCGTGCTGCCTCACAACAGTTCTGTGTGCTGGATGAGTTGCACGGAAAGGTTGGGCAACGGATTGCGAATCTGCTCAATGTCGACGCGGCCTATGTCACATCAAGTGCGGCCTCGGGATTGGTTCTGACGGCAGCCGCCTGTATGGCCGGGAGCGATCCAGACAAGATCGCGCAATTGCCCGACACGAATGGCATGAGGCATGAGATCCTCATCCAGACGGGGCATCGCATCGCCTACGATCAGGCCATGCGGACGGCAGGAGCCAAACTGATCGAAATTACCGACGATGGAACGCCGCCCATTGCTGCGATGCAGGCGGCCATCAATGATAAGACAGCCGCCATCTTTTATTTGGCCCGCGTGGTGGATCAACCAGCGTCGATTCCGTTTGAGCAAGTGGTTGCCATGGCCCACGCGGCAGGCATCGCAGTGATTGTGGATGCCGCTTCAGAGTGCCCACCAATGACGACGCTCTCCCGTTTTTCAGATGCTGGTGTCGATCTGGTCATCTTCAGTGGTGGCAAGAGCTTGATGGGTCCTCAATCTACAGGCTTAATCATCGGTCGCCAGGATCTGGTCGCGGCCTGTGCCGCCAACGGGGTTCCATTTGCGGCCATCGGTCGTCCCATGAAGGTCAGCCGAGAGGAGATCATTGCTTTTCTCAAGGCACTGGAACTTTATTTGGCCCGCGATCACAAAGCCGATCAGCGACAATGGGAGAGCCAACTTGCGTACGTCGAACAGAATTTGCGTGACATTCCGTACATCACGCTCACTCGCCTTCCCCAGGTACAGACCTATGCTGTACCGTGCCTCTCTATCCGCCCCGAACCACAACTGGGTATGACGCGTGACGAGATAGCGGAAGCCCTGTTAGCCGGTGATCCCCGTATTGTTGTCAGCCAACATCAAACGGCCGATAGCGTGGTGATCAATCCACATATGCTCCAATCAGGGCAAGAAGAGATTGTGGCCCAACAATGTCGGGCCGTGCTGACTGGTCGTGCGCAACAATGATGTGTCGCTTATCACCTAACCTGGACAAGGCCGCTTCGCTTCCAAGCCAGAACCAAAAGGATAGAATGATTGAGATGATGCGCCAAATTGGCGAGATGATTGAGACGAATCGCCCTTCATCTCAATCATCTTATTCATCCTATCATTTCTATGAAGGATAACAAAGAGAGGGACAAATGATAACAGACACCAACACATATAGCTACCGAGTTGTCGAGGGCTGGGGCCAAGGGCCAAATGGCCGCAAATTTGGCGGCGTGGTGCCGTCGGTGGCCACCGATTCCCATGACCGCGTCTACATCACCCGGCGCGCGCCCCCGGCCATGCTTGTCTATGACCGTGAGGGCCAGTTTCTGACGTCGTGGGGCGAGGATCTGTTCAAGAATCCTCACAGTGTCTGGATCAGCGACGCAGACCAGATATATGTGGCAGACGTCGAGGATCACACCATACGCAAGTTCGATACAGAAGGACGGTTGTTACAGATTTTGGGAACACCCGGACAGGTAGGGTCGCCCGGGATGCCGTTTAACAAGCCCACCTGGGCAGTTCTCTCCCCCACGAACGATCTATTTGTCTCGGATGGCTACGGCCAGTTTCGGGTGCATCGCTTTTCCGCAGATGGGACGCTACTGCACTCTTGGGGCGAGGAGGGCCAGAAGCCGGGCCAGTTTGCCTTGCCGCACTGCGTCCGGGTGGATCGACATGGACGGGTGCTGGTCTTGGATCGAGAGAACAATCGTCTCCAGATCTTTGATGCCGAGGGGACTTTTCTTGGCGAGTGGACGGATCTACAGGGGCCCAATGACCTCTACATTGATCAGGATGACATTGTTTACATTGCCGAAGCTCCACATCGCATTAGCATCTTCACCCTGGACGGAGAGCTGTTGGCGCGCTGGGGCGAGCAAGGGGAGGCACCCGGCCAGTTCGCTGACCACCCCCACGGACTGTGGGTCGATTCTCACGGGGATCTCTACGTCGCCGAAGTCCCCTTTCTCGACAACCGATTGCAGAAGTTCACCCGGGTATGAAGTGGCTGTCACCTAGAGCGGCGATGGCGCCGAATTTGTGCCCAGCTCGTGAACCGAACCTCATCATAAGACGCATTTTGGATCGGCTGAGTCTGGTGCTGGTTGCGCAACAGAAAGGGGACAAATCCGTGCGAGGCTCTGCCCTAGTGCTTATGGGACGCTTGATGATCTGGGTGGGCAGTGCCACGCTCGCTGATGGCCTGGTCGAACGAGCGTGGCACAGGTCCCCCAAAGCGCCCAAGACCGCTGAATCGTCAACCCTGAGCCTCGCACGTGGGTCAAGATAGTTTAGCCGCAGGTCCGATTCCAAATCGGACAATTGTCCAAGTTGCCCATCAAGATGCTTGGATCCAACTGGTTTACGGCACTTGTCACATTGCAAATGTGACCTACGAAAATTCTACTCGTTTGCGATGGCCAGCCGAACCTGTTCAGCTGCGTCCCGAAACACAACCTCTGGCTCTGCCTTCCCCTGAGAGACGAGTCGAATCGCGCCAAGGTTTCCGTAGAGCCGCCATTTGGGGGAGATTGGGCCAAGGCAGGCCGTTTTCACCCGTTGCGGCAAGCGGCGGCAATATCTGGGTCGTCGATCGCGTGGCGGACGGGCAAAAAGGTCGAGGGGCGCAACGCATCGGCGTCGAAGAGGGCCTGCATGGTCTCCTCGGTGGCCACGAATTCTTGTAGAAAGGTCTGGGCCAACTGTGAATCTTGGCTAAAGTGGCTCACCATAGAACCCTGAAGGGTCAACAATGGCTGTGCGTCTTGGGTTTCGCCTGGGAGGGACGATGCCACTGTGTAGGGGACGTCGGCCTCACGAAGCCGAGGAAAATTCCAGGGCCAGGTGAGAATCATGGCTGCTTCGCCCGACCCGAGTGCAACGCACGGCGATAGCGCTGACTGGAACGAGGAATTTCAGGACGCCGTGCAATGCGCTCTACTCGCGAGAATGCATTGCACGGGTGCAAAAGGGCACCGATTGTCCAACTCGATCCTCACCCGTGCGTTGCATTCGGCTTTCGCGTCGCCACCGCCTCCTGCTCCAGGCGAAACTGCGTGTCAAACAGGTGCGTATAGAGACCACCCTGGGCCAAGAGCGCGCCATGTGTGCCTGCCTCCACCAGCTTGCCTTGGTCCAGCACGAGAATCTGGTCCGCGGCCAGAATCGTGGAGAGGCGGTGGGCAATGACCAGGCTGGTGCGCCCCTTGAAGAGCGGTTCCAACGCGGCCTGGATCAGCGCCTCGTTCTGCGAATCCAGGTGGGAAGTGGCTTCGTCCAGGATGAGGATGCGTGGGTCTTTGAGGATGACGCGGGCAATGGCGATGCGCTGCTTTTCGCCACCGCTGAGCCGGTAGCCGCGCTCACCCACGATGGTGTCATAGCCGTCGGGCAGCGCGGCGATGGTATCGTAGACGTGGGCGGCGCGGGTGGCTGCATCCAGTTCCTCTTGACTGGCGTTGGGCTTGGCGTAGCGCAGGTTGGCGCGAATCGTGTCGTGGAAGAGATAGGTCTCCTGGGGCACAATGCCAATCTGGTCGACCAGCGATGCCTGGGTGACGGTGCGCAGATCCTGGCCGTCGATTAGGATGCGGCCAGTGGTGGGATCATAGAGGCGCGGCAGGAGATAGGTGATGGTTGTCTTGCCCGCACCGCTTGGCCCCACCAGCGCCACCAGTTGGCCCGGCGCAATCTCAAAGCTCACATCCTCGAGCGCCCACTGGCGCGCGGCGACGCGTGCCATCGCGGACGCCGACCCAGCCGCCGGCGGCCCCGGTTGCAGTGGCGGAGCGTGTTGCTTCGCTGGCTGCACACCATTGTGGCCGAGTGATACTGTGCCGTTGGTGACTGTGCCCTTGGCTGGTTGATCGACCGGGGCCACAGACGTCGGTGCTGCCACTTGTTCCGTCCTGGGCACTGCCGCACTCACGTTCTCTGACTCATCTGCCCCCTGGTAGCGAAACGAGACCGCGTCAAAGTGGACGCGGCCTTCGATCTGGTCCAAGGGGAGAGCATCGCCCCAATCCGCAATCTCCACCGGGATGTCTAGATAGTCAAAGAGCCGGTCGAAGCTGACCAGAGCTTTGGCGAAATCGACCCCGACGTTGGAGAGGGCCGAGATGGGACCATAGATGCGGCCGAGGTAGGCCACAAAGGCCACAATCGTACCGGTGGTCAGCGTGTCGGTGAGCACCATGTAGCCGCCGGCCCAGTAGATGAGGGCCGTGCCAATGGCCGACGCCATGCCCAATCCCATAAAAAAGAGTTGGCCGACCAGGGCGCCGCGCACGCCGATGTCGCGCACAGCGGCCGCGGCCCGCCCAAAGCGGTCCCGCTCCTGGTGCTGACGACCAAAGCTCTTGACGAGCAGCGCACCATTGATGGTCAGCGTCTCGCTGATGCTGTTGTTCATGTCGGCCTGGTGTTCCAGCGCCTCGCGCTGGATTTGGCTCAGCACGCGGGCCACGCGGCGGGCCGGCAGCAGAAAGAGGGGCAGCACCATGACCGCCAGCAGGGTCAGCCGCCACTCGATGGTGAGCATGATGGCCAGGGTCGTCAGCAGCGTTAGGAGGCTGGTGATGATGCTGGGGATGGTGCCGGTGATGGCGTGCTGGGCGCCGACCACGTCGTTGTTGAAGCGGGAGACGATCTCGCCCAACTTGGTTTCGGTGAAAAAGCGCAGCGACAGGCGCTGCAGGTGGGCGTACATGGCCTGGCGCAGGTCGTAGGTGATGCCGGTGCCCGCACGTGCCCCATAATAGTTCTGGACCAACCCCAACAGCCCCAGCAGCAGGGGGATGCCCAACATGGCCGCGGCCAGCCAGTTGAGCCGGGCGAAGTTGCGCTGGAGCAAGACATTGTCGATCAGGTCGCGGACGAGCAGGGGGGGACGAGCGCCACCAGCGAGATGGCAAAAATGGTCGCCAGCACCATCATCACGGAAAAGAGATGCGGCTTCGCATAGCCATAAATGCACACCAGCAGAGCCCGATCTACCCGTGGTAACGGCTTTGATTCATCGACAGCAAGATAGTTGTGCCAGTCGTTTCGTTGCATGGGGTCTCTTCCTTTGTTGATAGGATCTTGTCATCCTGTCACTCTAATATCCGCGCCAACGCCAGGCGCTGTTGCTCCTCCCCGACCGCACCGCGTAAATAATCTTGAATGTTGCCGTTGGCGTCGATGAAGTAGACGGCCGGAATCCCTTGGAACTCTACTGTTTGATACTGCGCAAAGACCGTTTCATCGGGATCGACCAGGAGCGGGAAGGAAATCGCGGGATTCTCTGCTTGCAATTGTTGAATGACCGCTGAACCGAGTGTTCCTGTGACGGAAAAATCCGCTCCTATCCGAATCCGTTGTAGTCGTTGATTCCATGTCATGTAAGCGAAGCGGCGTCATCCTGTCATGTAAGCGAAGCGGCGTCATCCTGTCACTCCAAAATCTGCGCCAACGCCAGACGTTGTTCCTCCAACCCTTGCGCACCGCGTACATACTCTTGAATGTTGCCGTCGGCATCAATGAAATAGGTGGTCGGAATCACTTGGGCACCTTTTGCCTCATATTGGGCCCAGACCGATGCCTCTGGATCGACCAGGAGTGGGAAGGAAATTGTGGGATAATCTTGTTGAAATTGTTGAATGGTGGCCTTCTCCTCCTCCCGATTGACGGCCAGGAAGATGACTTCGTCCTGATGCTCCTCCCAAAGCGTTTGCAATTCTGGTAACTCCCGCTGACAAAATTGACACCAGGAGGCCCAGAAGACCAAGACAACCGGCTGGCCCTGGAACTGGGACAATGTGACGGGGTCCCCCGTCACCGTCTCCAGCGCAAAATCGGGGGCTGCTGAGCCAATCACTCGGGCGTATGTCTGATTGTTCTGCGCCGAGATAAGCGCACTTAAGATCGGCCGCAGGAAGAAATTACGGTCGATGTTATAGCGCTGGGTGAGCAAGAAGAGACCAACCAGCGAGATGGCCAGCACTCCCAACACCCAAGGCCAGCGACGGGCGCGTATTGGCGGCGCGTCTGTTTGGGGGACGGCAACGGATTGCGTGTTCATTTGTGTGTCTCCTTGAGATAAAAGTTGCAGGGTGGGGGGTGGTTCATTTTAGGCGGACAATTAGGTTTACATTTTTGCAAAGAGAAAAGATGTTTATATTTTCTACTTTGAGCCATGCTCAGGCAGAAAATGACCTCATATAGATTTTTATCTATGTATCAAAAGTGTAAACCTAATTCTGAACCACCCCCAGGGTGGCAAGTCAAATCCTGCCGCTCCATAACGCTGCAAGCTTGCAACACTTGTCGGTTTGAGGCAACGCTTCGTTGGGTACTTTGTTCTCTTGACGGGACGATGGGCACGCGCCAGGGCGACCCCACCCGTAGGGGCATGTGGTGGGAGGGTGGCAATCGTCTGGCCAGGTTCCAAAACTCGCACCGCCCTCCCACTACGTGCCCGTCTCGCCTCTACTCCCCAACCTGGGGCAGTGTGTAGGTCGCGACAGGCGGGCACGTGGACGGGCGGATGGATGATTCAGGACAAACGGAACCTCTTTCCCCGCCCGACCTTGATGGTGAAACGTCCCATGCCCCAACCGGTTGACCAGACCTCAGCCACCAGAGGCGTGTGTCAAGGTCAACGGCTCCGGCGCAGGTGCTGTTTCGGCTGAGGCGGCACGGACGGAGGGGGTGGCGACGCTTTTCTCGGCTTCTGCCTGCCAGAGCCAGCGCAGACAGAGCAGGGTGGGCAGCCACAAGAGGAGGCCAAAGAAAAGGAGCTGGATCACGAGGAAGAGCAGGCTGCCCACCCCCTGCCCCAGCACCAGGAAGAAGTCCAGGAGATCGATGGCAAAATGGAGTAGAAAGAGCACAAAGAGCATGGCCCGGTTGCGGAGGAGGAGAGCGGCGATGAGGGCCAGCGAAAGGCCCAGGTTGCGGTTGGCAAAGAGGCCAATCGCCCAGGCCGCGGCCTCGTTCTCCACCAGCTCGGGGAATTGAAGGCCACGATTCAGATAGGCCAGAGCGCCAAAGGCCACAGCCGAGAGCAATTGCAGCACGGCGTAGCCGATAACCCAGCGCGAGATCAGTTGATTGCGTTGCATGGTTGTTCCCTCCGGTTGTGTGCTCTGGTTGTTGGTATTGGGGCGTCGGTCACCGTGTCGGTTCCCGTCAGGCTGGGGTTGTCTGGACGACACGATGACCAACGCCCTACATTCTTGCACTTGATTGGACTGGACGGATACGTCGCGGCCTGTAGGACACCGGTCGTTCCGTGAGCAGTGTTCAGTGACGGTACAGGACTAAATACCCCACTCTAATAGCAGCATTCAATTATGTCCCCCGCGTTCGCCCAACAACATAAATAGCAACCCTCTGAACAACCTCCCTCGTCACACTCCTCCGGCGTGCAATATTCGAAAGGCGTCATCATCCCAGCCACGACACTTATCCAGTCGACCGATGTTAACATCATATACAGTTCCATTTTGTTCTCCTTTCGAAAGCATGTTAACCGTTGATTGTGTCCGGTCAAGCGTCAGGGCACTTTGCGATTTGTCGGGGGAAGGGGGACGGTTCTAGCATACAGGATACGGGGTGGTTTGTCTATAGACATTTGTATTGACTTGTATAGGCATTTGTCCAAAGGACATGGACATTTGTCCAAGGGGCGTGGACATTTGTCCAAAGGGGAAAAAGAGGAAGTGGTTTCGTCGAGGTGGGCACGTGGATGGGCGGGTGCAAGATCGGGGGCAGGCGGCCATTTATCCCCGCCCGACCCCATACCCCTACCACCGCGTGCCCGTCTGGTCCAACCAATTACGCCGCTGATTCTGTGAGAAAGGTCTGCTCAATTTCGGCAATGAGAAAGGGGAGATTGGGCTGGGTAAAGCTCAAGTCTGGTGCTGGAATGCGGTTGTGTTTGATGTCAGGTGGAATGTGTTCGTGGTGGGGATAGTTCAAGGCGAGGTCGGGGTTGTTGGGATGGGGCTGCGAATCGTACCAGTTGAGTTTGACATCATCATGCCAAATCTCGTACCCATAAAACTCGATAACGACCGGTCCGTCTTCCATCGTCAATTGTTCGTATATGGTGAGATAGGGCAATCGCGTACATTGCCGCCTGGGATTCAAATCCCAGTCTGATACAGGAAATCCGTTAAAACGGATTAAGGATGGCTTTATAATTAGTGCATTTGAATGCACTTTCTGTATCAGACGCCCTGTTTCAACCGGCGGCGGCTCAATTATTTAAGGTACGCGATTGCCCTAGTATCGACAACGTACATCCAGCCCAACTTGATCGAACACTCGTTTCACGTATCACGCACTACGCAACACGTCTCCTGATTGTTGATGACCAGCGGCGCAACGCGGAAGAGGCCGCACCGCTGGTCGAGATTGTGGTCAAAAAGCAAAACGGCCACCCCAACCAAAACGACAACAAGCCGCGCAATCGAGGTGGCCGCACATCGTTTGACATCACGTTTTTGACGCGCCTCTTAAGGAGCAAGTAAACTGATACACAGCCCCCAGACTGCCTTTACAGTTTGGGTGGTTAGCTTCGGCTGACCGATCCGGCCCAGACGTAGCGGTGAGGGGAGGGGCAGGTGCGTGACCGACCGTCGCCCCCGCGGCAACCGATGGCTGGATTGGCGTAAGATACTATACATCCCATACATTGTGTCAAATGTGGGCGGATGCATCCGAAAACCGATCCGCGGGGAGATTGGGGAGTCGCCATGCTTGACAGTCAAAATTCAAATTGGGAAACGAGATGGGCACGAAGAATGGCGGTGTGGCGAATCTCTATCTGGCCATCTAGTTTTCCGCCATTCCTCATGCCCCTACACATCATACCGAACTATTTTCTTAACGTTCATCATGGCGACTCTGCGGGAATAGGGGAAGCACCTGTTCCAGTATCAGGAGGGCCGAACTTGTCAACCAACCGCTGCTCTGAAATTAAACCAGACCGTCAAACGCTAAGGTAACTATATTTATATGATTGACCAATGATCAGACAATATGATATTGATGTTCAGGTAATAATGTGTCTTATCGTAGATGTCAAATGTGCATTGAGGAACCATCCATGAAAATCCTAATTACCGGCGCTGCTGGTACCATCGGTTCAATCCTGGTCAAGGGCCTGCGCGACCGCTACCAACTGCGCGGGTTTGATCGGATGCCGATGCCGGAACTCGAAGATGCCATTGTCGGTGAGCTAACGGACTTTGAAGCCGTTCTCAAGGGCACCCAGGGCATGGAGGCGGTTATTCACTTGGGCGGCAATCCGTCTGGTGCGGCACCCTGGGAGGAGATCCTGAATAGCAACATCATCGGCACCTACAATCTGTTTGAGGCCGCCCGGCAACATAATGTGCGTCGCATCGCCTTTGCCAGCCGTGCGGGTTTGCTGGCTCCTTACCCAGAGAACATCACGCGCACAGTTGACATGCCGCCCCGGCCAGAGAGCTACTACTCCATCAGCAAGGTCTTCGGCGAGAACTTGGGCTACATGTATGCCAGTCAGCATGGAATGGAATGTGTGTCCGTACGCATCGGTAATGTCCGGCCCGACCGGCCCCATGCCGAGCACCCGCACCACCTCAGCCACGCGGACGCAGTGCGGGTCTTCGAGCGGGCAATGATCCAACCGGGCGTGAAATATGAGGTGGTGTTCGGCGTTTCGGGAGGCGACTGGCCGCTCTATGATTTGGATCACGGTTGCAATGTGATCGGCTATGAACCTGGTGAACGTGGCCAGGAGTGAAGTTAGGAGCCGTCGACATTTGCTCACGCAGTGGGTGCGTAGCACCCAACCTCTCGAGAGAAAGTATCTCTCAACACGATCAATGCACTGAGGGCGCACGCTAAATGTCAACAGAACCGACCATTATGGAGCGTTAGCACAATGGATCACGAAGAACATCCTCTGGGTGTGTCAATTGGTCTACATTTACTGCCAGGGATCATTATCTTCCTGGCATATATCGCCATCGCGCGCGTCGTAATGACTTGGGGCTTCCCGCCAACCTTCGCCTTAGTCCTGGCCTTCGTCTTCGTTGGCATGCCGTTCCAGTTGGGAATTCTTTTCTATCAGGGCAAGAAAAGAAAGGGCGTGTTTTCCTTGGACGGTATTGTTCTATATCGCAATGCCAAACCATATTAGCTCTACCTTCTAATCGTTCCCTTACTCGGGTATGCCATTCTGCTGTCAGCCCTGATTGAGCCCGTATCGACTTTCTTAACGGACACGATGTTCAGTGGATTACCAGAGTGGTTCCTCGACCCATCAGTGGCGCCTGAAGGTGATCTTCCCCTAGCCGTCTTATTGGTGTTCCTGATAACGAACCTCATCATTGATGGTATTGCCAACCCCGTCGTAGAAGAGCTCTATTTTCGTGGCTATTTGCTGCCTCGTCTCTCTCGGTTCAAAGCATGGGCACCTCTTCTTCACGCCGGGTTGTTCTCAGTTGTCCATCTCTGGCAACCCCAAAATGTTCCCTTCATCTTTTTGTTGGTGCTCCCTCTTTATTACCTCGTTTGGTGGAGACAGAATATATATTTGGCAATCGCTGTACATGCTTTGGGCAATACGATTGGCGCAGTTTTAATCTTTGGAACATATTTGGGCTAGCCATGACTGAGATGATAGGAAATCGCATTCTCGCCTCAAAATGAATTACACCCGTCTGGTGGCATATACTGATCATTTTTGCTATACTGAAGATGAGTGATGAAAGATGCTGATTGAGTGCTAGGAGAAAATGAATGGAATTGGTTTTGCAGACTGAAGCTCCTCCAATGTATCGCGACAGTTCAGGTGGAATCCGCATTGGAAACTCTCGGGTTTTGCTGGAGTTGGTGATTCGTGCATTTGAGGATGGCGCAACACCTGAGGCAATTACACAACGATATTCAACCGTAACTTTAGCAGAAGTTTATAGTGTGATTGCTTACTATCTACGTCATCGAAAAGAGATTGAATCATATATGGTGGAACGTGAACAACAGGCGGGAGAGGTTCGTAAACGCATTGAGAGCCATCAGCGGGATATAACAGACTTGCGAAATCGCTTGGAATCGCGCAAGAACATGGCTGAATCATAAATCGTGTTGCATTTGCTAAGTGATGAGAATTTCAATGGAGACATTATCCGTGGTCTAATACTGCGTCATCCGACCTTGGATTTGGTCCGTGTCCAAGATGTGGGGTTAATAGAGGCTGATGACCCAACTGTTCTAGAATGGGCAGCCGTACACAACCGTATTTTATTGACACACGATCGCGCTACAATTCCTAACTTTGCCTATGATCGAATCGTGTTAGGAAAACCAATGCCCGGAGTTTTTGTCATCAATGATCGTACTTCGATTCAACAAGCCATAGATGAGTTGATATTAATTGATGAATGTAGCGAACAGGCAGAATGGTCCAACTTGGTTGTCTATCCACCGTTATAAACTGGAACCCCTCAGACCGCAACAACAGAACCGTCACGCACCATCACCACCGGTTCCCAGCAGCCGCCGGGCCGCTCGGCTTCGGATATATCACGCAGGGGTATAGTATCGGGGTTCCAGCGCAACACGGCCAGGTCAGCGCAGGCACCAGGTGCGAGTATTCCCACTTCGCCCGACAGCCCAAGGAGCGCGGCTGGACGTGCGGTGACTCGTTCCCAAACGTCAGCTTCAGACATGCCGATGGCCAGGAACTTGGAGAGTGTGCGCGGCAGCCGCCGCGGTAGGGATCGTTGTGGATGATCACGTCACCCGGCTCGAAATTCTCCAGACCAATCTCGGCAATCGCCCACTTGACGGTGAAGAGGATGGCACCCAGTGGGGCTGGACAGAACTCGGCCTGGGCGATCATCTCACCCTTGCGATCGAAGATCACGCAGGAAAATTTAATGAATTACAATGACCATGCGCCGCCACATGTGCATGTTAGGTATCAACGAGATGTGCGAAGCTATCGAATTACCATCGGGACGCGAGAATGGATGAAGCCAGGTAAAGAATTACCATCCGCATTACGCAAGCTGGTCGAGTCATGGATTGAGGTGCACGAAAGAGAACTACTTGAGCAGTGGCAAAGGGCGCAGAGCGGTGAAAGTGAGTAAACAAGAAAGCTCTGTTACAGAGGGCGTTGTTTGGTAGCTCGCCCATTTATGCTTAGCATTACCCACAAATGTAATGCTTTTGATTTAAGCCGTTCCAGGTGACAGTCACGGACGCAAATGGATTGTGGATAATTAATTTTTGGAATCGCCTTAGAGACATTCCGAATCGATCTCAATGTTGGGCCTCATGTTGCCGTGTCATATGCTTCTGAAAGTCACGCTCTTGCTGACCCCAGAAGGTTTTGATATAGGCAAGGGTCGCTTCCATCTCCTCTTGCGTGAGCTGCCCCTCGTATCCAGGCATATTGCTATCAGGCGTACCCCCCTCGGCAATGATCTGCAAGAGCACGCTGTCGGGATGGTGCCAGGTATGGCCTGTGTTATCGTGGGGTGGCGCAGGCCACTTGCTATTCTGATCCCGCTTTTTCCAGTTTGGCTGCCCTTCACCCTGTAGGCCATGACACGGTGCGCAACTAACATCGTAGACAGACTGTCCCAATGCTATATCTGGTGAGTTTTGCTCCAGGTTTGTGCATGCGCCCAATAGCAACGTCATCAGGATGAAAATGTATCTGCGACTCATCAATGGGAATTGCAACAAACGCATATAGATGGTGTTCGATTCGTTCATGGGAATATTTCACATGCTTGATTTGATCATTGGCTGTTTCAAACCGATGGAGGACGTATCCTCGCTCAAGTCTATGCCAACGAACCGACAATGTCGAAGGTTCGTTAGAATCAAAAGATCCAAATTCTCGCAGAGTAGGCGTTCTCTAATAGACAAAACAAATAGAAATCGTACTAAGCGGAGAAGGCGTTCTCTATTACACGCAGTAGACATAATCCCGCATTTCTCAGTCTGAACAGACTCGAGCGTGCCAAATGGCCCGAGATTCTCTACTGCGTCTTTTTTCGCCATTTGAACGCTCTACCTCTGAGAAATCTTACTGCGTGTAATCTCGAACGCCGCCCGTTCGCCTTCGAGAATGCTGCGCCATGCATGGCGACTCCGCCTTTGTACGGGGTTTATCTGGTTTGTCTATAATGTGTGAATTCGCAATGGATCAATACCGTCTCGGCGTACCAGTCAAAGTTGTTGGTGCACCCGGTTTGCGTTCTCATGATAGTCGACGCTGGCAGAATCATCCTCATTTGAGCGTCAGCCTAGCCTATTTACGCGACATCTTTGAATACCTCAATGAGCAGAACATTCGATTCTATCGCATGTCGGGGCAGCTTGCTCCCTATCTCACCCATCCGCACATGCCACAGTTTCACGATCAGCTGACAGAATGCTCGACAGAGTTAGCCTCTATCGGTGATTTGGCGCGACTTTATCGACTCCGTCTCAGCTTGCATCCCGCCCATTATATACAGCTTGGGAGTCCAGACCCGGAGCGCGTGGCGCGCTCACAACAGGAACTGGCAGCTGGCGCCGATTTGTTTGATGCGATGGGTTTTCACGACGGCGCAACAATGGTGATCCATGTCGGTGGTGTTTATGAAGATCAACAAGCAACGCTAGGACGCTTTGTGCAAAACTTTGTGGCGATGCGGCCGGAAGTCCGAGCTCGGGTTGTACTGGAAAATGATGACCGCCACTATGGCATCAATGATTCACTTTGGGTTCATCAGCAGACGGGAATTCGATTGGTGCTCGATGTATTGCATCACCATTGTGTAAACCCAAGGGGAATTCCACTACTGGAGGCGCACAAGCTGGCGCTTGATACTTGGCCGGATGCACAGCAGCCAAAAATTCATCTGAGCAGTTCTCGCACTGAAATCCGCCAGCTTGTGCGCCAAGGAAAAGTACACCTTCAAATGCCATTACCCCAGCAACATAGTGATTTCATCAATCCATTTGAGTTTATCGACCTGATCCGCAATGCGCGAGCAGCCAACCTACGCCCTTTTGACATTATGTTAGAAGCCAAAGGGAAAGATCTTGCACTCTTGCGGCTACGCGAGCAAGTTAAGCACTTTGCGCCAGATTTGGAGCAACTCATCGCCTAATTGCTTGCCGTCCATCCACAATCCTCCCCCAGTTGGTGCAAAGTGGCAGAGTTGCAAGGTTCCAGGGTTCAACCAGCCACCTTGCAACTTTGCTACTCAGCCACTCAGCATAAAACTTGACTCATTTGTACAGATTTTTCGATATGAAAATTCCTAGTCAGATGATAACTTTGGTGCTTCCGCAGGGCAGTGCTTTTTGTGCAGAGCAATTGCCGTTTGGATACAGGTTGGTGGCTGTACACCATCTGCGAGCATCGATAGGGTGAAGAGCCATTCAGACCACATCCCAGGGCCAACAAGCTGACTGTCAGGATTGGTCATAATGGCTTCCCACGCACTGAGGGCATCGGCGCTGTCAAGGCCAATGAGCGCTATAGCTCCGAGTGCATCGTGCTCGATCAAGCGACCAGCTAGCATACGCGCCTGCTGGCTCTCAAAAATGTCGTGCGCTTTCTGGAAGTAGCCCTTGCTGCGTGCTAGCGCTCTTTCTTTGGGAATGGTGCCGTAGATTAGACCCAATCCAATCACCGTCCACAATGCATCATCGGGACGCATGCGTACTCGCTTTTCATACGTTCGTTTTGCGTCCTGAAGCCTTCCCATGTGAAGGTAGCAATTCCCCAGATTGTTGTAAGTTAGTGGTCGGTCGGGATAGCGATTGATGAGCTTTTTGAAAACCTTATCCGCTTCTTCGTACCGTCCCTGCATGATATACATATTGCCCAAGCCATTGAGAGCAGACTCATCATCTTGACTCCAATCTTGACTCTGCCATTGCCCATCCCCCAACTCCGCCGCTTTCTTGAAATGAGTTTCTGCCACATCGTATTGGGCTAGCCGTACGAAGATTGCCCCCAAAAACACATACGCTTGTTGAAATGTTGGGTGATAGCGAATCAGCCGTTCCAGCCAGAGTAGGGCATTTGCATAGTCACCAGCAAAATCGTAGGCGATGCCCATTGCCAGCAGCGCTTCTGCATTGTGTGGATTGAAAACGAGAGCGCGCTGGGCGTGTTCAATGGCTACATCCGCGTCGCCGCTGTGAGCATAACAGACGGCAATGGCTGCAAGAGCCATTCCTTGAAAGACCGGATCTTTTTCTTCGTCTACGATTTTGAGCAACTGCTGCCAGACTGAAAGCGCAGCAGGATATTCGTTCCGTGCCCAATAGACTGTGGCTAATTCTAAGAGGATTTGCTTACGTTGGCGGTCGCCCATGGGGCCCTGCGGTAACATAACGAGTTGTAGCCGTACCCGTTCTAAATGCGCATCGCTAATGTCGCGTCCGTCGAAGGTGCTGCGCTTCTTCGAGGCGGATTTTCCTTTGGCCTTATTGCCATGTAGTTTTCGTTTTCGTTGGACCATAGTTTTAATTGTGGTTTTTTGGTTGGGACAAATGGCTACAATGGATCAAATGTACCGATTGTGGTTCATAGAGAAGTGGATCGGAATGAATCGCTTCCCCTACACATCTCATGGAATTGTACTGAAAGTTTCGCTGCAAGACAAGATAGGATGACCAAGCCATCAATTTTCAGCGCGACCCGCAGAGGAATGACGATTCAATCATTCATCGACGAGTGCTCGAATTTTGAAACCTTAATCGGGTCTTCAGTGGAGATTGTGCTAAAATGGGAAGGATTAGAATGATATGAGCGAATCAACAGTCAAAGGAGAGAACCATGACAACAGCGTCCCGTCCCAACATCCTCTGGGTTTCGTTTGAGGACACAAATCCCTATTATGGATGTTATGGCGACACGGTCGCCCGCACGCCAACCCTGGATCGATTTGCCGCAGATGGATGCCGCTGGACTCGCTGTTTTTCGACTGCTGGCGTCTGCGCACCAGCTCGAGCAGCCATCATCACGGGTATGTATTCGCCCTCGATCGGAACCCACCACATGCGTACAACCCACACCCATCCCGACATGCCGGAGTTGCCCACACCCTATTCGGCTGTTGTTCCACATTACGTGAAGTGCTTTCCTGAGTATCTGCGCGCGGCCGGTTACTACTGCACCAACAACGTCAAGACCGACTACCAATTTCAGGCTCCCATTACGGCTTGGGACGAACTGAGCACCGATGCACACTGGCGCAACCGACCCGATCCCAATCAACCTTTCTTCGCCGTCTTCAACCCCACTCGCACTCATGAAAGCGGTATGTGGCCCGAAACAACACCCGATATCACCTTTGACCCGGATGCAATCCAATTGCCACCCTATTTCCCCGACACGCCCAAAGTGCGGGAAGCCATGGCGCGCATGTACACGAATATCGAACGCAGCGACCAGGAACTGGGCGAATTGCTGCAACAGCTTGAGGAAGATGGGCTAGCCGACAACACCTACGTGATGCATTGGAGCGACCATGGTCCATTGCCCCGCGGCAAGCGTTGGCCATATGATTCAGGGATCCGGATGCCGCTGATTGTGCGAGGGCCAGGCATTGAAGCTGGTTCAGTCAACGGGGAATTGGTCAGCACAGTTGATCTGGGGCCAACGGTTCTTTCACTGGCAGGGGTCAATATTCCTCAGCACATGCAGGGACAGGCGTTTCTGGGCGAACAGGCAGAGCCATCGCGATTGTACATTTATGCCTCCAGAGATCGACATGATGAGGCGTATGACATGGTGAGAGCCGTGCGAGACAAACGATTTAAGTACATGCGTAACTACCACCCCGATTTACCCTATATCCCCCCTTATCACAATCGACATCCCATCGTACGGGAGATGTGGCGACTGCACTTGGCAGGCGAACTAAACGAAACAGAGTCTATTATGTTCCAGGCGCGTCCCACAGAAGAGCTCTATGATACGCAAGCCGATCCACATGAAGTAGTCAATTTGGCCAACGATCCAGCCTGTGCTGACGAGCTATGGCGTTTGCGGAAGGAGCTAGATGCATGGATGGATGAGATCAACGATCTGGGCAGAATTCCCGAATCTGAAATGGTGCGCCGTTGGTATCCGAATGGTGAACAGCCACAGACGTCTCCGCCCATATTTGTCCCCATCTGTGACGAAAATCCCGGTATTCAACCGGCGATCGAGGGCGCCACCCTGACAGGTCCGGCTGCGCTCCAACTTCACTGTGCGACCCAAGGTGCATCCATGACCTATACATTTGAAGAAGGCGCTGATCCTCGTTGGCTGCTTTATACAAAACCGTTACCGTTAGAAGCAGGACAGACAAGAGTGAGAGCGAAGGCAACCCGGATTGGGGATGAAGAAAGTCGAGAAGTCGAGGCCGCTTTTACACTTGAGGCTGGGTAAAATTTTTCAGTTTATTTGAGTGTACCACGAAGTGTGTAAATGAACACTGCTTATCTATATGCATTCTCTAGTTCCCAAATTCATTCTCGATCACGTAAGACAACAGCACAATAGCGGTCATTTTGCGGCGGTTGTCCTGTTCGTAGATACTTCTGGTTTCACGTCGCTGACCGCACGTTTGATGGAGCATGGCAAAGAGGGTGCAGAAGCTCTCGCTGATATTCTACTGGCTGTCTTCGCACCGTTAGTGGAGAGCATCTATGCGCATGGAGGCTTTGTGGCTGGTTTTGCGGGAGATGCGTTTACTGCCGTCTTTGTGACAGGAGAAACCACATCGCAGCGAAGCCCCAACCCCAGAAATCTCTCAGAGAGTCACAGAGAAAATCAGGAGAAGAACTCGGCGTTCCAGCAACCCGCGGAAATCATGCTGGACGATGACCCAGAAGTGAGAAACAGCCACCTGGCTGCTTTGACGGCAGCACACGAGATTTGTGCCTTCATGGCGGCCCATCCCCAACAGACGACACCCTTTGGCGACTTCGACTTTGCGGTGCGCGTCAGCATTGCAGATGGCGATGTGACGTGGGGTGTCTGGTCGGTTGAGTCGCATGAAATCGTCTACGAAGCTCATGCTCAAACCCATGCTTATGCCTTCACCGGAGAGGCCATCAGGAAAGCTGTTCAAGGGGAAAATTATGCGTCACCCGGCGAACTGATCATTACCCAGGCTGTTCACGAAACTCTTGCCAAACTAGACCCCGAGTTGTATCTAGCTGAACCATTGCAGGGCGCCGCTGATGGCTACTTGCATGTTCTGTCCGTTTCTGGCCTGCTGCCCAAATCACAGGTCATTATCCCTACACCAGAGACTGTGGACGATATGGCATTGGCGCGCTGTTTCTATCCTCCTGATCTATTGACCATGCGGACGAGGGGCGAATTTCGTTCTGTTTATACTCTCTTCTTGACTGTTGAGTCGTTGCCTGCGCCAGATTCAAATGATCCATTCTTTGCGACTTTCTTTCATCTACTCCATCAATATAGAGGCTACCTCTGTCGCGTGGGTCGTTTTGGCTCGAAAGCGGAAGGGAGCACATTTCTTATCTTCTGGGGTGCGCCCACAAGTTACGAGAATGATCTGGCACGTGCACTCAACTTTGTGTTGGAACTCCGTGCGCAGACAGATAGACCGATACATGGCGGCATCACACATGCAGTGGCCTTTGCGGGCTTTGTCGGCTCGCCCTTGCGCGCAGAGTACACCTGCCACGGTACAAGCGTCAATCTTGCTTCCCGCCAGATGTCCGCGGCCAAATGGGGACAGATCCTAGTCGACGCCGAGACTGCTCGCCGTGCCCAAGATGAGTTTGAGGTGAGGTTAGCCGGACACTATGAATTCAAAGGGGTTGCAGATCCGCAACCGGTGTTTGAATTTGTTGGGCGCAAGAACTTGGCTGTGGGGACAGCCCATGAGACGAACCTTATCGGACGCAAGATCGAGTTGTCCCAATTGCAAAGAGCGATTGAACCGATCTTTGCGGGACGGTTTGGCGGTCTTACACTAGTTAGCGGGGAAGCAGGTATCGGGAAGAGTCGTCTTGTCCATGAACTTGAGAAACGGATTGGGGAGCAGATTGAGCGGATTCATGAGGAAGCTCCGTCTGCGTCTAATCTCTACGATTCGCCATTCGTTTTTGTTTGCCAAACCGATGAAATCCTGCGCGAGTCGCTCAATCCTTTTCGGTATTTCTTGCAGCGTTATTTTGGTCAGTTGCCAACTGCGAACGAGGCAACAAATAAAGCCAAATTTACCATCAAGCTGAATGGGTTGATCGCAACCATCTCTGATGATGCAGTGCGCAATGAACTAGAACGTACACGTTCCATCCTGGGCGCGTTCGTCAATTTATACTGGCCGAATTCGCTCTACGAACAGTTGGATCCCCAATTGCGTTTCGAGAATACGATGGCCGCGCTCAAAACACTCATTCTGGCCGAGAGTTTGCGCCAACCGGTCCTAATCCTGTTAGAAGATGCGCAATGGCTGGATGCAGATTCGCGTTCGTTTCTTTCGTTGCTCACACGCAATGTAGATGCTTATCCGCTGGCGATTGTCGCCACGACTCGGCCTCCAGAGAAGGGTGCCACGTCGTCAATTCCAGCACAAATAGTGCGGCATGAGATTCCATTGACGTCTCTCTCCGCCGCCGAGATAGCAGAGCTGGCGCATGAACATCTAGGTGGTACAGCTTCCTCCACATTGATTGCGCTGCTGATGAAGCGAGCCGAAGGCAACCCGTTTTTCGCTGAACAACTGTTGATTTATTTGCAGGAGCAGGCACTGCTAGAGAATGAGCAAGAGGAGTGGCGGCTCGTTGACCATGTTAAGTCTGAGACAGTGCTACCAGATGACGTGCAGACTATATTGGTCGCCCGCATTGATCGGTTAACGCAGATGGTGCGGCAAGTCGTACAAACAGCGGCGGTGTTGGGACGAGAGTTTGATGTGCAGGTATTATCACAAATTTTGAGGGGAGAGACAGATGTCATTCAAATGGTCAAATCTGCTGAATCCGCTGCCATTTGGTCGGCGTTGAGCGAACTACGGTACCTCTTCAAGCATGCTCTATTGCGCGACGCGGCCTATGAAATGCAGTTACAAACCCAGCGGCGGCAACTCCATCTGGCGGCTTCCAAGGCAATGGAACAGCTTTACACAACCGATCTGGCGCCCCACTATGCCGATTTGGTTTATCACTATCATTGCGCTGGTCACGAGACGCAAGAGTTGGACTATGCAGACAAAGCTGCCAGGCAAGCGATTGACCGGTTCAACAATGAAGAGGCGGTTACTTACCTCAACCGTGTGTTGACTTTGGTGTCCAAAAATGATGTTGCCCGCCGATTTGAGGCCCATCTCCTCAGAGAACACGCATACGATTTTTTGGGTAAACGGACAGAACAGGCAGCCGATTTAACAGAGTTGCAACGCTTGGCTGAGCAAACCAGCGAATCAGGTGTAAGACTCGACCGCTTGATTAAAATTGGACTGCATCAGTCTGAGTATGCTCATTATACTCAGTAGATCCAAATTTGGCGTTTTTGGCGATTTTCAGTCGAGATTGCAGGGATTTTGGAGTCATTTATTCAGATTTCGGTTACAGAAAACAACCTATTTCATATCTGAAAATCGCCCAAATCTAACGCAAAAACTAGATATCGACCGGCAAATTTGTATTTATGTCAACTGTTTAGCCAGAATTCTCTCTCTAAACCTGAAATTTGGATCTACTGATACTGGAGAATTTGAACAAGCCATCGATACCGCTCGGATGGCGCTGACCCTCGCAAACGAACATCATCTGACAGAGTGGCAAGGCAGAGCCTACCATCGTCTGAGCCAAATTCAGGTCAGTCAGGGAGACTATGAGGCAACGCGTCAGAGCCTTCGTCAAGCTAGACGGTTTGCTCAAGAAGCCGGTCAGAAGGAGCTAGAGGCACGCATCTTAAACAGTTTGGGAATTGTGGGCATGGAAACAGCAGTTTATGCACAAGGTGAAAAAGATTTCCACGCGGCTCTGCAACTGTTTGTGGAGCTTGATAAAAAAATCGATATGGGCAATGTCTACAGCAACTTGGCTGTTATTTTGGGCTACCAAAACAGAATTGAAGTCGCCGTAACTTACGCTCAACAGGCAAGAGCCCATCATCAACAGGCTGGCCATCGACGGGGCTACAACAATACTCTTCTGATTTTGGCCACTCTCACGCTTGAGCAGGGAGATTTTTCCAAAGCATTGGCCTTGTACGAAGAAGCAGCAGTTGTTTGTCGAGAGATTGACTATCCCACAAGTCTAGCTATCGCTCTCATCTCGACTGGTACTCTTTATCTGCGGCTTGGTCAAAATGAACTGGCACACCCGTTACTAACAGACGGTTTGAATCTTGCACGAGAGCTCGACGCCAAATATGTGCTAACCGCGGGTTTGGATGCGCTTGGCTATCTCTATCTGCGAACGAGGGACTTTTTAGAAGCGGTTTCTCTATTTGATGAAGGATTTTCTTTGGCACAAGAAATCGGTGCTGCGAGCTTGATGGCCACTATCCAATATCATCAAGGGCTTCTTCAAATGGTTCAAGGCAACGTCGAGCAGGCAATTATTCTTTATCGCAAAGCATTACCTGCTTTCAGAGATATTGGAGAACTCCACAAAGCAATGGAGCCATTGGCCGCCTTGGCCGACATCCATTGGCAGCGAGGCGAGCATGAGCAGGCCCGCCTCTATGCCAATGAAATTTTACAATTTATCGAAACAAATTTCCCCAGCGATCTGATCGACCCGTTTTACATTTATGCAGTCTGCCATGACATTTTGGATGCCGACCAAGATCCACGGGCGACTGCCTTGTGCAAAGATACCTATGAGCTTTTACAAAAACATGCTGATAGCATTGAGCAACCAAACTGGAAAAAGTCATTTTTAGAGAGCTGGGAGTCGCACCGCAGGATCATGACCGCTTTTAGGACTTAGAACCTATCCGAAAAGTGGTTGTGAGCCCAACCAGCTTCTCGAGCGAGAACAGATCGTTACAGAACTTTTCGGATAAGCACTAAG
>JAHBNG010000029.1 GCA_019217005.1 Chloroflexi bacterium TSY
GAGCTAGTTTAACACCTTCTCGCGTATATTTTATTTTTTGGATTGGCCTTAATGGTCATCACGGCCTATCCGCTCTCGCTCGATGGGATTCACATGCCGGGCCGGACGGTCTTCAAAATGATCATGCTCTTTGGCATGATGTTTAGTGGCGGGCTGATCCCGCTCTTTCTGGCGCTACGCAATCTGGGGCTGTTGAACTCATTCTGGGTGCTGATTATCCCCAAGGCGCTAACATATCTTTTATGCGATCCTGATCATCAACTTTTTTCGCGGCATCCCGCAGGAACTGTACGACGCCGCTGTGCTGGACGGAGCCAATCATATGCAGGTTCTATTCCGCGTCTTCCTGCCCATCTCTAAGCCTGTCATTGCGACGGTGGCGCTCTTCTCGGCGGTTGAGCATTGGAATTCCTGGTTTGACGGCGTGATTTTCCTCAATGAATCGAGTAAGTGGCCGCTGCAGAGCTACCTTTATAATCGGGTGATCTCGCGCACGCTCCAATGGCAGACATCGGGCGGCGCGGAGCGGGCTGGCCAGTCGTTTTTAGAAGCCACACCAGAGGGGCTGGCAACCACAATGGTGCTGATTGCAGCCATTCTTCCCATTTTGCTCGTCTATCCGCTGCTACAGCGCTATTTTGTGCGTGGGCTGACGCTGGGGCTGTGAAGAAGTAACGCTCCCGTAGATCGATAAGCTCGTGTGGCATAACAAAGGAGGCGGCATAATGAGGATTGTGCCAATGCAGAGAATCAGCAGGGACCAGTTGGCAAAGGATCTGCGTCGACTCGGCGTGCGCGAAGGCGACTGCGTCATGCTCCACAGCTCACTTAGCCGACTGGGCTATGTGGACGGAGGCGCGGAGACGGTGATCGACTCCTTCCTGGATGCCTTGGGTCCTTCCGGAACGCTGATCACCCCGGCGTTCACCGAAGGTGCTTGGGCAGAGCATCTCGCCATGCCCGACTGCCGCGCCGTATGTCCTCAGACGTTCTGCCCGAGCCAGTCGGTCAGTCACGAGGGCGCCATTCCCAACGTGTCGCTGCAGCGTCCAGGACGGTTGCGAAGCTGTCACCCGACCCATTCCTGGGTGGCCAATGGTGCTCGGGCCAAGGAGGTGCTGAGGAACAACGTCCATTCGCCGACCCCGTGTGGCCGCGGCAATCCGTTCGAAGCATTGTGTGATCTGGATGGTTGCATCGTCACGCTCGGCGTCGGTGTGAACACGATCACGTTGTGGCACTACTTCGAGGATCTGCTGGACGTCCCATACTGCGGGCACTTTCACGAGAAAGAGCGGCACCTCTCGTACTGCACGGCCGGTCGGAGAATCCAGTACGAGTTTCCGGGCATTATGCAGGAGGTCGTCCACGCCTCGGGAATCATGACCCGTGGTCGAGTTGGCCAAAGCGAGTCTGGCCTCATCCGGGCACGGACGTTCCGCAGCTTCCTGGCCACGATCTTGACGAGCGATCCATACTGTCTGATTGTCCGCCCGCCGGACAGACATTCGGATGACTTCGCGGTGGACGCCCTCGGAAAGGCAGCCGGGATGCTTCGCGCCTGGCGCAGTAGCCCGCGCAAGAACCCCGATCCGATCGAGTGGTATCCAGGAGAGGACAACGCGGTGGTACGGGAGGACTGTCCGGCATTTGCGGGGTACCACGATGCGGCTGGCCAGCGCCACGCCCTCTGCCGAGCGAACGACCGGCACCTTGATCTGTTCCGTCACGGTGAACTCTTTGGTCGCCACGGGAAGACGACTTGCGGGCGTTGCCCGTGGCACCACCAGTATCCTCGCGTATCCCCTGCTTCCGCTGACGGCTGACCACGAATCGCTTTGTCGGCTACTGGCGCTTTCGACGGGACTTCCCAATTTCAGCGCCGATTTCAGCTCCCGCATGTTCGCCCAGGATTCGAGAAGTGTTTGAAGCAATATTTTGAAGGGCAAAGTGGCCACACCTCACGATGAGGAGGGCTCGAGGTGCACACGCCAAACGTCAGGTGTTTTAAATGTGTAGCGAACGTTTGCCAATTGTCTATTTCACCTTTGGTAATCCCCTCTATTGACACATTCCGCCATACACTTGTCCGTAGAAATCGGCCAACAATTCGTCAGAGCGCGTCAGGGGAACTTGGATTTAAGCAAGTACATATCGCTGAATGCCTTCAACCCGATCAAAATCGCTATCTAGGCTAACCAGCGCAGTATATCCTACTTTTTGCATGGCAGCCAAGTGTAGCGAATCGCGCGGGAGAAGGTAATATTGAGCGCAATTTTGGTGCATAGCAGTTAAATCAGCAATTGTAATGTCAAGCACAATCAAATTGGATAGAAGCTGAAATTGTGTCAACTGTGTTTCTACTTCTGAATAGAATTCTGCAACCATGCCTTGACGATTCTGACGCAACTGATCTAGGGGTGACTTGCCATATTTATCCCGAATTAAAACCAAGAGCATCCGGTAGGCAAGCTCATCGAACGTTAATGCTGCTGTGTAAGCTTGGAATTCTCCTGCCTCAATTGACTTGAATAAACTGCGCGCAACCTCGTCGCTTGCGCGTAGAACAGCGTGGAATATCATCGTGTCCAGATACAGGCTATCACCTTGAAAACTGCTAACTGGCTGGCTCATCACTAAATATATCCATATAGATATCTTTGTCGTATGCTTGAAGTTCTTCCGGAGTTCCTTGTCCAAGTGAACCCCAAAGACCATCTACAACGCTTTCAGTTGGTTTATGTTGAGTGATTAGAATCGCCTGACGTATTGCTTGTAACTCGCTCATAATTGCATCAAGCCGAGTTAGAATCAGTTCAGTTGTGAGCGGTGTATCTGACGGTTGCTGAATAGAATTGATAGCCATAAACCATTGCTCCTAAATCGTAATAATCATTCCGGCAACTGCCTTTAGTATAACACCCTACAAATCGATGCTCAACAACTGTTCATCCAGCGTAACCGCATCGCGCGGACATAAATTCTAGGCCCGCTACTGGGAACGGCTGCCCAATCTAAAAACGAAAACCCATGAATGTTTTTGAGAAACAAGGAAGGAATTATGAAAACGGTAGATGTAGAAACCACCCTGGCCCATCATGACCCTGATCACTGCTGCAATCAAGGCAGTCTCATCCAGTTAGCCAATGGGGAGCTGCTGCTAGGCTTCAATGAAGAGCGCAGTCCTACGCACGCCGATAGCGGCCAATCTTGTGTGCTATGGCTATCAGGCTCATGCGTGGCTCGGCGGCAATCATCTCAAAGTGACTGCGAGCGTGTCTACCGCAGCCTATCAAGCCAACTTTAAGGTCTGTCATAAATGCTTTCCTTTCATTACAATCGCTTGTGAAATAAGTACAGAAACTTAGGATATCGGCAGATGCAGATACGAAGGTTATCACAGTATCAGGAATGAAATTAATGTAGCCGCACGCTCTTCGCCCTCAATACCACAGCTTCTATTTTACTGTTACGCTTAAATATGGACTATGCCCCAATAAGACCAGCAATTAAGCCGGTTACCACAATAATTGCAATGTTTGCAGCTATTCCTATTATTCAGACGCCCAATTCTTGTCCATCTCGCCAACGACCTCTTCATCTATGTAGCAATACACCCAATTTTCGTGTTCCTCAAAAGATTGAATAAGTGGGTGGCCCGTTTGGTGGTAATGAGCTGTAGCATGTTGACCGGGCGAATCTTCGCAGCAGCCTACATATCCACAAGTGCGACAGATGCGCAAATGAACCCACCATTTTTCCTCTTGTAAGCATTCTTCGCAGCCTGTACTACTTGGGATAACGTCACGAATTTTCCTTTGTATGAGGACATGTTGTAGCGGCTCCCTGAACATTGGAAGGAACCTCAACAAAGGAAAGTTCTTCGTATTCTGGATCCACGAAAAGAAGCTCTAGCACAACTGGCGCCGCAACCAACAAAAGCAACGACGCAAAGAACCACACCGGTGACAGATTGGGCGCAACCCAGCCCAAGCCAAGCACCGCGATGGCAGAAATCCAGTTTGCAGCATCGAGTAGCCACATTCTCTCTTTTTCGTCGCGCGACACGTCGAAGGTCCACCCGACAATGGCGATTGCAATAAGGAAGAGACCTACCCCGCCGCTGATCAGCCAGTAGACGGGTGTAGGCAACGGGGCACGACCAACTTCGTAGGCATGCAGTAGTCCAGCACCAATTGCGGTGATGCTAAAGATAAGCGGCAGGTGTAGATATCCCCAAAAGAAACGTGCCCAGATCGACTCATGAATTCGCTTGTCTGCTACTTGATCAAAATAGATCCACCACAACAGAAAGGCAAGCAGCAGCCCCAGAAAGCCGTCGACGATCAGCAGTGGCGTCAGGTAATGACTTGCTTTCGACGTACCCTCGATGACGCCTGCGATTGGCTCGCGCAGTACCAGAATTACGAAAACGCCAAAGCGTTCGGGCAGATGACTGGTGGTCAGCGCAGGGAGCTTTGCTTGTGCACGAACCGTTGTCAGCGGGGTGAGGATATCGAACGCGAGGCCAGCAGTCCAGAAGTAAAAGCGGAGTGGGGGCGGTAGAAAAATAGAGATTGTCCACAAAATTGCCGACATGGAAAAGCCAATCACAAAACGGTTGGTCATCGTTCGAGCGGGGGGATTGTGCTTGCCAGCCCGCCACCACAGGTAGATACTAATCGCCCGTGCAAAGACAAATGAGAGCGCAAAGCCAACCGTCCCTTCATTTAACCCGCCGTGTACATGAAAGCCCATACCCGCAACGCTAACCATGATCAAAAAGGTGAAAATTCGATGCGCCAGATCGTCGGTTTCGTAGCGATCGTTGTAGTAGGTGCTGCCAATCCAGACCCACCACATCGCCAAAAACATTAACACAAAACCACCAACCGCAGACCACGAAGGGTCGCCGCCAAGCGAGTGCGCAAGTTCGGCTACAAAAACCACGAAGACCAGATCGAAAAACAGCTCAAGCCAGGTCGCCTTGCGGTCTATGTCTAATTCCTCATCGGCGCGCATCCGCGGCACGCGCCACCACTGACTAAGTCGATTTTGAACGGTCATTTACTCAGATTCTCCTTATTCATCTCCTACGCCATCACTCCGTTCATCCGGCATCCACAAAGAAGCGCGAATTCATCTGCCAGAGCCAGCCATGGGATCTAGTCTAGCGCACGGATTTGGTTGGCTGTTTTAGCGCTTTGTGTTGCTTTCCAAAGCCAACAAATGTCGACCGGTTGCGTTGTAGACTGATTGCCCTTATTCCTCGAGCTTTTTTACAAGGTAGCTATAGCACGGAATGTAAAGTTTGCTGTTGGAGTTCATCAAACATAACCGAAAAACAGATAGGGCACATCATATATGATGCGCTCTAGCAATAAGTCGCTCAAAGTTTACTCAGGTGATCTATTTCTGACAAACTTGTGGCAGTTGGTTGGTAAAATGTAATCATTACGAATAGTAGCCATCGTGTGAATAATTTGGATTTTCCAGTTTATCCCTGCTCCACCAACCTTGAAGCCCACTCAACCAACCCCATAAACTCTCTCACATCTTCATCCTGCTCCAACATCCCGCCAACACGATTAACTTCCTCCAGAACGGCAGCCATTGAACTGTTTTGCGCCCAGTAACTCTCTTTCAAAATTTCGGCGTATTCGGCGACCAAGACATTCATCTGGAAGCGGGCAGACGCTTCGCCGAAGGAAGGAGCTAAATCTTCGGTGAAGAATTCTTCGGCCAGTTCGTTCACTTCGTGGGTATCTGGGTTTTCCCAACGGATGAATGCTATAGCGATATGACCTTGCGCATTGGGAATAAGCTTGATTTCGTACAACGCGGTGACGTTGTGTCCTGCGCCAATTTCACCAGCATCCACATTGTCGTTGCGGAAATCATCATCAGCGACATCGCGGTTTTCAAAGCCAACCAGGCGATAGCTTTCAACCACCTCTTTATTGAAGTCAACCTGCACCTTGGCATCTTTGCCGATCACTTGCAGGGTGCTGCTCAAATCGTGGATGAAGAGTTTCTCGGCTTCGTCGATGGTATCGACATAAGCGTAGAAGCCATCGCCACCGTCGGCTAATTGCTCCATTAAATGGTCATTGTAGTTCCCAAGACAACCGACAAAACGTAACGCTGACTGGGAAACTGTTGGTTACAGGAGGGCAAAATGAGCTGTTATTCGCCTATTCGCACATTCGTCTATTTTCAAAGGAGATGTTGGTCAATTGGGCATGGCAGTGGGCAGATCAACACATCTTCTATAATAAAGTGTTATTTCAATGATGTAGACAACCTTTCGCATTCTCGCCGGAGCGAACATAATCGGGATTAGCCCCATATTTTGAAGGAGCGATAAAGCCGGGAATCTGCATAGAGATGTTGTTGTTTTCCTCTGTCACTCTACAGATTTGGATATGACCATCTTGTTGGTCGTAGCGTCGCCCAGCTTCGGCAAAATGGTCATTGACGACGCGCCCCACGGTTAAAGCAACACCCAATTCATCGGCCAGTTCAACAGTCAGACTCAGTAGATCCAAATTTCAGGTTTTGAGAGAGAATTCTGGCTAAACAGTTGACATAAATACAAATTTGCCGGTCGATATCTAGTTTTTGCGTTAGATTTGGGCGATTTTCAGATATGAAATAGGTTGTTTTCTGTAACCGAAATCTGAATAAATGACTCCAAAATCCCTGCAATCTCGACTGAAAATAGCCAAAAACGCCAAATTTGGATCTACTGAGACTCATATCCTTGACCCCAATCTCTAGGGTGCAGGAGTTATCGTAGCTGTGATCGAACAAGAAGGGCATAAACTGTTCCGATGCGACGCTGTTTCCTTTTGATGCCTGAATTTAGGGGGTGGTTCATTTTAGGCGGACAATTAGGTTTACATTTTTGCAAAGAGAAAAGATGTTTATATTTTCTACTTTGAGCCATGCTCAGGCAGAAAATGACCTCATATAGATTTTTGTCTATGTATCAAAAGTGTAAACCTAATTCTGAACCACCCCGAATTTAGTTGTCATTATTGTGTCCTTTCTGATATTTGTTTAAATTCTTTATTAAGGGATTAGAACAAGCTTGCCCACATGCTGCTTCTCCAAAAAATCGGCCTGAGCCTGATGAATGTCAGTAAGCGGGTAGGTTTCAGCCAGCAAGGGGCGTATTTCATTATTTTCGACATAATGGAGCAAATCAGGAAAAACATTGGTTTCGGTGATGGTTGAGCCGATGAGTTCCCAATCGTTGAGGTAGAGATGGCTGATATCAAGCTCAACCCGTTTGCCCCCGATAGCCCCGGATGTTACATATCGTCCCCCCTTGGCCAAAACGGTCATCAATTGATCAAAAACTGGCCCACCCACCACATCAGCAGCGACCGACACTTTATCCGAATCGGTGACCGAGCGAATAACCTGCCCCCAATCATCCTGCCCCCGTCGAATAACAGCATCAGGGCCAATGGCCTTGACCTGGCTAGCTTTGGCCTGGTTGGTTAAGGCAATAACTGTGGCTCCGCGTCGCTTTGCCAATTGAATCAGGGCCGAGCCAACACCCCCAGATGCACCGGTCACCAGAACCGTATCATCAGCTGAGACTCTGGCCCGACCAAGCATATTTTCGGCGGTGGTGTACGAGCAGGAGAGGGTGGCTAATTCGGCATCGCTCCATTCGGAGGATATACGGCCCAGATTGGTGATGGGCAGGACGACATATTCAGCAAAACCGCCATCACATTCACTACCAATGTAACCGGTTTTGTCCCGATTCATCGGCTGCGACCAGTCGCGCAACCAATTGTCACTCATCACTCGGGCATTAAGCCAGTCATCGTCTACCCCCTCACCCAGTTCCACCACATGCCCGACTGTATCAGCACCTTGAATTCGGGGGAAGGAGATGGTACTGCTTCCCCAACTTCCTACACTGTCATCACTCACTGAGTCAAAGCCGCTCGTCCCTCCGGCATTGGTATCGCCTGCTACGGAGTCATCATACCAGCCGATGCGAGTGTTGATATCGGTATTGTTGATGCCGCAGGCCGCGACCTTGATCAGGACCGCACTAGCCTTGGGTTGGGGGACCGGCCAATCCTGGTGAATTTCCAGTTTGTCCAAGCCGCTGTGGCCAGTAAGGATAGCGGCGGTCATTGTTTTTGGAATCATTGTCAATCCTCCTATTCATAAACGGCAATCGGATCTCCAAGCAATTGCAGATCGGGCTTTACTCCTAAGCCTGGCTCATCGCTCACTGTCCTAAATCCATTTGTATTTTTGGGGGCATTTGCGGCAAATTCAGATGTTTTTGTTTAAACCACAGAATCGGACAGAACAAGAAAACAGGAGATTGGGAGATAAGGAGATTATTTGCTTTCAATCTCCCAATCTCCTAATCTCTAATCTCTTCAACTTGATATACCAACACCCGAATGGTCACCTCTGGTTCGCCAATAGGGGTGGGTTGTAGTTTGTCACTGACCTCAATTAAAGACCATTGCCCGGCTGTCTCTAAGGCCGCAAACTTGTCGGGGAATTCGCCATGTTCGTATAAATCGCTGTGTAGGGTAAAGATAATGTACCCGCTTGGTTTGGTTATTCTGATCAGCTCATCAAAGCCGCTGGCGGGAGCGTGCCCTACGGTAAAGACACCAACGCTGATGACCGCATTGAAGGTGTTGGTGGGAAAATCAAGCGGCTGGCCCAATGTGCCTTGTTGTAGCTTGGCATAAACCTCTTTCTTTCGGGCCTCAGCTAACATATCTTCTGACAAGTCCATAGCACTTAACCGATGATATCCCAAATGGTGTAATAGCTGACCGACCAGGCCCGTGCCACACCCTGCATCCAATATGCTGGCCTCAACTGGCACAAATTTACGCAGATAATCAACCGTTAGTTTTGGTGACATGTAACCAAATTCGTTAGTCATGTCTTGGTCATAGCTTTTGGCCCACGCCTGATAACGCTCCGCCAACTCATCATTTGAAGTGGCGTTGTAGACCCACTGCACTCTTTCTTCGGGATTCAAAATTATGCTCCTTTCTGTATAGGAGATTGGAAGATTAGGGATTTACGCATACAATCTCCCAATCCCCCATCTCCTAATCTCTTGTGATCATCACAAACCTGCCGGATCAATGGTCGATTTTGCAGTTAGCCCCCCATCAACCGTAAAGAGTTGGCCCGTAGCAAAAGCCGCCTCATCCGAGGCCAGCCATACCGCCAATGAGGCGATGTCCTCGGGTTGGCCCAACCGACCAATGGGATGTTGAGCAATGGCTCTTTGTCTGGCCTGTTCAGGATGGGTTGCCTGTCGAAACTTTTTTACAAAACGCTAGACAGGTATGACGCCAATATCTTCACCCCGGCGAAAGGCCAGCGCAGAGTCTACCATTTTGGCAAAGTCATACTGGGGAGCATAGCCCAATATTGATTGGGCTTTATCATTCGATGCATTGAAAGCCCATAGGAACGGCATTTTTACGTCCAAATGAGGTCGTTCCGTGTGCTCTGCCAGGAGCTTGGCCGCAGCCACGGATGGTGTGGAAACAGGGCCTACTAAATGGAAAACATCCCCGACAGCGTCAGCACGTTGAAACTGTATTATCAATTTACCCTTTAACTGGCGCACCCTTTACTGACATCGACGTTTGCCCACGTTTTTCTAATGCTTCTCGCGTTGGCAACAATCCGACCAGAACGGCCGTCACCAACGGCACACCACTTAAGAGGAGCATCGTCTGGTGAAACCCCAAGTTCTGTGGTTCTGCCAACCAACCCGTCAGGTTTAGTCCCAACCCACCGATGGCAAAAACAAACCCCAGCGCCATTCCGGTCCCGACGCCAGCATTTTTGTGAAAGAGTGTTTGTGCCATCACCAACATTGGGGGCCACGCTGCGCCTGCGGCAAAGCCCAAAAAAGGCGCAATGAGAAAAGCGCGGCGATCTCCTAGTGTGAAGATCAGAAACATCAGAGGTGCAGCCGCCAGCAGCGAGTAACGCATGACGCGTGTTCCCCCAATACGGTCAGAGAGCATGCCGCCAGTTAGTGTGCCAAAGGCAAGCACAAAGAGCATCAGTGACGAAAGCAGGCTCGCTTCGGCTTTGGTAAAGTTGGCAATCTCTGCAAAGTATTGAGGCATAAAGGAAGAAAAAGAACTGTGAGACCACGCACGTAGCGACATCACGCTAATCAATGCCACAATCGCCGTTGTTGTAAAGAGGGGGTTTAGCTGAATCTTCCAATTTGCGGGTTTGGCTTCAACCGTTGGTTTAGCTGCAATACGCCCAGTCAATAGATAAATCATTGGGGCGATAAAGATACCCACCATCGCAAGCAGCGCCGTTCCCGGTGTGCCCAAAGTGCCTAGCACAAAGGCCGCTAAAATGGGGCCAAGCGCAAAGCCACAGTTGCCGCCCAACATGAACATGGCCACTCCCGATGTTTTGAGTTCTCCTGCAGCACGATTTGCGCCTGATGCGCCCTGGGGATGAAAGGCAGCGGTGCCAAAACCAGACAGCGCGATCATGAGTAATGCGCCGTGAAAGGTGGTCATAAACCCTACTGCCCCCAAAAAGAGCGACATCCAGAAGACGCCGCCAACGACAAACCAACGTCCCCCGTAACGGTCGCTAAAATAACCAAAGAGCGGTTGGGTTAATGATGAGGTCAGCTTGAAAACCGCGAGCATCAAGCCAATTTGGGTCAAATCAAGCTGTAGCGAATCGCTGAGATAGAGACCCACAATAATGGGCATGGCCCCAGAAAGCATATCAACACTAAAATGCCCAAGGGTCAAACTCCATAAAGTGAGGTTATTTAACAATGGGCGCATAAACTTTCCTGATTTGATTTGGGTTTGATAGGAAACCAATTTTATCATGCAGGGAACGTTTGGCTAAATCAGATTCTCGAGCAGGTTTGATTAAGTAATCATCGGATCGATATTCCCATTAACGTGCCTCCGTTTGAGTTTGAAAGTTGACGGATCATCGCGCAAGGGAGGAAGCGCTGTGGAGCGCCAGTGGGCTGAGGCCGCATATTGACGAGGCGATCCAATATCGACCTCGGCCACAGGTTTGAGATAACTCCGTTCAATACGAAAAACAAAAAGCCGGATTGCTCCGCCTCGGCTTTCTAGGGTTTGTTTGGTAGAATCTCTCCCAAGCTGCTATAATAACCTCAAACCAGAAATCCGGTGCTTCAAGAGGAAGCGCGATTGACAATAGTAATCTCTCTAATCGCCTCTTATCTCAGGGGATTGTGTCTTAGAGTAGCAAAACTTTATCCCAGGCGATATTTGATCCTATTTCCCTCAATTTACCTTTAAATTAGTTCTCTAATGTGAAATCAGCTAGAGAACAGTAGTTTCTGGCGACCCATCTTCCCGGACACGCTTAGTCAGTAAGAGAGATACCAAATAGGCGCGTTGAAAAGAGTCGGAAAAAATCAACAATTCCGACTTTATGTAAACTTGGGTATTGAGCTGGTAGCAAGTAGACATAAGAGAGAAATCAAAGGCAATCAAGAAAAAAAACAGTAGCAGCAAAAGTCGGGTACAAATTTTTCATGCAAACAGAGGGCTGCTCTAGGATTTCACCCCTTATGGTCATTTTTTGTACCCGACTTTTGCCGTAGCTGAAAAAAAGAAAGCAGAAAAACTAAGCTTGTGGTCGACGACGGATAGTTCGTTGACGAATGTGGAAAGATTCGTCATAGGTGGTTCGGTCTTGCCACATTTTCCAAAGAATGGCCAGCCAGCGGTTGGCTAAAGCCCGATGAGAGCGACTGACCGAGTGGCTTTGACGAGCTTGTGTAAAGTGCCGAAGCCAGCGAGATTGCTGGCGCGAAGAACGAGCCAGTTGCTGAGAAAAGTAACGAAACTCTTTATCACAAGAGCGGCGAAAGTGGACCAAGTGGACTTTGCCACTTTGGTTGGTAACGGGAGCCGTGCCAGCTAAAGTCTGGACCATGCTGGAATGGGGGAAGCGGCGGCGATCTTCGCCAAATTTGACCAGCAAAGAGGGAGCCAAGAGCTCTCCTGCGCCCGGCAGGGAAGCAAAAATGGGGTGATCCTCGTGTTGCAGAAAAAGAGAGTTCAACTGTTGGAGTGTTGCTTGCTTGGAGTTGAGGGTATGGAGCAAGAGTCGGGCAAGTTGCTGGGCTTGAACTTGACAAGCTTGGGCAACACCCGGAGCTGAACGGGATGTTGTGTGGTCAAGGCATCAAAACAGGTGAGCCATTTGGAGGGCTGATTATGTTTATGTTGCTTGAGAAAGACCTGAAATTCATCATAGGTTGCTTTTCTGCTGCTTGCGGCGACGGATAAGCCAGAATCAGATGAGCTGCAATGGGCGATGGCCAACTAAAGACATTGAGCAAAGCGGGATGGTATCTGAGCAAACAACTACGCAAGCGATTGGAGACAGCAACCGTTTCTTTGCGCAAAACTCGGTCATGCTCACCACGATGCGCATTTGCTGGAGTAATTCACTCCTGGATGCCAAGGATAGAATCGGTGAACATCTGTTCTGACCAGTTCAGCTATCGTATATGCATCACTTTCATCAGTGCGAGCACCGCTCTGATTGTACCTCGCCCGACTTGCTTTGACCACGTTCGGTGGGAGGACATATAGATTTGTATACCCAGCATCCCATAAGTAGTCAATTATCAGATTATGTGCTGTCTCTAATCCGATTCGACATTTTTCATGGCCGATATCCATCGTTTCTCGCCACTTTTCTGGGGTGGTTCATTTTAGGCGGACAATTAGGTTTACATTTTTGCAAAGAGAAAAGATGTTTATATTTTCTACTTTGAGCCATGCTCAGGCAGAAAATGACCTCATATAGATTTTTATCTATGTATCAAAAGTGTAAACCTAATTCTGAACCACCCCGAGAAACCTGGTTTCTTTTTCCATTTACTTTCTTGGAATCACTTATGAGGTAGATAAATAATCAGAGGTGCGTTATAACAATTTCTCTCGAAATAGGGGAAAATTGTCTGTTGGTGAAATTTTCACCGATGAATATTGCTACGCTATCGCTGAGTCAAATAGCACCTACTGAACCCCTAACTTAACGACATTGGTCAGCTAATCAGCTATCAGATTGTGAATTCATCTACAGCACTTCTCAGACAATAGTAGGTTGAAAAGCTAACAATCTGAGATGAAGAGAGTCAAATGACAACACCAAAAATTGTCCACAACGACCCGTGGTCTCGTCGAAGCTGGCAGGTTTTCAAACGCTCCCTGCGTTGGGGTCTGATCCTGTTGCTCGCGGGCCTGGCCCTTGGCTTCTGTTACGAGCGCTACAGCCTCTACAGATTCGCCCGTGCGACTCCGGAGTCTGGAGAACTCGTTGATATTGGTGGCCGATCGATTCACCTGAACATTCAGGGTGAAGGTAGTCCAACCGTCATCTTCGAATCTGCATTTGGCGATACGAGTACGATCTGGAGCGAAGTCGCACCAGAGATCGCAAAGTCGACTCGAGTTGTCACCTACGATCGTGCGGGCATGGGCTGGAGCGATTTCAATGCCAACTCGGACGTCCACTCCGTCGCATCTGATTTACGCAAGGCATTGGACGCGGCGGGGATTGAAGGACCGTATATCATGGTTGGCCATTCGCTTGGCGGCATCTATGTGAGAGAGTTCTGGCATCAAAACCGGGACGATGTCGCGGGGATGGTTCTTGTTGACTCATCGCACGAGGAGCAACACGCCACGATGCCTCAAGCGATGAAAGAGGACTCCGCGTCGATGCGGACAATGATTCAAATCGCTGCACCAGCCGCGCATTTTGGAATCCCCCGCCTAGAATGCGGGGGTAAAATTGAGGGTCCTTCCAATAAGAATTACAAAGCACTTATGCAGGAGAGAAATATTTTGCTAGGCGTCGATAACAAAGCGCCGACGTCTGGAGTCCCATTGGATGATTTGCCATTGATCGTGATCTCGGCTGGCGCATTTAAATTCCTACCGAAAGATATCTCGCAAGCAGAATGGCGAGATTTTTGGTATCCCCTCCAACGCGACCTTGCAGCCCGCTCGACAAACTCAGTGCATCGATTTGTCGACGAAAGTGGTCACTACATCCATACGGAAAGGCCCGAGGTAGTCAACGAAGAAATACTGCGCATGATCAATGCGATCAGAAGTGAATCAAGGATTGATGTTAACGCCGATGCAGCGAGCGATGCGAATGATTGAGCAGACAGAAGATGGTATCAGGATCCTTCCTATTCCGGCTACATCTCCACCGCCCCCAGCGCCTTAAGCGCCCCCTTCTGCGCTTCAGTCAACCCCGTGACCCCAGTGATATTCATCCGCTCGTAGGGTCGGTCACTGCGCAAGGTTTTGAGACATGCGCCGCTCTGTACATCCCAGAGCTTGATGTTTTCATCTCCACTGCCGCTAGCTAGGGTCTTGCCATCGGGACTAAAGGCCACTGCCCAGACCTGGTAAGTGTGACCCAATAAGGTTTTAAGGCAGTGGCCGGTGTGGACATCCCATAAGCGTACCGTCTGATCAGCACTGCCGCTAGCCAGTGTCTGGCCATTAGGGCTGAAGGCCACTGACAAGACCTCACTGGTGTGGCCCGATAGCGTTTTAAGGCAGTGGCCGGTGTGGACATCCCATAAGCGTACCGTTTGGTCAACACTGCCACTGACTAGGGTCTGTCCATCGGGGCTGTTCGCATTTGCGGTCGCTGGGGGCGATGGCCGGTTACTTTGGTGGCTCAGTCACAACATCCTGATGCGGGTCACCGATGTCTTCATGAGCCTTCCAGACCTGCTCCTTATACTGGCTTTGGTGTCTCTCCTTGGACCCAGCATTTTCAATACGATCCTTGTGATCGCGTTCGTGGGATGGAGTGGCATTGCTCGCCTGGCGCGGGGACAGATTCTATCCCTGCGCGAGATGGACTACGTATTGGCATGCCGCAGTATTGGCGCACAGCACAGTCGCATTATCACGCGGCACTTGTTGCCTAATCTGGTGGGTCCTCTCACCGTTGCCGCTACATTCGGTATAGCTGGAGCTATCTTGACCGAGGCCACTCTGAGCTTTCTTGCTATGGGGGTGCAGGTGCCCACGCCGAGCTGGGGCAATATGTTGACCAGTGCCACCCAGATAACAATTCTCAGGTCAAGCCCGTGGTTATGGGTGCCCCCGGGATTGATGATTGCTATTACTGTGCTGAGCATCAATGTCATGGGCGATGGCCTGCGCAACGCCCTTGACCCCCGCTCGGGCCAGGACCGGTGACTCCGATTCTCTTGTGTTGTTCTCATCCAGACCTCGCAGGTTTCGCAAATCTGCGAGGTATATAAAGATATGGTTCTAGCAAATAGCAATTTTTTGATAACCTGAGTTCTTTACTTTCTGGTAAAAGAAAAGAGATGAGGTGAGAAATGTGACAAAAAGCGGTTAGCGTTTCATCCTAAAGGTAGAGAACCCAAAAAGGAGGAAGGAATGCTAACCGCGCCAGAAATAACTATAGCAGTACTGATGAATGTATTGCAAGTAACGCCGGTGGGAACAAACGTAAATGTAATGCGTCTGATGTGGGCGATGATGAATGGGTCGTTTCTGAAAAGTCGAGGAGCAATCCATAGTGGATTGAGTGAAAGCGGGTTTGAAGATGAGGAGCTCCGGCGAAGCTGGTGGAGCTTTCGATATGGATCATGGGATATTGCAAGCCTGCTCTCATCGTGGCAAGAAGAAGTGGAGTGGAAAGGGAATGGGAGGCAAAAGTTAGAAGGATACCGAGTGAAAAGCATAGATATCACAGGGTTCTGGCGACCGAAGCTGCAAGGGAAAGTGAACCGACTCTATAACTCAACGGCTCGTCGGGCATTGCCCGCTCATCTTTGGAGTGATGATAAGCTCGGGGAGATAGGCGGAAACGAGTGCCACTGCTCAAGGCAATCATGAGATGCGAGGTAGGCACAAAGGAAAGTGAGTTTCGGAAAAGCTGCTGAAAGAGACCAAGAAATCACTGGAGTCAGACGAAGTGGCGGTGGTCGATGCCGGGTTTACAATCAGAGAAATGCTAGAAAGCGACGTCGACCGATTTGTCCTTCGGGAAGCGATTAACTGCACAGCGCGCCGCAATGAGTTACCCGAACGTAAGGAAAAAGGCAGACCACCCGAATATGGTGATATTGTGCGTCCGCTCTCTCGATGCTATAGGGGAAAGCGACTCGAGGCCACAACTCCAGACTCGTTTGGTCAATTTGTCTATAGTGGTCGCCTGATTCGCTATCAAGCATGGCACAATCTCGTCCCCAGGACAACCAAGGTGGATACAGCCAACCGCACCTATTCGATTTACGTCTTTCAGGACAGTAGCAGCAAAAGTCGGGTACAAATTTTTCATGCAAACAGAGGGCTGCTCTAGGATTTCACCCCTTATGGTCATTTTTTGTACCCGACTTTTGCCGTAGCTGTTTCAGGATCCTGCTTATCACACACCTTTGGTTCTGGCGACCGTCATGGCTTTACAAGCTGAAACCATTTATCTTTTCTATCTGGAGCGCTGGCCTGTTGAACATCCCCCCTTGGCTTCCAAGCAGATGATTGGCTTACATCGTCAATTTGTTCATGCCGATGAGGCTTGCTTCCGCTTACCTGAACTGGGGCTGCTGGCTGGCAATCTTCTTTCCCATTTAGCCGCTTCTCTTCCTCCCATACCGACTGGCTACTGGGATCGAGAGCCTCAAGCCACTCCCGGCAGGCTGCGCCGCGTTCTCTCGAGTGCTCTTTTTCCAACTCCCGACCAACTCGACCCTGACTTTCGGAAAAAGGCCTCGGTTTCACACCATTTCCCTAAAGGCGTTCTCGCTCATCGCCGCCTCAATGCCGCTGCTTAAACTAGCCGAGCACTATTTTTACATTTTATCCCGTTTTTTCAGGGTGGATTCTTTTTTCCGCCCCTTTCGGTTTGCCCTTTGTCACTCAAGCCTTTACCAGAAAGTAAAGGAGTTCGGAATTTCCATAGTAGGACAGGAGAAATCCCACTTTTTGGCTAAATTTGGCCTATTCGGCGCAAATATCATGTGAATTGCAACTGGGGGTGAGCCGAACCCCGATCCGAGAGGCCATTCGCATGCTGGAGCAACAGGGATTGGTAGAGATCCGTTCCAAAAACGGTACGTGTGTCGCCAGGTTTAACTTGGAGGAGGCGCAAGATGAGTTGTATGTCTGGAGCTCGCCAAAGCGGACCGACCTTTAGGGTTATCCGGCCGATCTCTTACAGCTTCAAGACAGCCGTGTGCTGGCCGTCTACAGGTACCGCAGCCAGCCGATGAGCGTGCGTGGTTGTGTTTCCGAGGATAGCTTGCACTGGGTCAGAGAAAACGAGTTCACCATCCGCAATTGCGTGGTGGTGCCACCAGAAGTAAACCGGCAATACTGGCACATCGGCTATCCGACGGTGGCCCAGACTTTGGATGGAACGATCGTCGTCGCCTATCATGAGTACAGTGAAGATGACGAGCCGATTCAATATATGCGTACGTCGCGCTTTCGCCTCGATTGAGGCGCTTTACAAAAATTGCAACTACTTGACATTGTCAAGGTACTCACCTGAAACTGGAATAGAACAATGAAAACTGATCTAACCCAAGAACAAATTGACGCTTACACCGATCATGGCTACATCATCATTCACGATTTCCTCACCCCAGATGAACTAGAAGTTTGGCGTGAAGCGGTGGATGAAGCGGTAGAAGCTCGCGGCAAACAGGTACTGGTCGACCGTTCAGGGGAGACGCACTGGGAGGCAGGAGACAGTTATTACGACCAGGTCTTTGTCCAACGGATCAATTTGTGGCAGGACAATGAGAAGATGCGCAAGCTAATGCTTGATCCCCGATTAGGGAAGATGGCGGCTCAACTGGCAGGCGTGGATGGCATCCGCATCTGGCACGATCAGGCGTTAAACAAACCGCCTTGGGGGCACCCAACTGGGTGGCATCTGGATAACCCCAAATGGTCATTTTATTCCCGCAATGCCATCAGCATTTGGGTGGCGCTGGACGATTCAACGTTAGAGAATGGCTGTCTCTACTTTATTCCAGGCACACACAAAAGAGCAGATTTCGATAATGTGCCCATTGGGGAAAATATTGCAGATCTCTTCAAAGTCTATCCACAATGGGCGGATTCCCCAAGCGTGGCAGCACCGATGAAGGCTGGGTCTTGTTCTTTCCACAATGGCCTCCTTGCCCATGGTGCTGGGGCCAATATGACACCCGGTTGGCGGCGAGCCATGACTTGTGCCTATATGCCCGATGGCAGCACGTTCAATGGGATCGAGAATGTGTTACCGCCTGACCTGTTTGCAAGGCTTGAAATCGGCGACTTGATTGACGATGACTCGCAAGTGCCGCTCATTTACCATCCGACAAAGCCTATTGTGGTCGCGTGAAATGATTAGCCCATTAGATGCCTTTAGCCAATGAGCCTTGACTTTACTTTCTGGTAAAAGAAAAGAGATGAGGTGAGAAATGTGACAAAAAGCGGTTAGCAGTTCATCCTAAAGGTAGAGAACCCAAAAAGGAGGAAGGAATGCTAACCGCGCCAGAAATAACTATAGCAGTACTGATGAATGTATTGCAAGTAACGCCGATGGGAACAAACGTAAATGTAATGCGTCTGATGTGGGCAATGCTGAATGGGTCGTTTCTGAAAAGTCGAGGAGCAATCCATAGCGCATTGAAAGAAAGCGGGTTTGAAGATGAGGAGCTCCGGCGAAGCTGGTGGAGCTTTCGATATGGATCATGGGATATCACAAGTCTGCTGGGGTCGTGGCAAGAAGAAGTGGAAAGGGGAATGGGAGGCAAAAAAGTTAGAAGGGTACCGAGTGAAAAGCATAGATATCACAGGGTTCTGGCGACCGAAGCTGCAAGGGAAAGTGAACCGACTCTATAACTCAACGGCTCGTCGGGCATTGCCCGCGCTCATCTTTGGAGTGATGATAAGCTCGGGGGAGATAGGCGGGAAGCGAGTGCCACTGCTCAAGGCAATCATGAGATGCACGGTTGGAACAAAGGAAAGTGAGTTTCGGAAAAAGCTGCTGAAAGAGACGAAGAAATCACTGGAGTCAGACGAAGTGGCGGTGGTCGATGCCGGGTTTACAATCAGAGAAATGCTAGAAAGCGGCATCGACCGATTTGTCCTGCGGGAAGCGATTAACTGCACAGTGCGCCGCAATGAGTTCCCAAACGCAAAGAAAAGGCAGACCACCTGAATATGGTGATATTGTGCGTCCGCTCTCGCAGCTATAAGGGAAAGCGACTCGAGGCTACAACTCCGGACTCGTCTGGTCGCTTTCTCTATAGTGGTCGCCTGATTTGCTATCAAGCATGGCACAATCTCGTCCCCAGAACAACCAAGGTGGATACAGCCAACCGTACCTACTCGATTTACGTCATTCAGGATCCGGCCTACAACACACCTTTGGTTTTGGCGACCGTTATGACTTTGCAGCCTGAAACCATTTATCTTGTCTACCTGGAACGCTGGCCTGTTGAACATCCCCCCTTGGCTTCCAAGCAGATGATTGGCTTACATCGTCAATTTGTTCATGCCGATGAGGCTTGTTTCCGCTTACCTGAACTGGGGCTGCTGGCTGGCAATCTTCTTTCCCATTTAGCCGCTTCTCTTCCTCCCATACCGACTGGCTACTGGGATCGAGAGCCTCAATCCACTCCCGGCAGGCTGCGCCGTGTTCTCTCGAGTGCTCTTTTTCCAACTCCTGACCAACTCGACCCTGACTTTCGGAAAAAGGCCTCGGTTTCACACCATTTACCTAAAGGCGTTCTCGCTCATCGCCGCCTCAATGCCGCTGCTTAAACTAGCCGAGCACTATTTTTACATTTTATCCCGTTTTTTCAGGGTGGATTCTTTTTTCCGCCCCTTTCGGTTTGCCCTTTGTCACTCAAGCCTTTACCAGAAAGTAAAGTTATACCACAATTCATATACTCATAAGCAGTGATTTCTCGCTTAAAGTTATCGTAAAGAATTGGCATTTGCCGCCGCGCGCGGCCCATGTTATGATCCCCATCAACAAAAGCGCCGCCTCGGGGTGTTGGTAGCACCCAAGCAAGGCGGCTTAACCATCCAAACTGGTATGAGCAGTTCGGATGATCTAGCGACATTGTATCCGCGTTTGGCGTTGGATTCAAGAAGCGGTCGTCCTGCTTACTGTTTCAGTAGAGGACGGCCGCATAGACAGTTGGCGTACGTTTGCTACCCTCTTTCACGCTTGTGCCATTGCCGGTCTAGCTCAGCAACATATGTGCCCGTGGGATGAGGTGGCATTCAACGAACAGTTATTGAGCATTGATCTGTAGATATGAGAATCGACAGAATACCAATCCTCAAATAGATTATTCCCAAAAGCTCGGCTTGTTAAAGAATTTGCAGGTCGAGCTTTTTGCTTCATCGCTTGAATTCTATTGCTTCTTACTGTGATCGTGAATTCGCGCAGATCACCAAGAAGGGCATTGTGTTAACCGAGGTTTGGCGGCTGACCCCACCGATGCCGATCATGCTGCCTCACCCATGCTGCCAACGAATTTAATGTCGCCAAATCCAGTCACATCACAACCCCAAAGCCCGAAATGTTACCAACGCCCCAAATCCACAAAAACCGACAAGCTCTATTACCTAACTTTACGAGGGACAACGACTAACTTCGTTCTTTCTCCCTAACCCTATCAACATTCTAAGCCGTGCAAAACGGCAATTTAGGTGTATTTTTCTCACAAGCCTTCTCCGTAGGTGAGCAATTTATACTTAGGAAAAGGAACAATACATTTAGTCTTCGTATTTTGCGACCTGATTTTCAATCTCAGCTTTTGGGTTGTTTAGGTATTTGATTAGCTCTTCTAAAACTATTAGGTCCATTTCTTTCTGATTTGTGTTTAGATTTGTCATAATGTGAGTAATACCATGATATTCGCGAAGACCTAAATTATCAGGATCTAACAAAGACGAGATATGGTAATTCTTTTGGTAAAGATCTCCTGTTCCCCAGCATATCACAAGGCTGATATCATTTGAGTTTTTGCTGCCATCATCGATATCTTCGATTAGACCATCAAGAGAGAATTTATATTCTAGAATTCTTGCTGCACTTCTGAATGGTACATCAAAATCATCTAACGTAAAGGAATCGACACCTAACGGATTAAGCTCTTCATCATAAACGTGATGCTTGGCTGGAGGCTCAACGACTATTCTAACAAGACCATCATAAGTTAGCCTTTCATTTGTTGACATAACTTTGATGCCCCTAATCACGCCTCCAGCCAATAATTGGTTAAACAAGGCGATTACGTCTTGTTCCCGAGTAGGTAGTGAAGTAATCGAGATGTGATTTGAAGGTAGAAAAAAGTTTTTGTTGGCAATCTCTAATGGGTACGTATCTTCATGCTGCTCCATTTCCCGTTTCCAATTATCAACCTGAGTCTCCCGTTTAAGATTATGCTTTTTCCCGGTGTTGGCACGCAGATGTCTCCTCAATTTCAGAAGCGGACCATCTGCGATTTTTCTTGAAACTTCGGGGTGGTTCATTTTAGGCGGACAATTAGGTTTACATTTTTGCAAAGAGAAAAGATGTTTATATTTTCTAATTTGAGCCATGCTCAGGCAGAAAATGACCTCATATAGATTTTTGTCTATGTATCAAAAGTGTAAACCTAATTCTGAACCACCCCGAAACTTCTTTGGCAAACTCAGCAATGTCACTTTGGAACCCTTTTCGGCCCAAATCGGGTGTACATTCGTCAAAATGAATAAGAACATGAATTTGATTCTGCCTACCTATATTCCTAAATAGAGGTATCTGAATCATTTCACCTTGTGGCATATTGTTGGCTGCGATTTGGATGCCACCGTATAGAATGCGCTGTCCACTCCTAACCCGCAAATCTTCATTGATAGCATCCCAAATTTTCAAAGAATAGACGAATACAACATATATTCCTGGCTTATGCTTAGCAATGATCGCTTTTTCGGACTCGCTAAGCCTGATAGCCTCATTTGAATCTAAATCTAGAAGTTCCTGAGCATTGTACTCTTCGTAAATTGCATCTAAGCTTGAATATTTGGCAGGGAATTTAAAGTTTTGCCCATGCTTCTTGAACAATATCTTCATTCTTGGAGTTTATCTCACTGATAGACGCAGTTTTTTGGACAATAGTATGTGGCCAGAGATAACCGATCCCCTCGTGTCTATATACCGTGGCTTCACCTTGTCTATCTATAGCCTTCAGGTTGATTTTGATACTCTGGGCTGGATAAAATGCGCCTAGCCCCGTTTTTACCGTTAGAATCTTGAACCAATTCTCTGCTTGGTCTGTAACTAGCCAGCTTAGATCACCTGGCTGCGTATATTTATCAAATTTGACGTAGATGGAAACACCCCTATCCACATTCAAAAAATACGAATCCTTCGCCCCATTTGTATCGGAAACTATCTGTGGATTCCCAGATGGGTTTTCGTTGGCTAACCATTCACGAGCCCCTTCCATTTTTCCAACTGCATTGTAATTTTCCGTTCGTGTAGCAACTTGTATGAAATTGAAGCCATATGCAAGATAGGTAGCCCCAACGCCCTTGTGTCCTCGCGTTTTCCCCGACTTAAACGAAATATCGGGACATAAAAACTGTTTGAATTCTCGCTCTTCTAAGCCTATTCCATTGTCTGTAACAACTAGAGAGTTTTCTTGTAAATTGATCGTAATCCATATTTGAGGCTTATAACCGGATTCGTTTTCATTTAGTCTTGTATCTAGAGAATCTAGCGAATTTTGAATAAGCTCGCAGAATGGGTCATACCAACCTACGTACGAGCCCAATATGTTAGTAAGTTCTCGTTTTTGTGCTAGGACTGCAACTTCAGTATCAGCTAGACTCTTTGCTCTTAGCGGATCAAATGATTCAAACGACATCTCAGCTTTCCTTTTTGAAATACTCTTTTGGACACGAGTCCATTCAATTATTACAGTGTTATATCGTCACGGGCAATAACTGTGTAAGCAGCCAACATGATTTATCTGGATAACACGTGAACTTAGCTCAATATACAGAATTCCACATAAATCCACTGCTGTCTGTCAATATCGGAACCCGATCTGAATAAATGGTATTTCGCACCATTTATTCAGCTTATTGCTCAGTCCAAACCAACGCTGTCTCTTGTTACCCAGCACGCTCATTATGTCATACATGTCGGGCATAATCAAGATTCTTAACGATTTCCCCTTCTGGCAAAATCTCGGTCTTGCTGGCTCTGAGTTGCGAGAACGCTTGCTGGAGTTGCCGCCGCTATGAGCAGCACCTGCTGCGCCGCCAGGCCGATGGCGTCGAGATCATCCAGCGCGCCGGCGAGCCGCCGGGTGTGGCCCTGATCAGCGACTTCTTCCACATGCATATCGAGGAGACCAGTACACCCGACACGCTGCGCGAAGTTGGCAAGTATGTAGCCCACGTTCACATGGCTGACAATACGCCTTCAGCCCGGCACGGGTGACATCGACTGGCACGCCGGGCTGAAGGCGTTGCATTATCGGCTATGACGGGTACTTGGCCTACGAGTGTGGTGTCCAGGGTGAACCCCGGCAGGCGTTGAAAGAATCGGTCGCCTTTGTTCGATCGGTGCTGGCTTCGCTGGCCTGAACAAGTGCAGTCTTTTCTGGACGATGGCTATTTGATCGTCCGCGACCTCTTCCAATCCGAATTCCGCAATCCCCAATCCGCAATCGAATGGCGGTCAATCAGGCGGCCCTGGACAAAAACCTTGTCAAAATCGTAGCTTGCTTTGAATTTAACTTGTGAGATCAGATTGTGGGTAGAGATCTTGAAATTACGGTTCTCTACCTCGATCAATTTGAATTCAAACGGGGTCTCCACAAAGGAGCTTCCTGTAACGATGAATGCATCATGTGAGCGCACTAACGAGTTAATATGGTTATGACCCGATAGGACGCATTTTATTTGAGGAAATTGACCTATGATGTCGAGTATAAAGTCGCGAAAATCGGGATGAGCATCATGGTAGCTCTCGTCAAACCCTGTCTGCTCCGTGGGTATTCCAAAGAGGGGACTGTGGGTGCATAGAATATGTACCCTGTCCGGATAGCTTTTAAGGTTTTCTTTTAGTTTATCGATTTGATCGGGAGAAAAATGTGAATTTTGCACTTCGTCCCAATAATAGGGGATTTCGTCCCAATGGTTGGGCATAACGTGCAAAACGCAATCTTGGCGGGTTATGAAGAATTCGGGTGAGTTGTGGGGGAAGAAATTCGGTGCGTTACCCAGCCATAGACCCAGGGCATCTTTTTCGGTAAGATCGTGGTTGCCTAAAACTAAGTAGACGGGTACGGCTAAATTCCAAATCGATTTAGACTCCTGGATAAGCTCCTTTGTGCAGGCATCGACCATATCACCGCCGTGAATGATGAAGTCGATGTCCCCATCACTAACTATCCATCGGTTGAGGAGGCCGAGCAGTTCACCTAATCTTTCTGGGTAGGCAGGTTGCTGGTGGTAACCGATCGGGTTGGCGCCGATGTGGGTGTCCGTTATATAGATAAATCGGGTCATAACTATCCTTTAACCGCACCGGCAGTAATTCCACTTCTGTCCACGGGCGGTCCGACCTTACTTAAACAGCGGCGAATTCCTGCGCCATGCGTTCAATGCCTGCCTTGATACGCTTGAGGCCCTCCGCCTGCTTATCGGGCAAAATACCAGAAGGTTCAAACAGGGCCACACGATCAAAATTGATCTCTTTGAGCGCTTTCAGGATTGGCGGCCATTCTATACCGCCGCCCGGCTCATAAGGGATGAGGTGGGCCATGATGTTATACACATCGGCCAGCTCATCCAGAGTCTTGGGGGCATGTTCGTACCATTCTTGCGAAATCTTGAGATTGTCCTCTGTGATTTTGATAATTTCATTGAGATGCAGATGGATCAACTTGTCTCCGTACTCATGGATCACACGAACAAGCGGTTCGGTAGGAGGATATATCCCAAAGTCCGGGTAATCTGGGAAGTTGGCGGTGTGGTGGGTACACAGGACTGCACCAACATACTTGGATGGGATACGCTTGATGAACTGCATCCCTTCGGCATAGATGTTTTCAATCCCTAGAGACACGCCGTGCTCCTCCATATAAGGGACAACAGCCATCAGGTTGTCATAGAGCGCCTCTTTTTGTGGGCCGGTTTGTTCGTAGATGCGGTCAATATGAGCGGCGATCAACTGTCCACCCAGCATCGCTGTGATGTCGATTAGCCCCTTGAGCGCTTCTCTTCCAGCATAGTTGTTGGGTCGCGTCAGGTCCCAGATGTCGATACCGCTGGCATCGGCCATCTGCATAGCAGTTCCCCTATCGAAACCGTCGCGAAGCAACACATTGACGTAGTCGCGGTACGGGTTGACCAGTCCGTAGGGGGCATGTATGGAACAGATTTCGATGCCGTGTTTTCTGGCACTGTTTGCCACACGCGCGATCTGTACCGGATTTGTGTAGTTCACATTCGCGTCTCGTTGTGGACCAGCAGGATTTGGTGGCGCCATCATGAGTTCAATGCAGTCGATGTCGGCATCAGCAATCATCTGCATGTGACGGGAGCCAAGCGGTTCGTTGGTCCTGTTCTCATTCTGTACGAAAAAGTCTGTTGCAAGTGCGAATTTCATGTGTCGGTTCCTTATACCTGTTCGTATTCCTGCGCCATCCGGTCGAAACCCGCATCTTTGACCATTGTGAGATGCTCACGCCCAAACGGGGCATCGTTGGCGACTGTCTAGCCTAGGCGGGGCACATTAGGATAGCGAATTTCATGCCAGAACCTCTTCTGTGGGTGAACGTGAGGCAGTCCATCCAGACCGTCGAAGGCAGTCAAACGAATGCCAAACCCTTTGAACGGCATGGTGTTCTCCCTTTATTTTGACCTTCCTGACAAGCAAGGGTGGCGGGTAATTAAATAAATTTCACGTAAGTTAACATGATATGTTTGACAAATTAATAGCCTCAGTAGATAAACATGCGGTGAGCCAACACAACAGGGGATGAAAAATGTGTTAAAGTGTGGTGGCAGCCGCCGAACAGAAATCGGGAAAGGTCCGTGGTCAAGTAAAGAACGCTCAGTAGCTAGATTGGTGTACACCGACGCACCACGGGATGTGGACGTTCCTCGGGACGAAACACGCAGGGCAGACTGTGCTCACAATCGGGTACACATAAGCGGCTGCGAAAGGAAAGGAAGATGGAAGTGATGTTTCCGAAGTGCAGCGGCCTGGATGTTCACAAGCGGATGGTAGTGGCGTGTGTGGTAGATGAATCAGGGAGGATGGAGCAGGTGCGCAAGCGATTTGGGACAACGACGGTCGAGTTGGAGGGGTTGAGGTCGTGGCTGTCGTCGTATGGGATCACGCATGTGGCGATGGAGAGTACGGAGTGTATTGGAAACCGATCTACAATGTGTTGCATGAGCATTTTGAGGTCTGGATTGTGAATGCCCGCCATCTGGCACAGGTGCCTGGTCGCAAGACGGATGAGAGCGATGCGGCCTGGATCACGAAACTGATGAGTTATGGACTGCTGGAGCGCAGTTTCATTCCAGATGTGGAGCAAAGGGACTTGCGAGACCTGACGCGCTATCGGACGCGTCTCTTGCAAGAAAGAGTGCGGCAGTCAATCGCCTGCATAAGGTGTTGGAAGATGCCAACGTCAAGTTGGGATCGGTGGTCACGAGCATCCAAGGTGTATCGGCACGCCAGATGATCGAGGCCCTGATTGCAGATGAGATGGACCCAGAAGCCATGGCTGACTTGGCACAAAAGCGGCTGCGGGCCAAGATTCCCCAGTTGGTTGATGCGTTGACGGGACTGGTCCGTCCTCATCATCGTTTTATGCTGCAAGAAGTTCTGCATCATCTCGATCACCTGAATGTACGCATTGATGCCCTCATCGCACGCCTAGATGCCATTCCCGGTGTGGGGCGAGTCGTCGCCGAGATAATTCTGGCGGAGATCGGTCCCTCGGTCGAAAGCTGGCCCTCAGCTAAGAAACTGGCCTCCTGGGCTTGTGTCTGTCCTGGCAACAACGAATCGGCGGGCAAACGCAAGAGTGGTCGCCGACGAAAGGCCAGAAATGGTTAGTCACCGCCCTCGTTGAAGCGGCGGGCCGCCTCTCGCACCAAGGACACCTATCTCGCCGCACAGTTCCACCGTCTCAAGGCACGACGCGGAGCCAAGCGGGCAGCTATTGCCGTGGCCCATTCCATCTTGACCATCGTCTATCATCTCATCGACAAGCCCGATGCCGTCTTTGAAGAACTCGGCGGCGACTTCTTTCTCAAACGACGCAAGGAGCATGCACAACCGGCGCACTCAAAACCCTCGAGTCCCTCGGCTTCAGGTTTTCTTGGCACCGACCGCCTAAGTACGGTGCTCACTACAACTGATTTGCGTTGGGCACAGGCAACGACGCCACCCACTCTGGCGGGTCAACTTGGACCCGCTTCTTATTCAACGCGGCCTTTAACCCCTCTCTCTCTTCTCTTGCTGCCCTTTTTTTCAGGGCAGACGCCAAATAATTCCAAAGAAAATACGCCGTTTAATTCCGAAAATGACAGAATACTCCAGATTGTTTCAAGTATGCCTGTCTAGAGTAAAGACAAAGCGGCTGACGATCAATCAGTCGTTTTATCCTTTTGAGTGTATGAGACACATAATTGATGTTACATCATTCGCTTCAAAAATCGCCCTCAAAAATGAGTGACAGTCCCGAAATATATCTTTTCAGAGGGATGTATAAAAATACCTATAATCGTGGAGAAGATAACCATGAATTCCCAAAAAACACATCTTCTTATCGCCGTTGACGCCTTTGGCGAGACCCACATCGAAGCCATCGCCCAAGTTGTAGAAGGCTGGGCGACCTGGGAATCCATCCCCGAAAGCACCTCGCCTGCTGAACAGATGGCTAAACTCGCCATCACCGATATCATGATCGGCTGGCCGGAGCCTGAGTGGCTCTTCCCCAGCCCCATCAAGCTACTCCTGTGCCCGAGCGTCGGATACGATGAGTACCAGGTGCCTGAACTGATTGGCAGATCTGGCTTCATCTTCTGTAACGGCAGCGGCACGAAATCGGATGGCGTGGCCGAGCATTGCCTAGCGATGATGATGGCCTTAACGCGACGCTTGCCCCAATATATCCGTGATATGCAGAGTCATACCTGGCAGCAACGCACACGCCACGAGGAATTGGCGGGCGCCACCGCCTGTATTGTGGGCTTAGGCGGCATCGGCTTGGCCCTTGCCCGGCGCTGTGCCGCGCTGGGCATGCAGGTGATCGGGGTACGTCGCCACCCGGATCGGGACAGTGACCCCGTGCAACGTGTCTACGGGCCGCAACAGTTGCCTGAGGCCGTGGCCGCCGCTGATCATGTCATTGCCGCCTTGCCGGGTGGTGCCGCGACCGCCAATATGTTCAGCCGTGCTGTTTTTGCAGCCATGAAGCCAGGCGCCTATTTTTACAATGTGGGTAGGGGAGACATTGTCGACGAGGCTGAGTTGGTGAGACACTTACAGAACGGTCATCTGGCTGGGGCTGGGCTGGACGTCTTTGTCGAAGAGCCACTGCCCGCTGATAGCCCGCTGTGGACGATGGAGAACGTCATCGTCACCCCCCATATGGCCGGCTATGATGCCGACCATGCCGATCGGATCTGTGATTTGATGACGACCAATTTGCAGCGCTATCGCGAAAATCAACCGCTGTTGAACGAAATCGACCTGGGGAGAATAGACGCATGAAAATAACTGGCATGACCACACGGATACTGGGGATCGATCCCAGCCCCTGGTACGCCGAGGGACCCATCCCGTCAGATGTGCCAGCCGTCTGGCGCTATCCCTTGACCTGCATTACCACCGATGAGGAAATTGAGGGCTGGACCATGGGCTATGGCGCCAATGATGAAGGACGCGGCACTGCCTACCAACTGCACGATGTCCTGCTCCCCGTCATCCTGGGCAAAGACCCACTGCGGACGGAGGCGTTGTGGCAGGAACTCATGGCCTTGAACCGCCATCTCTACCCGATCTCAGATGGACTATTAGGCATGCTCGATGTCGCCTTTTGGGATATTCGCGGGAAAGTGGCTGGCATGCCGATTGGGGAAATGCTTGGCCTCTGTCGCGATCGAATGCCGGTCTATCGAACCGGATCCCACTACAACGAAACGCCAGAGCTGGCCTTTGCCGAAGCCCAACAGATGAAGCAGGAGGGCTATCACGGCTACAAACTCACCTTTTTTGACGGCCCGGCGCGCGACATTCCCCGCCTGCAGGCCGCGCGCGAGGCGGTCGGCCCAGACTTTCCGCTGATGCTGGACTGCGTCAGCGGCCTTAACTTCACCCAAGCTCTGCAAATTGGGCGGGCGCTGGATGAACTCAACTTTCATTGGTTTGAGGAACCGATACCCGACCGGCATGTCGATATGCTGAAACGGCTGGCCCAGGAGCTTGCGGTGCCCATCCTGGCCACCGAAACGGTTGGGCTCCGGGAGTTGCCCCAGTACATCCAGCAGCACGCCGTCGATCTGGCTCGCGGCGATGTGTTTATTAAGGCCGGCATCACCGGTCTGCGCAAAGCCTCGGCCATGTGTGAGCTGTTCGGCTTCAATCTTGAAATCCACGCCCTGCACTCGCCTTTGTTAGACATCGCCAATTTGCATGTGGCCTGCTCGGTCAATAACTGCGAATTTTTGGAGCTTCATGATCCCATGTTCCGCTTCGGGCTTAAACATGCCCCACTCGATATGGACCCGGACGGGTATCTGCATCTCCCAGCAGGGCCTGGGTTGGGTGTGGAATTGGACTGGGATTGGATTGATAACCATACGGTTGAGACAATTTCCGGCGATACAGCTTAAATGCCGATAAGGAAAGGAGCGAAAATGCCTGACGTGAATCTCGTCGTTCTGTTCTCTGTAGATGGTATGCGGCCCGATGGTCTGCAGCAGGCCGATACCCCTCATATCGATAATGTTATCCGGCGCGGGGCCTACACCTACACCGCCCAAACCGTCATGCCGTCGGTAACCCTGCCATGTCACGTCTCAATGTTTCGGGGAGTGGGTCCGGAGCGGCATGGCATTACCACAAATATCTGGACACCGCCCGCTCGACCGGTCCCCAGCATCACCGAGATCGTCCACCAGGCTGGTAGAAGGACGTCTGCCTTCTACAACTGGGAAAGTTTACGGGACCTCGCAGACCCGGAATCTCTGGATCGATCCTACTTTGCCAATGATAACTACCGCCCCGAGTCAGATCTGGAGATAGCGGGCATCGCAGCCCAGTTTCTGCAGCAAGAGCGGGAAGGTGGCTTTGCCTTCGTATACTTGGGACATACCGACATTGCAGGGCACAACTTCGGATGGATGTCCGAACCCTACCTCGAGGCGATCGGCAATGCCGACAGGGCTATCGGTGAGGTCCTGTCGGTGCTCGATGAGGCCAGCACGGCCGTGATCATCACCAGCGATCACGGTGGCCATGAAAAGACGCATGGGACTGAGTCAGCGGAGGATATGACGATCCCGTGGGTGATGTCGGCCCCAGGTGTGGTGCAGCCAGGCGAGATCGCCGAGCCGGTCAGCATCATCGACAACCCGCCCACGATAGCCGATCTTCTGGACGTGACACCAGCCCGTGAATGGACAGGCCGGTCGGTTCTATCGATGTTACCGGAAACGAAAGTTTTTTAATGAGGTCATGAAATAAAAGGATGTAGAGTTCGACGGGGTCTACCTGTTCGAACCGGACGCCATCCTGCCCGATTATCAAGAGGAGAAGCTTGCTTTCGTGAAAGCGGGCTTCGAGCGAATGGCGCAGGAGGGTTCTCCTCGTGAAACCTTAGCTGAGATGGAGGTTGAGTTGTGAGCAAATGGGCCGACCGCTCCTGGAACGCCTTCCCCGGCGGCTCTTTGGGAGAGTACAATCTACCTGAAGGTCTTTCTATCGTCCTGACCCACGGCCAAGGGTCAAAAGTTTACGACACTCTGGGCCGGGAATATATTGACCTGACCATGGGTTGGGGGTCGGTGATGCTGGGGCATGCCTATACAGGCATTGCTGAAGCGGTCAAAAAACAGGTTGACCTGGGTTCAAATTTTGCCTATGTCTCTCAACCCGCCCTGGAATTGGCCGAAACAATGATTGAAGCCATTCCCTGCGCCGAAAAGGTGCGTTTCTGCGCTTCCGGCACCGAGGCCACGATGTACGCCGTGCGTTTTGCGCGGGCCTTCACCGGACGTAGCAAAATCATCAAATTTGAAGGCGCTTACCATGGGGCCAACGAAATAGGCACGATGAGTCTTTTTCCGAAGCAGTCATTCGACTTTCCCCAGGCTGAGCCGACCTCGGCCGGTTTTCTTAAAGCGGTCCATGAGAATACGCTGATTGTGCCCTTCAATGACCTGGAAACCACAGCCCGCATTATCCGTGAAAACGCTCCGGACGTTGCAGCAGTCATTGTAGAGCCGCTGCATCGCTGCACCACGCCGGAACCGGGCTTTCTGGAGGGACTACGGCGCGTTACCCAGGAGAATGATATCCTCTTGATTTTTGATGAGGTGGTAACCGGCTTTCGATTGGCTTACGGCGGAGCGCAAGAATATTACGGGGTTACCCCAGATTTGGCGGCCTACGGTAAAGGGTTGGGCGGGGGCTTCCCTATCGGGGCTATCGCTGGGCGGGCCGATATTCTGGATCTGTGCGCTGAGGCGGAACTGGGACAAGACCGGTACGTTTGGTTTGCGTCGTCGGTGGGGGGAAATCCCATCACCGCCACGGCGGCTCTGGTTACCCTCAAAGAGATGCGCCAACCCGATATCTACCAGCGTTTCTTCGCCATCGGCCAAAAACTGCGTCAGGGACTCCGGACTATTCTTGAAGACCTTAGCCTTAAGGCCCAAGTTCTGGGTGATGGCCCCTTATGTGCGGTCTCATTTACAGATAGGCCGGTGGTTGATTATCGTACCGCTTCCCAGGCGGATGGCGTCAAGGCCCGGCGATTTACTCTGGGGTTGTTTGCCAATGGCATCTTTCTCAATCCGATGTCCACCAAACTGTATGTCTCGCTGGCCCACTCTGATAAAGACATCGCCCGGATTCACGATGCCGCTTTTGAGGTGTTGAAGGGGATTGGAGATTAGAAAAATGGGCAACATTATCACCCTGGCCCCGCCGCTAACCATTACCAAAGAAGAAATGGGGTGCGCGCTGGATATTTTGAGAGGGTGTCTGGCAGAAGTCAGCTGACAGGAGAAATTCGTATGGACACCCAAGCCCGTGTTGTTGTAATTGGCGGTGGCATCACCGGATGCAGCATCGCTTATCATCTGGCCCGACGGGGCTGGACAGACATTGTACTGGTCGAAAAAGGGGCGTTGACCAGCGGTACAACCTTTCACTCGGTGGGGCTGGTCAGCCAATTTCGGACGTCACCGGCGCAGATGCTGCTGATGAATTACAGTATTGACCTCTACAACCAGTTCAAGGCTGATGTTGGCGACGCGCTGGGCTGGCACCAAGTGGGCAGCCTGCGCCTGGCCTCAAGCCCGGACCAGCTTAAGGCTCTGCAACGAAATGTGAGTCGGGCCAAGCCATTGGGTCTGAATGTCGACATTATCTCGCCGGCTGAAGCGCTGGACATCTTTCCGCATATGACTGGCGAGAGTCTCTATGGCGCGGTTCATATCCCTGATGACGGCTATCTGGACCCCAACGGCATCACCACCGAGTTTGCCCGGCGAGCCAGGCAATTGGGGGTTAAGGTCCACACCAGCGTGCGCGTCACCGGCATCGAGCTGTCATCGCAGGGCGATGTGAAGCAGGTAAATACCGACCACGGCGCTATCAAGACGGAGATTGTGGTTAATGCCGCCGGGATGTGGGCCCCGCGGATTGGTGAGATGGTTGGCGCGAACATTCCAATGGCTCCGCTGATGCATCAATTTCTGACGACCAAACCCATTCCCGGCCACGAGCTGCCCCTTGAAACGCCGGTGGTGCGCGATCCAGATAATCTGGTTTACATTCGTGAAGAAGTGCGCGGCTTTTTAATTGGCGGTCCGGAACTGACTCCCAAAGCATGGTCGGTTGATGGGGTGCCGTGGGACTTCACCCAGCAGCTGCTGCCCCCTGAATGGGACCTGTTCGACTCGGTGATGGAGGGGGCTATGCGGCGGGTACCGGTTTTGGAACGGGCGGAAATCATCAAGTTGGTCAACGGACCGGAGGCCATCACCCCCGATGGCCACTACTGCCTGGGGCCGTTGCCTGGCCTACCCGGTTTTTATGTGGCGGCGGGTATGTCGCTGAACGGAATTGCCGGGGCAGGGGGTGTCGGCAAAATAATGGCCGAGTGGATTATCGAAGGCGAACCCTCGATTGATGTGCACGAGATGAATGTGCGGCGCTTTGGCGCTCACTATGCCGACCTGCACTATGTAGCTGAAAAGGCCAGAGAGATCTACAAGCATTACTACTACCTGCACTACCCGGATGATGAGCCGGAGTGGGCCCGTCCGAGGCGACTGAGCGCTCTTTATCCTCGCTTGCAGGAATTGGGCGCGGTCTTCGGTGAGAAAAATGGCTGGGAGCGAGCCAACTACTTTGTGTCCGGCCAACCGTGGCGACAGGCCGGTGCCGACCAGAAAGAATGGGGCTGGGGTCAACCACCCTACTTTGAACAAGTTGGGATTGAACACCAGGCCGTCCGGGAGCGAGTGGGGCTGCTGGATATGTCCTCCTTTGGCAAGATTGACGTGCGTGGTCCCGGTGCCTTGGCACTGCTGCAGTACCTGGCCGACAACAATATCGACAAGCCTGTTGGCAGCCTAACCTACACTCAATTTCTTAACGAGCGGGGGGGTATCGAGAGCGACTTGACCATCGTCCGCATCGCCGACGAGCACTTTCGGGTGATTACGGGTACGGCCTTTGCCGCAAGAGACATGGGCTGGATTAAGATGCACGTGCCCAGCGACGGCTCAGTTGAAATCCAGGATGTCACCGACGAATTGAGTTGTATGAGTTTATGGGGTCCCCACGCCCGCGATGTGCTGCAGGCCGTATCCAGCAGTGATGTATCGAACGAGGCATGCCCATATATGAGCGCCCGAACGCTGGACATTCAGGGGATTTCGGTTTGGGCCCAGCGCGTTAGTTATGCTGGAGAGTTGGGGTGGGAGTTTTACATCGCCCCGGAACAGGCCACTGCAGTTTGGGATACGTTGATGGAAGCCGGACAGGCGTTTGGCATTCAGCCGGTCGGCTACAAGGCCCTGGAATCGCTGCGGCTGGAAAAGGGGTATCGCTACTGGAGCGGCGACATCACCCCCACCGAAAATCCTTATGAAGCCGGGCTAGGCTTTGCCGTCAAGCTAAACAAGGGTAATTTCATTGGCCGCGACGCTCTGCTCAAAATTAAAGACGAAGGCATTGCGCATCGGCTTTGTACCCTGACCTTTGGCGGTGAACCCGGCGTTATCTATGGTGGCGAGGCGGTCTATTCAAACGGTCAGGTGGTCGGGCGCGTCCGGAGCGGCGGCTACGGTTATACCATCGGCAAAAATATTGGCCTATCGTATCTGCCGATCGAGCTGGCGGAGCTTGATACAGCCGTTGAAATTGATGTTTTCGGCGAACGGATTCCGGCTGAGGTTGCGCCCGACACGCTTTACGACCCAAAGAATCAACGACTACGGGCCTGACAATTTGGCGTCAGGTGCCAAGCATTGCGTGGATACTACCTGACATCTGACACGGTAACATTTGGTACGGTTTCCTTCAGGTTGGTCATCTCGTCGTTTTTTTCAAGCGGCGCTAGGAGCGAGAGATCTTTAAACCTACTGACCCGCGTGCAACCCTCGATTAACTAACCGGACTGACGAATCTAACCAGGAGCAAACGGAGATGAATGAAGTGATTGCAAGGCTACATGGCGTTAACGCGGGCATGCACGCCCGCGTCAATCAGACACGCCAGGTTCTGACGGAACGGGGCTATGGTGATTTGCTCATCGCCTGCTACCCCACGTTGCGCAAATATTTTGCCGATTTTATTCAGTTACCCTTTGCGGCTGGATCTGGTAGCGAGCCCTTAATGCAGGCCATTGAGTTGGGCGAGTGCTGGAGGAGCTCAACTTTCATTGGTTTGAGGAACCGATCCCTGAGGAGACATGCCTGGTCGAACCCGTTCTGGTTTTCTGCGTGACTAACGGCATCTTTTCGGAAATATCTGTGACAGATTCAGAACCCAACCATGGGCGAGTAGTGCTTGGTACTTGCGGCGTTGGTCATGCTGTGCATGATGGTTTCATCGATGGCATACCTATGTTTTTGCCCATATGGACAGTAGCTTTTGGTCTTGGTCTGACCCAGACCGGGTTGCTGACCACCGTCGCAATTAGTGTTATGGCAGCAATACAAATCCCAGCCAGCCTACTGGCTGAAAAGATTGGTGAGCGGACTGTTTTGGTCGTTGGTACCGCTACAGCGGGCTTTGCCTACGTAATAGCCTCCGGCGCAACGGGGTATCTCTTTCTCATCCTCGTCATGGTCATGATTGGCCTTGGAACCGGCGTTCAGCACCCACTAGGATCATCCCTGGTGTCTGGTGCCTATTCCAGTGCGGTTCGACGTACCGCCATTGGGATTTATAATTTTGCCGGTGATATCGGCAAAGTCGCCTTGCCGGTCAGCGGCGCGGCCATGCTGATCTACTTCTCATGGCGAGAAACGAGCTTCGTATTTGGCGCTATTGGTATTTTCACGGCAATCGTTCTATTCATCGCGCTCGGTATTGTCAGAGCCGGTCTCGCCCTAACCGGAGACAGAAAAGAAGCAGCTGCTCAGAGACCAAGTGGTTGGGGGATCACCGACGCTTCCGGATATTGGATACTCTCAGCAATCTATATTGTGGATACAATGATCCGTATGGCGTTCATCACTCTTTTGCCGTTTCTGGTGGTCGAAAAAGGTGCACCGATTGAACAAACCGGTCTGTTTCTTGGTCTGTTATTCGCCGGAGGTGCTGCGGGTAAATTCTTTTGCGGCTTCCTTTCTACACGCATTGGTGTACTACCAACTGTGTTAATCACGGAGATTGTTACCGGCGGAGGGATTGTCGCCACCACCCAAATATCACTTGAAGCAAGCTATTTGCTTTATCCCTTGGTAGGAATGGCCTTGAATGGCACATCATCGGCGCTTTACGGTTCGGTCGCTGATTTCGTATCTGAGGAACGCCGGACCCGAGCATTTGGCTTATTTTACACGCTAGGGGTGGGGCTGGGTGCAGTGACGCCCCTCATTGCCGGGTTTACGGGAGATGTTGCCGGCGTCGCAACAACGATCATCGGGATTGGTCTTACCGCATTTCTGACTCTACCGCTAGCTGTTGCCTTGAAACCTGCATTAGGGCGGGTGGGAATACCCCTTTAGCAAACCACATCGCGGTGGACCTGGCCAGATGAAAGTGTGGACGCATTTGGGACACGCTTTGTCAATACCCAATTTGGCAAAAAAACGCAGAGATATAAGGGTGCTGTGTCTGAGACAGCTCATTGACATAATGTTACTGCAGTCCGATCGCTCAGTCATCTCTGCGGCTCCAGCCACCGACTTGTATGGAGGAGTTTTATTATGACTTACCCTATCCGATTTGTGGTCTGTACCTATAATTTGTGGAATGACCAGCGTTGGCTCGACCGTCAGGAGTCGTTAAGAAAATTTCTGGCGTATCACTTGCCGGATATCTTGTGCGTACAGGAGTTTCGGCCTGTAACACGAGATTGTCTTGATGATGCTCTGAAAACGCATCAGCGCGTAGAAGATCCCTTTGAAGGCTGGTCGTATGAGGGAAATATCTATTGGCACCGTGACCTGTTTGAATTAGTAGAATACGGAGCTGAAGATATTGGCATATTGGAAAAGTTGCGGCGTCTTTTTTGGGTTCGTTTGCGTTTGCGGGGCGTTGGGCAACAGCAAACCTTGTTAGTTGCTACCGCCCATTACACCTATTACGGCAACCAACGAGAAAGGACAGAAGGCATTAATCCCCGCATAGACCAGGCTCAAAAAACGGTTGAGACATTGAACAAATTGGTGCCTGCATCTGAACCGCTGTTATTTATGGGCGATTTGAACGACTTTGCCCTCCCTATCGATGTTTTGCATCAAGGTGGATTAACCAACTCTTTTTTGGCTCTGGGGCGAATGCCGGCACCAACTTGGCCGGCACCTCCTATTGCGCAAGGCCCCCCGGCGATTCTTGATTGGATTCTACACCGTGGCCCCATCCGCCCCATGACCAGCGGTGTAGTCGATTTTTATGCGGGCGATCTACCCCCGTCTGACCATAAGCCCGTAATGGCAACCTATCGCTTCATTAGGTGAAGACGAACAAATATCGATTATTCATCCGATGCAGCAGCGAAAGGATAAATAAATATGGACCCTGAAGAAATATTACAGCGGATCAATACCGCAAAAACTGACCAGGAAGTGGCCGAGCTATATGATAAGTGGGCCAAAAGCTACGACCCGGATTTAGAACAACTCCGCCCCGGCAATGAGGGGGCCAACCGGACGATCGAGTGGTTCGTTCAATACGTGCCCACTGACGCCAAGGTGTTGGACGCTGGCAGCGGGTACAGGTGGGGTAGGCGAACTGCTGCACCAGCGCGGTTATCGCAACCTGGTGGGGCTCGATATTTCAGCGGGCATGTTGGCCGAAGCCCGCCAGAAAAAGATCTACAGTGACCTTCAGGTTGGAATTCTGGGCGAACCGCTAGACCTCCCCAGCGATACATTTGATGCCGTCATCAGTGTTGGGCTCTTCACCGTGGAACATCCGCCGCCACCCAGCAGCTTCGAGGCGTTAATTCGGGTGACGAAGCCGGGTGGACACATCGTCTTTCTCTTGCACAACGCTCTGGCGAGTGATTTCAAGCCGAAACTGGAAGCGCTGGAGACAGCCGGCAAGTGGGCTCTCGCCGAGGTGAGCCCAATCATCCGTACCGTGACTAGCGGCAAACCGCACCCTGGAAGTCGCGTGCATGTCTATCAGGTGTGATTGATAACATAAACTCGTACCAGTGTCTCAGAATCGCTGAGGCTATGATGGAGATTGAATTGTAATGGACGCATCTCAAAGTTATTGGGCCGACCGCTCATGGAACGCTTTCCCCGGCGGCTCTTTGGGGGAGTACAACTTGCCCCAAGACCTGTCTGTTGTGCTGACGCAGGGCAAAGGATCAAAAGTTTTCGACACCCTGGGCCGAGAGTATATTGACCTGACGATGGGGTGGGGGTCGGTAATGTTGGGACACGCTCACCCCGCTATTGGCGAAGCGGTCAGGAAGCAGGTCGACCTGGGTTCAAACTTTGCCTACGTCTCGCAGCCCGCCCTGGAATTGGCCGAAACGATGATTGAGGCCATTCCCTGCGCTGAGAAAGTGCGTTTCTGTGCGTCCGGCACCGAGGCTACAATGTATGCCGTGCGTTTTGCCCGAGCTTTCACTGGACGCAGCAAGATTGTGAAGTTTGAGGGCGCTTATCACGGGGCCAATGAAGTCGGTACGATGAGTCTGTTTCCGCAGCAGTCTCTCGACTTCCCCAAGAGCGAGCCCACTTCGGCCGGATTTCCCAAAGAGGTCCACGAGAACACGTTGATTGCGCCCTATAACGACCTGGAAACCACAAGCCGCATCATCTGCGAAAATGCATCGGACATTGCAGCCGTTATTGTTGAGCCTCTGCATCGCTGCACCTCGCCGGAACCGGGATTTCTTGAGGGGCTACGGCACGTTACGCGGGAGAATGATGTCCTCTTGATTTTTGATGAAGTGGTGACCGGCTTCCGCCTGGCATATGGCGGTGCTCAGGAATATTATGGCGTTGTGCCTGATTTGGCTGCTTACGGCAAAGGTTTGGGAGGCGGTTACCCAATTGGCGCGATTGCCGGGCGGGCCGATATTTTGGATTTGTGCGCCGAGGCGGACCTAGGTGAAGAGCGGTATGTTTGGTTTGCGTCGTCGGTGGGGGGCAATCCGATCACGGCCACGGCTGCTCTGGTCACCCTTAAAGAGATGCGGCAACCGGGTATCTACCAACGTTTTTTCGCCATCGGTGAAAAGTTACGCCAGGGTCTTCGGGCTATGCTTGAAGAACTCAACATTAAGGCCCAAGTTCTGGGTGACGGTCCTCTGTGTGCCGTCTCATTTACAGACAAGCCGGTGGTTGATTATCGCACCGCTTTTCAGGCGGATGGAGTCAAGGCCAGGACGTTTACCCTGGGCTTGTTTGCTAATGGTGTCTTTCTCAATCCGATGTCAACCAAACTGTATATCTCGCTGGCCCATGCTGATGAGGACATCGCTCGGATTCACGATATTGCATTTGATGTATTGAAGGGGATTGGAGATTAGTGCCTAACCCCTGATTTTCTTGTACATTCTATAGTCCATTTTGGATTTTGGCACGAAACTTTATCAAAATGGGTGGAAGAAGTGAGGACTTCAACTAAGTGAGTCGATCGCCCTGGCAGGTTGTCATACCGGTTAGTCTTGGTACAGCCCTTTCGCTGGTCGGAGATAGCTCCTTGTATACAGTACTTGCGACCCATACCGAAGAAGCCGGAGTCGCCCTGGCATCCGTGGGTCTGCTGCTTTCGGCCAATCGTTGGATCCGACTCCCACTAAACCCGGTTGTAGGTTTATGGATCGAGGGCCGCCACCGCCGCCGGTTTTTTGTACCCGCCTTATTTATCGGAGCCCTGTCAACTGCGATTTACGCACTGAATATTGGCTACATTCCCTTCCTCTTGGCTCGGATCCTTTGGGGTCTGGCCTGGGTTGGCATTTGGGTCACCGGGAATACGATCGTATTGGATGCTAGTCCCCCCGAAAATCGAGGCCGCTGGGTGGGTATCTACCAGACCGCCTTCTTTTTAGGGACGGCCGGGGGTGCTATCCTTGGCGGACTGTTGACAGACGGGGTTGGCTACCGCGCCGCGATGGCAATCAATGCGGCAATCACGCTCATTGGCGCGCTCATAGCACTCTTCTTTTTACCCGAAACTCGGGATTGGCAAAAAAGCCAGGCAAGTTCGGGGACCGGGACCGAGCAGCTTGAACCTAGCCCTGTTGAATCGGGTCAAACTATGAAGAACCTATCCAAAACCACCCGGCTCACGAATCGTTTGCGCTTGACACCTGGTCATCTGCAATTGCTATCGGCCTCCTCGGTGCTTGGCGCCAATCGAATTGCAATCTACGGCATGTTGACCGCCACGCTGGGGCTCTATTTGCAGCAGGAGTTCGGCACTCAGATTTCGCTGCCGAGCGGTCCGGTTGGCAGCGCAACCCTGACCGGCCTCGGCCTCGGTCTGACCACGTTGGTGAGCATGCTTTCGGCACCGATTTCTGGAAGCTTATCGGATCGGGCTGCTTATCATTGCAGTAGCCTCCGGCAGCAACACCAGCATACCCACCGCTATTGTCGGCGATGCCAGTCCCGCGGGTCAGCGGAGCAGGTGGCTGGGCGGCATGTATACTGTCGGCGACCTCGCCAGCGCTATTGGCCCACCGTTTGTTTTCTGGCTCATCCCGTTGACCGGGCTCAAGTCTGTATATCTCCTGGCCACCGTCATCTTTGGGGCGGTCTGGATCGTCTCATTGTATTGGGGGCTTCGACAGGCTTCACCGGAAGCGATATTAGCCGCAAAATAACTTATCATTTCAGCACTTGAACCGAGAACTATTCTATGGCATCTGGCGGCGCGTGCAAGTGGGTGTGGCGAAACTCAGCATCCATTCGTAACCGACAAACAAAGGTAACCTTGATTTGTTTGCGTTGACAACGTTGGACCAAGGCGACACTGGCGAAAGCACCATCGCCGACCAAAACAATTTCTCGCTCTGGTTGCCACCGACTTGTATGGAGGAGTTTTATTATGACTTACCCTATCCGATTTGTGGTCTGTACCTATATATCATTCCTGTCTTTCACCACTCGAGCGAAATCTAAAGTTTATGAAGTTTCAATCTTGAAATCCACGCCCTACACTCGCCTTTGTTGGACATCGCCAATTTACATGTGGCCTGCTCAGTCAATAACTGCGAATTTTTAGAGCTGCATGATCGCAAAGGATTGAGGCTACGGGCCAAACTACCATAGCCGATAAAGCCAACCGGTTGATCATAAAGCATAAAGGTGCCAACGTTGCCCTCTTTCGAATAGCGTTCTTCATTCGCGCGCATGGCCCGATCACCGACCACGATTTCGCGTCCAGCAGCCAAAGCTAGACCCAGGGCCATTTCAGCCACTTGACGGGCAAAGGCAGGGGCACAGGTCAAAACGTGGATTCGATTTTCATAGCAATAGTCATAGTCAAATTCAAGGGGAAGCTCCCAGAGACGGTCAGGATCGCCCGCAGTTGAAGGGCCTGATAGAGCAAATCGCCATAACGCCAGCGCGCGCAGATAATCGCCTCGGCTTCGGACAACGCTTCAGCCACGGCTTCGATAGGCATTGGCTCATTTTTCGCCCATATCACGTCGGCCATATCATGGAGGCGAATCAGATCTGCATCTGAGAAGATTTCGTCCACACCTCGATAATGAGGATCGACGATGACTTTAGGTTTGGTCAGCATTGTGTTTCTCCATAACTTTTTTGCGGTTGAATTTAATACGATGACCAGATTTACAATATTACCTGCCCAAAATTCGCCTTTTCGGTCAGATGACCGTAGCGGGCTTGAAGTTGGCTGATAATCTCCGCTTCTAATGGCGGCAAATCGAGCGTAGCCAAATTCATCTCGACTTCTTCTGGCTTTTGTGCCCCCATAATAATGCAGGACGCGCCTGGCGGCGTCAGTGAAAAACGCATGGCCGCCTGCGCCAAATTGGTATAGGGTTCGTGCACGGCAAAAGCGGCAATGCCTTCTACATTTTCCAGAATAAATTCCAGATTTTCCCGATTGTATCGCGAGCGGTGATCGGTCTCTGGAAAGACGTGCCCCGGCTTATAGAAGCCGGTTAACAGGCCACTTTCCAATACAGACCGGACCACAATGCCCGTGCCATTTTGGTGGGCTTTTTCAATGGCACTCAAATTCATCTGCCGTAAAATATTGTAAACTAGCTGAATTACATCGAGCTGGCCGGTAGCCATATACCTATCGCACAAGGCCTGCGTAGCCGGCGTCACGTCTGGCCCTTTGATCGAAGCCCCGATCGCGCGAATGCGGCCGCTCTCCTTCAACGCAGTCAATTTGGCTAGCGAACGCTCGATCAGATCGGGTTCAGACGGTGGTTGATGAAGATAGTACAGGTCGAGATAGTCGGTACCCAGATCTTGCAGGCACCTGTTCAGATCCGCCTCGATATGGACTTCGATCTCCGCGTGGGTTTCGGGCCTAAGGCCGGCAAAAGTCTTAGAAGCGATCAGGACCCGATCGCGCTGGCCCATCTGCTTCAGATATTTGCCGATGATCTTCTCCACCCCGTTGTAAACCCGAGCTGTATCGATGAAATTCCCGCCGCTCTCGACGTACGTGTCGAGGACGGCCAAAGCCTCCTTTTCCGGCGTACCGCTGTAGCCAAAGTACCCCGTTTCCGGGACAGCCAAAGGCCAGGTACCCAATCCAAGTTCGCTAACCTCTAAGCCAGAATTGCCCAATGGGCGTTTTTTGGGTATCCCCATGATTTTCTCCTTTGAAGATATCTATGAGTTCAGTGCAAAAAGCCTATCTCACTATGAAGGAACTGAAGCTTTTCCTTCCCTCCTTTAGTAACTTCGCACACTTCATGGTTGATTTTCTCTTTTTATAGTAGATTCATCTATGAATATATTGCGGTTCAGTTCGATGAGCATTGCCAGGGTCCGGCCACCCGACCGTGATCAATGATGTAGTACACTCGACGCTCCGCCAGGACTGATTTTACCTCAGTTGCAATCATGTCCAAATCGGTCAACCCCACGCTGTCTGCCCCGAGCAATAGAGATATTAGGGCTTTGTTGCAGACAATGAGGATTAGTGAAGGAACAGAAGGACACAAATGTTCATGCAAACCTATGACAACTTTTATGTGTTGAACGACAGATGGCGCAATCAAGTTCTGTGGCAGAGTTCGACGCATTTCGTTTGGGAAATCGCAAAGGGTCTTGATAAACCAACTATTGTATGGAATAATAGATTAATCGCAGAAACCGCTGTCAGAATGTCTTATAAATACACAGCACTCCCGTATTCTGAATTAAGCAGATGTCAGCGTAATTAGGCTGGTTGTTTGCGGTATAATTAGGCCTATTGCTGGTATCATGATGATCAGCTAAGAAAGTCTGGGCAGGTATAGTTGAGGAAAGGGGTAATGACAAGGCCAATGAACACCTACGAAGTTAGCGTTCAAGAAGGATATGGATATTGGGCAGATCAGTATGACCAGGAAGACAATGCCCTGATCATACTTGAAGAAGCCCTAACCTTGCCCATGCTCTCTGCCATTCCAATCAATCAGGTTCTTGATCTTGGGACTGGCACTGGGCGGTACGCTTTACATTTGGCCGCTCAAGGAGCCGAGGTTACAGCCCTGGATCAATCGGAAGCCATGTTGGCTAAAGCCAGACAAGCAGCAAGCCACGCCGGGCTGTCTATTCGATTTATCCAGCAAGGTCTCGAAGAGCGGCTACCCAGTTTGGCTGAACGCTTTGACCTGGTCCTGGCAGCCCTGGTCCTTTGTCACGTGGCGGATCTTGATGCTGTGATCCGAGAAATCTATCGGGTTGTGTCTCCTGGTGGTCACCTGATCATCACCGATTTTCATCCAGCGGTCATTGCCGCTGGATGGCGTACCCAATTTACCAGTCAAGCTGGAACCTACTTATTACCCACAGCCGGCCATACCCGTGAACAGTATCTGACCTCTGTGGCAGATACAGGATTTCAGCTCCAGGCAGTTGAGGAAGGTTTGGTCCGTGATGTCCCACCAGGCTATATCCCCGAAGATGTACTTGTTCAAGATGGTGACAAACCATTTTGCTTGGTCATTCAAGCATCCAAGCCAGGTATCTCCTAACGATGCGTTTCTAGGAGATGCGTGATGCTTGGCGATACATCGCACGGATCGGGTTTAGTTAGGTTCACCTTCTCGCCCTTAAGACGCGGCGTTGGCACCTTGCCTAAGATATCCTTCCCTGTTTTAGGAAACCATCCCCCTGTTACAAACCGACCCCCCCTTTACCTCGGGCCAATAGTATTCACTTCCGCTCAAATAATCAAAAGGACCCAAAAATGTCACGTCGTCGACCACCGAACCTTACTCCGCATGAGGCGCTGGAGCTTCACAAGCAGGCGTTGGTCATTGATACCCAACAGCCCCCTCTCACTTCTGGACTTGTATTCACACCCGGCATGCGCGAATCGCTGGAAGAACTGGCCACCTTTGGCCGCACGCAGGCTGAAGCGGTGGCCGTTCTTGAGAATGTCCTGGCAAGGGAAATCCAGGTGTCAGAGGGGGCGGGTCAGATCTATCTAGTACAAAGAGGCATAAATGATTACGCAGATAGAGCCTTGCCCTTGTAGGTCCACTGGAAAGGTTTAGCCATAGTTTGGTTGTAGTAGTCAATGAAAGCGAAAACTTTGTTGCGTAAGTCATCAAGAGAAAGAAAAGAACCTTTGCGCAATAGTTTACGGACCAAAATGCTAATCCAGATTTCAATCTGATTCATCCAGGAAGCATGTTTAGGCGTATAGTAGAAGACAATGCGATGTTCTTGATGGGACAAGAATTCGGCACGAGTCTTCATGGATTCGAGGATGCCAGATTTGCCTTTACACCAAGATCACAGGTGATGTCCGACTCAGCGGCCACGTAGCGAACAAGAGATTCGGAGCAATGGATGTTGAGATTATCAACCACGATATGCCAACGTTTGATGTGAGGGTGTGCCTCAACCATCTGGCGAATATGTGCAACATAATCGTGCTCGGTGCGGGTGGGTTCAGCAGTGACCCAGAGAATGCCACCCAAGGCAACATTGAATGTCAGGATGAAGGCTAAGGTGCCATGACGGATATACTCATGCTCAATGAGACGGTCTTTGCCAGGGACAGTTGGATGATCGGGATATTTCCTTTCGAGGGCTTGAACCCCTGTCTTTTCATCGTTGGAAACAACGAGTTCACCCTTCTTCGCCAGTTCAGAAGCACGGGCATAGAGGTCATTGATGGTTTGGCTCTTCACCTCAAAGAGTTCATCCTTGGGCGTGTTTTGCCAGTAGCGACTCATATGGGGCCGAATTGATGCATCTTTTTAAAAGCCTCGCCGCATGTCTGGGTGAGATACTTTCTACTATATTTCGCTTGACCAGTTCGTCGGCGATTTCTCGCCCTGTCCATTCGCTGATGGGACGCCCGCACTTCTCTGGCGATTCACAGGCCAAGGCTTCCAGTTGGCATCTTTGGTCTGCCGTGATTACGGACGGTGCCCCAGGACGTGGCAGGTCTTCCAACCTCTCTTGCGCTGTGAGTTCTTCCAGCGGTATCGCTTCTAGAGCTAGCCATCTCTTTTCCAGTTGAAGACCGTTTTGCGAGACACGCCCACTTCTAGGCTAATTGTCCCAGAATCTTTACCCGCAGCTGCGTACAAAATTATCTGCGCTCGCTTGACCATCTGTTGGCCCGTTGTGTGCCCCTTGACTAACTGCTCTAGACCTTCTTTCGCTTTTGGGCTTAGTTCGATTTTTTCGGCTTCTGGACCTGGCATCTCTTTTTCTCCTTCTTTGGGATATTATCGATGCCTCCAGTTTACATAACTCCTGCAATTATCTATGTAATCATTTATGCCTTTCTGTGCTAGATATGTGGAAGCGTTCAGGCGTCACCGCGGCATGCGGCACCTATTCGGGTTGGGGTCTTGCGACTGCCTTCGAAGAGACCATACGCAAGATTGCCAACGCGCAAGCGATCGTCAATGCCCTCAATAGGTCCATGCTGCTGGTTAGGTGCGCCAGTGATATTGAACAGGCCCACGCCGAAAACAAGTATGGTGTCGTTATCGACTTCCAAAATACGCATCCATTGGCCGATGATCTCAGTCGGGTGGATCTTTTTTATGGTCTGGGGCTGCGGATGGTCCAGTTGAACTATAATCTCCAGGATCTCGTCGGCGATGGCTGTACCGAAACGTATCAGGGCGGACTGACCTATTTTGGCAAAGAACTAGTAGCGATGCTGAATGACCGTAATATTTTGGTCGACGTCAGTCACAGCAGCGAACAGGTTGGCTGGGACGCGATGGAGATCTCTACTGCTCCGGTCATCGTATCGCATTCGTCCAGCAAAGTTGTGGCCTATCACGATCGCGGCAAGAGTGATGAATTCGCCAGAGCGATTGCTGAGCAGGGCGGGTATTTCGGGGTTGTCGCCATTCCCGGCTTCATCCGTGAAAGCCCTGGGGCGACCCTAGAAGACGTTGTCAAACATATCGATCATCTCGTCGATGTTTGTGGTATTGATCATGTGGGCATTGGCACCGACAAAGCAGGACCCGGGCCGACAACTAGTTCGATGATCGAGTATCCTGACGACATGGCGAAACAGCTCCCTGGAGAATTCAACCGATTCGGTTTTCGCGCTGAAGAACACCGGCTAACCGCTGATTACGATATGGCCGACTTCCAAAGCTTCGGCGACTGGCCCAACATCACGGTCGCTCTCGCCGCCGCAGGCTATACTGAGGATGAGCTACGCAAGCTTCTGGGACTAAACTATTTACGCGTCTTTACAGAGGTAGTAGGATAACAACAATCCTACGTTGATATTGGTGGCATTGTGGTATACACCCAGACGTTGTACACTGCAATCTAGGTACCATTCGGAAAACCCAATACTACGATCATATACTACAAGATGAGGACTTCCCATGTCAAAGAGACAGTTTATGTTGGCTTCTTATCAGGTAGACCTTGATGACCAAGAGGCATTTCTCGCTGAACTGAATGCAACCGAAAAAGCATATCGGGACGAAGAGTTGATCACCGACAGACCTATTCTGAGGATGGCGAGCAAAAAGGACCCTGAGTTCATTCTGGAGATTATAGAATTTGTAGACTCACAAGCAGTCGCCGATGTCATGGACAATGCAAATGTGCAGGTGCATTGGGTCAAACTGGCGAGCATGTGGAAAAATGGTGATTTTGCGGCAAACAACATTCCTGAAGCACACGTCCCCTGGGCACTGATGGACGCGCTGTAATGAAGATCGTTCGTGTGCGTTGTTCGGGTTTAACGCTACATCTCACCTAGCTCCTAACAACGCTCCAGATCTGGAACAAAGGAAAGGACCTGTTTATGCACCAACTCTACTATCAACTAAAAGGGCATCGGCGAAACGTTCGCTTAGTCCCTGCTCGCCCGAGAACTCTAAGGACTCTGACCAATGACAACGGACATAGATAAGATAAGGCGCGGCATCGTGGCCATTGCAGCCAAACAGCTCTGCTCTGGCATCTTTGTTTCCGGTCGCAATGCCGATGAGGTCTTCGACAATACCGTTATGGTGGAGCGCATGATCGAGCGACCAGCCTTTGAGGTCGACGAAGATCGGCAGATGGTGACGACAACACTTGGAGGACATGTAGCCCGCTCCCGATATTATGGCGACCAAGGCTGTTCTATCCTGCCACCGGATAGCGATGATGTGAACTTCACGCCCCAACCCATCAGGTCAACCTTGCCCGATCCACGCGCCCAGATGTGGCCGATGGGGGATCTGCCGTCAGACGAACCCTATCCGACCGGTGTTGATCAAAACAAGCTCGCTGCCGCACTGGAGACTGCCTTCGCCAACCCAGCCGATCGGACTGCCGCCTACCTTGTCCTGCACCAGGGCCAAATTATCGGCGAACGCTATGGTGCCGGTGCCGGGCCAGACACCCAGCTAGAGAGTTGGTCGATGGGCAAAAGCATCACCGCGGCACTGATTGGCATTCTGGTGAGCGAGGGGCATTTCACGCTGGACAGCCCAGCGCCTATCCCTGCTTGGCGCGATTCGACCAATCCCCGATCGGCCATCACAATCGCCCACCTCCTACGCATGAGCAGCGGTCTGCTCTTCAGCGGCAGCGATGAACCCGCCCATCCATTCCTATCGGACCATAACTACCCCTATACCCATGCCGACGATATGTTTGCCTACGCCATTGAAAAGCCGCTGGAACATCCGCCTAATACCGTGGGCCGTTACCGCAACTGCGACCCGTTAACGCTTGGCTACATTATACGCCGTACAGTTGAAGGCCGTGGGGAGGATTATCTTAGCTTCCCGCAGCGAGCACTTTTCGACCGGATTGGTATTCGTCGGCAAATGTTAGAGTGTGATCTTTACGGCAACTTCATTCTGACGGGCTTTGACTTCGGCACGGCTCGCAATTGGGCACGCTTTGGGTTGTTGCATCTCAATGATGGCATGTGGCAGGGAGAACGCATCCTGCCAGAGGGGTGGGTCGACTTCGTCAGTAGCCCAGCACCAGCCTGGGAAAATGGGGAGTATGGTGGCCAATTCTGGGTCAACAGTCTTGGCGAAATGGGCTTACCGACAGATACTTTCTCCGCTATGGGCGTGGACGGGCAGAAGTGCCATATCATTCCTTCGCGCGACCTTGTCATCGTGCGTCTGGGTCATCGCGCCGGCGGCCCGACTTATGAACAGAACCATGCCCGCGCCAATCAGCTAGTTATAGAAGCGGTTAGCTAACCAGCCTCTGCCGCTAGATTTGTCAGGTTTAACAACATAGACAAGGAATGAGCATTGAGTCAATTGTCCCCGGCCCGAGCGTGACGATCTTCTCCAGAAAGAAGGTGTTTAATGACAGCCCCACAACGTTATAACATTACCTGGACAACCCCCAGCGAGGATGCCAGCGGCTCTATACCCCTGGGCAATGGCGACATCGGCCTCAACGCCTGGGTTGAACCAAATGGCGATCTCCGTTTCTATATCAGCAAAACCGATAGCTGGGGCGACAATGGCCGTCTGCTCAAGGTGGGGCGCATACGCTTCACCCTTGAGCCTGCACCTGCGTTGGCTTCTTTTGCCCAGACCTTGCACCTGGAGTCAGCGACGCTCGTTGTGCAATATGGCGCGGGGTCAGATGATGAGGTCACCCTCCGCCTTTGGGTCGATGCCAACCAACCCATCATCCACCTGACGGTAGACAGCCCTCATCCCCGGACCGTCGCCGCCGCCATCGAGCTGTGGCGCACAGAGGCCGCCACCCTGTCCGAGATCGAGATAAGCGACATTATGCTGGATCGCTCACAGCCAAACCATCAACATGCGCCCACGGTGGTCGAGCCAGACACCCTGTTGACGCAACAGCCCAACCGAATTGGCTGGTATCACCACAACCGCAAATCGGTTGGGCCAGCATTAACGGCTGAACAGCAAGGATTATCCGCGTTCGAGCGGCCCGATCCGTTGCTCGACCGTATCTTTGGGGCCATCATTCAGGCCGAGAACGGTGATGGGATAACAAGCGAGCGGATAGACGACCAACACCTTCAGTCGCCAACAGCCCCCAGCCACCACTTCCAGATCCCCGTTTTGACCCAGCACCCGGCGACTCCTGAGCAATGGTTGGCCGAGATCGAGTCTATTCTGGCCGACAGCCAGCAGACGTCTTACGCTGAACAGCGCACCGCTCACGAACAGTGGTGGCAAGATTTCTGGGAGCGGAGTTGGATTCACGTCACCAGTCCGGCTGGCGATGATGACGCAACCTTCGTCAGCCAGGCTTATGCTCTCCAACGCTATCTGCAAGCCTGCGCGGGTCGGGGGGCCTATCCGATCAAGTTCAATGGCTCAATCTTCAACGTACCTTACCCCGGCAAACCGGGCGATGCCGATTATCGCCGCTGGGGTGGTGGCTACTGGTGGCAAAATACGCGCCTCCCGTACTTTAGCATGTGCGCGGCGGGTGACTTTGATCTACTACAGCCGCTCTTTCAGCTATACGCCAGCGATCTCTTTGACCTCTGGCGGTATCGCACCCAAACCTACTTTGGCTATGACGGCATCTTTTTCTCCGAGTGCGTCTATTTTTGGGGCGATGTCTTTACCGAAACCTACGGCTGGACGCCCTTTGCCGAGCGAGATGATCCGCTGCAAGAGAGCGGTTATCACAAATGGGAGTGGGTTGGTGGGCTGGAGCTAATCTGGCTGATGCTGGATTATATTGAACACACCGACGATCAAGCCTTTTTACAGGAGACGCTCTTGCCCTATGCCGAACAGATTCTGATCTTTTTCGATCATTTCTACCCCACCGACGAAGAGGGCAAGCTCGTCATGCACCCATCTCAAGCCCTGGAAACCTGGTGGGAATGCACGAATCCCATGTCGGAGGTGGCTGGGCTACAAGCTGTCATTGCTCGCTTATTGACCCTGCCAGAAGCCTCCCTGAAGCCCGAGCAACGAAACGCCTTATCTTCTCTCCAACAGAAAGCACCCGAGCTGCCCATCCATGAGGTGGATGGAACACCGATGTTGGCCCCTGCTGACGCCTTTGATGACCTGCGTAACGTCGAACATCCCGAACTTTACGCTGTCTTTCCCTTCCGCTTGATCGCCTTTAATCGACCTGATCTCCACTTGGGGCTGGCCGCCTTGGAGCACCGTAGCCCGCAAGGTCACTATGGTTGGCGACAGGATGACCTTTTCATGACCTATCTCGGGTTGGCCGAAGAGGCGCGTACGGCCCTGGTTCATCGCGCCCGCTTACAGAATCATGATGCGCTGGCTGCATCCAACCCCGAACGGGCGATGCCTAACCATTCCCGCTTCCCGGCTTTCTGGGGACCAAACTACGACTGGTTTCCCGACCAATGCCACAGTGGCGTCTTCGCCACAACCCTCCAGACCATGCTGCTGCAATGTGACGGTCAGCAAATCTACCTTTTCCCCGCCTGGCCTGCGGACTGGGATGTTGAGTTTAAGCTCCATGCGCCCTATAATACGGTCGTTGAAGGTCGCTATGTCAATGGTAAATTGCAACATCTAGTGATAACTCCGCCAGAGCGAGCGGAGGATGTGACGATTGTCCCGAAAGCAGGTTACCTTCAATGAAGTAAAGGAAGGAGTTCAAACAGTAGATTGGGAAGTTCGTCGCTTGGGGCGGACAGAGATGAAGCGAAAGCGCTTGTATTGGGTCGCGGACATCTTGGGGAGCTGCAACGGACGTCAGATGAAGAAGCAACGGCGACAATACGGGCCGTTGCCGTCATGGCAGAAACTGAAGCTCAGAGTGAACCCGAAAATGTCGTACGCACTTGTTTTCTGGGAGAGGTTGACATGCCAAAGTGACTATGCTATTGTGCTTTCCATTACTCTTCACCCGAGAACAAATTGCTGTGCTTCGATACTGCTTAACTTTGTTTCGTTTTCCTGCACTGGATGATGAAACAAAAAAGGGTGCCTATCAGAAGTTGATCAACTGTGGTCTCTCTCCCAGATTTGTTTTCGATAAAGAAATCGTTGAGTCCTATCCTGTCATCTGCCGGAATTTCTAAACACCCAAAAAGCTCAAGTCGAAGCGATTGCTGACTATTTAAGAGGACACCCAAAATCCATAAAAGATCAACCACGTGTTGAACGTCTATTAGCAGCAGTGTTGGATAGTCCACATTCAGCCTTAGGTCAATCTTCATGTTGGCCATTAGGCGACATAACGATTGCCCTGCAAGTGCCATCAGAGGCCCAAATTTGGTCACTGGATGAGGATTTTCGCGTATTCGCGAAGATACTGGGCATAAAGCTTTATTCCTCAGAATGATTTAGCTCACTTTACGAGAAGTTATCGTGAGAAGTGTGATTTTGAAAAGTGCCTGCATGCTGAGCACTGAATACCCGTGACTTTATGTGATTATTGAAAGACGTCCGCCGAAGATGAACAACCAGACTTTCGCGCGGTGTAAGGCCATGGAAAAAATGAGAGAGAAGGAGGACACGAATGAAAGCAGGATCGATTGATCTTTCTGGAAAGATCGCCTTGGTCACGGGCGGCGTACGCGGCATTGGGGCCACCATTTCGTTGGTACTGGCTCAGGCTGGCGCGGATGTGGTGATCAACTACAACACAAGTGAGGACGAGGCCAAAAAAATTTGTGATAAGATCGAGGCAATGGGCCGGCAGGCTATGACCGTTCAGGCGGATGTCGGAGACACGGCTCAGTGTACGGCTCTGGTCCGTCAAGCGGAGGAAGCCGTCGGTCCGGTGGATATTCTGGTGAGCAACGCCGGGATCGGTCAACCTCACAAAATCGTCGATACGCCAGATGAGGAATGGGAGCAGGTGATGAATGTCAATGCCCGAGCCACATTTGCGTTGGCGCGTGAGCTCTTGCCAGGCATGATCGAGCGAAAGTTTGGACGTTTTGTGACGATTTCCTCGAACATCGCTGTCTACGGACGTGGTGGGGGGTCTTTTGCCACCTATGGTGCATCAAAGGCGGCCTTAATCGCCCTGACCAAGGGAATTGCCCACGAAGGTGCCCCCTACGTCACAGCGAACGCGATCTTGCCCGGCCCGACAAACCGAGAGTTAGCTGACGAGAGAAGTGAACCGATCCAGATTCAGGAAGACCAGCCCAAGAGCTGGCTTGGTATCCCCACACTGATCAGCCGCACAGGGACAGGTGAAGATATTGCCCACGCCGTTGCTTTTTTCGCTTCGGATGCCGCCGAATATGTCACCGGGCAAACACTCCATGTCAGCGGCGGCTTGTTCATGCCTTAAGGAGAATCTACAGAAATAAATACGCAATAGTAGAATCAGTAGATCGCAACGAGGAGAAGGCGTTCTCTATTACACGCAGTAGGCCAAAAAAGGGGTAAAATAGCCCTAGGAGGCCAAAATGAACCAAGAATTTAGCGCCGCAGTAACAGGATTCTGTGCCCATGTGAGAATGCTTTCTCCGCAAAGCGAAACTGTAAAACATTACGAAAGTGACCTAAATCAATTTGGCCAGGTGATAGAAAAAAGGCCAAGAGAGATAGGTCGCCAAGAGATAACGACGTTTGTAACGGCGCAACTCGAAGCGGGGGATGAGCAGTGCGACGGTCAATCGCAGAGTGGCAACGTTGAGCCGATTTTTCGACTACTTGGCGGATGAGGCAGAAGACGAAAGCTGGTCAAACCCGGTGGTGTGGCGTCTACACCGACTGGATACAGGTTGCCATCTTCCCAGAGATATAGCGGAACGCATCGTCCGCCAGTTATGGGGGAGCGTGAGTCAAGGTCAGATAAGAGACCAAGTGATGTTGGCCTTGATGCTCGACGTTGGCCTGCGGGGTGGGCGAAGTGTCGAAACTAGAGATGGGCGATATTGAAGCTGCCATAAATCCGGACGAACTGTGGTCACTGCGCGTACGCGGCAAAGGGAACAAAGAGCGTCGAGTCTGGTTGACGCCAGAAACCACAGCGCTGTTGGTGAGCTATATGGATGAGCGTCCTGATGCAGTCGATAGCCATCTGTTTCTGACTCGTCGTCACAAAGGCATCAGTGTCCGCGGAATCCAGGAGCGCCTCGATTATTACCGTCAGCAAGCCGGACTCTCCGAGAACGAGGTCTCCTGTCATCGCCTGCGCCATACCTTCGCCAGACGAATGGCAGAGTCGCGTATGCCACTGCCTAGTCTCTCTCATTGGTTGGGTCACAGTCAATTGAAAACGACCCAGATTTACATCGATGGTGCCAATCCTGATATGCGAGCCGACTATGAAGCTGCTATGGAGCAGTTGTCTCGCCAAGCCGCATGCTCGGATATTGAAGGAACGACATCTGCAATAGAGACAGAGAATACTGTGCCTTCTGAACATCGCACAGTGGAGCCAGCTGTTGGCATCTGTTTGTCCGCTGATGAGATCCGTCAACGTCTCACCTCATTGCCGCTCTGGCTTCATCAACCCATCATCTCATTACTTCTCCATCAGCAATTACGCTGGAAAGCCCTCTATCGGCGGGAACGAGCCCTTCAGTGGCTTGGCGAACTCCAACGCGGTTGGCAATGGATGCTCGACCAGCGCATGCTCTCCAGCTTATCCGAACTAAGACGGCGCGATCTCCAAGACTACATCACCCACCTATGTGACTTAGAGTATTCCGTCCATACCATCAATCATTTTATTTGTACCCTCAAGTGTTTTCTGCATTTTGCTGAAGAATGTGGCCAGTCGATCGCTCCGGCTTTATATCGCATTCAACGTCTCAAACGACCCACTACCTTACCTCGTCCGTTGCGCCAGCATGAATTTGCTCAACTTGAACAGTTCGTCTTAAACTCAACGGCTCAGAGCCTTTCTCCTTCCGACCTCCTTGACCGTGCTTGGTTTCTTATTCTCAGTAGATCCAAATTTGGCGTTTTTGGCTATTTTCAGTCGAGATTGCAGGGATTTTGGAGTCATTTATTCAGATTTCGGTTACAGAAAACAACCTATTTCATATCTGAAAATCGCCCAAATCTAACGCAAAAACTAGATATCGACCGGCAAATTTGTATTTATGTCAACTGTTTAGCCAGAATTCTCTCTCAAAACCTGAAATTTGGATCTACTGAGTCTACTGTAGGAACCCTGAATTAACCACAAAAACACAAAAATTTCAAAAATCTTCAGAGTGAAATTTTGTGGTTTCTGGGTTTTGATGGCGATTTTGATCTTTTTGCAGCGAACTCATAAAGATTCAAGTGCCGCACCGAACGAAGTAGCCCTATCTGAGCAGCAGAAACTCTCTGATTGCTTCTGACTTCTCTGAATGCGAAGGAACCATTTCATGCCGATCTCCTCTCCTATTGAAGCCAATGGTCGAACCTATGCCGCACCGCGGACCTGCGCCGCGGTTATCTGCCTTGATGGATGCGAACCTGCCTATCTAGATGTTGCGATTGCCGACGGACTCATGCCAAACGTCGCCAGAATGCGCTCCAACGGCACTGACCGGATTGCGCATTCGGTGATCCCTTCCTTTACCAATCCGAACAACATGTCGATTGCCACCGGCCGCCCGCCGGTCGTACATGGAATCTGCGGCAACTACCTCTATGAACCGGAAACCGGCCAAGAGGTGATGATGAATGACGTCAGATTTCTGCGCGCACCGACAATCTTTTCCAAATATTATGCAGCCGGCGCACGCGTGGCCGTCATCACCGCCAAAGATAAGCTGCGTGCCCTTCTGGGCGCTGGCCTGTTATTTGATGCAGATCGGGCGATCTGCTTTTCATCCGAACGCGCAGATATCGCGCGCAAAGCGGCCAACGGGATTGATGACGCCAGCGCCTGGCTCGGCCGGCCGGTGCCTGAGGTCTATTCGGGCGATCTGTCAGAATTTGTTTTGGCGGCTGGTGTAAAGCTGCTTCAGGAGTGGGTACCGGATGTGATGTACCTCTCAACCACCGATTACATCCAACATAAATTTGCCCCCGAAGAGCAGGGCGCCAAGGATTTCTATGCCATGATCGATGGTTATGTCGGTCAGTTGGACACGATGGGCGCCGCAATTGTTCTGACCGCAGATCACGGGATGAAACCAAAGCATGACGCCAACGGCAATCCAGCAGTGGTCTACATTCAAGACCTGCTTGATGAGTGGCTTGGCGCGACCAACGCTCGCGTGATCCTACCGATCACCGATCCGTATGTGGTCCATCACGGCGCACTCGGCTCCTTTGCCACTGCCTATCTTCCCCCGGATACCACTGATGCCGATGTTGCCAGCATCATGGCGCGTCTTGTTGCCATTGACGGCATCATGGTTGTGCTCGACCGCGATGAAGCGGTGCGCCGCTTTGAACTACCTGCCGACCGCATTGGTGATATTGTCATTATCTCAGATGAAAATATCACCATTGGCACCTCCGAAGAGCGGCATGATCTAGCCGCACTGAAAGAACCACTACGCAGCCACGGTGGCCTGACTGAGCAAGAAGTACCGTTCATTGTTAACCGAAAGCTCGATCTGCCCTCCGGGCCAGAACTAAGGAATTTTGACGCGTTTTATTATGCTGCGCAAGCCGCTGCAGAGCAGTGATCAGTAGGTCAGTGATCAGTAATCGGTAGGTGCTTTCATTCGCAATTCACCACTGACAATTCGGGGTGGTTCACAAATAGGTTGACACGTTTCAAAATACTGCAGCACCTACGATTTGTCAACCTAACTCTGCGGTCATCATGAACCACTCCGACAATTCAACTAGGAACGTTCATATGCCAGAGCAGGATATCCGTCACGAAGCTATGCGCATCGGAGGGGAAAAAGTCTATACCGATGCCGTTGTCGAGGTTGAGTACCCGCGCACCGGCGCGGTGATTGCCACAGTGCCGGCCGGTACCGCGGAACATGCCCGCCGTGCCTTTGAGATTGCCGCCTATCAGCCCAAGCTGACCCGCTATGAACGCCAGCAGATCCTCTTCCGTACGGCCGAACTGATCCGCGAACGGCGGGAAGAGATCGCCCACTGGCTGACGCTTGAACTGGGTATCTGTAAGCAGCATTCGCTCTATGAAACCGGCCGCTCCTATGATGTCTTCACGCTGGCAGGCCAGCTTGCCATTCAGGATGATGGGCAGATTTTTTCGTGCGATCTGACGCCGCATGGCAAGAGTCGCAAGATCTTCACCAAACGCGAACCGGTCCGCTCCATTTCCGCAATTACTCCGTTCAACCACCCGCTGAATATGGTGGCCCATAAAGTCGCTCCGGCGATTGCCACCAATAATTGCATGGTGTGCAAGCCGACCGAACTGACCCCATTAACCGCCATCGCGCTGGCCGACATTCTGTATGAGGCTGGCCTGCCCCATGAGATGTTCCAGATTGTCACCGGCTGGCCCCAGGATATTGGCGACGAAATGGTCACCAATCCGAACATTGACATCGTTACCTTCACCGGCGGCGTTCCGGTCGGCAAAATGATCGCTGAAAAAGCTGGCTACAAGCGTACCGCGCTAGAACTGGGAGGGAATTCCCCGCTGATCATTCTCAATGATCTGAGCGGTGAAGATCTCGACAAGGCCGCGACCATTGCGGTGGCCGGTGCGACCGGCAATTCGGGGCAGCGCTGCACCGCGGTTAAACGCATTCTGATTCAGGAGAGCATTGCAGACGCAATTGTTCCGCTGATCTTCGAAAAGGCCAAGGCCATTCGCTTTGGCGATCCCATGGACCCAGAGACCCAGCTTGGCTGTGTGATTAGCGCCAAGGCGGCCGAATTGTTTGAAAACCGTGTCTTCGACGCTGAAAAGCAGGGCGCGAAAATTCTCTATCACCCCGGCCGTGATGGCGCGCTGCTGCCGCCGATTGTGGTCGATCACGTTCCCCATAACTGCGAGTTGGTGATGGAGGAGACCTTTGGTCCGGTGGTGCCGCTCGTGCGCGTACCCGATGATGACGCGGCGGTGATGGCAATTTCGAACGGCACCCAGTTCGGTCTCTCCTCGGGTGTCTGCACCAATGATCTGATCCGTGCCACCAATTTTATAGAAGGACTCAATGTCGGTACGGTGAATATCTGGGAGCAGCCAGGCTATCGTATTGAGATGTCGCCCTTTGGCGGCATCAAGGACTCGGGCAATGGCGTCAAGGAAGGTGTGCTGGAAGCAATGAAGTTTTTTACCAATGTGAAAACCTATTCGCTGCCCTGGCCAGTTTAGGAGCACGAAAGAGGTTGAGCTTAGATCATGTTGATCACTCAAGTTACCTGTAAACCGGTCCGTATTCCACTGACTCACTTTTTCTACAATTCGGAAGGGGCCGGAACCAAACGCGAATGGGGTGGCAAGCTGAGTCGTGTATCGCCGAAGCGGCCGTCGCCCATATTGGAATACCTGCTGGTCTTTATTGAAACAGATGTGGGACTGAGCGGTATTGGTGAAGCACCGGCGGATATTGGTTTCTTCGGACAAACCCTGGAAGCCATCTATTTTGCCATCAATGATTATCTTGGTCCGCAGCTTGTGGGTAAAGATCCTGGTGAGATTCAAACCCTGCTTGATCTTATCGATTATCGAGAAAACAGCTCGGCTAAATCCGAAATTGACCTGGCGCTGCACGACCTTGTGGCCAAGGCTCAGAACCAAAGCGTATACGAATTTCTCGGTGGCCGCAAGCTTGATCGCATTGCTGTGGCCGTTGAGATTGCGGGCGGATCGCCTGAGGATATGGCCAATGAATGTTTGAAATACATGGAAAAAGGCGTTCGGGCATTTAAACCAAAAATCGGTGGTGATCCGAAAAAAGATGCGGATCGTCTGCGCGCCATCCGCGATGCTGTCGGACCATATGTTTCTCTGCGGGCCGATGCCAATCGCGGTTACTCCGTGGACGAAGCCATCGAACTGTGCCGACTTGCGGAAACCTATGATGTTGGCCTGGAGCTTTTGGAGCAACCGGTTGATTATTGGGATTTGCCAGGCATGGCCGCAGTTCATCGTGCGGTGAACATTCCGATTGAAGCCGATGAGAGCTGCTTCAGCTATCATGACGCCGAGGCAATTGTGCGGGCCGAAGCAGCTGATGTATTGAATATCAAAATTGCCAAAGCCGGTGGCCTGTTAAATTCCATGAAGATTGCTGCGATTGCAGAAGCTGCCGGATTAACCTGCGTGCTTGGTACAGCCTTTGGAATCGGGCCGAAGATTGCTGCAAAATTGCATTTGGCGTCGGCCATTGGGATGCAGGACGCCGTTGAATTTACTGAACTGGGTCTGCATGGTCCCATGCTGATCGGCTCAGACGATGAGCGGCTTTCGTTGCCACTTGATGCTGATGGCTGCCTGCCTGTTCCCGATGGGCTGGGACTTGGCATCACCTTGGATTCCCAACAGGTTGATGCTTATTTCACAGAGATTCCGGATATTTTGGCCATTCCAGAAAATCAACTATAGGCGAGACTCGTCGTGCGTGGTGCGTATTGCGTGAACGAGTCGAGAATCTGATTCTTCATATGTATAGTTATTTTTCTGGATTCGCCATAATCGCTCAATGTCTACACCAATTCTAGCGACTAAACTTTATATTCCTCCACATCGACCCAACATTGTCCGCCGCCCTCGCCTGATCGAGCGGCTGAACGAGGGTTTACGTCAAAATCAAGGGATTGGACGTAAACTGACCCTCATCTCTGCCCCCGCTGGCTTTGGTAAAACCACGCTAGTCAGCGAATGGCTCACTGCGCCTGGGGGGTTCCTGGAGCAATCTGTCGGCTGGCTGTCATTGGACGAGGGCGATAATGATCCCACCCGCTTTCTGGCTTACCTCGTCGCGGCTTTACAGACGCTTGTCCTGAGCGAAGTCGAAGGGATTGCGGCTCGACAGTCCTCTGTCGGCAATATTGGCGAAGGGGTATTGGCGATGCTCCACTCGCCTCAGCCACCACCTATCGAATCGATTTTGACAGCCTTGCTCAATGAAATCACCGCGATCCCGGACGATTTTATCCTTGTCCTTGACGACTACCACGTACTTGATGCCCAACCAGTTGACAAGGCCCTCACCTTTCTGCTCGAGTATCTGCCCCCACAGCTGCACCTGGTAATCACCACCCGAGAGGATCCAGATCTACCCCTGGCTCGGTACCGCGTCCGGGGCCAATTGACCGAACTGCGGGCCACTGACTTGCGTTTTACTCCCGCCGAAGCCGCCGCATTTCTCAACCAGGTGATGGGCCTCAACCTCTCGGCGGAAGACATCGCCGCCCTGGAAACCCGCACCGAAGGCTGGATAGCTGGCCTGCAAATGGCCGCCCTTGCTTTGCAAGGCATTTCTATGCAGGGCATTTCTATACAGGGCCATCAAGATGCCACCAGCTTCATCCAATCTTTCAGCGGCAGCCACCATTTCGTGCTGGATTATTTGATTGAAGAAGTTCTGCAACAGCAGTCCGAAAACGTGCAGACTTTCCTGCTGCATACGTCTATCCTCAACCAATTGACCGACTCTTTGTGCGATGCCGTCTGTTCCGCCGGAGCAGCCACGGGCCTGGTCAACGGCCAGACAACCCTGGGATTGCTGGAACGCGCCAATCTGTTCATCGTTCCGCTAGACACTGAGCGTCGCTGGTATCGTTATCACCATCTTTTTGCCGATCTGTTACGTCAGCGTTTGCTCCAAACCCAACCAGAACAACTGCCAACTCTGCACCGCAGGGCCAGCGAGTGGTACGAGCAACAAGGATTCGTCGATGAGGCCATAGAACATGCGCTGCGCGGCGACAATTTCGAACAGGCCGCGATCTTGATTGAGGATCAATTTGATGATAACTATGAGCGCAATGACCAGATTTTATTGCAGCGTTGGCTGGCTGAAATGCCAGAAGAACTTGTACTCTCTAGACCACATCTCTGTATCCTTCACGCCTGGAACCTGTTTTCGTTCGGCCAACTGGATTCAGCGGATCGGAGTCTCCTGGCTGCTGAAAAGATGCTTGACCCTAACACAGATCAAACGGTTGATTCCTCCCTAGATAAGAATCAACTGTCTGACACCAACAGGATGAAACTTTTAGGCAGGATCGCTGGCATTCGATCCTTTTTAGTTTCTTACCGCGGAGATCCAGCAGAGGCTATTCGATATGCGCTTCAGGCGCTTGAGTATCTACCCGAGCAAGAACTGGGGTGGCGCAGCGCTGCTTTAATTACCTTAGGCGATGCTTATGCCACTAACGGTCAAATGGCAGCCGCGCACAAGGCCCAGTCAGATGCGTTGGTGACAAGCAAATCATCAGGTGACATTTACGCTCTCATGATCGTCAATTTAAGTTTGGCCGAAGCATTGAGACAACAAGGTAAGTTGCAGCAGGTCATCGAAAGCTGCGAGCGCCAGTTGAAACGGGCAGACGAAAGTGCAATTTCAGAATCGGCGCTTGTTGGTTGGTTATTCGGGATATGGGGCGAGGTTCTGGCCGAATTAAATCATCTGGATAGGGCAATAGATCAGGCGAAAAAAGGCGTAAAACTAACTGCACGTGGCAAGGATGTGATGTATATCGCCTTAAGCAACCTTTATCTGGTGAGAGTTCTATTTTCCAGCGGCGACATAACTGGTGCCGAAGATGTCATCCAATCGATGGAGAATGCCATTCGCGAATACGACCTGCCTCATAAAATCTCGCTCCAGTTATCAACCTGGCAAGTACGGATATGGCTGGCACACGGTAAACTAGAGGTCGCCGCTCAATGGGCTGCAGAGCGGGAGTTGGATCCTGATGGAGAACTTACGTATCTGTACGAAACGGAGTATATCGTGTTTGCCCGTATCCTGATTGCTCAAGGGCGGTTGGATGAAGCAGCCAGGTTGTTGCAGCGCTTGCTCGAGGCAGCAGAAGCGGGGGGACGTACATCGAGAGGCATCGAGATTCTTTTGCTGCAAACGTTGGCTGCTCAATCCGGCGGTGATACTGCCCGGGCGATGTCCACACTGGAGCAAGCCCTTACCTTGGCCGAGCCAGGCGGCTTCATCCGTATTTTCGTGGATGAGGGACCGTCAATGGCTCGCCTGCTCTATGAAGCCCTCTCTCGTGGGATTGCTCCAGATTATGTTCACCGGTTGTTGGGGGCATTCCCCATAGCCGAACCGGAGCAAATGGATTCATCGAAACCTTGAATTCCGGAATCTGAATGGATTGAGCCTCTAAGCGAGCGAGAAACTGAAGTGCTCCAACTCATCGCCGAGGGGCTAACCAATCGGGAAATCGCGAACAAGCTTTACCTCTCACTGAACACAGTCAAGGTTCACACCCGCAATATCTACGCTAAACTCGGTGCCCACCATCGAGCGGGTGCAGTTGCCAAGGCTAGGGCCTTGGGAATCTTGCATCCCAACTAATTGCCTTGACAGAACCTCTTTCTTAGCCTCAGCCTCGGCCTTAGCCTTTTTCTTGTTCCCCTTCCAAATATGTAAATAACCCTCTGAATAATACCTGAGGGGTATGACACTAATACCACCTTGCCGCTATATTGTCGGTGTAAGATGTGAGCAACCTGAGGCTTCTCACATCAGCAATTCATCATATAAATTACTCGATAGTTGTGAAATGAAGGTTTTCCAATTTTGACAAAAGAGACAAAAGTCATCTCAATAGATTGCATCAAGAAAAAAGTGCAGAAAAGGAGCCATCAAGATGCAATTGCCGATAGTAAATGTAGCGCCACTGGTCAAGGAGCATAGCGAAACCTTTCGTTCAGTATTTGCCAATCGTAAACAGTTTCGCCACTTTGAAAACTATCTGACGGGTCTGATGGTCTTGGACAACAAAAGCATGGCAAATATTGCCCGTTGCATTCTAGATAGTGCAGATAAGACGAATGTATCACGGTATCTGAGTGAAGCTCCTTGGCGAGCCGAAAACTCAATGATGAGCGTATAGGTTACATGAAGTCAGAGACAGCACAATACCAACGTTCAGAGTCAGAATCGGTATTAGCGATTGACGATACACTATGTGAACATGTGGAAGTCTGTTCGAGTATATCGACACCCACTACAATCATAGCAATGGTCAGCATCCACTGGCTCATAACTTAGTCACAAGTCACTATGTCAGTGGCGCTATCCGTTTTCCGGTCGATGCAAGTATCTACCGACGGTACGAAGAGTTTACCGACTGGGAAGCATTTGTGGAAAAACATTTCCCAGTGACCGAGATTCCCAAGAAAAAGAAAGAACGAACCGCTTTTCATAAACGAGTGGATAGCCACCTATTAACTGACCCGCCTTTCGAGAGCGAGACGAAGCGTTTAAGACCAAGATAACCATTGCCAGGAACTGGTTGAAAAGCTGTTGAACGAACCTTATCTTTGGTTGGGCTCTTCGATGGTTGGTATCTCGCTCCAGATTTTCTAGCTGTACTCGATCGTCTGAATAAAGATTGGATCAGCATCTTGAAGTGCAATCGCAATCTGGAGACAAATAGTTTTCGTTTGCGGGATGAAGATGGTCAGCCGATAACTTTCGAGGGGCCACATATTAAAGTCAAAGAGTTGGTCCCCTACATCCCCCAGAATGCCTACAAGCCTGTCACCATTGATGGTCGTACTTACTACACCTTTACATGACTGTGCGTATCCCTTCTATCGGCAAGGTACGCATCGTGATTAGTTTTGATAATCCTGAATTGCAAGACAATTATGCCGTTTTAGTGACCAATCGCACCGACTGTAATGCCAAACGCATTCTCTCGATTTACCTGCTTCGTTGGCCTATCGAGACGGTTTATCAGGATGGTAAACAACTGCTTGGTCTTGATGAATATTGCATGCGAACTGCCCACGCCTTTCAAAAACATTGGTCTCTGGTCTTCGTGGCTTATTCTCTCTTGCACCTTGATTGTTTGGGACCATCATTGGCTAAAACTCAATTCTCGCCCAGCAAATCCCTTGGTGAGGCTACCCGGCAGCAAACTCAGTCACTGATTCAAGATCTCATCTTGACGGCTCATGATGCCTTGAATGACGGACAGGAGATTGCGGAGGTCTTCGCTACCCTTTTCGCCAAACGGCAGGTCTGCTCTGCTTAATTTGACTTTGTCAAATCTGGCACCTGCTCAAAATACAACTATCGAGTAAATTACAGCGGAGGTTATCAAAATGACAAACAAGCAGACAATACTGATTGCTGGAGCAACCGGATCCATTGGGGGAGGGGCTGCGGTTGCGCTGGCCAAACGTGGCGCTAACGTTGTATTACTCGGGCGTAAGCTCGAAACATTGGAAGCCAGGTCGGAGTCGATCCGTGTCACACTATCAGACGCACAGATCAATGAGCAGGATATGGACATTGCCACGCTAGTCATTGACTTCTCTGATATGGAGTGTGTGAGGCTTGCGGCTGCGGAGGCTATGAACCGATTTCCGATGATAAATGGTCTGATACTATCTAGTGGCCAATTTGCACAAAATGGTCCGAACATCTTACCCAGCGGTCACGAGATGATGTTTGCCGCAGACGTGATAGGACCGTTTCTGTTTACCTTGCTGTTGTTAGAGAGGATGCAACAATCAGACGGATTGGTCCTTCGGGTGATTGCGCCATTCTACAAAGAAATCGACTGGGATGATCTTGAAAGCATCAGAAACCACAGGACAGTGATTGCATACAACAGGGCCAAGACATGCGAACGGGTAATCGCTGCGGAGTTGGCTCGACGATATGCTGGACAGATCTCCTCTGTAGCATTTAATCCTACGTTCATCCTCGATAAATCAGATCCAGAGATGAACAAGAAGTGGCTATCTTCTGGTCTTACTGGTTATGCCTACCGGATGATGGCAATTTTCTTTGCAAAACCGCCTGAGGTCGCGGGTGAGCCCATTGCAAATCTGATGTTTTCGCATCGAGATCGTAGTGAACTTAATGGAGCCTTGTTCAAACTAGATAAACGTGTCGAAAAACCTGATAAGGCCATGAATGACGAGGTATCGGGAAAAAGATTGTGGGATGAGTTGGTTCGACTGATAGGACTAACGGCTGAATTGGCCACAACAGGTACAGAGTAAACCCAAGAAAGTATTTGGACACAGATTTTCAGGATTTTCAGGATTAATATCTGTGTTCGTCTGCGTAAATCTGCGTCCTATTTCTGATTTCTTTCTTGGAATCACTAGGTAATGTCAAAATATAGATTTGGAGGAATACTGATGAAAGCGATTGTATGCACAAAATACGGACCACCGGATGTTCTTCAGCTCAAAGAGGTAGAAAAACCTACTCCCAAGGACAATGAAGTACTGATAAGAATACGCGCCACCACAGTAAGGACAGGGGACGTGAAAATTCGAAGTTCCACATACGCCCCCTGGTTCTGGCTCCCCGCGCGAATAATGTTTGGGCTCATGAGACCAAGCAAAACAATACCGGGGGATGAGCTAGCCGGGGAAATTGAATCAGTCGGCAAAGACGTAACACTCTTTAAGAAAGGTGACCAAGTTTTTGGATTTACCGGGGGGATTAGTTTTGGCGGTGCGAACGCCGAGTACAAATGTCTGCCTGAAGACGGGATGATGGCAATAAAACCGGCCAATATGACCTATGAGGAAGCCGCCGCCGTTCCTGTTGGGTTAGGGACAGCACTGTATCTTCTTAGAAAAGGAGATATTCAGAGCGGACAAAAAGTTCTTATCAATGGCGCTTCCGGAGGGATAGGTACTGCTGCAGTACAGCTTGCCAAGCACCACTTTGGGGCCGAAGTTACCGGGGTATGCAGTACCACCAATTTAGAAATGGTGAAATCTCTGGGAGCCGATAAGGTCATTGATTACACCCAAGAGGATTTTACCAAGAGCGGTGAGACCTATGATATTATTTTTGACACGGTATGCAAGATTTCGTTCTCAAGTTGTAAAAGCTCGCTAAAGCAAAGAGGAGTTTATCTGACAACTGATTGGCCTCTGATTGGCTATGGAGGGATATCCGGGCTTCTTGAATCACTATGGGCTTCAATGGTAGGTAGCAAGAAAGTAATATTTGGAATAACAAGCGAGAATGCTGAAGCTCTCATTTTCCTCAAAGAGCTTATTGAGGCGGGAAAGTTAAAATCGGTCATTGATAGACGCTATCCATTGGAACAGACTGCCGAGGCGCACAAATATGTCGAAAAAGGGCACAAAAAGGGGCATGTAGTCATTACTGTGAAACATAATAACAAAATCTAACAAAGCCCTGCACCCAATCGCTATTCCGCGTCGCTTCATAGCGGCAGGTGAGCTTGATCGATTGGCCGCAAATCTAGACATGTCACAAGCAGTTGGGATTATTTGATGGATTTTTTCCTGTGGAGAGCCAAGAAAACTGGATACTGAGATTTCTCTAGTACAATGATGGAAAGAGGACTTATGCGTTACACATCCCCTCCTAACCAGCAAGCCTATTATGAACAAGTGTGGGATCTGGTTCGCCAAATTCCGCATGGAAAGGTCGCCACCTACGGACAGATTGCTCAAATGCTCCCTCCGCCCGAGGGCATTGAACTTGAAGAATACGAAGCATTCAGCCCACGCTGGGTAGGTAATGCAATGGCGGCCTGCCCTGAGGACGTACCATGGCAACGCGTCATCAACTCGCAAGGGAAGATCAGTAAAAGACCCGGTGCAGAGAGACAGCGACAACTGCTGGAGGCTGAGGGTCTACTGTTTGTGAGAGATAAGCTTGACTTGAAGGTGTACCAGTGGCGCGGTCCGGGTCAGGAGGATGATCCGAGGCAAGCCAAACTGTTCTAACCCTTCAGTGGATGTCTTTGTCGAAGAGCCACTTCCCGCTGATAGCCCGCTCTGGACGATGGAGAACGTCATCGTCACACCCCATATTCGCCGATCGGATCTGCGATTTGATGACGACCAATCTGAGCCGCCATTGCGAGAATCAACCGCTGCTGAACGAAATCAACCTGGGGAGAATAGACGCATGAAAATAACTGGCATGACCACCCGCGTGTTGGCAATCGATCCCAGCCCTTGGTATGGAGATGGCCCTGTCCCTCCAGATGTTCCAGCCGTCTGGCGCTACCCCTTGACCTGCATTAGCACCGATGAAGGGATTGAGGGCTGGACCATGGGCTATGGCGCGAATGACGAGGGGCGCGGCAGCGCGTACCAGCTCCACGACGTCCTGCTCCCCGTTATCCTGGGCAAAGACCCGCTGCGTCAGGAGGCGTTGTGGCAGGAACTGATGGCCTTGAACCGCCATCTCTACCCGATCTCAGATGGGCTATTAGGCATGATCGATGTTGCCTTCTGGGATATTTGAGGCAAAGTGGCCGGCATGCCGATTGGGGAAATGCTCGGCCTGTGTCGCGATCGAATGCCCGTCTATCGAACCGGATCCCACTACAACGAAACGCCAGAGATGGCCGCCACCGAAGCCCAACAGATGAAAGAGGAGGGCTATCACGGCTACAAACTCACCTTTTTTGACGGCCCCGCACGCGACATTCCTCGCCTGCGCGCTGCGCGCGAGGCGGTCGGCCCGAACTTCCCACTGATGCTGGACTGCGTTAGTGGTCTCAACTTCACTCAAGCCCTGCAAGTCGGCCGGGTGCTGGATGAACTCAACTTTCATTGGTTTGAGGAACCGATCCCCGACCGGCATGTCGACATGCTGAAACGGCTGGCCCAGGAGCTTGCTGTGCCCATCTTGGCCACCGAAACGGTCATGCTCCGAGAGTTGCCGCAGTACATCCAGCAGCACGCCGTCGACCTGGCACGCGGCGATGTGTTTATTTAAGGCCGGCATCACCGGTCTGCGCAAAGCCTCGGCCCTATGTGAGTTGCTCGGTTTCAATCTTGAAATCCACGCCCTGCACTCGCCTTTGTTGGACATCGCAAATTTACATGTGGCCTGCGCGGTCAACAACTGCGAATTTCTGGAGCTTCATGATCCCATGTTCCGCTTCGGGCTAAAGCATGCCCCCCTCGATATGGACGCGGATGGCTATCTGCATCTCCCAGCAGGGCCGGGATTGGGCGTGGAATTGGATTGGGATTGGATTGATAACCATACGGTTGAGACGGTTTAACGACAAAGATGGCTGTGGAAAATGCCACATGGGCAGGAGTTTACCTTTACTCGTGCGGTCCACTTTTTTGGGGTCACTTCACTGCTCGTTTCCTTTATTGTTCAGAATCAGTTAGAATTCAGAAAATAGAATTCTGTCCATAACGCTACATAAGGAAAGAAACCATGACTCTACAAGAATTCAAGGATTCCTTAAAGGAGAATAATCCGCCGGCAGGATGCAGCAGAGCAATTCATGCTCTTTGGGAAGCAGGACGAGGAAATTGGGATGCATCTCATGAGGTGACCCAAGAACCGGGTGATCCAGACGTAGACTGGGTGCACGCTTATCTCCACCGTGAAGAAGGTGATCTCTCAAATGCTGGCTATTGGTACCGCCGGGCTGGTCGGACTATGTCGAAAAAATCTCTCGCTGAAGAGTGGGACGATATTGCTACGGAGTTGCTTGCCAAATGAGTACCTCTACTCAATCATCGCTACAACAGCTTCGTCATGTCGTGCTCTTCAAGTTTAAAGAGAGCACAACCGGGGAACAGATCAAGAAAATAGAAAATGCGTTTCGAGCCTTGCCAGACAAAATCGATGCCATCCATGACTTTGAGTGGGGCACAGATGTCAGCGTCGAGGACAAGCAGAAAGGTTTTACGCATTGCTTTTTTGTCACTTTCCAAAGCGAGGCAGATCGAGATGTTTACTTGCCCCACCCAGACCATCAAGCCTTCAGCAGGTTGGTTCGCCCACACGTGGACGACGTGCTCGTGATTGATTACTGGATGCAGAGATGACCACACTCCGCGCCACGCAGGTTGACGTCCCGCCGGACATGATCGATCTGGGCATTGGTCAGCCGGGCTTTTCTCTGTTGCCCCATGCCCTCATGCAACAGGCGACTGAACATCGTCTGGCACAGGGGGATATGGACTTACTCAACTATGGTGCGGAACAGGGTGATGGGGCCTTTTTGATCGCACTCGCTCAATTTCTTGAAGAGGGGTATGGTTTTTTCGTCGATCCCCACTCACTCTGTGTGACAGCAGGAGCTTCTCAGGCGCTTGATTTAATTTATACTCTTTGGATCGAGCCTGGCGACGTAATTTTTGTGGAAGAACCAACCTACTTTATTGGTCTGCAAATTCTGGCAGACCATCAACCAAAGATGGTTGGCATCCCCACAGACGAAAATGGATTGATCGTCGAGGCCCTGGAGACGGCCCTCAAGCAACACCGTCCAAAATTACTTTACACCATTCCGACGTTTCAGAATCCTACGGGAACAACCTTATCACTGGAACGCAGACAGCGTCTGGTTGAATTAAGCATAGAGTATGATTTCTTGATTGTGGCTGATGAGGTTTATCAACTCCTTAGCTATCAAGAAAGACCACCGGCTCCCATCGCTCGCTTTCTGACAGATCAAGCGATTCTCCCCTCAGGTCGAGAGAATATCCTCTCGATCGGCTCTTTCTCAAAAATATTGGCTCCAGGTCTACGGGTGGGATGGATTCAAGGGGCACCTGCTTGGATAAAACGGATTGTGCAATGTGGATTGGTCTATAGTGGCGGCTCCCTCAATCACTTCACATCGAATCTGGTTCGGAGTGCGTTGCAACTGGGACTTCAGCAAGAATACTTGACGCAACTCAAAGTCATATACCAGAAACGTGCCTCTACAATGAGTCGGGCGCTCCATCATTATCTGCCAGAAACCATCACCTTTGACGAGCCAAGAGGGGGATTCTTCTTTTGGCTGAAATTTCCGGAAACAGTTGACACAAAGCAGCTATTGACAACAGCAACTCAATATGATGTAGAGTTTCAACCAGGAGTCAATTTTTCCAGCAACCAAGGACTCCAAAACTATATGCGGTTGAGTTTTGCGTTCTATGATGAATCCGCACTCCAAGAAGGGGTCCGCCGATTGGCGAAAACCTTGGATCATTGATCATTCGATTTCTGCAAGCAATTCAACTGGTAGCTCCTCTCGAAACGGGAAGCTGGTTTGGGTGCCAGGATGTTGGACGCTTATCGCCGCCACGTGATTGGCACGCCTCACAGCTTCTGGTAGCGCCAGGCCCGACCCCAAGAAATAGCTCAGACTGCCACAAAACGCATCGCCTGCACCGGTTGTGTCAGTGGCTTTGACCGTTGGTGCAGCAATATGTTCTACGCTGTCCCGATCCATCACGAGGCTTCCTCGTTCGCCCAACGTAAGGATAACCGTTTTGGCGCCGCGCGCCAGGAGCATTTGCGCTGCAGTTTCTGCCTGCTCGAGTGTTTTCACAGTCTGTCCTGTCAACAATTCCGTCTCGGTCTCATTCGGGCAGAAAATATCGCTCAGTTGATAGGCGTCATCTGGAAGTTCCGCCTGAGCGGGCGCTGGATTGAAAATGGTCATCAACCCCGCGGCGCGGCCAATGCGCAGCGCCGCCAGCGATGTCTCTAGCCGACACTCCCATTGGCAAATAACGATCTGACAACTCGTGATGGCATCTTGTGCCGCCTCGATATCGTCTGGTGAGAGCAACTCATTGGCTCCCCCAATCACCAAAATTGCATTGTCACCGGATCCTTCATCTACCCAAATCGGGGCGACACCAGTTGATGCTTTGTCGGTGAAGAGAACCTGCTCTGTGTTAAATCCAAGCTCTTGGTAATTCTTGAGCGTGTCCTGACCAAAGATATCGTTACCCAGTTTGGTCACCATTAAGACTTCTGCACCAAGTCGGGCAGCCATCACGGCCTGGTTTGCGCCCTTTCCACCAAAACCCATCTGGAACTGGGATCCGATTAGCGTTTCCCCCATTTTGGGCAAACGGGGGGCGTAGCTGACAAGGTCGATGTTGGACGCACCAACGACACAAATCTTCGGTTGGCTCATGGGAAAATCTCCTTTGGGTACTTGATGGATCAACGCCTATATTTTATCATGGAACTCTCTGGACAGATACTTTGGGATACGTGTCGAGAACTCTAGGACGCAAGCAATCTGTGGATACGCAAACTGTTGGTACAGGGAAATGGGTACTCGTGCTGAGCATCATCCTTCCATTGGCCTTTGTCGAGATGTTATGGAAAGGGGGCACACAGGGGCCGACCAATTTCTTCAATATTTTCCTCGATGCTGATTTACAGGTTTCGCCTGAACGAATCGGTTTGCTCTTGGGCGTGAGTCAACTGGCTGCAGCTGGACTTGCCTTGACAACACCCTGGTTGGCCCACAGAATTGGTCATGGACTCATTATCGTTTTGGCCTTTGTTGGGTTGATAGTTGGATTGCTCATTATGGCTGGTAGCACCAACTGGCCGGGTGCTAGTGTTGGATACATGCTCTTCCAAGCTTTGGCGGCTATTTCCACTTCGGCAATCGCCGTCTACCGCATGGAGAAGGTGGATGCAATCTGGTGGGGATGGACATCTGGTATTGCTGTCGCTGCGCAAGGGTTTGGGGAATCCTCGATTTTCTTCGGTGGAGGTATCCTCATTGAGCAATATGGATTTTCGAGCTTTTTTCGGACAACGGCAGCCGTCCTAGCAGTTGGTTTGATCTTCTTTATTTTCTACTTTCGACCGTTGGATCGCACAAATCTTGTTCATAAAGGGAAATTCCAATGACAAACGAAATGACAAAAAGGAAATAAGCATGAAATGGGATGAGTTTCGTGCTGAGCGTCGAAGGAGAGGAAAGCCCTTTGTAGTCGCTCATCGCGGGGTGATGCAGCGTGCGCCCGAGAATACACTACGCGGTTTCGAGCTGGCCCTCGAACAGGGGGCGTTCGCCTTAGAAACAGATCTACACTTTACCAAAGACGACCAGATTGTCCTGCATCATGATGCGACGCTGGATCGCATGACCAATGGCACTGGTTATGTGCGGGACTATACCCTGGCTGAATTGAAAGAGTTGCGGGCAATTTGCCCGAACACTGGCAGACCAGGAGACGAAACCATTCCAACATTGGCGGAGCTTATCGAGTTGACGGATGCGAACGTTCCATTTGTGCTGGAGTTGAAAGATCCACTCTTTCAAGACAGGATCTATGCCCGCCGATTGATTGATCTGCTTTCACAATGGGGTGTTTTGGAGATGTGTGCCATTGTCTCATTTCAGCTCGCACATGTGGAAACAGTCGAAAGGCTCTGTCCACCAATCCCAACCGGACTCATCACGTTATCGAAATTATTCCCCAAACGGAACACTGAGCTGCTGGGGCCCGCTTGGCCATTGCTCTATACAAATCCGTTCTATGTCGCATGGGCACACCGCTGGGGCAGCGTAGTCTGTCCGCTTGACCCAACGCCGGAAAAGCGAATGGGCTACTATCAATGGCTGGGGGTGGATGCTGTTCTGGCCGATAATCCAGCAGCTGCAATCGCAGCAATGGAATAAATCAAACAAAATCAACCTTTTTGCGCAAAGTTGGCACCTATGTGTAGAAGGTCCTTCATATTGCAGAATTGGGTCTGTTTCCAGACCCCGTTTTTAGCTGGTACCACAGAACATTTCGGATAAGCGGTAAGGTGCAGAGAATGAACGACTTGGCTTCACTCGTGACTGCCGCCCAAGAGGGTGATCTCAATGCATTTAGTGCAATCGTTGTGCGCTTTCAGGATATGGCATTTGCCACAGCTTATGCTCGGCTTGGTGATGCGCATCTAGCTGAAGATGTGGCCCAAGAAGCCTTTCTGGAAGCCTACATTAATTTGAATAAGCTGAGCGAAGCAGAAGCGTTTCCTGGCTGGTTTCGGACGATTGTTGTGCGTCAGGTGAGCCGCATGACGCGCGGAAAGCGAGTTCAGACCGTTGCGCTAGAACATGCCTCAACACAGGTAGGGACGGAGACGGATCTAATTTCGCATGTTGAAAAACGAGAGATGCAAGACATCGTCTGGGAAGTAATTGATCGGCTGCCAGAACGGGAACGTCAGACTACGATGCTCTTCTACATTGGCGACTATACTCAAAAAGAGATCGCTGATTACTTGGGTGTGCGCGTCTCGACAATCAAGAGTCGTCTACACACGGCGCGCAAAACAATGCGCGAAAGGATGCTCGATATGGTACAAGATAATCTACAATCACAGCGACCATCAAATGATACGAATTTTGTCACACAAATTATGGATGTCGTCACGGCGGCAGAGCAGGGAGATCTCTCAAAACTTGGTGCTTTGCTTGAGCGTCGTCCAGAGTTGGCCAAGGCCAAAAATGAGAAGCCCGGTGCAACACCACTCCATTATGCTGCTTGGGCAGGTCAAATTGGAGCCGCCGAATTACTCCTCTCCTACGGTGCTGATGTCAACCTACGCGATGATAGTCACACCTCGGCACCGATTGGATGGGCACATGAGAATGGGCAGAGTGAGATGGTCGACTTCTTTTTGGAACACGGTGCAGAGATTTCGCTGCGTCAAGCGGCCAGTTGGGGGAAAATTGATCGAGTTCGGTCATTCCTGGATCGTGACCCTGCCCAAGCCAATAATGAGACAGAGCCGATGTTACCCATTCACGGAGCAACGCTCTTTGGACATCTGGATATTGTTTCTCTCTTGGTGGAACGTGGTGCAGATCTGGACCACCGTGATCATCTGGGGCGTACTGCTCTGAATATTGCACTGCTCCGGCCACTTCCCCTTCATGGAGATTCATACAATCTGGTTGATGAAAAGAACCTCGGGCAGATTGCCAATCTTCTCATCCAACATGGTGCCGAAGTGAGTATCTGGGATGCAGCAGCGTTAGGACGTCTCGATCTTGTTCGAACCTTGATTCAAGATGAACCTCAATTGGTCAATGCTCGACATCTTGACTACTTGAACCTCACGCCCCTCTACAATGCAGCGCTTTTCGGATCTATTGATATTGTTGAATTGCTGGTGGAAAATGGGGCAGAGTTTCAAGCCGCAATTGAGCCAGGGTATACGCCTTTGCATGCGGCAGCGTGGACGGGCAATGTGGAGATTGCAAAGCGGCTTCTAGCAGAGGGAGCAAACATTCATAGTCAAGCCAAAAACGGTGCCACTCCATTACATTGCGCTGTTTGGCGGGGACACTTGGACTTCACCCATCATTTGCTGGATAATGGTGCAGATGTAAACGCCAAAGATGCACATGATCGTACGCCTTTGGATCTAGCACAGGCGAATAACATTTTACAGGGATGGGAACTGGCCACATGGGGACCCCCAACGCAGCCAAATGACCAACTCATCCAGCTTCTTAAGAATTAGTGCTTGTCCAAAAAATTCTGTTATTTGTTTTGTCTAGTAGTTGGCGGCGAGGTGGAAGAGTTGAGGGGGATAGATTCCCGCAATTCTTTCACCATCTAAAAACTTGGTTCATCTGCAGGGGGAATCTGACATGAACGACATTTATGGCGCAAGCGGAGAATTGACCCGCAGCAAACAACTAATAACCAGCGACCAAAAAATTTCCTCTTGACTCTCGGGTTACACTAGATAGTATGATGTTGGCATGTTTAAAATAGGCGAGTTTGCACGACTCAGTAAAGTAACAATTGATACGCTTCGTCATTACGATGCATTGGATCTACTCAAACCGGCAAAAGTCGATCCCTTTACAGGATATCGTTACTATTCGGCCAAGCAGTTATACACGCTCAACCGAATTGCCGCGCTGAAGGAGCTTGGCTTTTCGCTGGATGAAATTGGTCCAATTCTGCAAGACAATCTGACAACTGATCAGTTGCGCGGCATGTTAAAGATGCATCTCATCACCGCACAGCGTGATTTGAACACGGCGCAAATACGACTGGATCGTGTCATAGCTCGCCTCAATTATCTTGATCAGGAGGATCATATGCCAACGTATGAAGTCACTGTAAAACCAGTTGAATCTCTGACCATTGCGGCAATTCGTGAAATTGTTCCCACAGTAGAAGAGATGCCTGAGCGGTGTGGTGCAATGTTCGGACGACTAGCCCAATGGATGGCGACCAATCAATTGCCTTTTGGTCCATCTATGACTATCTACTTTGATGGAGACGAGCAAGCTGGCGGAAACTTTGATACAGAATGCTCATTCATCATTCCAAGTGCAAAAGCGATCCAGGGGATCGATCCAGAGAAGCCCATTCAGATTCGTCAACTCGATGCGGTTCCCATGATGGCAACGACAATTGTCACCGATGATTTTCATAAAAAGTTAAATGGACTCACCCCAGCCTATACTGCAATTGCAAAATGGATTGAAGAAAACCATTACAGGCTGACTGGTCCACCACGTGAAGTGTTTCACGGTTCGCCCGAAAATGGTGATTTGACGGCAGAAATTCAGTTTCCGGTTGAGAAGGGATAAAGCTCAGTTTGCACTGCGGTCGTGATGAAAACATGATTTTTCCTACAGCTCTAGGGGTGGTTCATTTTAGGCGGACAATTAGGTTTACATTTTTGCAAAGAGAAAAGATGTTTATATTTTCTACTTTGAGCCATGCTCAGGCAGAAAATGACCTCATATAGATTTTTATCTATGTATCAAAAGTGTAAACCTAATTCTGAACCACCCCCAGCTCTACCAGATAAAATGAAACCATGTTTTCATACAGGACTCAGTTTAGATGCAAGTCTGCAAAGTCCATATATCGATCCCAATCGTACGCCGTCACATCGTGACCGCCGGATCGAATATGGTAGCCAATGGTGCCCATGATCGGCTGGTTTGGCTGGGGTAGGTTCAGTGTTGAGGCATGGGGCTCATTGTCACCTAAGCCAGACATACCCAGCAATCGATAGACCGGATCCGCGTGGACGGTCGCGAGAAATTCGCCACGCGGGTCCGCCCAGAGATCTTCAACTGCGCTGGCCACGTAGAGCGGACGCGGAGCAATCAAGGCCAGAAGCATATGTTGGTCGATGGGCAAATCATCTTCGCGCTCATTGTATTGATGAAAATTTTTGCAGAACCAGTGGGGAAAGCGGATATTGATGGCGGCGACTGTCTCGCCAATTCGTCGTCTTGATAGGGCCGCACCACCGCAGCCAGAATTGTTGGAGATGACCAGCGCAAAGCGTTGGTCCTGTGCGCCCGCCCATAAGGCTGTCTTGCCCAACCGGGAGTGTCCCATGACAGAGACCTTTTCCTCATCTAAAGTGGGATCTGTTTCGATGTAGTCCATAGCCCGACTCAACCCCCAAGCCCATGCACCAATTGCTCCCCACTCATCCGATGCAGGTGCTTTTTTCTCCTCTCCATAAAAGAGCGGATGAATCCCATTTTGAAAGCCATCATCATAGTCTGGATCGAGATCACCACAATAGACTGTAGCCAATGCATAGCCACGGTCGATGATGCGTTCGACTTGCCATCGGCTTGCTTGAATACCACGTGATTCATTCGTTGAACGATTGTCCACGATACCCTGATCAGGGTTGGCGCGCATCCATTCAGTCGAAAGCGTTATATTAGGATCTGCGTGAATCGTATGATTGCCCGAAAAGTTTAGTCCCAAGAAAATGGACGTGGGCTCTGATGCGTCATTCGGTTGATAGATGAGCAGTTTCATGCTCGTACTATAGTCATTGGCTGTAAATGTACACTCGATCTCTTTGCGTGTGGCGATTCCCCGAAGCGCAATCGGATCCTCGGAGCGTAGAGCAAAGTCTATATCGATTGGCCCTCTAGGGGTTCGTCCATAGACTTGCTCTTCAAAGATCTGCAAGATTTCCGGGCGACGGATCTGTTGCCAGTCGGAAGCATTACCAATGGGGAAGCCGTTAAGACTGATGAGAGCGTTGGGAAGGGTATAGCTCGGAACTTTGGTTTCATCGTAGTTGGGTTTGGGCATTGTCATGGATTATGCTGCGGATCTGGGAACGAATTAAACGGATAAACGAATGGAGCAACGGAGTGTATACAAACTTGGTAAAGCGAATCTGCTTAATCCGCTCCCAAGTCCGTCGCTAGTTGCCTGTGTGATTGTTTCTATGGTAAGGTGGATTTCCCATCTACCTGCACCTCATTTAGTTCACAATTGGCGTTTATACTTCGCAGCAGCACAGAATATTGTTTACACGGGCAAAAATGTGCCTGTTGGACGCTGCTAGGTATGACATAATGTTACCATTGTTCCTACGTCTAACCAAGGTGCATGATGCCACAACAGAAACCTTCATTGGAAAAAGTGTTCGAACAAGCGCGTTTTCTTCCCTTGCTGGACGGGTTCGTCTGATTCGGCGTTTGGTGGCGGGATTGGAAAATGAGTTGACTCAAATCAACCGGCAGTGGCTTTGGGTTCCCAAATCACTGAAAACATAAGCCGCGGATTTTGGAATGGATTGAGCGGATTCGTTTGCGGGTTATATCTAGAACAGATTAAAAATCCGTTTAATCTGTTCCATAATCCGTGCTCAGTCCCTCCGCTTGAACACCACATTCCAACTATAGTTGCCTTCGCATCGATCCGCTTGTATAAGCTCGCTGCACGACTGCGTATCGCTACAATATCCAGCTGATTGAAGTCGATCGAATGAAATCTTGCCCGGATCTGTGGTTACGTTCATTGATGCACTAGAAACTTTGCGCCCATCTACATCTGTAATGATTCGCACTTCGGCCCTCTCGTGCAACAAAAATCGTACGACACCGGATTCGTTCGTTTCTGACCCGGTCCACTTCAATTCTTCCCATTGCATACCTTTTTCATCGGTATGAACAACTTGTACGATCACATGATCCAGACGCGCCGCCTCACCTTTGGAACCAAAGACATGAACTTCTAGCCTTGCCTGATTCCCACAAGTTAACGCGTGATGCGACTCTGTTGTGTCAAGTCGACCGCCATTTTCCGCCAACGAAATCAGTCGTGTAACTGTTGGATTCGGATCGATATTGAAATCGAAACTTGCATCGTGGGCTGGCACGATCCCCATTGGCTGTTGGGATGTGACAATCGGCAAGTATACTTGGTGAACAAGTTCAGATGCCAAGACCATTCTTCCTTGAACTATCACTGTTACAAAAGAGATAAGAAATATTGCTAGAATCTTTTTCATGATACACCCTCTGCTACTGAATTATTTAGAGTGTGTACCACAAAGAGTGTAAATGAACACTGCTCAGTCAGAGAACCGCTGCATTTACACACTTTGGGACACACTCCCAATATTTTACGAGCAACTGTATGAGGTCTAGGATGACAGACTCCTCGTACATTACAAGGTCCAAAGGTGTACCATTGGTGTTGCACCCCGTGTACCATATAGAGTTTGACCAGATTTCCGGATAGCAACATCATTCAAATATTGGACATGTCCACTCCGGAAATGTGAACTCCTGTGTCCAATGTTTAAGCGGTGTCTCTATTAGACATTATAGGGATTGAAATTAGGACACGGATGAACACAGATTTCACGGATTGATTATGAGATGATCCGTGTTCATCCTAACAATCCGTGTCCCATATTCTTAATCAGAGCATTCTCATTTGTAAACGAGTAGGGTATAATTCGGTCATGGGGAAAGAGCCTGTAACACAGATAGATCGCCAGATCGTTCAGGGTAAGATTCTGCTGCTTCTCTTGCTGTTTCTCTTTGTGGCGGTCGCGATCAAAAGTGCTTGGCTGAGTGATGACGTATTTATCACGTTGCGCACTGTCCGAAACTTTCATGAAGGTTATGGGCTGGTCTGGAATATCCACGAACGTGTTCAAGCATATACGCATCCGCTTTGGATGTTGTTGCTCTCCCTCACCTATTTTGTTACAACAGAAACTTTCTATTCAACACTCTTTGTCTCGATTCTCCTTTCAACGATCGCAGTTGCGTTCGCTGCTTTGAAAATTGCCAAAAACTTAACAGGTGGTCTACTGGCTCTCCTGCTGCTGACTCTCTCCAAGGCGTTTATCGACTATTCAACCTCTGGCCTGGAAAATCCACTGACTTACCTACTCTTGACACTCTTTTTCCTCGTCTTCATACAGCATAAAGCGACCATACGCACCCTGTTCTGGCTCACGTTTGTGGCTGCACTTGGGCTGCTGAATCGTATGGACAGCGCTCTGTTTTTTGCCCCGGCATTGCTCTACACGCTTTATCTGGTACGCAGCATGCGTGCCCTGTTTGTGATATCCCTCGGAAGCATCCCATTTTGGTTGTGGATCGCATTTTCGATCATCTATTATGGCTTTCCCTTTCCCAATACGGCCTATGCCAAGCTCGGCGTCCAAATTGGCGCCATGGAATTGTCGACCCAAGGACTCCATTATCTCCTCAATTCCTTGAGCATCGATCCGATCACCCTAATAACAATCTGCCTGGCGTTTGTCTATTCTACCCAGACCAAAGATCGTCGTCTTATTCTGATCATGTTGGGGGTTACGCTCTATATCGCTTATGTGGTCAGAATTGGCGGGAGCTTCATGAGCGGACGCTATTTGAGCGTGCCTTATTTGGGAGCAGTACTTGTCCTCACGCAAAATCAGTATCTCTCACTCAAACATATCCAGACCCATCTTCTCATCTTTGCCCTCTTGTTGATAGGTCTACTCAATCCACCCCAGTCACCCCTTCTGAGCAATGCCAAATATGAATGGACGGCCATCGATAGCAATGGAATTGCGGATGAACGGGGGCATTACTACCAGCGATATGGTCTCATGAGTGCTGATCGACAAAATCGCATCGTTGAACAAGGCATCGTCCAAGGCACGGAACGACCAGCCGATTTCACACATTGTGGAATCGGCTACCGTGGCTTTGTCGCAAGCCCCTATACTCGTTTAGTCGATTTTTGTGGATTGGCCGATGCGTTTATTGCTCGATTACCTACTGTATACGCACCTGATTGGCGGGTAGGTCATCCCATTCGGCAGATTCCGCCTGGCTATATCGGTACGTTGCGCACTGGTGTTAACCAAATTCATGATCCGAAGCTGGCTCTTTTGTATGATAGGCTGACGCACATTACACAAGGTAGCTTGTGGACAGCCCAACGATTCTTGGAGATTTGGCGATTCAATACGGGTACATATCATCACCTGTTGGATTCAGAGATGCTGCGTTTCCCTGATATTGTTGAATTAGGAATGGGTGATCGGAGCGACGAACAGGGGACCAAGAAAGAGGAAACAAGAGAAGCGGAATCAAATCGTTCCTTGATCATTGGAGAGTTATTCTTTGCCGATGATTTTCAGATTGATGTTCATGCTCAAGGGATACGGTTCAATCTTGGAGCGGTCCGTCATCCAACCCATCTGGATATTGGGTTTAACAGCGACTATTTTGATGTCGTTTATTTTCTCAACGGTCTCGAAATTGGGTACCAGACAGTTGCTCAATCGTCGCTCTCGTTGGGAGATAGGCGCTACACGGTTGTGCAGGTAGAACCACAATTTGTCGAGCAAGGCTTTGATACAATTCGCATCAGCCCGCGAGTGGAAAGCGACTATCTTTTTGCCTATATCAGTTTAGTTGATCTGAATCTTCTTAATCAAAATGCTTCTCATGATCTCCTGTCACCACTGGAACTGAGAGAGGTATTGCAGCTCTATTACCATACATTCTATCATTACTCATTCGATCACAGTGATCGGGCAGAACGACAAAGGCTTTTGAAGCAACTCTTGAGCCGAGCTCAGCAGGGTAAACCAGAACATTGGGCCGAATTACCGCAACTCATTTTGTTTGACTTGCTGGCAATGCCTGCACCCAAAATGCATGAAATCGTCATACCCCACTTGCAAACCAACTTCTTATTGGTTGACTCCAACGGTCACCCTCAAATTCGATACATTGGCAGCGCTGAATCAGAGACGCTTGAACTTGGCGAACAGACAGTTTTGAAACTGCACCTATATTTTCTTGTGGAAGAGCCGGTAGAGAAACGTTATTCGCTTTGGTTTGGCATTAAGAGAAGAAGAGATGTATCAGATACAGATAATCTGGAGCAGAATGAATATGACCAATGGATGGTTTACGACCATTTTCCAGAGGTGCCGACAATCAAATGGGGGCAAGGAACGCTGGTCCATTTGGAGCCCAAGCTCACACTAGCTCCCGGTATTTATGAGATTACTTTTGGCTTTTGGACGCCAAATGATCGTGAACGGCTCACAATAGAACAACCGGACGTCTATTGGATTCATCTAGGAGAACAGATTGTAAAGTCTATGCCATAAATCATAGTTTCGTATTCTCTTCAACTTCTGTTATAATGAATTGACCTCACAGAACATTCGTTCACATAAGATCATAACACATCTATTCAAGTGTGCACCACAACGAATTTTCAAAGAGCTTCACCGTTTGTTGCACACATCTGGAAGATGCGTACATATTGCACATCCCGGCACACTTGGTTGCCGGGATTTCTGTCTAATCGAGCATAGTTCACATAATACCAAACCGTTCCTGAGCATTGAATGAATTTGCAATTTCGAGAAGCTACGCCAAGAGATGCAGAAGCGGTTGCTCTGCTTCATGCCGAAAGTTGGCGTACCACCTATCGCGGCATGTTGACTGATACATTTCTTGAACAAGACGTTGTCTCAAATCGCTTGTCCGTTTGGCAACAACGGTTCCACACACCGGCAGAAAATCAACTTGTGCTCCTGGCTGAGAAGAGTGAAGAGCTACACGGGTTTATTTGTCTCTTTGGTGGAGCCGACGAAATTTTGGGTTCTTTCGTCGAGAATCTACACGTCTCGCCCAAAATGCAGGGGCAAGGAATTGGTCGCAAACTACTCGTACAAGCTGGCCGGTGGGTTCGAACGCATTTTCCTCATCCGGCTCTATATCTTTGGGTCTATGAGGCAAATCATGCGGCACGTCGTTTTTACGAACGGCTTGGCGCAACAGTACGATCCCGTGGCTTTGAGGACGCACCAGATGGCAGCAAGGTACCTGAACTATGTTACATATGGGAGAACGTCGAAGTTTTACTAAGAACCAATCCGAAAAGTGATTGTGAGTCCTGACCAACTTCGCAACGAAGAATACATCGTCACAGAGCTTCTCGGAAAAGTACTAAGAACCAATCCGAAAAGTGGTTGTGAGTCCGGCCAGCTTCTCGAGTAAGAATGCATCGTCACAGAACTTTTCGGATAAGTATTAAGTCATGCTGAAGGGTGAAAACCAAACACGCAACACAAATCATGTCAGATTCATTTGTTCATCTTCATACACACTCTGAATATTCAATGCTTGATGGTCTTGGCCGCGTCAAAAATCTCGTCGCCGAAGCCAAACGATTGGGTCAACCGGCTCTTGCTCTGACCGATCATGGCGTGATGCACGGTGCGATCGAGTTTTTCCGCGCCTGCAAGGATGCCGAGATCAAGCCAATCATTGGGTTGGAAGCCTATCAGACAGTTTGGGGACGACCCATGGGCGGGCGCGATGCTCAGTTTGATCGAGAAAACTACCATTTGCTGTTGTTGGCAAAGAATATGACAGGTTACCGTAATCTGCTCAAAATTGCTTCTAACAGCCAGATGAATGGCTACTACTATCGACCACGAGTTGACCATGATTTCTTGGCTGATCACTCTGAAGGCATCGTCTGTACAAGTGGTTGCCTTGGTGCCGAAGTCCCCAATCTCATCATGCAGGGCAAAGAGAAGGATGCTTACGATCGTCTGGGCTGGTATCTCGACGTTTTTGGCAAAGAGAATTTCTATATCGAACTGCAAGAGCACAGCATCCCTGAATTGGTCGAGGTCAACAAGACATTGGTTCCCTGGGCAGATAGGTTTGGACTTCAACTGCTTGCCACCAATGATGTTCATTATGTTCGCGAAGAGGATAGCACACCCCACGATGTGTTGCTCTGCGTGCAGACTGGTGCCGCGGTGCAGTCCGATAAGCGCATGCGCCTGAGCGACCAGAGTTATTTTCTGAAAAGTCGGGCCCAGATGGAAGAGACTTTCCGTCCCTTGATTGATCTACCCGCCAGCGCATATGACAACTCTGTTCTCATCGCCGAAATGTGCGACGTCGATCTCGAGGACAGGGAATACCATCTGCCTGATATCGAGATCCCTGAAGGATATGACTATGAGAGCTATTTACGCCATCTGACTGATGAAGGCATTGCGTGGCTCTACGGCGACAATGCCAATGATGATGCCGTCCAGGAGCGTAAAGAGCACGAGTTGAAGATCATTCATTCGATGGGCTTCGATGTCTATTTCCTTATCGTGGCCGATCTCTGCAATTTTGCTCGCAGCCGCAACATCTGGTGGAATGTACGTGGCTCTGGTGCAGGCTCAGTGGTGGCTTACGCGATTGGAGTGACAGGAATTGATCCACTCAAAAACGCCTTGATTTTCGAGCGCTTCCTTAATCCAGATCGCGTCAGTATGCCTGATTTTGATCTTGACTTTCCCGACGATCAGCGTGAAGAGCTGATTCAGTACACGATTGAGAAATATGGTCAAGACCAGGTTGCCCAGATTGTCACATTTGGACGCATGAAGGCACGTGCTGCCATTCGAGACGTGGGCCGTGCGCAAGAAATCGATTTGGCTGATGTCGACCGCGTTGCCAAAATGATCCCCGCTATCCCCGGCAAACCAGTCACAATCGACGATGTTCTGACCGAAGGACACGAATTTTACAACCCCGAATTGGTCGAGATCTACCAGAAACAAACTTGGGTGCGCGATCTACTTGATATGTCTATGCAACTCGAAGGCGTTGCACGACACTCTGGAATCCACGCAGCGGCTGTGATCGTAGCAGACCGCGATTTGACCCACTATGCGCCGCTCATGCGCCCAAGCAAAGGGAGTATTACCGAGGCAATCACCCAATTTGAGTTCCCAATTTTGGAGTCGATTGGCCTGCTCAAGGTTGACTTTTTGGGATTGAGCACCCTATCCATCATGCGCGAAGCAGGTCGCCTAATCCAGGAACGTCACGACATTCGCTACGATTTGAGCAATATCCCCTTTGAGGGAGAAGAGACCGTCGAGGCATTCAAACTGCTCTCCAGCGGAGAAGTGAGCGGTGTTTTCCAAGTTGAAGGCCAAGGAATGCGGCGTGTGCTAACCGAGATGCGTCCAACACTCTTTGAACACATCATTGCGACCATCTCACTCTATCGTCCTGGACCGTTGGAATATATCCCCAACTACATCCGTCGTCTACATGGAGAGGAAGAGGTTGAGTTTAAGCATGAAGCGCTCAAACCGATTTTGGACGAGACGCTGGGAATTATTATCTATCAGGAACAGATCATTCAGATCTTGAGTCAGTTGGCTGGTTATACGCCTGGAGATGCAGATCTTGTTCGCCGCGCCATTAGCAAGAAAAAAGCCTCTGATATCGAGAAGCACAAAAAGATATTCATCGATGGTTGCGAAAAGAATGGGATTCCCAAAAAAGCATCGGCAGCAATTTATGGTGACATCGAGTTTTTTGCAAGGTACGGTTTTAACAAAGCGCATGCAGCGGACTATGCTGTTATTACCGTCCAGACCGCCTATTTGAAAGCCCACTATCCTGTTGAATACATGGCGGCCCTCCTCCTAATCGAGCGGGATAAGACCGAAAAGGTCGTCAACTTTATCAATGAGTGTCGCAGGATGGGCATTGATGTGCTCCCGCCGGATGTCAACTACAGCGGTCTCGATTTTGAGATTCAGGAGCGCCCAGCAGATGTTGAGACAATGGCAGTTAAAGATGCCAACATTGCGTATGATTTCCCCGTACCAGACGGTAGCGCAATTCGCTTTGGGATGGCGGCAGTCAAGAATGTGGGAGAACATCCCGTTCAGGTTATCATCGATGCGCGTAACAAAGGAGGGCCCTTTACAAGTTTGGCGGATCTCTGCGACCGGGTCGATTTGCGTAAAGTTGGACGGCGTCCATTGGAATGCTTGATCAAGGTTGGTGCCCTAGATCGCTTTGGTAAGCGAAGCCAATTACTCGATGTCGTTGAACAGATCATCGCCCAATCGTCGAGTACACACACGGCCCGCGACAGTGGACAACTTTCCATGTTTGACCTTCTTGGCATGGAAGCCATTCAGGAAGCAGCCTCAATCAAGTTGGCCGATATCCCAGAAGCGAAAGGACGGGAACGCCTACAATGGGAAAAGGAACTGCTTGGTGTTTATGCCATGAGTCACCCCATGCAGCATGTCAGTGTCGACTTAGCCAAGATCGTTACATGTGCCTGCAACGAACTGAACGAATCCCACGATGGGAAAAATGTCACCATGGCGGGTATGATCAGCAATGTGCGCACCATCACGACCAAGAAGGGCGATCCGATGGCCTTTGTCCAGTTAGAGGATCTGAAAGGACAATGTGAGGTTGTGGTCTTTCCCCGTACCTATGCCGAAGTGAAAGAACAGCTCGTCCTTGATACAGTCGTGCTCGTCAAGGGCAAGGCTCAGACCAGGGAGGGACAAACAACCTTGCTCGCTGACAGCTTCCAGAATTATGTTGAACAGGTCCACGCCGTTAGAGATGATGCTGTGAAGATACAGCCTACTTTGCTGGACCATACACCCACGATCAATGGTGCTGTTCTGCGCGAAAATGGGCATTCATATGAGACGAATGGGACAAACGCCTACTCTACCCACGGCACACAAACGTCAGATCTAGATTATACTGCTGAAATCGATGATGAAAACTATGAGTTTATCCCTCCACCGGAGGAAGATCCCTTCTTGAGCGAGCCGCCTGCGTGGATGGTGGGAGAAGAGGAGGAGCAGGCTAAGACTAAGGCTGAGGAAAGCAAAGAAGCGGCTAAAGTGAGGATTAAGAAACAGAAAGAAGAGGAGCAGGCTGAGGTTCAGGCTAAGAAAGAAGAGATCCGAGGGATCAGAAAGGGGGGCGAGGAGAACAAAGCGATTGAGGAAAAGGTGAAGAGTGAGGCCGAGGATAGGAGTGACTCGAAGAGTAAGCCACCGTTACTTGCTCGCTCTGCTGGACATAAAGAGCGAAATGGAACACATGGTCAGAATGGGATACATCATTCACCACCTAGCCCAGCACGAAAAGAGCGGGACGAAAAACCTGTTGCCAAACCGAAATCTGAGAGTCAATCCGCTCTATCCCCGAAAAACGGACGGGAAACCAGTGCCCGCACAATCGATATCCTCTTTCATGGTACGGGAAACTTGGACCGAGACAAGTATCGCTTACGCGATATGGTTGAACGTTTATCAGATCGTCGGGGACGCGATCAATTTTTTATTACGATTGAAAATAATGGTCGCCGTCAACGGTTAGCCTTTCCAGGGGAACAATGTACCATCAGCGAACGACTGCTAAGCGAACTTGAAAAGCATTTTCGTGCGGAAGTGACGGTTGAGGAATCGTGATGCGATTTTGAGTAACTGTATTGACCCTATGCATGTAGCCAAACACAAAGTAGACGTTTTGCCATCTGCTGGTCAGCAAGCGAAGTTCTGCTGGGAGTGTACCAAAGTGTGTAAATGCAGTCGATTCTCTGACTGAGCGGCGTCCATTTACACACTTTGTGGTATACACTCGTTCTGCATAGCCGCGCCGCCAAACAGCCAGATTGATTTTTTCGTATATTCCTATCCTTACGTTCCAGATTTATGCCCCTCGGACCAAATCTAGCCAGCTATCTTGTGAATTGCGCCGGTCGACAAAACCATTTTCACCCGTTATGGCGGAGACAATCCGTTTCGTTCCTCTATAAAGGCATGCATCTCTATGGAGAAGCCATGATTGCGCTCAATTAGCTGCTCGATCGTTTCGTCTCCCAAAATGAGGACAGTCGTGTCGGTTGTAGCAGTCGCCGTCACAGGACTCGGTTCACCGCGCATCGAAGTGAGTTCGCCAAAGATATCGCCCGCAGACAACCCCATGATATCGAGGTGATGACCGTCCGGATCGGCGGACGACAGTTGAACTTCACCCTCATATATCAAGTAATAGCCGTCGTCTGGCTCGCCCTGACGGATCATTCGTTCGCCCAGACCAAAATGATTTACTTGGGTTCGAGCCGAAAGCCACTCGATTGTATCTTGCTGAAGCGACCGTAACAGAGGTATGGTGCGTAGCATCTCTGTAAGATCATAGACTGGCTGTAAGCGTAGTTGATCGTCCAACGAATATTCAAGCTGTACTGGCAACGCTATTGTCAAACCATGACGTCTGGCTGCATAATAGATCTGTTTGGTTAAAGCATCACGGATCTCTGTATGGTTATGGATATTGCAGACAACACATGCCTGATAGAGGACGGCGGATTTTTCAAATCTGTCGGTCACAACGTGCGTTGCGGCAGTATCAATCTGCTCAATTTCATTCACTGCCGTTTGGATAATCTCGATTACACGATTCGGTGGATCGTTATAGGAAAAGGCAAAGGTAAACTGAAATTTGTAGCGAGACATTTCCTTGGAGCCCATGTTCTTAATGCGTTTCTGCCCCAAAATGCCGTTGGGGATGACAACCGTCGTCCAGTCGGAATCAGCGATACAGCGCGTGCTGCGCCAATTAACTTCTGTCACTTCCAGCCACTCTCCCTCCACTTCGATCATATCGCCTGCTTTGAAAGGACTATCTATGAGCAATAGAAAGCCGGAAACCAGATTGCTGAGCGTATCTTGTAGGGCAAAGGAGATGGCCAATGCACCCACACCCACGGCGGTAAAAAGATTGCTCACGTCCACTTGCCAGACGTTCGTCAACAGATGGTAAGCGACAAAGAGGACAACAACGGCTCGACTCAAGGCAAAAAAGATCGTGGGCACCTTGCTGATTCTGGCCTGCGGGTTGCTCTCGCTCAGACGAGTCGTATTGCTCAGTAGGGTCAGTAGAGCATAGATGACCGTGATCCAGACGAGCGTCTCCAGCAGCCGGATACCATTGGATGAGCCAGCCATGCCCAACACGTGACGCAGGGCTAAAAGCAGCGTCAGGATTGGTAGAACGACGTGCCGAATCTGGCGTAAACCTTCAGTCAGCGGATTCTCTCGGCGTTCCAATCGCTCAATTACTTCCCCAAGCACAATGACAAGCACGATCAGACCGCTGATGAGGCCCACTCCCCAGAAGAAGAGGTCTTGTTGGATAAGAGATTGGGTCATCATTACCTATCCATCTTTGCTCCAAAGCCACGGGGGAATCGAACCGACTCCGTCCAGGGCAAGATTTGGGCGAGACACGAACTGTTCCCGCTCTTCCAGTCGTTCGTAGACGGTATCGCTGATCAATAGGCTGTTATTATCGGCTTGGGCATTGAGTCCTGCTGCTGTGGTAACCGTCTTACCCCATACGTTGTACATGAATTTGCTACCTCCTAAGACACCGGCCACTACGGCGCCCGCATCTATCCCGATGCGCAAACCCAGTTTGGTGCCATGTTGTGCATTGATCTCTTCCAGCAGATCGAACATCTCCAAAGCAAAATCAACTGTTCGATTCGGATGATCCAGGTAGGGAGTTACCAGACCCAGTAGATCCAAATTTCAGGTTTTGAGAGAGAATTCTGGCTAAACAGTTGACATAAATACAAATTTGCCGGTCGATATCTAGTTTTTGCGTTAGATTTGGGCGATTTTCAGATATGAAATAGGTTGTTTTCTGTAACCGAAATCTGAATAAATGACTCCAAAATCCCTGCAATCTCGACTGAAAATCGCCAAAAACGCCAAATTTGGATCTACTGAGACCACATATTGCAAGATAGGTGTCACCAACTGTGCGCTGGCGTTCTAAGCCGCGAGAGTCGGCTGCCTCATCCCAGGCTTGAATGAGATCGTTCAGAATGTCGGTCGCCTCTTGGGCGTCACGCTGCTCCAAGAGTTCCACAAAGCCCAGAATGGTCGCACTCAGCACGCTGATTTGCTGTAGTGTATCTGTGATCCGATCCTCTCCTCGTTTAATGCGCTGCGCCACTGGACCAGGCAGGATGCTATGGAGAAGCACCTCATTCTCTTCGGTGTGCTGTTCGAGCATAGCCGTCTGAAACTGCATTTTCATGGCTATATCGTTGATCGATTCGGTTAACTGACCAAATTCGTCTTCGCTGTCAGCATCCAGAAAGACCTCTTCCTCGGCCAATACGCTCTCAGTAAATTCAGTCAATCTGTGGAGCGGACGGGTCAAAAGCGTACTGGCTGCAACGGCCATGAGTGTAACAAGGATGATCAGAATTGTGCCGACCATAAAAATTCGACGTTGGAGCGTAGCGATAGGGGCAAAGGCTTCCACGGCGTCTCTCTGCGAGATGATGCCCCACGTTAGGCCATCTAGATCAAGTGGTGCATAGGCTGTCAGTACAGAGTGACCGCGATAGTCATCCAGGATGCGAACGTCGCTGCGTCCGGATAAGGCTTCGCGTGCAGCCTCTGTTTCTACCTCTTGCAAAAGAATGGAACGTTTGAACTGCCCGATCTGGCTGAGTGTCTCTTCTATCTCTCCTGCCGCGCGTAGCTCTTGCAGATAAGTCTCTGGATTTTCGATGAGAAAACGCGACGTGGTGCGCATGAATTGATCCCGACCCACAATGTAGGTCTCGCCCGTTTCGCCCTGTCGACTTTCGCGCCACGCCCGATCATCGGTGACAATGCGATCCAACTCGTCGGGCGCAAATTGGATGACCAAAATGCCGAGAGGGCGTCCGGCTGGGTTGTAAATTATGCTGCCGAGGAAGGCCACTGGTTTCCCTTCTGCTGGTGGGTAGGAGGCAAAGTCGACGATGCTGATGCCAGATTCGTCGAACTCCTGCTTGATGCATTTAACCAAATCGGAGAGATGGGTCTGACTATATGGCCCGCTGCGAAGATTTGTGCCCAAGTCGGGATTCTTGGAGACACTATAAACCACCTCTTCGTTGTCATAGCTGACCAGCAAGAGATCCGAGAAGCCCAGACGGCTCGCCAATGCTTCCAGCTGAGGGTGATATTTGTCGTGGTTCACGTGGTATAGTGCACTGGTCTGCCGGAGTGTCTCTGACTTGTTTCCATCGATATGACCCACACTATCAGTCACAATATAGTGGTATTGAAGAAAGCGAGCGCCTCGAGATTTGGGGCGTAACGCTGCGACAGAGATATCGATCCCAGCGTGTTGTGAGAGGGCAGGCAGATACTTGCTGCGATAGTAATGGGTCAACGCCTCGTCCCAAACTGGTTCGATAAGGGCAGAGCTGATGCGAGCGTAAGCATCCTGCAGCGCCATCATGGCTGCGACGACGACGCGGTCTGTTGCCAAGAGCGCCCCCTGGTTGCGTATTGATTCAATGTAGAGTTTGACTTGCTCAGCTTTGTTGTTGCGTTGGCTGACCAGTTGGTCAAAGGCGGCTTGGTTGAGCGTCGCGCGTTGTGTACGTCCAACCACAACCGCCACAACCAGCAGCGAACCAATGGCGACAAAGAGTAGAAGCAGGATCAGTTTGGATTTGACCGTCAGATATTGTGTCGGGCTGAGCAAGCTCGCCACTAACTCGCGCCATTGGAGCTGTCTAAAGAATGCTTTAATTCTGTCGAGGTTGACTATGATTGATTGGTAAAGGGACATGCCTCAGTTAAATTCGAGTACCGCTGTGGGCACAAATTTCTGAATATTTTTCAGTGACTTCGCTTGCCAGGAATGTTTTGACGAGCCAATGATTTTTAGATCGCTGGCCTTGAGTTTGCGGATCTGAATCCCCAGTTGCATGAGGGCCGTGATGCCAGAACTGTTGAGAAAGCGCAGGTTCTGCACATCCAGTGTAATCAGCGACGGTTTTGACTCCGCCACCTTCTTTAGCATGTCGGCAATCGGCTTATATTGAGGTGTTCCACCCAACTCCAACATACCCGCAATGGTGGCCGTCGCCAAGTCGGAGTCGTAAACTACAGAATAATCGTCATGTTTGATTTCCATTGATTTGTCTCTCCTGATAGATTTTTTAATAAGAATAACTTTCTATATCGGCACTTCTACCATTGTTGTGACCACCATCAGCTGTGGCGTTTGCGACAGAGATTCAAACTTCCAGGCCAGCGTGGCGTGGGAGTCAGTGAGCATCGTCAGATAGCCCATGCCCGAGGCGGTGTTGCCTTCTTCCATGGTGCTTTCGATCTGCTGGATATATAGCTCGTGAGGATCTTTGGTTAGCAGCTCTTGGATCCGCGTTTGAAAGTTTACCGTTCCCTCTGGCTTGATGCTATTGGTGATGTAAAAACGCAATGCGCCTCGTGGCAAATAGAGGCTGAAGCGTGCGGGATGTTGGGAATCGGTATCGCTATGACGCAGGATGTTTTCCATCATCTCGTTGGCAATGAAGCGCAGGGTATAGCCAATCTCCGTTTTTTTGTTGATGGTAAACTGATCGTTTAGTGGGAAAAATGTGGGGTGGTTCATTTTAGCTGGATAGATAGGTTTACACTTTTAGAAACAGAAAGAACGTTTATATTCTCTGATTTCGCCGGTTCTCAGAGAGAAAACGGTCTCATATAGATTTTTGTCTATATATCAAAAGTGTAAACCTAATTTTGAACCACCCCAAAAATGTTTCCCAATACTCCAGTAAAAAGCGCGTTGACAGCCCGCCATTTTGCCAACGCTTTTGACGTAGGCTCGGCGTGATAGCAAAGTTGAGCTGAATGGACTCAAGTTCGGTGTCTGGCTCAAAAAAGTCTCCGTAAATTTGTATTGTCATTCTGACACCCTCTTTCTAATCGGCTCATCTACTACAAATGTCCACAATGGAGATTTCTTCTGAGTGGTGAGCAGTAGATTCGGAAGATGAGCATTCTCTTTGTGGACAGCTCATCTAACACAAATAAACGGCTATTTTCAGAAAAATCCTGGGATGTTTGTACACATTTGGAAGTCAAAATTTATGAATAATAGCCACATCATTTAAACTTCTTACAATTGTCTCTCGATAAATAACAGTATCAGTAGATCCAAATTTCAGGTTTTGAGAGAGAATTCTGGCTAAACAGTTGACATAAATACAAATTTGCCGGTCGATATCTAGTTTTTGCGTTAGATTTGGGCGATTTTCAGATATGAAATAGGTTGTTTTCTGTAACCGAAATCTGAATAAATGACTCCAAAATCCCTGCAATCTCGACTGAAAATCGCCAAAAACGCCAAATTTGGATCTACTGAGTCTTATTGTCCGAAGTTTAAGTGGCGTCACTTCACACACTGTCAGTTTTGTAGGAAAACAGTTAAAATAAAGTCATGAACATTCGAGCATCGCCCTAAAAGCTGCAACCCGACGCTGCCAGAGGCTGCTCTCATTGGGTTGGTCCCGGCTCTCTGCTTGCATAAGGCTTTGAATCCCGCAGCCAATTGCACTGATCAGTGTCTGACCAGAATCGAGCCTGATGGCTCGGCTTTGCTAGTTGGCTCTCAGTTGACGGACGCGCACTTGGAAGTGCCGAGATGTCGATGCCTTGCATAAGGGCATTCTTTGCTGTTCACTCAGGATTTCTCGTGCAGTGCCTTGGAACCTAACCCTGACACTGGGCACCCGCCGCTAGCTCAGTTCACATTAGGCTGTTCCTCTCAAGATTGCGACTCTTTCGCTTTCTTTGCTTCTGTTTACCCTTTTTACTCCGACATTGCGTGAATTGGCGTCACTATAAAACACTGTTTATTGTGCCTTTGACCTGCTTAAAGAAAACCAGTTATAATTCGCCCAGTATACTGTTAATGTCTAAACAAAGGAGACTACCATGACCTCTCCGTTTCCTGGCATGGACCCCTATCTAGAAGATCGGGAGCATTGGCGTGGCTTCCATCATCATCTGGCAGAGGAGCTCGTACGACAACTTAACCCGCAGATTGTGCCCAAATATTTTGCTGAGGTAGAAATTCATACTGTACTGCAGGAATTAACCATCTCTGAAACACAACATATCTATCCGGATGTCAACATTGTCGGGCTGGACTCACAAGCAACGACTCAACGACAGGCTGTAACCGTACCGGAAGCACCCCTCGAACGCGTTGTTGAAATACCCGAACCACAGAAGCAGCGCGCTGTCAATATTTATGTGACAGAGAATAGAGACCTGGTGACGGCCATTGAGCTCCTTTCTCCCGCTAATAAGACTGGCGAGGGATTAATACAGTACCAGCAAAAGCGGCAGCGAATTCTCCGTTCTCCAATTCACTTAGTTGAGTTTGATCTATTGCGTGTTGGTCAGCGACCAGGCAGTGAAGTGGCTGAACCGTCAATCGACACGGACTACATTGTTCTTTTAAATCGAGGCACTGCTGGTAACATTCGAATCTCTCAAATCTGGCCCGTCGGAATCAATGATGCACTGCCGACGACCCCTATCCCATTACGTGAGCCCGATTCCGATGTGGTTCTAGACCTCACTGCTGTCGTTAAGAAAATCTATGCTGACAACTATTACCACTATCGCATTGACTACAATCAGCCTGTGCCGCCTCCTAAATTGCGCCCCAAAATGGCAACCTGGATCAAACAAAATGTTGCGTAATGCGTACAATTGATCTATAGACTCCGCACTCTATTTCTGCCTCATCACCAACAACGTGATATCATCAAAGATTTTCTGCTCACCGACATAAGTCAATACGTCGGCCAGTACTGCATCCTTAATTGCCTCGGCAGATGGCTTTCCCCAATGACGAGAGACGCTCTCAGTTAGACGCTCCAGTTCGTAGAGTTCTTTGTCCATGTTCTGCGCCTCGGTGATGCCGTCGGTATAGAGAACCACCCCATCACCGGAGGCTAGATCGATAATCGTTTCGTCGATGAAGTCGGCAATGTCATCATCAAGGGCGACAGGGAAGCCCAGGTCCGTGGTATCCACTAGTTCCACCTCACCTCCCTCGCGTACGATAATGACATCCTCGTGCTGGCCGCTGAGACGCAATTGGCCACCTTCATCGCCGATGGCTGTATAGTCGAGCAGGCTCAGGGTCAAGTTCTTGCCCGCTTCGATGCGTTGGACATTGTCGTAGAGGCTGCGGTTGAGAACATCTAAAAAGCGCACCGGATCCCGCTTTTCGCTGGTGAGCAGGGTGCGCACGCCCATTTGCGTCATCAACATTACAACGCCACTTTCCAATCCATGCCCCGTCACGTCGCCGATGCCGATCTTGACCCGGCCATTTTGTTGCAGCACATCGTAATAATCGCCGCCCACTTCGTCGGCTGATTCCATGTAGCCAGCGATGTCCAGCCCATCCACTTGGGCCAGTTCCGCTTCGGTGGGCAGGATCATCTTTTGCAGACGCTGGGTCACTGCCAGCTCAGTTCCCATACGTAGGTTCTCAACGAGAAGTTCTTTGAGATTCAGGTGGGTCTCAATGCGCGCCAACAGTTCATCCTTGGAGATCGGCTTGGTCAGATAGTCGTTGGCACCTGCTTGTAAGCCCGCTACCAAATCCGCCACCTGGTTCTTGGCGCTCAACAAAACCACCGGTAACTCGTTGGCTGAGTACGTTCTCCGGATTTTCTGGCAGACCTCATAGCCAGATATGCGCGGCATCATCACGTCCAGTATGATGAGATCGAAGCGGTCACCGCTTGCTATCAGTTCCTGGGCGTCGATACCGCTCTGCGCCTGAACGACCTCATAGTCGCGCACTGCAAGATGGTTGGACAAGACCTGCAAGTTGACTGGCTCGTCATCGACGATCAACACCCGGTAGCGGCCTGCTGATATCGCAGGTTTAAAATCGGCTAGCTCCATCTCGTCAGCCCACTCACCATTGGCAATCGCAGTGGCTGGGACTCCACCCATACCATTATTCGTGCAGTTTGGTGGTGGGGCATAGGTGCGTACTTTGGTCACTGTCTCTATGGGCACAGCCGCTCGCTCAACTGCGGTCCAGTTCTTGTCGGCCAGAGGTAAGGTAAAAGTGAATGTAGAACCGACCCCTACTTCCGACTCGACCCAAATTTGACCACCGTGTAATTCAACCAACTGCTTGGTCACCGCTAGGCCGAGTCCAGTGCCGCCATAGTTGCGGGCAGTCGTCCCATCGGCTTGCTCAAACGACTCGAATATGTGGTCAAATTCCTCTTCGGGAATGCCGATCCCCGTATCGGCGATGGCAATCGCCAGATCACTTCCCCGCACCTGGGCCGACACGGTCACCTGGCCCTCTTCGGTGAACTTGATGGCGTTGCCGACCAGATTGTGCAGGATCTGCTGCACCCGATTCTCGTCACCCTCAACCAGAGGTAAGTCGCCCGCTGTTTCATCAATGAGCGCTAACGGTTTATGGCCCACCAGCGGCTGGGAGAGGGTCAGGATCACTTCGGCCAGTGTGTGAATGTCTAACGGCTTGTGCTGGAGTTCAAACTCCTGATTTTTCAACTTAGAGAAGTCCAGAATATCGTTGACCAAGCTGGCCAGCCGCTTGCCGCTGGAGACGATCAGGTCTAGATTATGGGTAGTTGGTTTGGACAGCGGACCAGTGGCACCATCGATGAGGGATTCAGCCAAACCAATGATACCATTGAGTGGGGTGCGCAGCTCGTGGGAGGTGTTGGCCAAGAACTCGTCTTTGAGATGATCCAAACGCTGCAATTCTGCATTTTGCTCTTCCAGTCTCTCAAATGAATCTCTTAGCTGCCTGGTCATCGTGTTGAAGCTTTGGGCGAGATGACCGATCTCGTCCTGCGAAGTCACCTCGGCTTGCTGCGACAGATCGCCTCTGGCAATTTGTTCGGCCGTTTCCGTCAAGCGCTGGATGGGGCGTGCGATCTGGCGTGCGATGAGGAACGCGCTGCCCAATGCGATGAGACCCACCAGGATACCGACAGCCAGAAAAAGGAGAAGGAGATCGGCAGCTGGTTTGAGGGCTTCGGCTGCGGCCACTTCGGCCACAAGCGCCCAGGTCACCCCATCCCAATCAAGTTCGGGAATTGGTTCTTGGATGACAACGGGGGTCCAGGCACTCAGCACTGGTGCCCCTCGATAATCATCGATCACCTGACTGCCCTTCTTTCCCGCGAGTGCGGTGCGGCTGGCGACAGTATCGACGATAAAGTGCTCGTTCAAGACGGTGCTATCGGTATCTAACTGTTGCAGAAAGCGGGAGTCATTGCGGAAGAGCAGATCCGTACCTACGGCATAGGACTCCCCGGTTTCGCCAAAGCCGGCCCGTTGGTTTAGCACCGTGTTCATAATATCAATCGGCATCTGTAGAATAAGCACACCGACGAATTCATCTTTTGTATTAAAAATAGGTGCACTGAGAAAAGCAGCCGCTTCGGCGCTGGGTTCGTAAAAGGCAAAATCCACATACGTTGTGAAGTCGGCCTCAGCGATTGTGCTTGCCAATTGAAAAGCTTGTCCAATGTTGGTTTCGGCATAGGGCGTTTGCCGTAGATTGACACCCAAATCAGCCTTTTTGAGCACAGAATAGATAACATCACCCGTTGGTGTGACCAACAGAATGTCTGTATAGCCAAAGATAGTACGATGTTCCTGAAAGAAGGGGTGAAATCGGGCATGTGCACTGCTATAGGCCGAGCCATCTCCAATATCAGATTCATCAGGTTTGTGTAGGTAGCTGTCGCGAATGGTCTGCAATCGCTCTTCATAGCTGCTGCCCAGCCCGAAACTGTTGTCTATGGAACGCCTAAGCACATCCGCCGCCAGCCGAACGGTTGGCAGTTTCGCAAACGCTTCTGCCTGTTTACGCCAGTTGCCAAACCACAAGAGCAATTCATCGCTGCGTGTCTCGCGCAGCGATTCCATTTTGGTCAGCGCTTCCTTTTGCAAGGTATTACGGGCCGTCAGATAAGCACCGCCCCCGACAACAATCAGCAGGACAACGCTCACGACGACAAACACGACAATCAACTTTGCGTGTAGACTTTTCATAGACTCTTACTCTTCGTAGTTGCCCTATCTTGCCATGATGACACGTGTCTCGTCGACTGCCGTGTCCAGCCCAGGCTTGACTTCTACATTGCCCAGCATGATCTGCTGCAACTGTGGATACCAGAGATCGGAGAAGGCGATCCACTCTTTGATTTGGGGGGGCGTAAAGAAATCTTCGTTGATCTGTGCCTGCGCAATTGCCAGACGTTTGCTGTCCAGGGCAACATCCGAGCTTGACGCGTCTGCAATAATACGTGCCCAGACGTCATCGCGCACTGGTAATGGCCCCAATTGTGCTTCTTCATAGAGCACTCGCTCAGAAGTGAGGAACTTGAGCAATTGAGCAGCGGCCTCTTTGTGTTCGCTGGCAGCTGCAATCGAAAATCCGTGCGCACCCCCCCAGCCTGTGTGCACATCACCAAGCAGGCCTACCGGGCCACGCGCGATGCCAAACCTGCCCGCTACAACACAGTTTTCAGGATCTTGAACGTAGTTGTACCAGTTATGCCATTCTAGATAGAAGGCGATTTGGCCATCGCAAAAATTCTGAGCCACTTCCAGCCACAGATAGTCAGTGGTATCAGGAGGAATGTAGCCATTGATATACAGATCGTGCACCCAGGTTGCAGCCAAGACACCAGCGTCGCTATTGAAGATGGGATTTAGATTTCCATCAAAATACTGTCCGCCGTTGACAACCAAAAGCTCCATAAACCGTCCCGTAAGGGCTTCTTCTCGACCCGCAAATTGCGTACCATAGACATCACAGCAGGTCGTGAAAAATTCGGCCATATCATACATCTGATCCAGTGTCTCAGGCGGTGCAAGGGGATAACCATATTGTTCTGCAAACACTTGCTGGTTCTGCGGGTCATCAAATAGATCTGTACGATAGTATAATCCAGAGATATCGCCATGACGCGGCATCAACCAGAGATGTCCATCCTTGGTCGAGCCATCCAGAATGGCCTTGCTGAATGGTGCCAGTTCTTCCGGAGAAAAGTATGATTCTAGCGGTTCCAGAAAGTCTATATACTGTGGGAAAAAGCTAGTATGATTCCAGGCAATATCGAACGCCACTGTGCCTGCCTGATACTGTTCCTTCAGATAGTGGTCCACTTCAAAATTATCCTTGCTCATGTAAATAATTTCAGTGGTTGCGCCCGTGGCCTCTTCAAAAATGCTCAAGGATTCATACATGGCCTCAAAGATTACGGCCCCGCCGATTGTGGCGAGGCGCAGATGCACCCCAGACAAGTCCTGCTCTAATCCAGCATACTGAGGCTCTAGAGATGTTGCGGACTTTGAGGCGATAGGCACTGGTGTTGATGTTGGGTCCAGAGAAGGTTCCAGGTTGGGAGACAATGTCGGCTCTGGAGTGGGTGGCGACGTTGGTGCTGGCGCGGAACGTGTGCGATTATAAGCACTCCAAAGTGCCGTGAACAGAAGGATAACTATGATTGATAAATAGATACGGTTCATTTGCGCTCAGTCCTCCTTAGTAACTAGGGGATAGATAGGTCGAATTTACTGCTGCTTCATTACTATACTTTTCACTGCCATAGATGAGATTGAATTTGACCATGAATAGTCGAGAGAACAGGCGAATTTATTCTCACCGATGAGCGAGTGAAGTATAACAATGTAATATCATCATACACTTCGTGATCGCCGATATGCATCATTATGTCAGCGATCACAGCTTCCTTGATCACGTCTAAGGTTTTGCCCCTTCACATAGCCGCCCACTTCGTTGGTCGGTTCCATGTAGCCAGCGATGTCCTGCCCGGCTACTGCCGCCAATTCCTCGTGGCTCGGTAGAATCATGGGGCGTTACGTCCAGTTCGGCGCCATGCGCAGATTTGTTCCGTCAGTTGTTCGTTGAGGGCCTGGATCTCCTCGTTGACCACGGCCAGTTGGGCGGTTCGTTCTACAACCTTCTCTTCCAGAGTGTTGCAGAGGGTGGCGTTTTCAATGGAGATGATAGTCTGCGCGAGAGCAGGTTCAAGACTTCCAACGGATTCAATGGCTTTGTCATAATTGGCCATCTTGAGACAAGATCAAAGCATTCTGAATCATTTACGGTTCGCGGATGAACCGCACTAGTTACTCGAGTCCTATTTGATATTGCTCATGAAAGGAAGAGAGTTTGACTATAGTATTTGAGGTGAATCGGTGAAGTAAACAACAGAGAACAGGTACCCACGAAGTCTTGATGTAATCGTGATATCGATCATATCAGAACCATAGGTCTCTGTCTATAGTACTTGGGTACTAACACCTCCTTTCGTAAACATAATCTTCGACTCAGAATTGGGATTGCCGCGGCCGCCGCGCGGGAACAACTGATACCGATCACGCCCACAATCGTTGGGTCGGCCGCAATTTTCTGTGCAGCGATCCCTCCTCCTGCGCTGCTACAGAGCGAATCTTCACCGACCAGTTCGATCTCATGTTTCAAAAACGGCCCGTGATCGCTCAAGGCAATTTCGATGCCGCCTTTTGCATCTTCGTCCAAGTTGGCGGTTGCGCCTGAGGTGGAAAGCATATAGGCGAACAGAAAGTGCATGGTCGCAAGCGACTGCTACGCAAACAAATCCACTAATTCGAGTGACATCTTTAATCCGTTTTTTCACGAAGTGGGCGTTTCGCCAACGGATTTCCTGTATCAGACTGGAATTTGAATCCCAGGCCGCAAAGTACGCGATTGCCCTACCACACAGCCAAGTTCATCTTGAGAGAGCGCTTGCATAGCGTTCTCTTTCTCTGCTGAGCGGCAGGCGGAAAGCAGCAACATCAGCAGCAGTGTCCATCCTAAGATTTTCTTTTTTTTGTTCATACTTTTGCTTACCCTGAATGAGATAGGACATTAACATGTTATCGTTAAACGTTTATATTTGTACCAAGCAGGCATAAATCGGCCATGTTGCCCTGCCCTTTTCAAGACCACCAGAGAATGGTCCTGCCGCTGGGTGTAAAGGGGGGTCTATAGGCGCATATGCCCGATTCTTCGAATCGACGCGATAGATGAGCTACCACCGCTATTTGCAGTCGTGAAATTTCCTGGGAATCCCTTGCTCGACTAAAAAGTGGAGAGCATTCTCTTCATAAAACAAGTGCTGATCGCCATCCATGAATGAGTGTGGTATAGTTGGTCAATAGTAGATAAAAAGAGCTATCTCTAAGGACTTGAACGATGAATCCAACTCGAAAATCGCCCGTTTTTTTGTTTGTTTTTATAGGAGTGATAATACTCTTTCTGTTAGCCTGTGGACGAAATCAATCTGAAGATGAAAGCGTTTCGATCTCTGTTGCTCTGACTCAGACTGCCTCAGCTTTAGAAACCAACGATGCATCCGTTCCGCCAGAGACATCAACCCCTGTACCAACGCCAACAGAAAATCCATCGCCAACTTCTGCCCCCACAACTGTTTCATCGACTGACACCTCTTCCGCCGACACCGCTTCTACAGAATCATTATCGACAGAGGCCACTCAACCCGATCTCATCCGAACCGCAGCCATTGAATTTGATATCGAGTTGGATCCAGAAGATCCTCGTGGGGTCAACGTGATTCCATTGCGTATTGGAGGCGATGTAGAACAGTGGGCTGCTTTTACGACTGGGATTCGGGATTTTGAGAAAGAGATTGATCATCAGCTTGCCATCTACTCTTGGAATAGAGACAAAGCTACATGGCAACTGCTAGACATGACAACGCTTGGCAAAATGGATGATCCAGCTAACCCTGGCCCTGATTATCTTAGCGAGTTTTCTGTTTCGCAGGTCCCTATCACCCCTGACCGAGTTTGGCTAGAAATTGTGGGTGGCGTGGGTGCTCACAGCGGGGTCTATCAGATCTATAGCTTTGACGGAACAGAGTTAGCATTTCAGTTGACGGGGTTCAGCTCAAATCCAGGGGCTGGGGCGATCAGAGACTTAAATGGCGATGGGATTGGAGACGTGCTGCTCAATGCCACTGATTACTACGTTTTCTGCTATGCGTGTGGTGTGCGTGAGGTGCATGATGAGGTCATGCGTTGGGATGGGACACGGTTTGTTCCAGTAGAATTAATCAAATTTCGAGAAGAGGTATCCGAAATCTTGCGGGAACCAAACAATCGCGCGGTTGACTTAGCCAATGCCGGTCTGTGGAAAGATGCAGCCAATGAAATGGCGGCAGCAGCATCTCTCAACGAAATGCCTGCTTCGATCACAGAAAGCAACATCACCGATTTTCTCTGGAACTCCGCCTACATTCGCCATAACGCATCTGCCAAACGGGATGCAATCGGAACACGCGACGAAGGGTACCCAGTGATGGGCTATCTTTTTTATGGGGATTATGCAGCCGCTATCGATGAATTACGTCGCTACGAACCGCAGGAGATCTTCAGCTTAGAGTCACCTCTGTTTGTGGGCACGGTCGCCGAAGGTTGGACGGCAGAGATGGGGGGCCGAATCGAAACGGAGGTGACACCAGCGTTAGCATTGAGACCCGATTTGGCTGCTGCACATTATTTGCTCGGCTGGGCACAATGGCTAAAATTAGCGCAGGGCTCTGAACCATCTTCCACAGCGCCTGCCAGTACAATCGATGCGATTACGCAAGCCCGTTCATTGGCACCAGATGAACCATTCTATCAAGCTAGCCTTGCGTTTCTACGTGGCGAACCTTCCAGTGAAACAGGGGGACAATCAGAGGCAAGTTCTGATACTCGTGCTGACTCATCGCCAGTTGAGCGACCTCTCGCGGGACACATTTTCTATTCTGCCCAAGACCCGATTGAGGAGCGTTACTACGTGCAGGTCTTTGGCGTAGCAGATGGGACAAAGACCAAAATCGTCGAGGACGCTATCCAGCCCCGGCAACAACCCAGTGGATCTCGTCTCGCGTTTTATAGCACACGCAATGATATGTTAGGCGTCGGTGGGTTTGATGTGGAAAGTGGTGAGCGACTTCGCTTCTCGTTCAACACGGAAGATGCTTATCCAGCATGGAACGCAGCGGGAAACAAACTGGTCTTTGCCAGCAACCGACATGGCGACCGCAACTGGCGCATCTATCGGACTTGGGCAGATGGGAACGATCAGGTTGATGTGTTGGGTTTTGGTCGAGATCCAGATTGGCATCTGGCCAGCAACCGAGTTGTCTTCAAAGGCTGCGACGATGTCGGAAACTCTTGTGGCATCTGGCTCATGAACGACGATGGCAGCGAACGACAGCCATTGACAAATAATCCAGGTGACGCCCGCCCGCGGTGGTCGCCGGATGGACGTTTTGTTGTCTTCATGAGCGACCAGCGTGATGGGAATTGGGAACTATATATAGCCGACGTTGCCAGTCGCATCGTATCACGACTGAGCAACAATGCGGCCAATGATGGTTTGCCTGTTTATAGTCCTGACGGCAGCCAAATTGCTTGGGTCAGTGATCGAAATAGTGAATGGCAAATTTTGACCGTCTCAAGTCAAGGTGGTAGCGCACAATTGCTCACACCAGTCGAAGGCAATCTACCGAATTGGTTAGAGCATGGGTTGGATTGGGTACCGTAAAACCTAATGAATTGTCAATTGCTGAATCGTTCAGCAGAGTTCTTGGAGTACTGTCGAGAAATAAATGGCTCTTTCGGATCTCAGGGGTTGAGAAGAACGCCACCGGTTCAAACCGGTGTCTAGCAAAGGAAACCTGCTTAAGCGGGCTTGGGTTAGCAGACGTCGAATTCATTCGGCGGTGTCAACCCCCTGAGATCCTGTTGAGCCAAATAAATTACCGATTGGCTAATTGGTAGATTTTTTCTCGTGTCTCGCGCCAGGAGATCTTACTCAACCCCATCTTCTGGCGTAAGCGTTCTTCTAGTTGGCCCATTCGATAATCACGGACAGCACATGTCCAGCGAAGCGTCTCGAATCCGACTTGTAATCGGGTGATACCTGCCCGAGTCCCCACCTCATCTAAGACATATTCCAGGTTTCGCGGCGTGCATTCAAATAGATGGTTTTCCGGTTTATATTCCTCAAGATATTGATTGAAGGCCGGTACAATATTGGGATGCAATACGATGGTACGATTTTTGTGCGCATGACGTTCTTCGGGATAGCGAATGAAAACTTCCGGCGCTTGTTCATTGCTGATGTCCAAGTCTGTGATCAAGAGACGCGCACATTCTGCCTTTTTGATGCCTGTCTGCGTTAAAAGACTGACCAGCATATAGGGCCGTGCATCTGGGTTATTGCGATCCCAAAGATAATCTTGTGCGGCACGTTGCAATTTGGCGACTTCTCCATCTGTCAAGATCTTGGGCAACGGTGGGCGTGCAGGTTGTTGCACAACTGGCTCTGCCGGATCGGTCCCGATCACACCAATGCCGTGAACCCAACTAAAGAACACTTTTAGAGTTGTAATGCGACGTGCCAGGGTCTTGGCACTACAGGGTTTGCCCCGTTCATGTTGCAACCACTCTAAGAACCCCTCTAAATGCTTGGTCATAATCTGGTGAAGGGGCGTTTCCGCCTGCATAAATTTGACGAATATTTTCAGATCATTGCGGAAAGCTTTGATGGTATTTTCACTAAAGCCTTTGCGCACCATATATTCGTCAAATGTCTCGACTCCAGTGGCCAGAGAACTATCTGCACGCAACGGTGGCTTGGGGTCAAGCATTGTGTCTTTTTCAGCGGATTCTGTCTGTTCAGTGATGATAGGATCCGTTGCGTCTTCTACGTTTCTATCGGGTGTTTGAATCGTTTCCATGACACTCGTTTTCCAGATCTCATTCTCAATAGACCACAATCATCTAATTCCCTCAACTTTGCTTAGAGCGTGTCTTGAGCCTTCAGTTCACTCGGGAGTCACACAATTACAGTCTCTCTATCTTCGGTTCAACATCAACTACTCTATTTCGTATAGCTACATATCGATCGGTTTAATGTATGTGGCAATATCAAGATTGTCAACTCCACAATTTTCGCTCATTTCCCCAATGTGTGCAAACTGCTGCTTGTTTGCTAGAGGAAGTCTTTATTGCACACATTTGTGATAGATGAGTCACGATCTTACCAACCGAAGATAGTATTGGTGTTTGGGATCCACTCATCACAGCACCCGCAAACACGCCAACGCCTACACCCACAAACACACCGAATCCAACGCCTACACCCACGAACACACCAAATCCAGGGGTTCTTGCACCAAAGAGCTTGCCTGAAATGGAAGAACCAGACGCACCGCTGGATCAAAAGCTATGGTTACCACTCATTTTAACGAACTGACGTCGTAATCGAATAGCCGTGTCAGCGCAACCGCGCCCGAATCGCAACGCTAAGTTGTTCCACCAGAACCACAATGAGGAGAACGACAACTGTTAGGGTGGCTACTTTATCATATTGGAAAGCGCGGATATAAAGTTGGATGTAGAAACCAATCCCCCCAGCCCCAACGAGGCCCAACACCAACGAATCACGGAAGTTAAGCTCGAAGCGAAAGAGCGTATCTCGGGCCAAATCAGGTGCCACTTGGGTCAATACGGCAAAGCGTACGCGTTGCCACCAAGTGGCACCAGCGCTGTCGAGGGCCTCAACCGGGCCACGACGGGCGTTTTCAAATGCCTCTGCATAAAATTTGCCCAACATGCCTGTTGAGTGAACCGCGACAGCCAATACACCGGGGAACGGCCCCAATCCGACAGTGCTGACAAAAACCAATGCCAACAGAATCATGGGGATGGCACGCAGAATACTCAATAGCCATCTAATCGGTTGATGCACCCAAGCTGGGGACAAATTCGTGGCGGCCAGTACACCTAAAAAGAAAGAGGCCGCGGCGCTTAACACTGTGCCCAGTAGGGCAATCTGTATCGTTTCCCCAGTGGCCTGGAGAACGGTTGTGGCGACCTCCATATCAGGCGGCATCATGCGGCTGAAAAAATCAGCCATGCGCGGCAACCCGATGACAAGCTTACCAAAGGCGAAGTCAGAACCACGCCAAGCCCACGCGACTAGTGCGATAAAGAGCAGAATACCGCCTGTGCGCAGTAGGCTTTGGCGTAGCGAGGGACGTGGAAATTCTAGAGCTGTCACGGTATGACTTGAACGAACGAGGAGGCAACGCGCCGTTGCTTGGTGGGCATTTGCCTGCCGATGGGTGCTCCGTCCGTGTTTGCTTCGCGACCATAGACGGCTTGAATTGCCGCGTCATTGAAGTGCGTTGACGGTTCATCGTAAACGATTCGACCGTTGCGCAAACCGATGATGCGGTCAGCATAGGATTGGGCCAGAAGAGGCTGGTGCAAACTCATAATCAGCGTTGCATTGTGATGCTGGCTCACATTCGAAAGCAGACCGAGTACATCATCCGCCAGGCCCGGGTCTAAATTGCTGACCGGTTCATCGGCCAAAATGATCTCCGCTTCTTGCGCCAAGACGCGCGCCACGCCGACACGTTGCTGTTGACCGCCACTCAATGTATCCACGCGCTGACTAGTCTGAGGCAACAGGTCGACTTCGGCAATGGCTTCCATCGCTGCCATCTTGTCCGCGGCAGAAAACCACCCCAAGAGACTCCAAAGAGGATTCACTCGTCCGAGTCTACCCCAAAGTACATTCTGAAAGACTGTTGATCGCTCAACCAAGTTAAAATCCTGAAACACGAACCCCACTCGTCGACGCATGGAGCGAATCCAGTAATCGCGATACTGTTGTGTAGAACCAAGATTCATCTGATTGCCAAGAATATTCACTTGTCCAATGCTGGGCTGAACATAGCCATTTAGTAGCCGTAGTAGCGTCGTTTTGCCCGCACCACTGGGGCCAATCAGAGCAACGCGTTCCCCACGCGTAATCGTCAATTGCTCAACATCCAATACGAGAGGTTGATCGATCACATACTGCACTGCTACATCGCGTAACGTAATGACCGGATTGTCATTGGCTCTCGGCAGTAGAAAATCTACTCGCCCGTTCTGGGATTGCTTGAGTGGTTTATGTTGGTTTAATTGATTCGACACTGTATTCACGTCTCTTTATTTAGGCTTTTCCAACAATTAAAATCCCTAATTTGATCTGGAAAAGCTCAAGCCATTCCAGAGAAATCGACTTGGCAAATCAGGGATTTATTTCTCTGGAATGGCCTCAATTCGGAGTCCTTATTCAATGAACCCATAAAGTCGAGCTACTTCTTCAACTGAGGTGTAGTCCTCATGTGTTGCTTCCACATACCCATCCGGGCTGTAGACATATTTTAAGAGATGCTGATAGTCTGGTTCGTTCAGCTTGAGCATCACCTGTTTGAACGCCTCGGCGCGGCCAGGATCTAGACCATTGCGTACAAGAACAACATGCGAGGGAATCGGGTCGGACTCAGCGATCCAGGTAAGTTCTTCGAGTTGATCAGGCGCCACCAGCAACTCAGCGTATTGGCTGGCACCCGCGGCATCAACAAACCCGTTGATAACAGCCTGGAGGGATTGCTGATAGCCACCAGCAAAATAGACCGTATCGAAAAAATTCTGTGGATCTTCACCTCTTGCCAGGAGTCCTGCTTGGACAAATTCATCCAGCGGATAGAGGTAGCCTGATTCTGAAATGGGATCAGCAAAGGCAATACTCTTGTCTCTCAAATTTTCTAAGGTTTCGATGCCGCTGTCTTTGCGAACAAAGATGCGGCCGGTGTAGACTGGGCTGCCGCGATAGACTTCCGCCAGGATAACCTCGGCTCCTGTTTGATCATGTGCCAACACATAGGGCAGCGCTCCCATAAATGAAATATCAGCATCTCCATTGCGCAATGCCTCAACCGCCGCCGCATGATCTTGCGTGACAAATCCCTCCACAGAAAGAGCCAGTTCCTCTGAAAGATAGGCTGTGATCTGGTCAATATCGCCCAGAAGTTTTTCAGGATTTTCCTGGGGAATAAAGGCCAACACCAATGCATCTCCATCGCCAGATGCTACCGATTCATCTGCGGCTGGTGCCGTCATATCATTTGACTGAACTGGAACACAAGCCGCAACAGCGATTACAAACAGCAGCATAACCAAAAAGTATGTTGTCTGTTTCATGAGTTTCGCTCCTTTTTATGCCTTATAGTGACGCCACTTAAACTTCGGACAATAGGTTCGTTTTTTTCCCGAGGGACAATTGTCCGAAGTTTAAATAATGTGGCTATTAGCGCTTATCCGAAACGTTCTGCGAAGATACATTCGAGCGTCCCACAAAGTGTGTAAATGAAGCAAGCGCTCTGATTAAGTAGTCTCCATTTACGTGCTTCCGGACACACTATCGCGCATTTCTCACTCGAGAAGTTGCTCGGACTCACAAACATTTTGCGGATAGGTTTTTATTACTTAAAGCTTGACCCATATTCCTCTGCCAGTACCTTGTATTCTTCATTTAGATCGGCAGCCAGATCCCAATTCTCATCTTCAATGGCCATCTTGATTTCGTCTAGCTTATCGGCGATCTCGTAAACTCGTGGAATGATAGAGCGGTTCGTCGCAGCGCTGGCATCAAGACGTAGATCGGGCTCCACTGTTTCGATTAGCAAGATAGCATGATAGCTATCCTGAGCAGGAATGAGTGTATCCAAGGTACTCAGGAAAGTCGAAAGTTCTGCCCAGTTAAGTGCAAAGATGGTGTTTTCCTCGTCAAAGAGTTCCCAGGGATCGTCGGCGCCACCCACTGCTTCTAGATAGGCCGTTAGATCGGCTCTGTCTTGTGTAGACAGCCCCAGATCAAAGTTGCTGTCAAACCAATCTACAACATCAGCTAAAGTGGCCAAGGAACCATCGTGCATATAGGGTGCGGTGTAGGCGACGTTGATCAACGTGGGAGTATCGAATGCGCTGTCACGGGCAAATTCGCTGGCAGGGTTGCCCGAACCAATATCGTGGGGAAGACGGTCAATGAAATTTGCACTGGGAATATGACAGGTGCTACATGACCGGTCGCCCATGCCCTCAAATGATGTGTTGAAGAGTACTTCCCCACGCAGAGCTGCCTCGGACGCATTTTCGTTGAGGGTCCCATCCTTGTTGAGCAATGAGTTAGGCTGCCAGTCAAACTCGAGCATGTAAGCCACCAACGCATCCAGCATGAAGGGCGATGGCTCCTCACCGGCAAACTCGTTGACAATCACGTTGCGGACGAAGCCACGCAGACTACCAAAGCGACCGTCGCGTCCATAAGGACCGGTGAAGCGAATTGCACGCAAGGTGGGAATGTCGAGTGAATCACTACGTTGGTCGTTAAAGATCGGGTTAAAGAAACCGCCATCTACATCGGCTGCGCCGGGTTGATGGCTCACACCAGGAATGAAGAAGTCTTTGTTGATATCGCTGCGGTTGTGACAGGTGGAGCAAGCAATCCCCATACTACGTGCGGGCTCGCCAAAGATGCTCGGGGAATCGAACAGCATATCGCCATAGGCCACCAGCGGCAAGTCCGTCTCCTCAAATCCACGCTCCTCAAAATTGAGAGCGAGCAGCGGCAAGGGATCCTGGTTATTGATGTTGGAACCGGGGGGTAGCCAAGGGGCAATCGTGATCGCGTCGGCCAACTTTGTGGCTGGTATCGGAGCCAAGCTGGTTGGCACGCTCTCTCCGTCGACTTCAAAGTTGTCGATGAGATAGGACTCGATCACCTGACGTGCCGCGTTAAATTTATCTGGATCGGCTGCTTGACCACCTATACCAGATATCCCGGCATGACCCACGTTGCTGGAAAGGGTCAGCCAAGCGAGCCCCAATTGTTTGGCGGCATCTGGATCAGTTTGGGAAATAAAGGTCAAAAAGGCACGATAGATACGCTGCGCCTGCTGAACGTCTTCCGTTGCTGCACCGGGTTGTGTCAACTTGGTCTCAGCTTCGCGCAGATAATGGCGGGTTAGCTGAGAAACAGCCCGCGTTGAAACAAAATAGAGCGCCGCTTTGTCCTCATTGTCGATAGCGGTCTGAATTGCAGCAGTATGATCAATGCCTTCAATTTCGGCTGCGGGTTCAAACGCCTGATAGGCCGAGTCAAGCAACCCTGCAAATTCTGGCTCACTAACCGTCTTATATTCCTTGTCAATTCGATCCCAGTTTGTGGGTTTCAAATTTGCATGGAATAGACTCAGTAGATCCAAATTTCAGGTTTTGAGAGAGAATTCTGGCTAAACAGTTGACATAAATACAAATTTGCCGGTCGATATCTAGTTTTTGCGTTAGATTTGGGCGATTTTCAGATATGAAATAGGTTGTTTTCTGTAACCGAAATCTGAATAAATGACTCCAAAATCCCTGCAATCTCGACTGAAAATAGCCAAAAACGCCAAATTTGGATCTACTGAGCCTACGCAAATAAGCAGCTGGGGCCGGATGCCAAGGTTCTTCTGGAACAATATGTGCCTGGCTAGATACAGGTATCAATAGGATAGGCAACAACAACAAGACGAATAACCAATGTCGTTTCTGTGACCAAGATTCTAACTTTATCCATCGTTTCTCATTCATCATATCAACTCTCCTTTGACTATAGTTCCCCAGAAATGTTTTGTCCCGTCTCAGCCTTGAGAGACGTGGTACAAAATTTGTCTCGTGCTCCTTCCTGTCTTAATTTTCGGATCATCTCCTATTGCTGAATCCGAACTTTTCGTGTGGATAATGCACTAGTACATCTTTCAGTAAATAGCACAGCAGTTTATTGCGTTGACTACCTCTGAGAAACAGCTTGGAAAACCTGTTGCGAACTTCTGCTGGCATTTACTAGATAGGTATATTGGGGTTGTGTCTGGATAATCTCAGTAACATAGTGAAGCAACGATATGGTACTCTTTATCACTTTTAAGAGTGAGCAATCCATCAGAGGGGATGGTGTCAATATTTTTTATTGCGACCTATTGGAATAATTTCTGAAAAGCAACTATAGGATTTACGTCATCCAACACATAATTTAGTCTAAGCTAAATCATATGTTATTTTAGTGCTATTGTCAAATTAGTGAACACTGATCTGAAAAGTACTGTGACGATGCATTCTCACCCGCTTTTCGGATAGGTTCTTATTCCGTATTCTTATCAGGTCGTGGGGAATAAAGCTTTTGTCGGTCGCATGGAGACACTACTTAAACTTCGGACACTAGAATCAGTAGACTGCAATCGTTAGATTCTTCACTTCGTTCGACAATGACACGATTGTTGTCTGCCCTGAAAAAAAGGGCAGCAAGAGAAGAGAGAGAGGGGTTAAAGGCCGCGTTGAATAAGAAGCGGGTCCAAGTTGACCCGCCAGAGTGGGTGGCGTCGTTGCCTGTGCCCAACGCAAATCAGTTGTAGTGAGCACCGTACTTAGGCGGTCGGTGCCAAGAAAACCTTGAAGCCGAGGGACTCGAGGGTTTTGAGTGCGCCGGCTTGTGCATGCTCCTTGCGTCGTTTGAGAAAGAAGTCGCCGCCGAGTTCTTCAAAGACGGCATCGGGCTTGTCGATGAGATGATAGACGATGGTCAAGATGGAATGGGCCACGGCAATAGCTGCCCGCTTGGCTCCGCGTCGTGCCTTGAGACGGTGGAACTGTGCGGCGAGATAGGTGTCCTTGGTGCGAGAGGAGGGCGGTGACTAACCATTTCTGGCCCTTTCGTCGGCGACCACTCTTGCGTTTGCCCGCCGATTCGTTGTTGCCAGGACAGACACAAGCCCAGGAGGCCAGTTTCTTAGCTGAGGGCCAGCTTTCGACCGAGGACCGATCTCCGCCAGAATTATCTCGGCGACGACTCGCCCCACACCGGGAATGGCATCTAGGCGTGCGATGAGGTCAGCATGCGGAGCCATGAGGACCCCAATCTGTTGATTGAGGGCATCAATGCGTACATTCAGGTGATCGAGATGATGCAGAACTTCTTGCAGCATAAAACGATGATGAGGACGGACCAGTCCCGTCAACGCATCAACCAACTGGGGAATCTTGGCCCGCAGCCGCTTTTGTGCCAAGTCAGCCATGGCTTCTGGGTCCATCTCATCTGCAATCAGGGCCTCGATCATCTGGCGTGCCGATACACCTTGGATGCTCGTGACCACCGATCCCAACTTGACGTTGGCATCTTCCAACACCTTATGCAGGCGATTGACTGCCGCACTCTTCTCTTGCAAGAGACGCGTCCGATAGCGCGTCAGGTCTCGCAAGTCCCTTTGCTCCACATCTGGAATGAAACTGCGCTCCAGCAGTCCATAACTCATCAGTTTCGTGATCCAGGCCGCATCGCTCTCATCCGTCTTGCGACCAGGCACCTGTGCCAGATGGCGGGCATTCACAATCCAGACCTCAAAATGCTCATGCAACACATTGTAGATCGGTTTCCAATACACTCCCGTACTCTCCATCGCCACATGCGTGATCCCATACGACGACAGCCACGACCTCAACCCCTCCAACTCGACCGTCGTTGTCCCAAATCGCTTGCGCACCTGCTCCATCCTCCTGATTCATCTACCACACACGCCACTACCATCCGCTTGTGAACATCCAGGCCGCTGCACTTCGGAAACATCACTTCCATCTTCCTTTCGCAGCCGCTTGTGTACCCGATTGTGAGCACAGTCTGCCCTGCGTGTTTCGTCCCGAGGAACGTCCACATCCCGTGGTGCGTCGGTGTACACCAATCTAGCTACTGAGCGTTCTTTACTTGACCACGGACCTTTCCCGATTTCTGTTCGGCGGCTGCCACCACACTTTAACACATTTTTCATCCCCTGTTGTGTTGGCTCACCGCATGTTTATCTACTGATTATATCGAACATAGTGAATTGTGAACGAGAGTTTGTGAATGAAAGTCCCTGGAAAAAATATCGGCATTTTACGAACAACGCAATCGACCATTGTCTTGGTTGGCTTGGAATCGGTCGGCAAATCAGCCCTTTTTCGAGCGTTGACCGGTGAGGCAACTGCGGATGAAACCAACTTTCGCGGCTCGACGGTGCGCGTCCGTAGTGCCCCACTGTCCGACTCTGTGAACAGATGTCATGAAGGTTTGGAGAAAGTCCCAAGAACCCTAGCTCGAAGGCTAATTGATACACCAGGTATTCGTGTACAGGATGACAGCGTGACCACACAGCTGGCACTGGAAGAGATGCAGGCAGCAGACACAGTTGTGCTCGTTGCCCGTGGTACGCACATACAACAGGAGATTAATGCACTCTTAACTAGTCTGGGCAAGCATCTTGCCAACCGCAATGTAGCACTTGTGACGACGTTCGAGGATAAGGCTTCATCCAAGCTGGATGCATTGATGCGTGAGGTCGAAACCGATTATGATATTCCTGTGGCGTTGGTCAATGCGCGCCAGATGAGTGCTGACCAACGTGCACGCTTGCTAACGGCTATTGATCACGCTGCTCCATTGAAGCTCGACCCTGACCAGCATCAATCGATCATGCTTCTGCCTGATCCGCCGGTCATTCTGCCAGAACAGACTCTTTTTGAAAGGCGTCGCGTGGGTGCTTGGTTGTCGCTCGCGACGCTGATGTTGATCTTTGCCATACCGGTCTATCTTGCCTATATCTTTGCCGACTGGGTACAACCATTCGTGGATGGCTGGCTCATAACGCCGCTCATAGAATTCCTCGCACCGGTGGCGATGCAAGCGCCGCTCCTTTTTGTCATTCTAGTAGGCAATTATGGTTTGCTCACGTTGGGGTGGTACTCCTTTTTGTGGGCTTTTCCTGTGGTGCTCCTGATCGGGATCAGCGTTGCATTGATCGAAGAGAGCGGATTGAAGGATCGTATGACTGATGCGCTGGATTCTTGGTTCCGCCATATTGGGCTGAACGGAAGAGATCTTATTCCAATTCTGAGTGGATTTGGTTGCAATGTGGTGGCCGTCTTCCAAAGTCGCGCCTGCAGCCGCTGTACACATAACGCCTGCGTCTCGCTAATTGCCTTTGGCTCGGCGTGCAGCTATCAAATTGGGGCGTCGTTATCACTCTTTAATTCGGCAGGCGCGCCATGGCTGTTTGGTCCTTATCTTCTATTGCTCTTCTTTGTTGGCGCTATCTATACGCGACTGTGGCATGGCGATCTGGAGTACACGAGTGCTCTTCCCTTGGCCGAGCGCTCTTTTTTACAACGACCGACGCTTAACGCGATACGCTGGCGCGTGCATGCTGTGGTTCGTCAATTTGTTCGAGAGGCAATGCCAATCTTTTTGCTAATTTGCGTCATGGGCGCGCTCTTGGAATTCTTTGGTTTAATAGCTTGGTTAAGTGCCTGTGTTACGCCCTTGCTGAGTCTTCTTGGGTTGCCTGGTGAAGTTGCGCCAGGTGTTATCTTTTCGATTATTCGCAAAGACGGGTTGCTCATACTCAATCAGAATAACGGCGCACTGCTGCAATCTATGAGCAGTAGTCAAGTTTTTGTGCTGATCTATTTTGCTTCAACCCTGACAGCCTGTTTAGTCACTCTGTGGACAATTGGTCAGGAATTGGGCTGGCGTTATGCAAGTCTATTGGCAGGACGCCAAGCACTCACATCACTCTTAAGTACAGGTGCGCTAGTGGGGTTGCTTCTGCTGTGATTCTCGTCTTCTATTCCTTCTTAGACGATTCCAGAAAATTAATCATCCACAGATGGACAGGATTCATAAGATTATAAAGAGAGAATTTCCAGTCAATCTCGCCAATCTGTAGACGAGTTAAAAATTGGATTCGCCTTAACCTGATAATGCGGGATGCGATGACAAGATGACAAGATGACAAGATTAGTCTCATCCACTCATCTCGTCATCTTCCCTTTTTGGTCCTAGCTTGGAATTGAAGTGGTTTTGTTCAGCTCAGGAGGTGATCCCCAAGAAAAGCTGCAGAACCGCTTCGCCAATCGAAGCAATGAGGTCAATCCAATCGCCAGAGTCAGTGATATCTTGGATATAGAGGTTATTCAAGTCTGGCTGCCAATATTGGTTGGCAACCCAAGCACCAAGAAAGGCCATGCTGAGAACAAGGATAAAAAAGAGCCGCGTGACGTGACGATTATTGCGTACCATATTGACTCAAATTTGGATTAATATAAGAACATCGGTTTCCCGAGCGCATGTCGTACTTTCGGGAGATAATTCGCTTTGTCGTATAGCTCATCAACATCGACGCGCTTGATGCCGGCGGTGACATCACTCATGGGAATATGGGTGTACCGACCATCTCGCAAGCAAACCATACGCCCGCTGACGCCATCTTCGAGCAGATCCACGGCAGCGTTGGCAAAGTTGACCGCCACCATTAAATCGAGAGCATCTGGTGCACCCGAACGCATCAGATAGGCCACTTTCTGGTAGATTGTGTTTTCGCCTGTGATATCACGCAATGCTTCCTCTGTGATTTGACCGATCCCTCCTAATTTGCGATGTCCATAGGCATCCGCCTCACCATATTCGATGACTTTGCCATCGATCATGTGGGCACCTTCGCTGATGGTTACCATTGCGTAATTGCTCGGATTTTGCTCTTTGTCATCCATGACCAACCTGGCCAGCTTTTCTGGATCAAACGGGACTTCTGAGATGATTGCGCGATCGACACCAGCTAGATAAGAAGAGATCAAGCTTGTTTCGCCACTATTGCGACCAAATAATTCAACAACACAGATGCGTTCGTGAGAGCCAGCACTTGTACGCAAATTATGAATAAATTGAACACTACGCGTAACGGCTGTGCTAAAGCCAATACAATAATCAGTGCCGTAGACGTCATTATCCATTGTCTTAGGAATTGCCACAATCGGAAAACCATCCCGATGTAGCCGTTCGCCATAGCTGAGTGTGTCGTCACCACCAATGGGAATCAGACGTTCAATACCCAAAAACTCAAGATTCTTTAAAACATGAGGGGTAAAGTCGCGCAGACTCATATCCGCTTTCTCTGCTTCAGGGTGGTCGGGATCACGCAAGAAATCAGGCACGTCCTTTTGACTCACCTTACCAGGATTTGTACGGCTAGTGTGTAGAAAGGTTCCTCCCGTACGATCTACGGTTCGAACCCGGGGTTTGTCCAACGGCATTGTATATTTTTGAATAGATTCAGGATCGTCTCGATTGATGTTGAGCAATCCTGCCCAACCACGGCGCAACCCCACAATTTCGTGGCCGTCATCAACGGCACGGTGAACAACTGCCTTAATACAAGGATTGAGACCGGGGACGTCTCCGCCCCCTGTTAATATACCAATTTTCATTTGTTATTCCTTTTTTGGGATTGGGGATAATGGATTGGGGATGGGGAATTGGGACAAATAAACTACTCTGCCCAAAACCTTAATCTCAAATCCTGGATCCCCACTATAAAAAAGGCGGAAAGATCAATCTAAGAGTGTCTTTCCGCCCTGAACGACATGATTTCGATTTTATCTGTCACGCAATTTCGTCGAGTCGAACGGGGCGGTTCTCTCGATATGATTTCCAGGCAGCATGTCCCATGACGACAGAAATTCGACCATCATTCCCATCCACTGGGACAGGCGTATCATCCCGAACAGCCGCCATAAAAGCCCGCATCTCATCTACATATGAGTCCATGTAGCGTTCCAGGAAAAAGTATAGGGGCTTGGCCGATTCTAATCCATCTACAGTACTCAGCACTGCTTGATATGGCGTCTTATGCCCAGACTCGATTGCACCTTTGGAGCCGAAGATCTCGGCGCGCTGATCATATCCATAAACCGCTTGTCGACTATTGTCGATCACCCCTAAGGCGCCGTTTTCAAAGCGTAATGTGATGAGAGCAGTATCGATATCATCTACCTCGCCAATTGCTGGATCAATCATGACACCTCCGCTGGCATAGATTTCCACCACTTCGCTATCCATCAAGTGGCGCGCCATATCAAAGTCATGAATTGTCATATCGAGGAAGATACCGCCGGATCCTTTAATGTACTCGAGTGGTGGTGGGGCCGGATCACGACTGGTAATACGTATGAGATGAGGAGTGCCAACGGCTCCGTGTTGAACAGTCTTGCGCAAGTGGCGAAAATTCGCATCAAAGCGTCGATTAAAACCAATTTGGAGTTTGATTCCCGTCTTTTCGACAACTGACAGCGCTCGATCGATTCGGGTCAACTCCAGCGCAATCGGCTTTTCGCAAAAAACATGCTTACCTGCTTCAGCTGCCTCGATAATAAAGGGAACATGTGTCTCGGTACTGGAGCAGATGACGACGGCATCTATCTCAGAATTGGTAAGAAGATCTCGGTGATCTTGGGTTGCGTGAGGTATCCGGAATTTCTCGGCGCAGATTCTTGCCGCATCGATAAAGAGATCCGAAACTGCAATCAGATTTGCCTCTGGAATACGAAAAGCCAGACTCTCAGCGTGAACCTGACCAATGCGACCTGCACCAATGATACCAAAATTCAAGATTTGTCTCCCAACCAAATCAGACGATATGGCTCATCTAGAAAAGAGGGTGAATCGGATATGATTCCGACCAACACCTTGCACACATCTGAGAAATGAGCGAACTTTGTTTGCGATCTATTTTAGCGCATCTACCACTCCAGAACAAAACAAAGGAAAGGAAAGAGAAGAGAAGATGATCTTCCCCTTCTATCTAACTCCATTGACCAATTGCGTTGACGCATTCTTGGAGGGCTGCAACAAAACAGTTACACTTGTAACAGTATCGAGTCTTCACATCATAATGTAGTCATAATGAATAACCACATCATTTAGACTTCGAACAATCATCCCTCGATAGAAAACGACCTGATTATCCGAAGTCTAAGTGGCGTTTGTGTAAGGAACAAATGGCAAATATATTCTCACAAATCACACAAAGCGTTTCCCAAGGGATCAAGCGCCTCTTCGATCGATCTCCGACAGCTAGCTCTACCGCTGAGCTGAAGAATCATTCAACTGCGACGAAAGGACAAACGTCCTTTCCTTCTATCCATCCTCCGTCTATTAAGAAGTCTTCTGTGTCAACTGATGGCTCGCGGAAAGAACAGCTAGATCAAATTAGCCCCCATACAAAAAAGAAAGTAACGTCTAAGCAACGTCAAACCCAACGACGGACGACAACTTCTCATTCCAATAAAAGAAGATCCAGCAATAGAAACGACCATACGAGCCAAAACGAACGCCGAAATGCTCGTCAGGGTAGACAAAGGAATCAAGGCCATCAGAGGAACGTCAAGTCAGCAGAAAACAACTTAAGAAAAGAGAAAAGTAGCCATGAAGTCACTCAGAAAGAAACAACGCAAGATGAGGTGACCTCAGAAGATATTGTCGAACCTGAAATTTCTTTACCAGAGATGAGTTTGAAGGATCTACCCCCATTGCTGCAACAAGCAGCGGCGTCAGCGAACTGGACAAACTTGATGCCAGTTCAGCGTCAAGCAATTCCCTATATGCTAGCGGGGCGCGATTTGATGGTTCAATCACGGACAGGTAGCAGTAAGACAGGGGCGTTTATTTTACCAATTTTGGAGCGTATCCAATCAAACCAGAATGCCTGTCAGGCTCTTGTATTGGTGCCAACACGTGAATTAGCAGAACAGGTCACAAAAGAGGCCAAGATGCTCAGTGCTGCCACCGAAGTTCGTTGCGTGGCGGTCTATGGCGGTGTCAAATATGGACCGCAGACTGACGCTCTGCGCAAGGGCGCTCAGTTGGTCATTGGCACACCGGGGCGTATTTTGGACCATTTGTTACGGCGCAATTTACGTTTGGACAAGCTTCAGGTTCTGGTCTTCGACGAAGCCGATCGCATGCTCTCGATGGGTTTCTATCCAGACATGCGGGAAGTGCAGCGCTATCTTCCGAAGCGCAATATCAATGCTTATCTCTTCTCTGCAACTTTTCCAGCTCACGTGATGCGTCTGGCCGGCGAATTTCTCTCCAAACCCACTTTTCTGAACCTCAGTCAAGATCTGGTTCACGTGGCAGAAGCAGAGCATACCTATTATATGGTCCCCGCCATGAAGAAGGATCGCAGTCTCATACGCCTTATTGAGACCGAAAACCCAGCTTCGGCTATTATCTTTTGCAACACGAAAAAGACCGTTCACTATGTCACCGTCGTGCTCCAACGCTTTGGGTATGATGCGGATGAATTAAGTTCTGATCTGAGCCAGCAAGCGCGTACAAACGTGCTCAATCGCGTACGAGACGGCGACTTGCGTTTTCTGGTTGCAACGGACGTGGCGGCTCGCGGTATCGATATACCTGAACTCTCTCATGTTTTCCAGTATGAACCGCCCGAGGATCCCGAATCATATATTCATCGTGCAGGGCGCACTGCACGTGCTGGAGCCACTGGCGTTGCCGTTGCGCTTGTCGAGAATATCGGTGAACGACTCCTGTTGGATCGGATTGCCAAACGGTATGACATTAAACTAGAGGAGCGAACGTTACCTTCAGATGAAGATGTTGCGTCCATTGTCTCCGAGCGAGTGACAACGCTGTTAGAAACGCAGATACGCAATAGGGATAACATCAAAAGCGAACGCCTGAGGCGTTTTGTTCCCATGATTGCGGAGTTGACCGAGAGTGAAGAAGGCCAGTCGTTGCTGGCCATGCTGGTCGATGACTTTTATCAGCAATCTTTGCACGCGCCACTGATTGCACCAGACAAAAACCATTCACCCCAGCGTGGTGAGCGAACGGGCAATCGGTCTAGTCGTCAGACTGGTCAAAATGGAAAACGTCGCTCCAGAGGGCAAAACCGACGACCACCCAGACGACGTAGCGCAACGAGTCGAAGCGAACATCGGTGAAAAAGCAATTTACATATAAGCAAAAAGCTCGTCCAATCAAGTGTTGTTGGACGAGCTTTTTGCTTCTGTTGTTTATGCGTTTATAGCTTCCAAAAATTCGAGAGTGTGTCCCAAAGTGTGTAACTGTAGCCAATTCTCTAACTGAGCAGTGTCCATTTAGATACTTTGCGGTACACATCCAAAAATTCTGTACTACATCTCTAAGAACAAAGACGGAAAAGCTCTTTTAGATAGCTGCTAACCGACAGGACATCGTGGAGTAAACCGTTGGCGGAGATACCGCCAGAACATCGTGGAGGTTTTTGTTGAAAAGACCGCCAGCAAAGCGTGTAGATTAGCGTTTATTTATCCGACAATTCGTACTTGAATTGTTTGACGAGACGACCTTTGTGATAAATCTTCAAGACACGCATCTTGGTGAAGAGCGACGCCTTGATATACTGAAACTTGAGTCGGCGACCAACTTTGAATTGCTGGCTCAAGATATTTACAGTGCCGTTGGACTTAACCAAACGGATGAAAGAGACTTTGCCGACGGAAATGGGATGCTTCTCCAGATGCAACCGACAATCGGCCGGTAATTTTCGCAATTGTTTGCTACGTCGATAAGCAACGGTTGTCTGATGACCAAGGTGGGCATGGACATGTTGTTCATTGACGGTCAAGATAAGGCGAGAAACCTGACGGCGTACATCAAAGGGACGACGATAGGTGCGCTCAAGTAGAAGAGGCTGAAACCAGCCGTTAAACTGTTCGACAGAGCCGTTGTAACAGGGTTTGCCTTCCGGGAGGAAAGAGACTTCTACTTGTAATCGCAAAGCCAGTCGAATGACTCGGCTCAGTGAGCGGCAGCGGTGCCCCAACCAGTAAATTCTTTGCCATTATCGAACTGAACGATGGCTGGGATGCCGAGCTTCATCCAGGCATGAACCAAGAATTCAAGAACCGTATCAGAGGTACGGTTGGTGACGAACTCGATATAGACAGCCTGATCAAAGATGTCCCGACAGACCAGAAAGTAGTAGCGAGTCTTATCATCTTTGAGATAGCGAGGTCCAACAAAGTCAACCTGATGCACCTGATTGCTATCCTGCGCCTGCGGTCCCGGATATTCGGTCCGTGCAATTCGAGGAGCAAGCTGCAAGGGTGGACAGGATAATCCAGCCTGATTGACAATCCGCTCAATTGTCCGTGCTGATGGTAGAGGCGTGTATCCCAAGTTTTCTAGTTCTGCTCGGATTTGCTCGGCGCCCACCAATCCGTATCGCGTCTCGGCTGTCGCTCGTTTGGTTAAGCGTTTCCGAATACTGATTATCGCTCGCTCAATATGGGGCGGTGTTCGATTCGTCACTTGCCGAGGAGCACGCGTCAAATCGTACAATCCTGCAGGTCCTACATCCATGTATCGACGCCACCACTTATGGAACCAACTCTCTGAACGATTTAATGTTTGGCAGATCGCTTCAATATTTTCTCCGGCCAGACGCAATCGGATCGCTGCTTGTCTTGCCGATAACTCATCGTGCATTTTGTTCTCCTTTCGCTTGCTGGCGGTTTCAGGAAAACACTATACGCGACCTTACCAAATTTCTGATGCTTACTATCCTTTTTATGACGCGTCTTTCCGACACAAACCTCCACGATGTTCTGTCGGTCTCTTGCGCTTTTTACTACACGTTTCGCTGTCGGTTAAAACCTCCACGATGTTCTGTCGGTTAGCAGATAGCCATATTTTCTACAGTAAATTCGTCTGTACCCAGCGAATGATGTCATCTGACTCATACATTACTTCACCATCGATCATCAAAGCGGGTACTTGAGTCTTGCCTCCAGCTTCCATCAATTCCTGTCGGGCTACAGGATCCATCAATGTATCTTTCATTGGAATGTCAACGTTGTTCACTGATAGAAAATGTCGCACCCGCATACAAAACGGACACATATCGTATTGGTATAAAACTAACTCTCGCTCTTTCATGGTTTAACGTACCCCTATCAAAACGCAGTAACTATTTAAGATTATTCCAAACATAAAGCGCCCAGCGCATCGAAACATAAAGCGCCCAGCGCATCGAATGGATTAGATGTTGCGTATTGCATATTGCAGTGCTCAGTATAGAAACTTAAGTATATCCTATACTGTAGTCAGACTAACAATTCGAGAACAGACAGAATGTTCTGACACAATGCAAACATTTTGCTAATGCGATGCATATATTTAAATTGTATACTAGACCACAAATGAAGAAAAAGGGGAGCGTGTCCCAAAGTGTGTAACTGTTGCCGATTCTCTGACCGAGCGGCGTCCATTTACACACTATGTGGTACATACTCAAAAAATAAGAATGGTATCCATTGGAGGATTTCAATAGATGAGATTTGATAAATTTACACAAAAGGCTCAGGAAGCCGTTGTCGAATCCAACAACTTGGCCGAACAATACAACCATCCAACGCTTGAGCCAGAACATATGCTGGCGGCGTTGTTACAACAAGATGGCGGCGTTGTTCCTGCAGTCATCAACAAGATTGGCAACGATCTTACCACCATCTTGCGCGAAGCACAGGATATCGCTCACAATATGAAGGATGATTATACCTCAACAGAGCATTTACTGATGGCGATGGCGTCCAAAGGCGGGCGTGTGCAGCAACTGCTCAACCGTCATGGCATTGATTACAATGCGATTATGCAAGCTCTGGCGAGCGTCCGCGGCAATCAACGGGTAACAACGGACAATCCGGAAGCGCAATATGAGGCACTGAGCAAATATGGTCGCGATCTGACCGAAGAGGCGCGCAAGGGGAAGTTGGATCCCGTCATCGGGCGTGATGAAGAGATCCGGCGCGTCATTCAGATTCTGAGCAGACGCACCAAGAACAATCCTGTTCTGATTGGCGAACCAGGTGTCGGAAAGACTGCAATTGCCGAGGGCCTGGCGCAACGAATTATTAACGGCGACGTTCCGACAGGTCTACGTGATAAGAAATTGATCGCCTTGGATTTGGGTGCCTTGGTCGCCGGTGCAAAATACCGAGGAGAGTTTGAAGAGCGGTTGAAGGCTGTGCTACAAGAAATTAAGGCCGCAGAGGGTGAGATTCTGCTCTTCATTGACGAGATGCATACGCTCGTCGGAGCTGGCGCAGCCGAGGGGAGTATGGATGCCGGTAATATGCTCAAGCCAATGCTCGCGCGCGGCGAACTTCACACGATTGGTGCCACAACCTTAGATGAATATCGTCAATATATCGAGAAGGACGCTGCATTGGAGCGACGTTTTCAACCCGTTTATGTTGAACAGCCTAGCGTGGAAGATACGATTAGCATTCTGCGTGGTCTCAAAGAGCGCTACGAAGTCCATCATGGCGTGCGCATCACCGACAGTGCTGCAATTGCGGCTGCTACGCTCAGCAATCGCTATATCACAGACCGTTTTCTACCAGACAAGGCCATCGATCTCATCGACGAGGCAGCGTCACGGCTGCGTATGCAGATCGATTCCAAGCCACAGGAGCTAGATGAGATCGACCGTCAAGTTATGCAGCTTGAGATCGAGCGAGAGGCGCTTAAGAAGGAAAAGGACAAAGCCAGTCTCGAACGTCTGAATGCCTTAGAAAAAGAATTGGCCAACTTGAAGGAAGAGAGTGCCCAGATCACAAGCCGCTGGGATGCAGAGCGCGAGTCGATTATTGCGATGCGGACACTAAAGGAAGAGATCGATCAAGTGCGGACCGAGATCGAACAAGCCGAGCGAGCGTATGATTTGCAAAAAGCGGCGGAGCTGCGCTATGGCAAAATGGGGCAACTAGAAAGCAAGCTTGCCCAAGCGGAAGAGCGAGTACGCCAGTTACAAGAACATGGTGCACTGCTCAAAGAAGAAGTTGACGGTGACGAAATCGCAACCGTTGTCAGCAAATGGACGGGCATTCCCATCTCCAAACTAATGGAGGGTGAGGTTCAGAAGCTACTTCAGTTGGAAAGCGAACTGCATACGCGCGTCATCGGACAAGAGGAAGCGGTCCAGGCTGTCTCTGCGGCTATCCGCCGAAGCCGGGCTGGATTACAGGATCCAAACCGACCCATTGGTAGCTTCATCTTCTTGGGACCAACCGGTGTGGGGAAGACTGAGCTAGCCCGGACGCTTGCGGCCTATCTCTTTGACGATGAACAAAACATCGTACGCATCGACATGAGTGAGTATCAAGAGCGACATACCGTTGCCAGACTGATTGGTGCGCCTCCTGGCTACGTAGGCTACGATCAGGGTGGTCAATTGACCGAGGCGGTACGACGGCGTCCCTATTCGGTGGTGCTCTTCGATGAGATCGAAAAGGCTCATCCCGAGGTTTTCAACGTACTGCTTCAGGTATTAGACGACGGTCGCTTGACTGATTCCCAAGGAAGGACAGTTGATTTTCGCAATACCGTCATCATCATGACGAGTAATCTGGGTAGTCAACACATATTGGATGTGGAAGATGGAGACGAGGGTGAGATGCAGCGCCGCGTAATTGAAGTGCTCCATGCCAGCTTCCGACCTGAATTTTTGAATCGCATCGATGAGACCATTATCTTCCATCGACTTCATCAGGACCAGTTGGGTGCCATCATCGAGATCCAGCTTGGTCATTTGCGTAGGCGATTGGCTGAGCGCAACATCAGCATCGAGTTGACAGGAGCAGCCAAAGAGCGACTGGTGCAAGAGGGTTATGACCCAGCCTTTGGTGCTCGCCCACTCAAGCGTGTTCTCCAGCAGCGCATTGCCGATCCGCTTGCCATGAAGATTCTGGAAGGCAGCATTTATGACGGCGAGCATATACAAGTGGACGTGATGGGTGATGAACTAAGCTTTACGGCGGTGGAGGCAATGGAGCGGTAAACCGATGTTGTGACAAATTAGAGACGACCAAATCTCAGGTTACACATCCCTGTGATTCTTTTACAATTACTCAAAGAGAATCCCTGTTCGCGCGAACAGGGATTCTCTTTTCCTGGATTTTGTAGTAAATGTGGTAGAATTCTCTTATTCGCCCAAACCTGATTCTTCAAAATAGAGGGATTCATGAATTCTCCAGATACAGAGACACTGGATCAAACAATCGAAGAGCAAAAAAGCAAAGACGTAAAGGGTTCTCCGCAATCTCCAGAGATGACTTTAGCCAACGAAATTATTGAGGCGCTTGATGAACGCCCCGCCGCCAAAATGGTGCGCGATACGGTGACAACGATTGGTCTTGAACGGGCCAATGCGTTTTTCCAGCAGACATTGGAGATTGAAGCCAATGGTGGCATGGAAACGGCCAATGGCAAGAGACGGCGGACACCAGGTGGCGTCTTTCTTTATTTAGTGCGCAAGAACGTCTCAACAGAGGAACGAAAAGCTATCTTCCCCAAAAATGGGAAACCGAGCGCAAACAGAAAAAAGAAATCCAGTGCGAAACCCGCAGTCGACCCACTCAAATGGGAAGATGCGTTGAAGTATGCTCGCGCACTCCTGCAACATGAGAAAGGACAAGCAAGAAGCGTGGAAGTCAAATTGATCGGCCGCCCAGCCAAGGTTGCCAAGACCCAATCGTGTATGGTTGTGATGATGGAGGGAAAGGGTGCGCCCAAGTCACTGCCAAAAGGATTGCCAACCCCTCCCGAACAGTCTCAATCGTTCGCTGTCTTCATTTCGAATAAGCATTGGAAAAAAGCAAGCGAAGAATTAAAAGTAAGTAAGAACGCCGAGCTGTTGGTACGCGGACACCCAGTCTTTCAGCCAGAAAAAGCGATGACGATGCTGTTAGCCCAAGCAGTTGAAGTGATCGAACGAAAGCCCAAAAAGCCAAAGACCGAATAGACATCAGAAACCTCATGACCGAGTGTGTACCACAATGTGTGTGATTGGACGCCACTCAGTCAGAGGATCGACTGTATTTACACACTTTGGGACACACTCCTCATGACCGAAATCGGACGTGTTCTGATCTTCGCCGGACTCGGCATTTTTCTTCTCGGTCTGATCCTTACCGCCATTGGACGGGTTCCCGGTGCAGGTCGTCTGCCCGGGGATTTTGTCTACCGTGGCGATAACATAACAGTCTTCGCCCCCATCGGAACTATGATCCTCCTCAGTCTTATCCTCACGATTGCGATCAATATTGTTGTGCGATTCCTGCGTTAACTTCTCAATTTGTCACACAAACAGAATGCCTGTTGACATCACTCGTTTTGACTATAGTGAAATCTGATAGAGAACGATAGTTTTCGCTGACCCATCTTCCCGGAAGGGGTCACAAATCGCCCCGCCTACTCTGCAATATCTGACCCCTTCCGGGAAGATTCAGAACTCGTGTTTTCAAACTGACTTCACTTTAGATGGCAAATTCTCTGACAAACTTCTTACGTTTCGCATACGTCAATCTAACATAAGTACGATATAGTAAGCAGTATAAGTGAGTGTGTACCACAAAGTATGTAAGTGGAGCAGGTTCTCTGATTTGTGTAGTCTCCATTTACACACATTGGGACACACTCTCGTATAAGTAATCACCGGATCGCAAGAAGTTGCTGGTTTGTTGCATCCTTGTGGATGTAACTGTGATGCAAGTATATCAAAATTATTTGGAGGATAAAGAATATGACTGCTTTGGTTCAATGGCACCCAACGAGAGAAATGGCAACCTTACGCCGCAATATGGATCGGATCTTTCACGAAGCCTTTGGTCCTTCGCTGCTCGATAAATATAATGGTGGAACGACCGCTATTGCCCTAAATGTAGCCGAAGAAGAAGATGCCTATATCATCACAGCGTCTGTTCCAGGTATTGCACCGGACGCGCTTGAGGTTTCATTTAACGATGGTCTGCTCACGGTAAAAGGTGAGGTAATCGATGAGAGCGAATCGAAAGAAGCAAACTATCACCTGCGTGAACGACACTTTGGTCAGTACAGTCGGAGCATTCGTTTGCCCGCTACTATCGATGCAGATGCAATTGAAGCGGTTCACGAGAATGGAGTATTGACCCTGACCTTACCCAAGGCAGAAGATGCCAGACCAAAACGGATTGAGGTAAAAGGTAAGTAACGGATCTACGAGTTGCTCTCACGGTATTGGCTGTTGAGCAGTAAGTAAACTTCCTATCTTGTATACAAATATACTCGATTATTTGTATAATCGATTTCAAAAACGCCAAGGGTCGATGCGTAATAGACGCATCGACCCTTGGCGTTTTTGGTTGAACCATCGGAGAGCTGTTTCACCCATGCAACGCATTCTCTTGCTCTTGCACCCAACGTGAAACGCACCCGTGCTCTTGCTCTATTTGAAAACTACCTCCAGTGGCAGTACAATTTATTGATTGGATATTGCTTCGAAACTTTCCGGTAAAACACGAGAGCTCAAAACAAAACATTATGCCCAAACGAACAGACATCTCCTCTATTTTGATCATCGGCTCTGGCCCGATTGTCATTGGCCAAGCATGTGAATTTGACTACTCAGGTGCACAAGCGTGCAAAGCATTGCGTCAGGAAGGTTACCGCGTCGTGCTGGTCAATTCAAATCCAGCAACCATCATGACCGATCCGGATTTGGCAGACGCGACCTATATTGAACCACTGACTGTAGACATCGTAAGCAAAATTATCGCCAAAGAGAGGCCTGATGCGCTGTTGCCGACGGTAGGTGGACAGACCGGGATCAATTTGGCCGTCAGCCTAGCTGAAGCTGGCATACTAGAGAAACATAACGTTGAGCTGATCGGAGCGAATTTGCGGGCAATGCAGGTGGCCGAAGACCGCGAATTGTTCAAGCAAGCCATGACAAAAGTGGGGCTCGAATCACCAAGAAGCGGTCTCGCCCGTTCTCTAGAAGATGCCCGCCGCATTGCACAGGAGATCGGACGCTATCCTATCTTCATCCGACCCAGTTTCACGTTGGGCGGCAGCGGTGCGGGCACGGTCTTTACACCTGAGGAATTTGATGAAAAGGTAGCATGGGGACTGCATGAAAGCCCAGTTGGCACTGTGCTCATTGAGGAATCTCTGATTGGTTGGAAAGAATATGAGTTGGAAGTCATGCGCGATGGAGCAGACAACTTTGTGGTTGTTTGCTCCATTGAGAATCTGGATGCAATGGGCGTCCATACAGGCGATAGCATCACCATTGCACCTGCCCAAACGCTAACCGACAAAGAGTATCAGCGATTGCGAGATCAGGCACGGCTGGTGATGCGTGCGGTGGGCGTTGAAACGGGTGGCAGCAATGTCCAGTTCGCAGTTGACCCACAAACGGGTCGCGTCGTCATCATCGAAATGAATCCCCGGGTATCACGCTCAAGTGCATTGGCCTCCAAAGCAACAGGATTCCCCATTGCCAAGCTGGCAGCCAAAGTCGCCGTGGGGTATACATTAGATGAACTGAAAAACGATATCACACAAGAAACGGTTGCGGCTTTCGAACCTTCGATCGATTATGTCGTGGTTAAGATTCCACGTTGGGCCTTTGAAAAGTTTGCTGGGGTTGATCGCGAACTCGGCCCGCAAATGAAGTCGGTTGGTGAAGCAATGGCCATCGGGCGAACGTTTAAGGAGGCACTTCAAAAAGGCATTCGTAGTCTAGAAATCGGGCGGGATGGACTCGGTCCACTCGAACGCGACTCGGAAGGCGGGTTCAAGGGGTATGCAGCAGGGACAACGCTGCGCGATCTGCTCCGAATGCCAAATCGCGACCGGATCTATGCTCTATATGAATCTCTCCTGCGCGGCGACGACCTCTCTCTGCTCTGCCAACTGACGCGGTTTGATCCGTGGTTTGTGGAGCAAATGAATCAAATTGCGACGTTCGAGAAGCATCTATTAAGCATACAGAAGTCGGATGACGTGGATTTGCCTGAAGTTCTGGATGCGTCTACAGTTCTGCAGGCCAAACGGCTTGGTTTTAGTGATAGTCAACTGGCCAGAATCCTCTGTAAGAACGAGCCGAGTACGCACGAACAGAATGAAGAGCAGACACATCCAGAGGGCTCACTCGAACCCTTTGTGCCCCCAATCACTGAAGCAATCATCCGGCAATTACGCGCTGAGCACGAGATTGTTCCTACTTATCATCAAGTGGATACATGTGCAGCCGAGTTTGCCGCTTTCACTCCCTACCTCTACAGCAGTTACGAACGTGAAAGCGAAGCTCCTGCGACAAACCGTCCCAAGGTGATTATTTTGGGTGGTGGTCCAAACCGCATCGGCCAAGGCATCGAATTTGACTATTGTTGCTGTCACGCCAGCTTTGCCCTCCAAGAATTGGGCTATGAGACAATCATGGTCAATTGCAATCCAGAGACGGTTAGCACTGACTATGACACCAGCGATCGTCTCTACTTCGAACCTCTCACGCTGGAAGATGTGTTAAACATCGTTGAGCGTGAATCCTCTTCCTCATCTCGCACCCCCTTGGCCTCCACCGCAACCGCCTCCCCTCTTCTTGGCGTCATCGTCCAATATGGAGGACAAACGCCGCTCAACTTGGCCCATCGATTACAGGAAGCTGGTGTACCCATTCTGGGAACGCCGCCTGATGCAATTGACTTAGCAGAGGATCGAGATCGGTTTGAAGAGTTGTTAGAACGGCTGAATATCCCAGCGCCCAATCATGGAACCGCCCGCTCAGTGGACGAAGCTGTTCAGGTCGCTGAACAGGTTGGTTATCCAGTAGTTGTGCGACCATCTTACGTTTTAGGCGGACGAGCGATGGTGATTGTAGACGATCAGGCATCTCTACAAATATATATGGAAGAGGCCGTCAGCGTAGCTGAATCGACAGTGGGTCTTGCTGATAAACCGATTCTGATCGATCAATTTCTGGAAGATGCATTTGAAGTGGATGTCGATGCGATATGTGATGGTGAACGTCTCGTGATCGGCGGCATTATGCAGCACATTGAGGAGGCAGGAATCCATAGTGGAGATAGTGCTTGCGTCTTGCCGCCTTACAAGATCAGCAGCTACCATCTTGATATTATCCGCAACTATACAGAACGATTGGGGATTGCATTGGGTGTCCGCGGCCTAATGAATGTTCAATACGCTGTGAAAGACGACGTAGTCTATGTGCTGGAGGTCAATCCACGGGCCAGTCGCACGGTCCCATTTGTGAGTAAGGCGACAGGAAAACCTCTCGCTCAGCTGGCAGCCAAGGTGATGGTAGGAAAACCTCTTGCTGAAGTGGGTCTTACGGATGAGCCCAAATTGGATGGTTTCTTCGTCAAAGAAGCTGTCTTACCGTGGAAAAAGTTTACAGGCATCGATACATTGTTGGGACCAGAGATGCGTTCAACGGGGGAAGTAATGGGTCATGCATCAAGCTTTGGTCACGCATTTGTCAAGAGTCAAATGGGAGCAGATTCGCGCCTTCCCACAGAAGGGGGTATTCTCATTACGGTCAATGATTTTGACAAGGGCGAAGCGCTCAAGATCGCACGCAATTTGTATCGGCTGGGCTTGTCTATCTATGCAACCAGCGGCACAGCAGATTTCATTGAACGCGCCAATATTCCGGTACAGACGCTACAAAAGGCTGCGAGTCAGGAGTCAGACTATACGACGCTCGACGCCATGCGCGATGGCAAAGTACAACTGATCATCAACACACCGTTTGGGCCGCATAGCAGAGAGGATGGCATCAAAATTCGCCAGCTCGCCACGCGCATGGAAATCCCGCTCATCACCACACTGTCTGCCGCCCACGCGGCGGTCAATGGAATTCGAGCAACACAACAAAAAGAGCTAGAAGTACGCAGTTTGCAGGAGCATTATGAGATGTGTAAGTGATGTTTCTTGTTGATGTGATTAAGTGGGGCGATTCGGTTATTTAGTCGCAAGAAACTATCAACGCGATAATGCGTATTGATATGTAGTATTAAGAACTCGGATAATCGGCTCGTATATAGCGTAGAGGTAAGACGGCTGTGATTAGACAGAGCAAAAATACGACAATGAGAACAGCTTGACCCGTGATGGAAAGTTCAGCGAATTCTCGCTGGAGATAGGAAAGGAGCAACACGATGGCAATCAGTCCATTGCTCATGACAGCAGATAGCAAAATAGGAACGTGAATAATTCGTTGTCCGGCCGATGCGACGAAGAGGCAACCAAGAGCAATCAGGACAGATCCTGCAATGCGAGCAGGCCAGGCAGGACCAGCAACCTGAAGCCCCCAACCAATCATTAGATTGCGCGGAAAAATTAAGAGAAAAGCGCCGACTCCCAGACCAATAATGAAGCCATTCAGCCGAAATATCATACGGATCGGACGATAGTAATCAGTTAACGAATAAGCCACAGTCAATCCCAATAATAAGATGCGTTGATGGGAAATTGAGAACAAAGAATACAGACCTCCAAATCAGGACTTTGATTATATGCTGGGACAAAACTTTTCACAAAACAATCGATTTGACGGGGTGGTTCATTTTAGGCGGACAATTAGGTTTACATTTTTGCAAAGAGAAAAGATGTTTATATTTTCTACTTTGAGCCATGCTCAGGCAGAAAATGACCTCATATAGATTTTTATCTATGTATCAAAAGTGTAAACCTAATTCTGAACCACCCCGATTTGACCTAATAAAAGCAGCCTATATGTTAGGCGGAATTGTACTCTTTCTTTGGCTAATCGAGTTTGCAGATCTGATTATTTTTCGCGGATCGCTCGATTACCTGGGTGTCTATCCACGGACACTCGTTGGCTTGCGCAATATATTCTTTTCGCCTTTCCTCCATTCAGGTTTTGGCCATCTCATCTCCAATACCTTCCCATTTTTGATCCTTGGCGGATTCGTGCTCTTGCGCGGAACAAAGGATTTTGCACAAGTAACGCTCATTGCAGCAGTCGTAAGCGGATTTGGTGTCTGGCTGTTAGGTGGGGCCCAAACTGTTCATATTGGTGCCAGTGGTATCGTATTTGGTTATTTGGGATATCTAATTTTACGTGGCTATTTCGAGCGCAGCTTCGTGGCCATCCTCATTGCGCTTGTTACACTCTTCTTTTTTAGTGGGCTTTTATGGGGTGTTCTGCCACTGCGGATGGGGATTTCTTGGTTAGGGCATCTCTTTGGATTTGTAGGGGGTGGATTGGCCGCTTATTGGATCGTCCAGCAACAACAGAAAAACTTACTTTCTTAATACTATTGACATCAGATATACCTTGTGTTAGACTGTCATTAATATGTTGAACAATCCTTACTCCTTTTCAGCTATCAGGCCTCGCAGCAAACTTGCCAAACACTCGTTTGGATCTTTGCACGCGGGATAGACCAGATTTCTTGACTTGACTAGCAAAGCCCTCCAGGCGGAGGGCTTTTTTTATTTACCTAAACTGAGCTCTGTATGAAAACGTGCTTTTGCTTTGTCTGGTAGAGCTGTAGAGAACCCTATGTATTCGTCACAACCGCAGTATAAATTATGTACAACCCGAAATCATTTCACGAAACAGATGTAAATAAGCTCCACAACTTAGTGCTTATCCGAAAAGTTCTGTGCCAAGCATTCGGCTCGAGAGGCTGATTGGACTCACAACCACTTTTCGGATAGGTTCTTAATGGAACAATATTCCTTTGCCACAATCGTTACGAGTGATCCAAAGGGCATCCCGTTTGCGACGCACATGCCGATTGTGCTCGACCGGACACGGGGTTTGAATGGAACACTAGTGAGCCATATGGCACGTGCAAATCCGCAATGGAAACACTTTCAACAAGAACAGGAGATTCTGGCCATTTTTCAAGGGCCACACGCCTATATTTCCCCCTCTTGGTATGAAGGTGAGTTCAATGTTCCCACTTGGAATTACGCTGTTGTTCATGTGTACGGGATTCCCAAGATTGTGGAAGATACTGCAGTATTGCTGCAGATTATGACCGAATTGGTTGCCACTTATGAGCACTCGATGCCGGAGCCGTGGAGGGTGCCTTGGGCGGACGAGAGAATAACCAACTTGCTCAAGGCAATTGTCGGATTCGAACTGGAGATTACTCGACTAGAGGGTAAATTTAAGCTGAATCAAAATAAAGCGGTTGCGGATCAGTTGAGTGTCGTCAAGGCCCTGAGGGATTCTGCAAATCAGCTAGAGTCAATGGTGGCTCAAATGATGACAAACAGTCTTGGCTCTTTGGGATCTTATATGGTTGACAAAGAGACGAAAGACTAGTGTCGGTTGAGTGACGAAGTCGTATCGAAACCAAAGCGGGTCAACCACATGAAATTCTGTTGAGCCACAGTTTTAGATTGCTGATGAAACGGTCTTTATCCATACCAATCTTAATGAACAGTGACGTAATTTTACGCCCACCACAGGAGCAAGACAAAAAAGAACGTCTGGCTCTTGGACGAGACGTCGAATTCGTGCGAATGGTCGGAGGAAATCTAGATCGGATCGTACCCTTAACGCCAAAAGAGGTTGATGAATGGTTCAACAAGATATGTCACTCTGCTCATAATTGGGTCATTGAGGCCGATGGTCAATACAGAGGAACAGCTTGTCTTCATTCAATGAACGAACAGGATCGTCGAGCAGTCTACTCGATTGGTTTACACGATCCGACAACACGAGGACGCGGCATTGGCACAATTGTAACGCAAATGGTTCTACAATATGCATTCACGACACTGAATCTACATCGGGTGAGCTTACGCGTCCTAGATTTTAATCAGCGAGCAATTGCCTGCTATCGCAAATGCGGCTTTGTAGAGGAAGGCGTCGAACGCGAAACTTTCTTTTGTGATGGTCAATGGCATAACGATATTATGATGGGAATTTTGAATCATGAATACGCACAACTCATTGAAGAGAAAGGTAACTGAACCTGCACAAACCACAGAACACTTCTTTGGAGTAACCTACGAATCTGGGTGTGTACTGCAAAGTGTGGAAATGGAGCAGACTCTCTGAGTGCGCGGTTTTCATTTACACACTTTGGGACACACTATCCGAATCCTCAGAGCGTGTTTTAAAAGTCATTCTGAGGAGGTTTTGGGACGAAGAATCGAACGTTCCAAGTGCAAAAAGAGGATTCTTCGCTCCGTTCCTCCACTCAGAATGACACGCTTTGGCATTTTTAAAACACCCTCTCAGCTACTTTGATTCCTGGTGAACCCTAGATAATATTTATCCACTCGTTACATCGATTAGCGAACAAACAGGAGCAACCAATTATGTATAAAGCAGGCATTGCTGGCGCAACTGGCTATACTGGTCTTGAACTGGTGCAGTTGATCCAGCGCCACCCCCAACTCGAAATCGGTTGGCTCACCAGCGAAAACAGCGCTGGTAGCACTTTGTCCGATATCCATGCCGTACCGTGGAATTATCCGCTGATCAAGCTAGAAGAGGCCATGACGCGTACTGATGAAGTCGACGTTGTCTTTCTTTGTTTGCCTCATGCGGCTTCGATCGAACCAGTTAAGGCGGTTGTCGAGGCTGGCCTATTGGCCATCGACCTGAGCGCAGACTTTCGACTACGCGATGCTGCCCATTATGAACGCTGGTACGGCGTCCAGCATACGGCGCAGGATCTACTCAGCGAATTTGTTTATGGGCTCAGCGAAATCTACAGAGAAGAAATTCGTGGCGCACGCCTGATTGCAAACCCTGGTTGCTATCCGACCAGCGTCAATCTGGGTCTTTATCCGCTGGCCAAAGCAGGTTGGCTGGGTGAACGGGTCATTGTCGACAGCAAGAGCGGCGTCAGTGGTGCCGGACGCAAAGCTTCATTGCCCTTTAGCTTTGCCGAAGCCAACGAAAATCTGTCACCTTACAACATTGGCATCCGCCATCGTCACATTGCCGAGATGGAGCAGGTCTTGAACAATGTCAATGGACATAAGCCCCATCGCTTTATCTTCTCCCCTCATCTGCTGCCTGTCAATCGCGGCATTCTCAGTACCATGTATGTCGACGTCGTTGAAGGCGTCTCTGAAGACGAAATTCGCACTATCTATGCTGAAGCATATGCCAACGAACCGTTTGTTCATGTGTTACCTGCAGGTCAGACAGCGTCTCTACGTCATACAGTCCACACGAATCGATGTGCAATCAGCATTACGCCTGTCGATCCGGTACATCCAAACGGCGCTGAATATATCATCACGGCAACCGAAGACAATCTGCTCAAAGGTGCGAGTGGACAAGCCATGCAGAATTTTAATATTGCGGTTGGTTTAGAGGAGACGATGGGGTTGTTGTAAGAACATATGAGGAACATGTAACGATGGAATCCGAACCCAAATATGAAGACGAATTACCCAATCCTCCTCCCTTCATCATCGTAATCAAAGTGGGTGGCAACGAACTGGACGACGAAGCCTTTCTCGTGGGGTTGGCCAACGCTGTACGTAGTATCATTGATGCAGGACATTTTCCTGTTGTGGTGCATGGGGGTGGAAAAGCGATTGCGGCCTATCAGCAACGACTGGGTCTACAGACAAAGTTTTTGGACGGATTACGTGTCACAGATGAAGCAAGTCTGGACGTCGCGGAGATGGTTCTGAGCGGGTTAATGAACAAACGTGTGGTGCGCGCCCTTGTCAATGCCGATGTCCGTGCAGCAGGCATCAGCGGGGTCGATGATGGGACGATCTATGTGGAACAGATGTGGCATCCATTGGGCGATCTGGGTCGGGTCGGTGACATCCGAGATGTTGATCCAAACTTGCTCCAAACATTGATCGATGCAAAGATTGTCCCAGTGATCAGTCCAATCAGTATTGGTGCCCTAGACGCTGCAAGTTATAACGTCAACGCCGATCATGCAGCCACAGCGATAGCGGGAGCACTCAAAGCGATTAAGCTCATCTTTGTCAGCAATGTACCGGGTGTCTTGGTAGCAGGCCGGGTGGCTCGAGCTGTCACAGCCGACCAGGCTGAAAGCTGGATCGATGAAGGCATCATTACAGATGGAATGATCCCCAAAGTGCGAAGCGCAGTCAACGCGGTTCGCAATGGTGTGGCCCAAGCTGTCATCACCAATTTAGCAGGTGTTCAAGAGGGTAGCGGTACAGGAATCATTGGGAGTGGGGGAGGTTAGATGAGAAAGGCTAAGTGCTTATCCGAAAAGTTCTGTGGCGGTGCATTCTCGCTCGAGAAGCTGGTCGAACTCACAACCACTTTTCGGATAGGTTCTAAGGCTTAGCCTAACGACTCATCGTTAGGAACATAGACCAAAAACTCAGAACTCAACACAAGGAGAAACTATGAACGCACAAGAAATCATTGATCTAGAACAGAATTATGTACTCGGCGTCTATACCCGACCCGATATTGTTTTTGAAAAAGGGGAAGGTTGTACACTCTATGATACAGAGGGAAATGCCTATTTGGATTGTGTCTCGGGTATTGCCGTCAACGCGCTGGGCTACAATGATGCAGGTGTTAACCAGGCCATGCAGGAAGCTGCTGGGACGGGTGTACTTCATGTCAGCAATCTCTATCACACAGGTCCCCATGCACAGTTAGCCAAGGCACTTTGTGATACTTGTTTTGCAGACAAAGTCCACTATAGTTTGACTGGTGCTGATGCCAACGAAGGAGCCTTCAAGTTTGCACGCCGCTATGCACGCGAACACGGCAATGCAGACAAGTATCATATTTTGGCCTTCAGCGGTGCCTTTCATGGCCGACTCTTTGGTAGCTTGGCTGCCACACCACGCCCACCTTACCAGGAACCGTTCGCTCCCCTCATGCCAGGGGTGCGTTTCGCCGAGTTCAACGATCTAGATAGCGCAAAGGAGCAGATGGATGAAAATGTCTGCGCCATTCTGGTCGAACCAATTCAAGGCGAAGGCGGCATCAATCCGGCTACGCGTGCCTTTTTGCTTGGGTTGCGCCAGTTGGCCGACCAGTACGATGCGCTGCTCATCTATGATGAGGTGCAATGTGGTGTTGGACGCACCGGCAACATGTGGGGTTATCAAACCGTCGGCGGTGCGGACGCGAGCTTACTTGAGCCAGATTTGATGACAGCCGCCAAACCATTGGCGGGCGGTCTACCGATTGGAGCCATCATGATGCGGCAAAAAGTGGCGGATACGATTCACAAAGGTGACCATGCAAGCACCTTTGCGGGGAATCCATTTACAACTCACGTCGCTCATCATGTGGTAGGACGGATTTCGCAGCCCGATTTCTTGTCAAGTGTTCAGGAAAAAGGCAATTACTTGAAAGAGCGGCTGGAAGAACTCAATAGCCCTCACGTTCAGGAAGTGCGTGGAAAGGGGTTACTCGTTGGTGTTCAGATGGATATAGAAGTTGGTCCCATCGTTAACAAAGCATATGAAAAAGGGGTGATATTAGTAAGCGCTGGAGCCGACGTATTGCGCTTTGTACCACCCCTAATCATTGAAAAAGAAGAACTCGAAAAAGCGGTCGCTGTCGTAGGCGATATTTTGCAGGAAATGTAGAAGAGTGGATGGTGGATAGTCTGAGCCATCTACCATCCACCATCCACACAATCATGTCCATTCAAATCTGTTCACCTGAGTTGATTCATGTCGAATCTATCGTATTGCTGGTCAATCGCTACGCAGTTCAGAATATCACTTTGCCACGTACAGAAGAGGATGTCCGCAATACGCTAGATGATTGGGTGGTAGCGATTGATACAGCTTCGCCTAGAGGGAGCTGTCCGATTGTCGATTGTGGGTCGCTCGTGCCATTGACTGATGAGTTGGCCGAAATACGGTCGCTAGCAATCGCTGAAAACCAACAAGGTAAGGGAATTGGTAGCAAGCTAGTGATGGATTTAGTTCAAATGGCGCGCAACCGCAATTTCGCTCAGGTTTGCGCACTCACTTTGCGAGAAGGGTTTTTTGTCCGTCTAGGCTTTACCCTGGTCGACCGCTGGAGTATTAGCCCAAAAGTCTGGCAGGCCTGTATCTACTGTGCCAAATTTCACTGCTGCGATGAGGTGGCTGTTTTGATGCACCTTTCAGAGACACAATCAGTGAATAAGTCATTTCCACAAGAAGCCTGGAAGGGTCTATTGAAGTGGTCCGAATGGCAACCCCTCCGGTTGGCCTATCGTAATGATGCAAATCAGAAAAAATAATTACACTTTCGCTTAATTTTGAGGAGAATATCTTGCAGGCAACACTTGTTCTCGAAGATGGGACAATTTTTCAGGGAAAAGCGTTTGGTGTCCAAACCACTGTTGTGGGCGAAGTTGTTTTCAACACAAGCTTAACTGGCTATCAAGAAGTGATCACGGATCCCTCTTATCGCGGGCAAATGGTCACGATGACCGTACCACATATAGGCAACACAGGTATCAATGCAGAGGACGTGGAAAGTGATCGCCCGCAGATTACCGCCTTTATCGTACGTGAAGTAAGCCCTGTCGTTTCCAACTGGCGTGCCAATGAGACGCTGAGTCACTATTTGTCCCGGAACGCCATTCCCGGTATCAGCGAAGTGGATACACGGTATCTAACCCGAAAATTGCGTGAACAAGGGATTATGCATGCAGCTCTCTGTACAGACGGAACCCAAACGTCGGCCAATCTACAACAGATGGCACAAAGCTGGCAAGGACTCGATGGTTGCGATCTGGTTCAAGAAGTCACTTGTCAAGAGCCGTATCATTGGGTTGACGGCACGAGAATCGAGTGGACTCCAGTGCCGGCTGGCAATCAGCAAACAACAGAAAACAAACAACCGACAACACGCTCTCCACTCGTTATTGCATATGACTTCGGTATCAAACGCAACATTCTCAGACGTCTGACCAGCCACGGTCTCCGGGTCACCGTTGTCCCGGCTCATACGTCGGCCGAAGAAGTGTTAGCCATGCAGCCAGATGGGCTCTTCCTCAGTAATGGTCCCGGAGACCCAGCAGGTGTACCCTACGCTGCCGAAGCTGTACGCAAACTCCTAGATGCGCAGATTCCAACCTTCGGCATTTGTCTTGGACACCAAATTATTGGGCGAGCGCTGGGTGCGGACACTTATAAGCTCAAATTTGGGCATCATGGCAGCAACCAGCCAGTAAGCGACGTGGATGTGAGCAACGTACAAATCACCGCCCAGAATCATAACTATGCTGTTGATGACAGCACGTTGCCTACCTATGCTGAAGTGACCCATCGTAACCTCAATGATGGCACAGTCGAGGGTTTACGCCTTAAAGATCGTCCAGTCTTTTGTGTCCAATATCACCCTGAAGCCAGTCCTGGTCCTCATGATGCCGATCTGCTCTTTGCTCGTTTTGCAGAGATGGTTCATCAAATATAATTGTACACAATCTATTGAACCATAAAAACTTTACTTTCTGGTAAAAGAAAAGAGATGAGGTGAGAAATGTGACAAAAAGCGGTTAGCAGTTCATCCTAAAGGTAGAGAACCCAAAAAGGAGGAAGGAATGCTAACCGCGCCAGAAATAACTATAGCAGTACTGATGAATGTATTGCAAGTAACGCCGATGGGAACAAACGTAAATGTAATGCGTCTGATGTGGGCCATGCTGAATGGGTCGTTTCTGAAAAGTCGAGGAGCAATCCATAGCGCATTGAAAGAAAGCGGGTTTGAAGATGAGGAGCTCCGGCGAAGCTGGTGGAGCTTTCGATATGGATCATGGGATATCACAAGTCTGCTGGGGTCGTGGCAAGAAGAAGTGGAGTGGAAAGGGGAATGGGAGGCAAAAAAGTTAGAAGGGTACCGAGTGAAAAGCATAGATATCACAGGGTTCTGGCGACCGAAGCTGCAAGGGAAAGTGAACCGACTCTATAACTCAACGGCTCGTCGGGCATTGCCCGCGCTCATCTTTGGAGTGATGATAAGCTCGGGGGAGATAGGCGGGAAGCGAGTGCCACTGCTCAAGGCAATCATGAGATGCACGGTTGGAACAAAGGAAAGTGAGTTTCGGAAAAAGCTGCTGACAGAGACGAAGAAATCACTGGAGTCAGACGAAGTGGCGGTGGTCGATGCCGGGTTTACAATCAGAGAAATGCTAGAAAGCGGCATAGACCGATTTGTCCTGCGGGAAGCCATTAACTGCACAGTGCGCCGCAATGAGTTCCCCAAACGCAAAGAAAAAGGCAGACCACCTGAATATGGTGATATTGTGCGTCCGCTCTCTCGCAGCTATAAGGAAAGCGACTCGAGGCTACAACTCCGGACTCGTCTGGTCGCTTTCTCTATAGTGGTCGCCTGATTTGCTATCAAGCATGGCACAATCTCGTCCCCAGAACAACCAAGGTGGATACAGCCAACCGTACCTACTCGATTTACGTCATTCAGGATCCGGCCTACAACACACCTTTGGTTTTGGCGACCGTTATGACTTTGCAGCCTGAAACCATTTATCTTGTCTACCTGGAACGCTGGCCTGTTGAACCTCCCCCCTTGGCTTCCAAGCAGATGATTGGCTTACATCGTCAATTTGTTCATGCCGATGAGGCTTGCTTCCGCTTACCTGAACTGGGGCTGCTGGCTGGCAATCTTCTTTCCCATTTAGCCGCTTCTCTTCCTCCCATACCGACTGGCTACTGGGATCGAGAGCCTCAATCCACTCCCGGCAGGCTGCGCCGTGTTCTCTCGAGTGCTCTTTTTCCAACTCCTGACCAACTCGACCCTGACTTTCGGAAAAAGGCCTCGGTTTCACACCATTTCCCTAAAGGCGTTCTCGCTCATCGCCGCCTCAATGCCGCTGCTTAAACTAGCCGAGCACTATTTTTACATTTTATCCCGTTTTTTCAGGGTGGATTCTTTTTTCCGCCCCTTTTGGTTTGCCCTTTGTCACTCAAGCCTTTACCAGAAAGTAAAGTAAAAAAGCTTTCAGCTAATCAGCCGTCAGCTTTCAGCCAGAATCTGGCCATGTTTCGTAGCTGATTTTTATATACTTTCCTATATTTAGTACAAAGGTACCATAGACAACCCACCAAGAGTGTGTTAGCATATTTCTAGACACAGCTTTGCTTGAAAACTGCCGAACACTTCGCTTTTCAAAGCAACCGCACTGTAATCATAGATAATCAGTAGACCGCAGTGGAGAAGGCGTTCTCTATTACACGCAGTAGACATAATCCTGCACTTCTCAGTCAAAACAGACTCGAGCGTGCCAAATGGTCCGAGATTCTCTACTGCGTCTTTTTTCGCCATTTGAACGCTCTACCTCTGAGAAATCCTACTGCGTGTAATAGAGAACGCCGGTCCCGTTCGCATTAGAGAATAGCGCTCCATGCATGGCGACTCCACGTTGCCGTCTACTGATAATGAGATTATCTTGAGCCTCGTCTCCTTAGTTTTCACAGGTTACCCCCGTATACACAATGATCAAGCCAAACGACAAGCAATCAAACACCACAACTCCTCAACAACGTCATCAACTTTTTCGATTATGGGAAGAGACAGGCAATGCAAACGAGGCCTGTCGTCGCACAGGAGTCTCTCGCGCAACATTTTATTACTGGAAGCCGCGTTTTCACTCCGGAGGCTACGATGCCTTGAATGAGATGCGGAGCCATGCTCCAAAGAATCCACGTAAAATCCCAGATGAGTTGGTCAGGCAGATCATCGCATTGAAACGTCAACATCCCACGTGGGGTAAATTGCGTATTGCACGCACAATTAGTAAAAAAAATAAATTAGAGACCGTCATGAGCCCTAATACAGTCCGACGCGTCCTCATGGATGAAGGACTTTGGGATGTGGCATAGAAGGGAGTGTGTCTCAAAGTGTGTAAATGCAACGGTTCTCTGACTGGGCAGTGTTCATTTACACACTTTGTGGTACACACTCCATAGAATGGTTGATGGTGGACAGCATACACTATTTTCAATCAGCTATTCTGGTTCTTCAACTAACTTAATCCTCACATCATACTGTTGACCGTTTCGTATAAGCCTGACAGTCACTTCATCTCCTACCTGATAATGATCTTGTAGGAAAGGTTCCAAGTCTTCCAGTTGCCGCAACATGGTCCCATCGATTGCAATCAATATATCTCCACCTACGTAAAAACGACGATTGCCAATGATCGCTTCACGTTGAAAACCTTCAACGCCCGCCCGCCGCAAAGGACTATTTTGATAGAGCTGTACAAGCAGGATGCCTTCAGACACAGGCAGATTGAGTGCCTCAGTCAGGCCGGGCTTTACTGAATATGCATAACGAATCCCCAACCATGGATGTCGATAACGCCCTTAACGTTAGCAGATCGGGCCACAAACGTCGTACTGTGTCGACTGGCACGGCAAATCCAACGCCAGCACTTGAACCACTCGGGCTAAAGATAGCAGTATTAATTCCAATCACCCGCCCGCTACTATCCAGAAGTGGACCGCCAGAATTACCACGATTGATTGCAGCATCCGTCTGGATAATGCCTGTAATCATGCGGCCATCTGGTCCCTCCAAGGCACGACCTAATGCGCTGACCACACCAGTTGTCAAGGTATGACCAAACTGTCCAAAAGGGTTGCCAATCGCTACGGCACGCTGTCCAACCCGCAAATCATGAGACGTGCCTAGTACAACAGGCACAAGGAGTTGCGGTGGTGCGTCTACTTTGAGAACGGCGACGTCATTACGCTGATCAACACCAACAATCTGAGCCGATAATGCGCGCCCATCACTAAAGTTAACCTCTATATCGCT